>DATHPN010000066.1:0-24135 GCA_035483715.1 Candidatus Acidiferrum sp.
GTTTGAGGCGCAATTGGAGGCGGTCCTGGATGCGGGCGTTCCTATCTTCAGTTTCACATTCGGTATCCCGGGCACCGACGCGATGGCTCGTATCAAGGCGCGGCACATCACCATCCTGGGAACGGCCACGACCGTGAAGGAAGCTCAGATGCTGGCGGAGGCCGGCGTCGACGCCATCGTCGCTCAGGGGGCCGAGGCGGGCGCGCACCGCGGCACATTTGCGGGCTCCTTTGAGGAGTCCATGATTCCCACTCAGGATTTAGTGCGCGGCATACAAAGCCAAGTGCCGCTCCCGGTAATCGCTGCCGGCGGCATTATGGATGGCCGCGATCTCGCGAGCGTGCTTCGCTCAGGAGCCTCAGCGGCAGCCCTGGGCACCGCATTCCTGACGTGCCCCGAGTCTGGAGCGCCGGAGGCGCACAAGCAGGCGGTCCTGGCCGCAGGAAACGACACGACGGTCATTACTCGAGCATTTTCCGGGCGCCCGGCGCGAGGCCTTGCAAATACGTTCATCGATAAATTGAAAGGAAGAGAGGACATTATTCTGTCCTATCCGCGCCAGAACATTTTGACTCGCGTCATGCGAACTGCCGCTGCCAAGCTGGGCGAGAGCGGTTTCCTTTCGTTATGGGCGGGCCGGGGAGTCGCCCGGGCCCGCGCCCTTCCTGCCGAGGAGCTTGTCAGCCGCTTAATGGACGAATTGAATGCCGCCGCGGAAGAAAGTTCCATTAAAATTTAACAGGCGGGCCCACGATCCGGTCCGACTTGCCGCGCTGAAGTTTCGGACTGCGTAGCAGTGCGGACCGCTCCCAACCCAAGGCTCATCATCGAATTTGACTTTCTCTCGCTTCGCTGTAAGATGGAGGCAGTCCAATGGACTATAGAATTGAGATCGGCGCCTGCATCTGTTGTTGTTACAACAGCGCGCCGATGTGTGGGGAGATCGCGAGCTAAGAACTCGACAGATCGAAACGCAGGCAGCCCACCTCGGTGACCAACCCGACGGTGGGTTTTTTGTATCCGTACGTAACACTTTGGACCTTGCGGTGACGTCCATGGAGCGGAGCGATGTTGGACTGCTGTACAGTAAGTGAAGCGCACTTACCGCCTGGTTGGCAACGCGGGTACAGAGCAATGGAGGCAAACGTTAGATGAAGGTCTCGAACTCTCTCTGGTCCGAGCGGCTTGCCGGGAAGATTCCGGAACATCTGGCTCGTGAAATAGACATCTTTGAAACGGAAATTGCCCTGCGCAAGCAGGGCAAAATCGACGAGCGCCTGTTTGCCGAAACTCGGCTGCGGAGAGGAGTCTACGGCCAGCGGTATGACAATGGCCAAAGGCACAACGGCAAGACGGTTCAGTTGCTCGGCTATCCGTCGGGAGAACTGACCAAGGGCCCGCACACCATGTGGGACGCCCCGGGAATGCAGCGCATCAAGATCCCCGCGGGCGGGCTCAACGCGGACCAGCTCGAGACGCTGGCCGACCTCGCGGAGGAATACTCCGACGGCATCGCGCACGTGACCACGCGCCAGGATTTCCAGCTCCATTACGTACACATTGAGGATACACCTAGCGTGATGCGCCGCCTGGCCGCCGCCAACATCACCACGCGCGAAGCCTGCGGAAATTCCGTCCGCAACGTTACGGCCTGCCCCTACTCGGGCGTCTGCCCGGATGAAAAGTTCGACGTCACTCCTTACTCTCGCGCCCTGTCCAAATTTTTGCTGGGCCATCCCGATACTCAGAATTTCGGGCGGAAATTCAAGCACTCCTTCAGCGGCTGCGCTCAGCACGCCTGCGGCCTCGCCAGCATGCATGACATGGGCATGGTCGCCGTCACCCGGATCGAGGACGGAAAAGAGAAGCGCGGCTTTGAAGTTTCCGTCGGAGGCGGTCTTGGCGCCGTCCCCTATCAAGCCAAGCTGTTCGATAGGTTTGTTCCGCAGGAGGAATTGCTGCCGCTCGCGCAGGCCATCTCCCGTGTGTTCGCGCGCCTGGGAGAGAAGAAGAATCGCAGCCGCGCGCGCATCAAATTCCTGGTGCAGGATCTGGGCATCGAAAAATTCAAGGAATTGGTGCTGGAAGAACGAAAAGTTCTCCCCCAGGACCCGAGATGGACGGAGTTCATTGAGGACGCCGAAAAATTCCAGGAGTCTCCTCTGCGCCCAGGCGGCCAGGCGCCCCTGCTGGGCACGGAATCATTCCAGCGCTGGCTGAAGACCAACACCCGTCCGCAAAAACAAAAAGGCTACACGGTAGTCACCATCGCGCTTCCTCTGGGGGACATTACTTCTTTCCAGTTGCGATCCCTGGCGGACATCGCGCGCCGTTTTACGAAAGAAACCATCCGCTCAACGGTCGAGCAAAACATCGTTCTTCGCTGGATCAGCCAGAGCGATCTGGCCGAATTGCATAAGGCCCTGGAAGCCGCGGGACTCGCCGATCCCGGCGCGGGAAGCATCGTGGACATTACCGCCTGCCCGGGGACGGACACTTGCAAGCTGGGCATTTCCTCTTCACGCGGACTGGCGGCGGAGCTGCGCAAGAGACTGGCCCAGAAAAATTTTCAATTGGACGATTCCGTCGTAAAACTCCACATCAAAATCAGCGGCTGCTTCAACAGTTGCGGACAACACCATGTGGCCGATCTGGGCTTTTACGGCGTCAGCCGCAAAATGGCGGGTTACGCCGTGCCGCACTTCCAAGTCGTTCTGGGCGGGGAATGGGAACACAACGGAGCCTCCTACGGCCTCCCGGTGATCGCCATCCCTTCCAAACATATTCCCGAAGTCGTGTCTCGCCTGACGGACCGCTACGCGGCCAATCGCAAAGATGGCGAGAGCTTCAAGGACTTCATCGCGCGAACCGGCAAAATCGAGCTGAAGAAGATGCTCGAAGACCTTGCCCGTCCGCCCGCCGATTCCTCGGACCGCTCGTTCTTCCAGGATTGGGGCGATCCCAGGGAATACACTTTGTCCGACTTGGGCGTCGGCGAATGCGCGGGAGAAGTGGTGTCTTCGGTCGAATTTGATCTCGCCGCCGCTGAAAGGGAATTGTTCGAGGCCCAGGTGGCCATGGAAGCCGGCCAAATTCAGCAGGCGGGGCAGACGGCCTACCGGTCCATGGTGCGCGCCGCGAAAGCCCTGGTGAAGATCGAGTCATCCAACATCGCGGACGATCCGGCGCTGATCGTCAAGGAATTTCGCGCGCGTTTCTACGACACCCAGAAATTCTTCGATCCATTCGCCGGCGGCAAATTCGCCCACTACCTCTTCAGCGCCCATGAAAAATCAGGCGAGCCCTACACACAGGACTCGACCCGCTATTTGATCGATGAGGCGCAGCTTTTTATTGACGCCGCGCACAGCTGCTACAATCGAATCTCGGCTCCGGTGCTCGCGTGAACCACGGCCGAGTGCGTTAACCTTACAAGGATCCCTGCGCATGCAACTTCAGCACGTGAATGTGAAACTCCTCATACAGAATCCCGAGGATGCCAATCTCGAGCCGCTGATCCCTGTCTTTCACGGTTGGATTGAAAGTCAAAACGGCGATGAGCTGTTGATCGACGTTGCCGATTACACCCACGTTCCCGCAGGGCCGGGAATCGTCCTGATTGGACACGAGGGAAACTACAGCGTCGACAACGCCGGCAATCGCCTGGGCGTTCGCTACAACCGCAAGGCCATTCTCGACGGCAGCAATCAAGACCGCTTGATCCAGGCCACCCGCGCGGCGCTGACCGCGTGCAGCCGTCTGGAAGCGGAACCTCGCCTCGGCGGGAAATTCCGCTTTAACGGGCAGGACATCGAAATCTTCATCAATGACCGCCTGGTCGCTCCCAATAACGCTGCGACGCGCGAAGCATTTGACGCCGACTTCCAACTCTTTTCCCGGAAACTTTTTCGGGCCAACGATTTTTCTATTTCTTACGGCACGGACCCGCGCAGTCTGTTCACGACCTTTGTGAAGGCCTCTCGGCCCACGCCTGTCGCGGAATTGCTGGAAGCGCTCGTTTAAATTGCGATCGAATCTTCGTGCAGGAAGGGACGTCAATGGGAAAATTGATTCAAACCTCGAAAGTGAAAATTTCCAAAGAACCCGGCAAAAGCAAAATCAAGCGCGCCGAAATCGAAGGCTTCCCCGGTGCCCTGCGCATGGGGATTCACGGCGGCATCGCCCGGTACTTCAAGTTGTCTCCGGATGAACCGATGGCCTCCACGCTCGATTACATCGTCGCCGCGGTGGGAGGCTGCATGACCGGAACCGTGGCCGGAGCCCTCGAGGCGCGCGGCGTGAGCGCAAATCCCGACAAACTTCATGTCGAGGCCGAGGGGCGCATCGAAGACGTCGACGGCAAAATGATTCTGACGGGCATCAAGCTGCGCTACCGTTTAAAAGTGCCCAAGGAAAAGCGCGCCACGGTCGAGCGCGCGCTGGAACATCACGAAGGACTTTGCGCGGCGTCGGAAAGCGTGCGGCGTGGCATTACTGTGGAGTGGGAAAGTGAAATTGTCGAAGAGTCCGATGCGGAAGCCGGCCACACCGCTGGTGCTGCAACAGCTGTGCGTGGTTCGGATTAGTTTTACGAATCGTGCGAACGAACCTGGACAGCCTCGCTCCATCCGCCCCAAAATGCCAAGTTCATCTCATATTCACTGCGCCGGCGAGAAGTAATGTTGCGACGCCGGCTCGCGCTCTCCGTGCTTCTCGTCGCGTTTGTATCGAGCTTTTTCGTCTACGCGCGTCGACCAGGAGACTTCGCCGTTTACGCCAGTGAAGGCCGTGCATTCCTCGGCGGGCGAGATCTCTACCCCTCTGTCCCCGGGGGTCTAAACACTATGCCGCCATTCTTCAGCCTTCTTGCCGTCCCGCTCGGGCTGCTCGATGGGGCGTCGCCATACCTGGCGCGCATTGTTTGGATCGCTCTGACTTGGGCTTCGATTGTTTGGGCTCTCGACCTGATCGCCCGGTTGATTTACGGCAAGCGCCTGCGGCTTGCGCAAGACGAATCGTCTCTGGAGATCACTTCGCCTGAGCTGCTCGTGCCTTTCCTTCTAACACTTCCTTTCATCGTAAGTAACTTCGAACTGCTTCAGGTCAATATGATTCTCTTTACCTTGGCGCTTTGGGGGCTTTTTTTGCAAGCGAAGGGCCAGGAGGTCCCGGGGGGCATTGCCATCGCCGCAGCGGCTGCAATGAAGGTAATGGCCATCGCCTTCCTCCCTTACTTGTTGTACCGGAAACGATGTCGCGCCGCTTTCTGGACGGCGACGGCCACTCTGCTTTTTTCCTTCAGCCCCGCGCTCATTCTCGGTTGGGCGAAGTTTTGGAAGAACGTCGCAATGTGGCCTGCTGCCCTTTGCGCAAGCTGGGGCGCCGGAAACGCGCAGCAATCCGTCTATTCCATGTGGGATCGCATTTGGGGATACGGCTACATTCCATTCACAGTTCCTGGAACATTCATATTGCCATTGAGCGAAGCTCAAGGCGCGAAGCTGGCTTGGGAGATTTCGTGTGCTGCCGTGGCCGTCCTGGGCGCGGTCGCATTTCGCGGAGCGCCGCGCCCAGATGGCCGATGGGCGCAGGTCGAGTGGGCTGCGGTCTTCGTTGCTTCGACAATCTTAAGCCCGGTGGCGCGCAATCCGTATTTTGTCGTTTTGTTATTGCCCTATGCGCTGCTTTATGCCGCGTGGCGTTCGAACGACCTCGATTCGCGCTTGAGGCGAGTGCTGCGTGATGTCATGTTCGTTTCCTTTGCCCTGAGCATTCCAACCATGCAGGATTTGATTGGGAGATCCCTGGCCATCCGCCTGGAAATGGGTTCCATCGTGACCTACGGCTCGTTGATCATGCTCGGCGGCCTTCTTTGGTATCGCAGCCGCGCGCCCCGGGAAGCGACGTAGCGCCGGCGTCTTACCGGCGATTTTTTTAAAATCTCAGCAGGCCGAAAAACGCCGGCGAGACGCCGGCGCCACGAAAACCTGCGTTCATTTTTCAGTCAGGGTTTACGTCTCTCCGCGATCCGGTGCGCGGTTTGAAATGCGGACAGGCGGACTTTACTTTTTCTCTGCGATGTCAATGGCGCCGCGAGTCGTTTCCCAATCCAATTTCATCGTGCAACTGGTTCCCGCTTGATCGAAAGAAATCGTGAAGTTTTCGAGCAGCGCGGAGAGCTTCGCAACTTTCATTTCCACCCGGGCGAAGTCATATTGCTCGCCTGGATACGGGATCCCAAATTCGCCTGTTTGCTTGCTGATGATCAAGGTCCACTGGGCGGGCGCGGGCAGGATGAAAATCGTGTACTTGCCTGCGGGAACATTCTTTCCGCCCACGATTACATCCGCGTTTGGGACAAATGAAGTTGCGTCGTCCGCTCCCGCGCGCCACACTTCTCCGAACGGGACCAGGCCGCCGAAGATCTTACGCCCGCGCATGCGAGGGCTGGAATAGTTCACCGTAATCGTCTTGCCATCCGCAAATTTGCATGCGGCCCTGGGAGGAGGGCTGGCAACTTGTGCTCCAACTGGAATTGCCCCGGCAGCAAATGCAGCGAGAAATATGCCGGAAAACAAATTGAGTCTCCGCATGATGATCAACCCTTCGCGATCTCCCATGATTTTAGTGTTAGTGAATGATAGGTCATCCAGGGCCAATTTTTACCATCTACACTCTATAATTTATTTTGATGCGGGCGCGAAAGATTGTTGAAATTCTCGGCAGGATGTATATGATGTGCCGTTCGGGCTATCGAGATTGATTTCGTCGGGCGGGAACGCCTTAGATTGAGAATTCGGCCTGCGGCAAACAGGCCCGCAAGAACCCTGGAGCGGAAACGATGCTGAGTAGACGATTGGAACGCGGTTCCACCTCTGTTGCCCTGGCGTTCGTTGTGTTTCTGGTACTCATGACTGTGGTCACCGTTTACATCTTCTGGGCGAAAACGTGGTGGTTTCCCCCGGCCATCAACGACATCGGCAATGAAATCGATGCGCAATTCATGCGCACCCTCCTGATTACAGGAATCGTATTTGTGGCGGCGCAGCTTGGCCTGGCTTACGCCATTTTCAAATTTCGCGATCAGGGGCAGAAGGCCGCCTCCTTTGAAGGCAACAACACGATGGAAATTGTCTGGACGGTTGCCACGATCGTGTTGTTCGTCGGCCTCGGCTTGTACGCCCGGAACGCCTGGGCGGAAGTGCACTTCACCGACGCCGCGCCGGGCGCGCTGCAAATCGAAGTCACCGGGCAGCAATTCGTCTGGAATTTCCGCTACGCCGGACCGGACAGAAAATTTGGCCGCGTGAAGCCGGAGCTGGTCAGCGCATCCACCGGCAATCCGCTGGGACTCGATTCAACCGACCCGGCGTCGAAGGACGACATTGTTTCCCCGGTGATCGTCGTTCCGTCGGGACGCGAAGTCGAGCTGACGATCCGGTCTCAGGACGTTACGCATAGCTTCTTCGTGCGCGAACTCCGGCTGAAGCAAGACGCTGTGCCCGGCATGGAAATTCACATGCACTTCACCGCGAATGATCCCGGCGATTATGAAATTGTTTGCGCACAGCTCTGCGGCCTGGGACATTATCGAATGCACAGCATTCTCACCGTGATGTCTGAGGCGGATTTCGAGAAGTGGATGAAGGATCAGGCAGCGGCCAACCAGTAAAAAATTGCACGGGTTCGCCCGCTAGTTTGGCCGGGCGAGATGAACGACTCTGAGGAGAGGCCTCATGGTGACTCACGAAAACGGCGGCGGTCACGGGCAACATCAACCTCCGTCCGGTTTCATTCGGAAGTATGTTTTCAGCATCGATCACAAAGTGATCGGTATTCAATACTTGACCCTGGCCTTGTTCTCTGTGTTCCTGGGCATGGGATTGTCTCTCTTGATGCGCTTGCATCTGGCCTGGCCGAATTCTCATTGGTTTTTCTTCAAGGGCGGCCTGATGACGCCGGAGCAATATCTGGCGCTGGTGACCATGCATGGAACGATCATGATCTTCATGGTGCTGACCACGGCGCCGCAATCGGGTTACGGCAACTACTTCCTCCCCATTCAGATCGGGGCTGCCGACATGGCTTTCCCGGTCCTCAATATGCTGTCGTTTTGGACCACGTTTTTGTCGCTGATGGTGATGGTCGCCGCATTTTTTGTGGCTGGTGGAGCCCCCATCGGCGGCTGGACCTCGTATCCGACGTTGAGCGCCCTGGGAGAAATTACCGGTCCCGGACAAGGCGCGGGCGAGACGCTGTGGATCGTCGGGCTGGCCATCTTTTGTGCCGCGTCGCTGATGGGCGCACTGAATTTCATCACCACGCTCATTGATCTTCGCGCGAAGGGAATGACCCTTGGACGCCTTCCCCTTACTTGCTGGACCTGGCTCGTGACCGCCATCCTTGGCCTGCTCGCGTTCGGCGTCCTTCTGGCTGCGTGCATCTTGCTGTTGCTGGACCGCATTGCCGGCACCAGCTTTTTCGTTCCCGGTGGCCTGGTGATCACCGACCAGGTAATCACCTGGCACAAAGGCGGTTCCCCATTATTGTGGCAGCACTTGTTCTGGTTCTTCGGCCATCCGGAGGTGTACATCGCAATTCTGCCGGGTATGGGCGTGACCTCACATCTGCTCTCCACGTTTGCGCGCAAGCCGGTGTTCGGATACCGCGCCATGGTCGGAGCCGTGTGCGGCATTGGATTCCTCGGCTTCTGCGTGTGGGGCCACCACATGTTTGTGAGCGGGATGAGCCCGTACTCGGCGTTCGCGTTTTCCATCCTCACCATGACGATTGGAGTACCTTCGGCGATCAAGACATTCAATTGGCTGGGAACGCTGTGGGGCGGCAAAATCCAATTCAACTGCGCGATGCTGTTTGCCCTTGGGTTTGTTTCGCTGTTCGTGAGCGGCGGACTTTCGGGACTGTTCCTGGCGCAACCGTCTTTGGATCTTTACCTGCACGATACCTATTTCGTTATCGCGCACTTTCATTTGATCATGGGAGTTGCGGCGATTTTCGGGATGTTCGGCGGCGCTTATTTCTGGTTCCCGAAAATGTTCGGGCGATTCCTGAACGAAGGGCTCGGCAAAGTGCACTTCTGGCTTACGTTTATCGGCGTGTATTGCATTTTCATGCCGATGCATTTCCTGGGGTTGGCCGGACACCCGCGGCGCTATTTCGACTCCAGCGCGGTGACGTTCCTGCAGAAACTGCAACCGGTCCATGTGTTTATCACCATTGGGGCGATCATTACGATCTCGGCGCAGCTCCTCTTTCTGTACAACGTCATCTGGAGCCTGATAGCCGGGAAAGAAGCGAAGGAAGAGAATCCGTGGCACGCCACGACGCTGGAGTGGTCCATCCCTTCACCTCCGCCACATGATAATTTTGGCGGCCTGGAGCCGGTCGTGTATCACGGTCCATACGAGTTCAGTGTGCCCGGCGCGTCGGATGATTTCATTCCGCAGCATCTCGCGCCGAATTTGGTTCGCAAAGCCTAGCCCTCACGGGGGGCAAGCCATGCCGGGAACGATTGTTGATGATGTCGAGCTAATAGACGCCGGTCACGGCGGCGGAACTCCTCCGCCCGCGGGTGGCGACGACGATGGAGATTCTTCCGGGTCGCGGCGGCCCGTACCGCGGCGCGCCTATTTCACCGCGCTTCAACTGGGCCTCGCGGGCATCGTGATGTTTTTCATGGCGCTGGCGAGCTCCTACATCGTTCGAAAAGGCCTGGGCATGGACTGGCAGACCACGCCGCTGCCCCGGGTACTTTGGTTCAATACAGCGATACTGCTCGCAAGTAGCGCCACCATTATCGTGGCGCGTAAAAAGCTGGAGGGCGGCGAGCGGGAAGCGTTCCGCTCCTGGTGGTGGGTGACCACCGGGCTCGGATTGCTTTTCCTGGCCGGGCAGATTATTGCCTGGCGCCAACTCGCCGCCGCGGGTATGTTGCTGGCCACCAATCCCAGTAGCAGCTTTTTCTATCTCTTGACTGCCGCTCACGGCGCGCACCTCGGCGGCGGAATTTTGGCCTTGTTTTACGTCACGTTCCGGCCGTGGAGCCGTTCGCGGATCACGCAGTCGACTGCGGCGGAGCTGACGTCGATTTACTGGCACTTCATGGATGGGCTCTGGATTTTCCTGTTCGCACTTCTAACTCTGGGACGGTGAATCGTGCATGACGTAAAAACCGAGGCGGTGGTGGATTCGGCTTGGTCCGGTGGCAAGTCTCCCTTCGCGATTGGTTCAAAGAAATTGGGGATGTGGCTGTTCATCGTCTCCGATACGCTTACCTTTTCGGCGCTGCTCATCACGTACAGCTATTCGCGGCTCACCAATCCCGATTGGCCGCGGCCGTTTCCCATTAACCCAGCCATTATTTTCTCGACGACCATGACGGTGGTGCTGCTGGCCAGTTCACTGACCATGGTCATGGCCGTGATGGCGTCGCAGCGCAACGACCGCAAGAAGACGGTACTGTGGATGGTCGCCACCATGGCGGGTGGACTGCTCTTTACCGGGCTGCACCTGACCGAGTGGATGAACATGATTTATAAAGAGCACTTCACCATTACCAGTAACCCGGAAGGCACGCCTCTCTTCGGCGCCGTGTTCTTCGGGATCACCGGACTGCACATGACGCACGTGATGATCGGCGTGATTTATCTGGGGATTGTGGCGGTCGGCTACGGGCGAGGCAAGTTCTCGGCTGAAGATGTCGAAGTGAACGGTTTGTACTGGCATTTTGTCGACCTGGTCTGGATGTTCGTGTTTCCCCTGATCTACTTGATGTCGGTGAAATACTAACCTTGGCGATTCGGGAGAAAGCAATTCTATGAGCTCAGAAGCGCATGCTGTGGAAGCACACGCGGGTGCCAGCGTCGGCACGAACATTGCGATTTGGATTGGCCTGGTTGCGATCACCGGACTGGAGGTCTTTCTTGCGTATGAGGAATTGCAGCCTTCGGTGATGTTGAGCATTCTGGTCGTTCTGTCCGTGGTTAAAGCCGCCATGATCATGTCGTTTTTCATGCACTTGAAATATGAAAAACTTGGCCTGGTGTTGTTGCTGATTCCGGCGACGATTTTCTGCCTGTGCATGATGTTCATTTTTTTCTTCCCGGACGCCTTCCGGTTGCTTCAAATGAGGCCGCATTGAGGTAAAATAGTGGAGCGGTCGGAAAGCTATTGGAGGGGATGAGGATGCGATTCAAATTTGTTCTAGCGGCATTGACGGCGATTCTGGCTTCGGCGCAAGGCGCCTTCGCGCAGGGCTGCGCCCTCTGCTACGCGTCAGCCTCTGCGTTGGGCGCATCCGGCCAGCGCTCGCTCGATTGGGGAATTCTGGCGTTACTGACTCCCGCGCTTGTTTTATTTCTTAGCGTGATGTTCCTGCTCTACCGCCGCGCAGTTTCCGCAACCGCGTAGGTCCCTGATCTTACCTTCCGCGTCAGGTATTGCACATTGAGCGTTCCATCTTTTAGTCCACATTTTCAACTTCGTAGTCGAAAGACAAATTCCAATTTGTTCGATGCACGAAGGAACGCAGGTTTTGGTGGCGCCGGCGTCTCGCCGGCGATTTTTTGCAAGTGTGAATAAAAGAAAAATCGCCGGCGAAACGCCGGCGCCACGAAAGCCATTACCCCGTTAATGAGGCTCGAACTGTCTGAACTCCGATTGAGATATCCGGGTTGGTTTATTTAACTTGGAGCGCCGCGTTGCGGACTTCCTGCGCGACGCGCTCGATTTGCTCGCGCGTAAGTTCGGGGTAAAGAGGAATAGAAAGCACTTCGCGCGCGGCGCGTTCACTCACACGCAAATCCCCGGGCTTTCCTCCGAGCAAGGCGTAGAGCGGCTGCAAGTGCAGCGGCACCGGATAGTAGACAGTGCTGGCGACGCCGCGTTCCTTTAAGCGCTGCTGCACGAGATCGCTGCGCGTTTCATCCCCCCGGTCCTTCGCTTTCCCGGAGCCCCCGACGCGCCCCTCCACGCGAATCGTATAAAGGTAGTAGACATGCTCTCTCCCAGGCGGAACGCGTGGCGGAATTATCCCAGGCAAATCCTTCAGCAAAGAATCGTACAGCCGGGCGTGCGCCTGCCGTACGCCCGTCCAATCCGCCAGATGGCGCAATTTCACGCGCAGGATCGCGGCCTGCAATTCATCCAGGCGGCTGTTCCAGCCGCGCTCGGTGCTGAGGTATTGGCCTGTCTGCCCGTGATTGCGCAGCGAGCTCAGACGTGCGGCCAGCTTTTCATCGCTCGTGATGATCATCCCCGCATCGCCGTACGCGCCCAGATTCTTGCTGGGATAAAAACTCAGGCAACCGAGGCGCCCCATCGAGCCTGTCTTCCGGCCCTTGTAAGTTGCGCCGAAGGATTGCGCGTTGTCTTCGATGACGGAAATGCCGTGCTTTTCAGCGATCGCGAGAATTGGGTCCATATCCGCCGCCAGGCCGAACAGATGGACAACGACAAACGCGCGCGTGCGCGGCGTGATCAGCGCTTCCAATTGGTCAGGGTCGAGATTGAACGTTGCAGGCTCGATGTCCGCAAACACGGGACGAGCGCCAAGCGCGCTGACGGCGCTGCCCGTGGCGATGAACGTAAACGCCGGGACGATCACTTCATCTCCGGCTTTCACGCCGCAAGCATGAAGCCCAAGCTCCAGCGCCTCCGTCCCTGAGGCGACTCCAACACCATGGCGCGCCCCGCAGGCCTCCGCAATCTCCCGCTCCAGCGCGTCGCCTTGCGGCCCGAGCACAAACTGCTGTGCCGTCAGCACCGCCTCGATGGCGGCGCGAATTTCGGACGCAATGGTTTCGAACTGCGCTCGCAGGTCCAGCATCGGAATCATTTCCATGGACGGGCGCGGCGGCGCGGTCATGGTGGATTCGAATGGTCCCGGGAGGTGGGCGAAAGGTTCAAGGCGGGAATATGGTATCACGCACTGCGTGTGCGCGGGTCATTTGGACAGGTGCCCGGGAATCGCGCACGTATCGGTCTCACAGCGCGCGGGAGCTCCCGGAAGGCTGTAACGGTGCCGGGCGATAAATGCGTACAGGGAGGGCCCCATCCAGCGCATTGGGGGCATACTGGTGAGGCGTCCCAGCCAGGCAAGCTTCGGTAGCACGCAGAGCAAGGCCAGCCATGCCGCGAACCCCTTGAGCCACGCGCCCTGCGGCGTTCGAACGTGCATTTCGTTGTCGAGCTCGCTGCGCGGAAAAGGGGCCTGCGCTGCCACTTCGGGATCGTTGTAGTTCAGGAATCGCAGCCGCGAGCCGGAATCGTACGGCTCGATCTTCGCCTGGGTCCACCGGCAGAACGAGCAGGATCCGTCAATGAAGATGTCGTAAGTCGTGTTCTGAAGCATCGCGTGACCCGCCGGACTCCTCAATTATGACAGCCGCGAGGCAAGAGGTCACACACCCTCATGCGGTGGGAGTGATTCAGTTTGGTCCTTGATGGAGGATGCGGCTGCCCGCCCAAAGGACGTGCGGCCTCTGCAAAATCGACTGGCAAAATGCCAGCGGCGTGAATCTACCGCAGCCGCCCCGGAGGATCGGCCGAAGGAGGAATGTGGGGAGTCGCTGACGGCGACCCCGAGCTTGCGGAGACCTTGGAGGGCGCTGGTTGCGGCAGGCCGATCCCGGCGTTCATTTCCAGGTGCTCCTTGGCGCAGCGAGGACAATATGACTTCCCCGTGTCCTCGTCGCGCAGGCTGGCCAGTTCATAGCAGCCATGGATGCAGTCGCAATATCCAGTTGTAGAAGCCGTTTTAATCGGCACCAGAGCCATTGTATTTGTCCTTTTCTGCAGGATACTACAGGCGCCGCGCGATTTGCGCAAGCCTCTGCGGCCAAATTCCAGCCGGGCGCAATGCTCCTCAAGCGGGCTTTAATTGGGAAAGGCGGTACGGCGTGCCGATGTTTTCCCGCAACTCGGTCCACAGCGACGCCGGCATCTTGATAAACACCTCGACCACCTTGGGATCGAACTGCGTTCCCGAACATCGCTGGATTTCCTCTTCCGCGTGCCGGATCGACAAGGCCTTGCGATATGGCCGGTCGGAAATCATCGCGTCCAGCGCATCGGCGACCGCGAAAATCCTGGCGCCGAGGGGAATCTCTTCTCCGCGCAAACCACGGGGATACCCGCTGCCGTCGAAGTACTCCTGGTGGGAAAGCACAATCTCCGCCGCTTCGCGAAGGAAGGGAATTCGCGTCACCATGTTGTATCCGATTTCGCAGTGCGTGCGCATGATGTCACGTTCTTCCGGCGTGAGCGGGCCGGGCTTGCGCAAGATCATGTCCGGAATGGCCATTTTCCCAATGTCATGAAGAAAGGCGGCCCGGGCGATTTGCGGGAGCAGCGCCGCTTCCACTCCCATGGCCTTGGCAATGGCAATGGTGAAGGCCGTCACGCGCTTGCAGTGGCCTTCGGTTTCGGCATCCTTCAAATCCAACGCCCCGCCGAGGGCCTCCAGCGTGTCGTCATAGGACTGCTCCAGCTGTTCGAGAGCGCCCTGCAGTTGTGCGGTCCGCTCTTCGACCAGCCTTTCCAGATTGCGCTGATAGTCCCTTTTTTCGAGCACCAGCTGACGGTGCCCGAGCGCCCGCTGCACGCCGATATAAAGCTGGTCTTTTTCGAAGGGTTTCAGGATGTAGTCATAGGCGCCTTGCCGGATGGCTTCCAGCGCTATGGAAATTTCACTATTCGCCGTGACCATGATGATGGGGATGTCCGGCTCGGTCTTGTGCAGCCATTCGACTAATTTCATGCCGTCCATTTCCGGCATGACCATGTCGCTCAAGACTAGGTCCACGCTATGTTTTCTCAGGTAATTCTGTGCCAGGATCCCGTTGCTGGCCGTAACACACTCGTGCCCCTGAGCAACCAGGAGGGTCGAAACGACCTCCCGAATCGCCTCTTCGTCGTCCACGATCAATATTTTAGTCTGGGGCACTCAAATCCTCAAAGAAGGCCATTATACGGCAGAGTTGGTCCCCGCAAAGACCCAAGTGACGAATTAAAACTTGACGTGCTAAGTTCGTAACGGGTGATCTTGCCGCAGATTGATTGCACGATTCGACAACAAGTCCATTGAGGCCAAGTTAGGCCGCGTAAATGACTCCCCGAGTCAGGAATCTACGCTACCGAGACTGTTTCAGTTGAGGGGGAATCCGGGAGGGCTGTTTCCCTAGGCGCCGATTCTCCCGGCAACCTGGCCCGCCGATAACGCGCTGATTTCCGTCATGGCCGTATCCAGGCGCATGGCCAGTCTTCCCACCAGACCCGTCAGATCTTCCAGTTGTTGGAGTGGCAAGTTCCCGGTGGACAGGCGCAACCAGACTAGAGCGTAAAGAAATTGAAATTTCAGCCCCAGAATGAAACGTTCCGTTTCTTGCTTGTGGCTGACTTCCGGAGACAACGCCGCAATGATCCGGCCCAATCTCGCGAGGTTTGAGAAGTCTTCGTGCAGTCCCTTGAGGAAGCGCCGGGCCACCGCGCGCCGGTCGCGCAGCGCCTGTTTGGCCACCTGGGGCGGCGCATTTTCCACAATGTATTTGGCGTCCGCCGCGGAAAGGGCCTGGCGAATCTGGCGAAAATAAGCGTAGTGCCTGGCGCTGGGGAGCGCATCATTCAAATTGGAATGGAATGACGCGATGTCGGCTCTTGACTTTTTATGTCTGGGAATCAGGAGCCACAGGAGTACCCCGGAGAGGACTATCGCAAGAAGAATGACCATGTTCAGCTCGTTCATGGCTTCAGCAACTCCACCAGCCGGTCGTTAAAGGTGGCGAGACGCATGTTGATGGCCGGCGACATTTCCCGATAGACCTCAACCGGCAGCAGCACAGGGCTTTCCGATGGCGCAGGCAACGGTTTGCGGAGCGCGAAGCACCAGATCCCCATTGAAAACATAAACGAGAGAAGGTGTACCGTACTCCAGATATCATTCACCCGCATAATTTGTGGTCTCAAAGCGGGCCAGAGAGACTTTTGGCTGGTTAAGAACCAGGAGAACAGGGATCCCGTGTAAAGGTTCCGAAGGATGACGTTCCCAATGACGTCGACGGCGCAGATGAAGCATATACCGGCAGCGATCGCCCTTTGCAGGGGTTCAAGTGCGAGCCCATAGTAATTTCGGATGAGCAACAGAACGGCAAGAATAGCAATCGAAGCAAGCGCGAGATCGCGATCGAGAGTCGTGCCGTAGATTGCAACTCGATTGGGCTGTCCCCAAGCGTCCGACGCCGCACGAGCCAAGAGGAGGATCGACAAGACCATGAGTACGCGCCAAACGAGCGCCCAAATGCCTCGATAACCACGGAGCCCAAAGCGGCACAATTCAGCGATCGCTAAGCTACGCGCAACCGCACTCAAGAGGATCGTACCCCAATAAACATAGTACGAAGTCAGGGAACTAAATCCGAAAAATTCATACGTGAACAAAAGACCAATCCCGCAGCTTAAAAGCACGCACGCATAGACTGCGAAAAGCGGAAGGATCCTCTTCACGTTTCGGGTAAAGACAAAACTACAAACTACAATCTCAAATGAGATCGTGGACCAAGAGAGAAAGCTCTCAAGATGATTCATAAGTCCAGACCGAGCGCTCTCATTATACTACAGAGTGTGAATTCACTCGCCGGATAACATTCCCGAGTGAACCTGCTCGGCCCGGACCACAATCACCTAGTGGCCGCCGCCACCTGGCGGGGTTGGGCCGCTGCCCTGATAGTGCCCGCCGCCACCTGGCGGGGTCGGCCCGCTGCCCTGATAGTGGCCGCCGCCACCTGGGGGGGTTGGACCGCTGCCTTGGCGCAAAACGGAATGATCAACCGATGCAGCATTGACTTGCCCAATAACGGGGAGTAGCATTGTCAATGTAAGAACTGCTACAAACGATGCGGTGATAATTTTTTTCACGGTGGATGACCCTCCAGAGTCGCCACATAGATACACGCAAGGTTCGACGTGAACATGGATTCAGACTAAAAAGTTCAGAAATCAGAACAGGTAAATTTATGGAGTCATTGGAGCGTTTTCAGCAAAGTCGCGCAGTCGTCGAGGATTTTTCCTCTCGAACGCTGGCGGTCATCTCCAGCGATTTTGGACGGCTCTATTACGTCAGCTCATTGAAGGACTCGAACTCGGGCCGGTACGAGCACGACGGCCTCACGAGCCTGTATCCCGAGAACGCGGTCCAGGCGGCGCTTTCACACTGCCACGAAGAGCTGTTTTCCAGGATTCTGGAAACGCCATTGAGAGAGCAAGAGGGCGATTTACGCGCCTGCTTTGACTCGGCGGGCGACAGGTTTTGGGACGCTGTGGAAAATTGGCATGAGAATACGTGTTTTCGGGGGATGTGCCCGGAGGGCATGCCGGATTATCTCGACGATCTGTTTTGTTCAAACATGAAAGCCCTTTTAGCCATTTTTTCTTCCAAAAAGCCTAACTAGGACCCAATCGCATCGCCACTCCCACCACTTGGCCGACGATTTCGGCCTCCTCGGGGCAACGGTAAACCTCTGGCGCGCAAGAAGATAAAGGGTGAGGAACGAGGATTACGTTCCCGTTTTCCCTCTGGCACCAACAGCATCGAAATTGCCCATGGAGCTCAATGAAGTAGACGGGGCGCTCATACTCATTGGTCCAGCCGGAATTCTGGACCTGCCGCAGTTTGGGATCCACCAGCACCAAGCTCCCAGGGCGCAGCAGCGGATTCATTCTCTTATCATCCGCTCCCACATACCCATACAGGTATCTTGAGGGCTGGTGGAAGAAGGTCCCTTCCAGATCTCCCCAGCGCTCGACCATGCGCGTAAGAAATTCGGTGCGCCGCGGGTCGAAAGCCGGATCAAAGCGAATGGGAAGGCGCAATTTGGCAGGCGGCGCGGCCAGATGCGTTTTCGGAGCGCTCAGTTGATTGGCGTCGGAGAAATGGCCCTCAAAGGGGACGGCATACCACTCGCAAACCTCTTTGGGGTCCAGGTGGTAGATCACTGCGAGGGCGTAAAGCTTGTAGAGACTGGGAGTTACGTCGCGATTCTCAATGTCTGCCAAGCGGCTCAAATGAACGATGAATTCCGGACGCCCGCGCTGGCAGGCCAATTCATAACTCGCTCGCTCCACGTCTCGATAGGTCAAGCCGAGACGTTCGCGGGACCTGCGCAGCCTGGTGCCGGGCTGCATGTCAGGCGCGGGAAAGTCTCCTGGGTGGCTCAGACTACGAATCGCCATGAAAAAACTACCTTTCTGTTATGTTTCCAGAACAAACGCTACAACGTCAGTGAGTCTCCTGGCGCGCGAAAAAAATCGCGCGTCGCTTGCTTCTTTGCCAAAAGGCAAGGAGAGAGCCGGAACTTCCCTCCACTGGAAATTGATCGCCGGGCAATCGGGATCTTATCTGAAAATACTGAATCAGGTCTCGCGTTCGTGCACTCATGCACGATGAGAATAATAAATGGCAATTCGTAAAGAAGCGAATCAGACCTGGACGCGACGCCCCCCGGTTGTTGCGCCCCAAGCATTGAGTGTATTAGAGTCGAGGCCCAAATGAACTCTATTTTTTCTAGCTCCAGAGGAAATCTTCCGGCGGCTCGGAATTCAATGGTCTTGGCCGCGGTACTCGCCACTTTTGTCATTGCCGGTGCCGCCCCGTTTGCCGCATGGATGCGAGCGCAGACCGGCAGCGACGCTACCGCGGAATTTAAGCGAATATCCGAGGACCTTTCCGCAGCCAGGCTTGGCGGCGGCGAAGAAAATAATGCGGAGATGGAAAAAGCACTCGCCTATCTGGACTCCATCGCCATTTCTGTTTTGAATCTCCCTGCGGGTCCGAACCTGGAAGGAGCGAATCGTAGCCTGGCGGGGCTCGCGTCGCACACCCCTCCGGTAGGGGAGAATTACCGTCTGGTGAAACTGGGAGGCGCTCCCGCGGCCTATGCCATGGTGATCAATTTCGGTCTCGGCGGACCGGCAGCTGTGCGGATCTATGCGGCCCCCGCGGGGCACTACGGCTTGGCCGCGAGCATCGATCATATTGTGCAAAAGGATTTTTTCGACAGCGACCTGGAACTCGTGCCCGTCTCGAACGCCGAGCCCGTATTCGTCACAATTTCCGGCCGGACCGATGATTTATCGACGGGCCTGTTTTCGGCATGGCGGTTTGATGGGCATGGCGTGGCCGCACTCTGGAGTTCGGATTTGCTCCAGCAATCGAGCTATGAAGCGGACGAGAATGGTTTTCGCCTCGCGTATTGCTCCCAGGTGGATGAAGATCACCCGTCGCAATGCCTGAAGATGTCGCGCGACGTGTATCGTTTTCAGGGCGGGGAATGGAAGCGGATTGAGACCGCCGACTTGCCACCGTCAAAACCGGCGGCAAAATAAGCGTACGAACTCAGTTGAATCTTGAGTGAAATTACCGGATGGGCCCCCCTAAACCGCGCGGCCGCGACAAAACCTGGCTCCAACCTGGCGGAACGTTTTAGGAGCGGCCGTTCCATCCCACATTTTTTCCGGATGGTACGGGCACTGTTGCTGGCGAGCTGAATCACTGGCGAAAGAAGAGTTTTTCCAGATTGCCGGCGCCAAGGGTTACCAAGATTTGCCCTCCCACGACATCCATTCGCCCGATATCCACATCAAAATGTTAATCTGGTTTTGGCACTCGCAAGGGAAGGGACGGATCGCGTGAAACGAATCTTTGCCGGCATCGTCGCCGCGCTTTTCCTGGCACTTGGCGCCACGGCGCAAAAAATTGCTCCGCCCGCTTCTTTGCCTCCGCCCACCTCCGCGCAAAGCCAGGAATTCCTGCAGGCGGCCGATGAAGTTCTGGCGGAAATGAGCAAGTTGGTTTCCTTGCCCATTCTTTCACCGCTGAAAAAGAGCATGCGCTCCCGAGAGGAAATTCGCGCCTACCTCCTGCAGAAAATGAAGGAAGACAAGGACGCCGACAAGCGGTACGCCGACCAGAAAACCATGGAGAAATTCGGCCTGCTCCCCAAGGACTACCCTCTGGACCAGGTGCTCGTCAAAGTGCTGACCGAGCAAATCGCGGGACTCTACGATCCCGACAGCCAGGAATTTTTCATTGCGGACTGGACAAATCCCGCCGACGAGCGTCCGGTCATGTCCCATGAGCTGACGCACGCGTTGCAGGACCAGCATTTTCATATCGACAAATGGACGAACGCGGCGAAGCCGAACGACGACGGGGAACTGGCACGGGACGCGGTGATTGAAGGCTCGGCCATGGCCGCCATGCTCGATTACGAGCTTGGCGGGAAGGGAAGCATCCGCGACCTCGGGGAGTTCGATCCCTCCCTGTTGATCGGCGATGTGGACAGCAGCCCGGAACTCGCCAAAGCCCCGAAGGTGCTGCAAGACGAGTTGCTGTTCCCTTATCTCGCCGGAATTTCCTTCACGCAGCACTTGCTCAAGACGGGGAACGGATGGCCTGATTTCTACAAAGTGTTCGACAAGCCGCCGGCCTCCACGCAGCAAATCATGCATCCCGATTTGTACTTGCGAGGCGTCCTCCCGGCCAAGATTGAACTGCCAGCCACCAAAGATGCGGTTTCCTCGGACTGGAAAAAGCTGGATGAAAACAATATGGGTGAATTCGGGGTTCTGGAAATCCTAAAGCAATTTTTGCCCAAGAACCGTTCGAGCGCGCTGGCCGCGGCCTGGGCGGGTGACCGGTATGCGATTTTTGAGAATCAAAAGAATAAACGGACCTTGTTGGAGTTTCGCATCCGCCTCGGGAGCGACGCCGACGCGGCGCGTTTTTTCGGAGGCTATAGCGAAATATTGGAAATGAAGTACAGCCAGCGCAGCAATTTGTTGCGGCGGCCGAATTTCTTTTCCTTCGACACTCCCGAGGATGGGGTTTTCGTTCGTTGCGTGGACTCGGATTGTTTCGTCCTCGAAGGCGGCACGCGCGCCATGTTCGATCGCCTGACTATGGAAATGGGATGGCCGGCCGGGCCGGTTGTTCCGGTGAATCCCAGCGACCCGCATGTAAATGTGACTATGCTTCCAGTTTATCCGAGCCTGCTTGCCGATGCCGGTCGGCCCATGCAGCCCACGGCACAGTGAGCCAGATGGCGATCGCACTCCATGCCAGGGCATGCACGCTGGTAGGCGGAGGCCCGAACAAAGAAGCAGGGTAGAGAACGCCCAGCAGACCAACGAGCGACCACCACGCAAATTTTCCCTTGGTATCTTTGGCACGAGTCGCGCTGAGATAAAGCGCGATCCCCGAAGCAAACAGCACGTACTCCACGGAGATCGTCAACGGAACGGAATTCCACATTCCCAGTCCATACTTCGGGCCGCCGGGATAAACCGGCAAGTCCGGCCGGTGCGCGATGAAATCGAGTAGCCAGTGCGTCGGCACAAGACCTCCGACGAGCAACGCGCTCCTGCCATCGCGCCTGATCGCAAAATAAATGAGACCCAGAAGCCCTCCCCATGCAAGCTGGGCAACCAGGCTGTGAGAGATGGGGTACGACGAGAAATCGAACGGCGAGGCGGGGAGAAGGCCGGGCACGATGCGCACTTGCTCGAGACCGGTGAGCAGCAGGAGGGGCCACAGCATGTCCGCGAACTGCGCGGCGAACACGAAAGTGCCCAGGGAAGTTTTCGGCGCAACTTTTTTCGCGGCAAATGCCAGGCCAAAGTGGCCGAGGAACATGTTGCTCTCCCGTGTTTAGTTCCGTGCTGCCGGGTTGCAATTCTTATGGCTCAGGAATTGTAAACGCTTTTCATCAGCAAGAGAGAGGCAGAAAAAGCGACTAATGGTGATTCTTGTAGCGCAGGCTTCAGCCTGTGGGTTTTGGTCCTTGCAAGGACGAAACCCCGCAGGCTGAAGCCCGCGCCACTGAGGGGGCGGCCGCGCAGCGGCGTTCCAGGCGCGTAAGGCGGCGTGCCAAGCGCGTTTCGATGCTACTCGCCCGGTGCTCGGCTAATTTTCTGCCGCGTTGCGCGGCGTGCAATTCAGCGGTGGCCGCGCGGATCAGTTCGAGCGCCCGCCACGGTTCCTTGGCGCGGTGTTCGTAATAAATTGCCAGTTGTTCGGCGGCCTCGATCGCGGATTCGAGCGCTCGTTGCGCGTCTTCCACGAGCAAGGGTGAATCTTCGCCCTTGGCCGAGGTAGATGTTTCGCGCAACGCATCCCAAAGAGAAATGGCGCGCGTGTAGTCGAGTTCCCGCTTGGCCATCTGAGCCAGTTCGCGTTGTGCGAGCCGCTCGACTGCACGCGGCAGCCCAAAGCGCAGCGCGGTCTCGTAAAGTTCGCGCGCGCGGGTGGAATGGCCGCGATTGCGCATCATCCGGGAGAGGCCCAGCACCTCGATCGGATCGCGCGACCCGGTGTCTTGGGCGTTTGCGATTCCGTTTCCGCTGTCCAGCAGCGCGAGAATTTTTCCGGTCAGGGCCGCGAGGCCGCGCAGGTCCATCTGGTTGTGGCGGAAAATTCCCACGAGCGGTTCGGCTGGCCCTCCGCGGAGATAATCGAAATACATTTGTGGAATCAGCGAAGAGTCGATGTCGTCGTGGCGCGACCAGTCAAGGCGGCGGCCATCGCAGTCCAAAACGTGCCGTTCGAGGTCCTTGAGGCGCACGGAACCAAGGCGTAGGCGCCAGAGCTGGCGCGCCGGATGCAGCAGATCCAGATGCAGCCTGGGAGAGAAGGCAGGGACGGATCGCGTCATGCGATACCGCGTTTCGAGCAGCGGCCAGTCAAAACTTTTTCCATTGAAAGTCACCAGCACGGGCCGTTTCTTCATGCGTTCGGAAAGCTCGAGCAGCAGCGAATGCTCTTCATCGAGATCGCGCATAAAGAATTGCTCGACCTGCAGACCTCCAGCGTCCCACCAGGCGATGCCCACCATAAACGCATAGGTCCCGGTCCCACCGGCGAGGCCGGTTGTTTCCGTGTCGAGAAAAAGCCAGCGTTCGGGGTCCAGCGCGGCCTCCACAAAATTTTCCGCATCCGGGGTTTGGGGAACAAGCAAGGAAAGGGAGCGCGCATCTGGCGAGCACATCTCCGGAGTGGGATACCACTGCTGCAGGGACAAGTGTTCACCGTAATAATTCCGGTTGATCCGCGCTCCAAGAAGTTCCGCGAGGCGGCCGCCTCCCGCGGCGGCTTCCGGAGCGCACAAAGCCACAGCTTCCTTCCCGCGTGCGGGGCGCAGCGCGGCAACGCGTGCGAATTTGTCGTCTTTGCTCAATTTATGGCCGCCAATTTTGAAACCACAGATGCACACAGATGAACACGGATAAGAAAAAGCAAAAAAACGGAGACAGAAGGGTGCGAACGATTGAAAGTTGGGCTCTTAGGGTTCTTGTTTTGCATTTTCCTTCTTTTATCCGTGTTCATCTGTCTTTATCTGTGGTTCCAATTGCCTCTTTCTTCATGCGCCGAGGCGGGAGAGGATTGCCAGCGCGGCTTCTTTGGCGCGCTCGCCTCGCTCGCCTACGGGGCCGACACAGGAAGGGCATCCATTTTCGCAGGGGCATGCGGCGATCAGCTCGCGCGTTTTTGCAAGAAGGATTTGGTGCGTCCGGTAAAGCGGTTCGGAAAATCCGATGCCGCCCGGATACGCGTCGTAGAGATAAAGATTGGGCTCGAAGAATTCTTTTTCCGCGAGCGCCACGATGGCGTCCGGGCCGGCCGCCGGTTCCCACTCGATTTCCGAACCGGGCGAGGGCGGGCGCTCGCCAATGGATGTGCCCAGGTCGCGCGCATCGCACATCAGGAGCAGCGTGGCAATGGATTCCAGGGCGTGGAGCAGGCCGAACATGCCGCTCTGGCGGTCGCTTACGGAAAAGGGAAGCGATTCAACCAGCGGGCGCTCGAGGGTCAGCCAGAAAGCCGTGGTGTGCATTTCGTTTTCGGGCAATTCGAGTCTTCCATCGCCAATATTTTCATTGGTGAAGAATTTTATTTTTTTGAAGCCAATCACCTGGGATCGAACCAGCACGTCGCCGTGCGAGCGGGCGGCCTGTGCGTCGGCCCCGCGCGTCTCGATGCGCTCGCCGGCCGCGCATTCCAGAACACGCACCTGTGTATAGCGGATGGCGTCGGTGTAGTAGTCCACATCGACGCGCTTCACGTAC
>DATHPN010000067.1:0-4931 GCA_035483715.1 Candidatus Acidiferrum sp.
ATCACGGCGTTAATGTATTTGTGGTCGACGTGGTCGAGCGTTGCGCGGCCAACTCCAATCGCCACGTACGCGATCATGGAGGCCAGAATCGCCCAGGGAAAGAGCTGGGCCATGAACAGCGAAATTCCACTCATGAACACGGCCAGAAAAATCACAGCCGTCCAGAAACAAAACCCGATCCGCGCGCCCATCATTTTGTAGGGCGGGTGCAGCGCGGCGACGACAGGAGTGATGATGCTCCCGCCTGCGCCGCACAGAAAAGTTCCCAGGCCGTCGCAGGCGACGACGAGTCGGGCGTCGTAATTGTCTCCGGCGGAGTTCGCGCCTTCCACCGATGCGATGTCCTGCAGTACCTGGTAAATCGCCATGGGCGCGATCACGGAAAGGTAGGGAATCGCGAGGCCCATGGCCTGCAGCGGACCCGGAGTTCGCACGAAAGGAAGTTGCAGGGAAAAGCCGCTCCAGGAGGGATGAATGTAACCGATGGATAATCCGATGGCCAGGGGCACAAGCCAGGCGACGAGGAAGGGAGGAATCCTCCACTTGGTGATCGGAACATTGGCCAGCACCGCGGTGGCCACGATGGCCAGCGCCAGGATTCCCACGAGCGGCTGATCGAAGATGCGCTGCAGCAGGACCATGGCGAGATAGGTGTACATGGCTGCGCCAAATACCGTCATCATCGCGGGCTTGGGAATATATTTGCGGATCGTGCCTGCCAGCGGCGCGGCTACGAGCTTGATGATTCCGGTCCACACGACGGCAGCGGCTCCGACTCTCCAGGCAAGTTCCTGATCGCGCGTTTGCAGATACACGGGCAGCATGATCGACAACGTGTAGGCGATAATTCCCGGCACGTTGTTAATATACACGTGGGCCGTGACGTTGGCGCGGCCTTCGCGCCTCGCCAGGCCCACGGCAAGCGCCGTGAGGCCCATCGAGCCGACGAAAAATCCCAGCGCAAAGCCGGGCAACAGGTGGCTCACGCTGAATCCCATGGCGATGCCAACCGGCACGAGCAGAAATGCGGGGATGATCATCTGCGCAACGTTGAAACCGACCTGCGCAACCGTGGCGTCGATGTCTCCCCGCGCAAGCGCCCACCAGCGCAGCGGGCCAGCTTGTCCGGTTTCCGCCATTCCGTTTTTCTCCCTGGGGCTGTGCTCGCGCCGAAATTCTGAATCAATAATTTCAGATTTGAAATTTCAGATTTGAGATTTCAAATCAAAGCTTCCGATTCGCTAGCCACCAATTTCAAACGCTGTGCTTCAAAGTTGAAATGTCAGATTTGAAATTCCGAATCCGAGCTTCCGATTTCAATACTCACTATTTCAAACTGCGCATCCCATATTTGATCTCAAATATCAAATTTGAAATTTCAAATCTTAAAGGCTTCCAGCGATTCCGGCACGAACAGTTCCTGCGGCGTCAGCAGGCGCTTGGCCAGGCCCTGCTCGTAGGAATAGCGCAGAAACGTGCTCAGTCCGTGCAGGTTGGGCTCGACGCCATAGGGCCAGAAATCATTGCCCATCAGCGCGCGGGTGTCTTCCGCGTGGCGGATGAGCCAGGGGAGCATGAACTTCAGCGCCGCCGTTTCGTACAGGTCGTCATAAACTTCACGCTGCGCGAGGACGAATGCCTTGTAGAGCGATTGCGCGATCCAGGGATGCTTTTCGTACACTTCGCGGCGAATGACGACGGTGTGCATGATCGGGAATATTTTTGTGCGCTGGTAATATTCCCGTTCCACCGATTCGTAATCCTCGAACAGGAGGCGGACGTTTCCCTTTCCTTGCGCATAACTGGAGGGCGTTCGCGGCGAATAGATGGCGTCGATTTCCCCATCGTGAAGCATCCGGGAAAGAGTCTTGTCTTCGGGAATATTTTCCAGGCGGATTTCCGGCGGGAGGGAAACGGTTTGTTTTTCGGTTCGCCCGGGCGTTTCTTCGCCGCCGCGGAAATAGGTGACGCTCGAAACCGGGACTTTGTATTCGTCGCTCAAGATGCCGCGAATCCACACGCAGGCGGTCAGCTGATATTCCGGATTGCCAACGCGTTTTCCGATCAGGTCCTTCGGCTCGCGGATGCCGCTGTTGCGATTGATGAAGATGCAGGAGTGCCGGAAATATCGCGATGGAAAAACCGGAATGGCCACAAACGGCTGGGGGTCGCGGAACAAAGAAAGGGTGTAAGAGGAGAGAGACATTTCAGCGACGTCAAATTCCCGGTGGCGGATCATGCGGAAAAAAGTTTCCTCGACGGGGATGTTGATGTAGGTCAGGTCGATGCCGTCGATGGGAACGCGCTCCTCGAGCAAGGCGCGCGTGCGGTCATAATTCCAGCAAGCCATCGATAAGCGCAGCTTGGACATTTTGAATTTCTCCGAGGGTAGCGATCCGCGACCCCCGACATCTTACTGGGGAACATGAAAAGGCGTTTAAGAATCTTTGCGGCCGCCATTCTAGTCCGAATGGGCGTCGCACGGTCGTAAAAATCAAGAGGCGCGACTGGCGGCCCAGCAGCGCAGGCATCGGCCGCGGCGGATACCTGCGCTACCCCGGCGCAGAATCGCCCGGGGCGCCTAAGGCAATAATTCCCGCGACCGTTTGCCGATCGTCAACATCTGATCCGTGTAGGTCTGTCGATCCCCAGCATATAGAAGCGGCGCTGCGAGATCGCTTCGCAGGATCGTCGAAGGCAACTGTGTTTCGCGCGCGAGTGGCGGCGCGAGGGTCAAATCACCTAAGATGATTGGCAGATGAGAATGGCGGGCGGATTCGGGGGCATGGGGTCGCAGCGCGGGATGGCTTCGCGCGCCGAGCGCGGTCATGGCCCGAGGCACGGCCGCGAAGACGCTGCCGCCGCGGACAAGAAAAAACCGCGGGTTTTGGATCATTTGCCTGAAATATGGGCATTGATGCGGCCGAGACGGGGCTTGCTTGCGATCGGCATGATGCTCATGGCCATCAATCGCGTTTCCGGCCTGGCGCTTCCTTACACCACGAAATTTCTGGTCGACAACGTGATGATCCATCACCAGACGCGCCTGTTGATGCCGCTGGTCGGCGGAGTGCTTCTCGCGACGCTTCTGCAGGGCGTGACCTCCTACACGCTGACGCAAACTTTGTCCAAAGCGGCGCAGCGGATGATCACGGAACTGCGCAGGAAAGTGCAGGAACACGTCGGGCGCCTGCCGGTCGCGTATTACGATGCGAACAAAACGGGCGCACTCGTCTCGCGCATCATGAGTGACGTCGAGGGCGTGCGGAATCTGATCGGCACGGGCCTCGTGGAATTTCTGGGCGGCTTGCTGACGGCGGCCATCGCTCTCTACATGCTGCTGCGCATCAGTCCGGTGATGACGGGGCTGGCGGCCGGATTGCTGCTCGTGAGCGTGGTGGGACTGCGCAAGGCGTTCAGCGTTTTGCGGCCCATCTTTCGCGAGCGCGCCAAAATCAACGCCGAGGTCAGCGGGCGGCTCACCGAATCGCTCTCCGGCGTGCGCGTGGTGAAGGGATATCATGCGGAGGAGCGCGAGCACGACGTGTTCACCAAGGGCGTGCAGCGCTTGCTCGACAATGTCATCAAATCGCTGACCACCATGTCCATGATGAGTTTTTCCACCACCGCGCTTGGCGGCGTGGTCGGCGCTCTCGTGATGCTGGTCGGCGCGCACGAAGTCATCGCGGGAAAAATCACGGTCGGGCAATTCATGAGTTACACGGCGTTTCTGGCGTTCATGATTGCGCCCGTGTTTCAAGTCGTCGGCATCGGCACGCAACTCACCGAAGCCGTCGCGGGACTTGAGCGCACACGGGAAGTGCTCGACGAGCGGCCCGAGGATGAAGACCCGCGCCGGACGGTGACGCTGGCGGACATCGTCGGCGAACTGGCGTTCGATAACGTCACCTTTGCTTACGAGCCCGGCAAGCCCGTGCTGCGGGAGGTGAGCTTTCGCTCGCAACCGGGGACGGTGACGGCCCTGGTGGGTTCTTCTGGTTCCGGGAAATCCACGATCATCGGGCTCGTGGCGGCCTTTCACGTGCCGCTTTCGGGGCGCGTGCTCGTGGACGGCGTAGACCTGGCCACGGTGCGGCTCGATTCCTACCGCACTCGCCTCGGCGTCGTGCTGCAGGAGTCGTTCCTGTTTGACGGCACGATTCGCGAGAACGTCGCGTTTTCGAGACCCTATGCGTGCGAGGAAGAAATTCTGGCGGCCTGCCGCATCGCGCGCGTGGACGAATTCGCCGAGCGTTTTCCCGAAGGGTACGACACCATCATCGGCGAGCGCGGCGTGAAACTTTCGGGCGGGCAGCGCCAGCGTGTTTCGATCGCGCGCGCGATTCTGGCCGACCCGCGCATCCTGATTTTGGACGAAGCGACCTCCAGCCTCGACTCCGAATCCGAAATGCTGATTCAGGAAGGGCTCGCGCAACTCATGCGCGGGCGCACCACGTTCGTCATCGCCCACCGCCTTTCCACTATTCGCCGCGCCGATCAAATTCTCGTGGTGGAAAGCGGAAAAATCGTGGAGCGCGGCACGCACGCGTCGCTGTACGCGCTTGGCGGGCGGTATCGCGAACTTTACGACAAGCAGCACGGCCTCGAAGCCAACCTGTTTCTGGCCGCCGGCGAAGGCGACGTGATTGAACCGGCCGACACGGAGAGCCCTCTGCCGAAAAATTCCGACCCCGACATGATTCGCCTTTTGCGCGATCGCCAGGCGTAGGCTGTGGTTCCAGTAGCGCAGGCTTCAGCCTGTGAGTGTTTGTTATTGCAGGGACCAAAAGCCACAGGCTGAAGAGCCTGTGTGGCAATTTCCTAGTTCTTCGAGTCTTGAGACATTTCTACGCCCTCAGCGCAAATTTCTTTATGTGGTCGCCACGGGTGCGGCGAATCGGGCTCACGTCCTTTCGGCCCGAACTTATGTG
>DATHPN010000068.1:0-2035 GCA_035483715.1 Candidatus Acidiferrum sp.
AAAAACAAACACGTCATTTTAGGAACCTTACTCAATTTCAGCAAGCTATTTAGGAACTGTGTTTTTGGACACCGGGGCGTTTCCGGGCGTTGACTCCGTTTCCTGCGCGTTGCACGATATTTATATGATGCTAGAGACAGAACCCCAAGGCGGCCAGCGCCGCAGTTCGCGTGTCTTCACCCGCATTCCCGTTCGCGCGACGGGCAGAGATCTGCTGGGAAAGAAATTTCAGGAGACCAGCCAAACCATCGTGATCAATGCCCACGGCGGTCTTCTTTACTTGCAGGCCGAGCTCAAAGTCGGTGCGGAACTCGTACTTATAAACCCAGCCACGGAAGAAGAACAAGATTGCCGCGTCGTCTACCTCGGCGACACATCCGAAAAAGGCACGCGCATTGGAGTCGAATTTCTTTCTCCCAGTCCGCATTTCTGGGGAGTCGAATTCGCGCCCCAGGACTGGCCCACTCGCGCCGCTCCTCGCCCGGTCCACTAGTGGTAAAGTATTTCCGCGAGCCTCTCGCTGATCTCACGTGCGCGGAAAAATCCTGACGACCGCAACAATCCCGAGCCATCGCGCATGAAATTCCTCATCGCCGGTGCCGGCGCAATTGGCGCCTACATGGGAGCGTGCATGGCCCGTGCCGGCCAGGACATCACTCTATTCGCCCGCGGCCCTCACCTGCGCGCCATGCAAGAACACGGCGTGCGCGTGAAGAGTGTTGACGGCGATTTCGAAGCGCATCCCAAGATTGCTGCGGATCTCGGAGATGTCGGCCCGGTCGATCTCGTCTTCCTCGGCGTGAAGGCTCACGGCTTAACGCAGCTCGCTCCGCAACTCAAACCCGTCCTTGGTCCAGACACCGCCGTCGTCGGCACTCAAAACGGGATTCCGTGGTGGTTCTTTCAAGGGTGGGGCGGGGAGCACCAGGGCATGCATCTCGAACGCGTCGACCCCGGCGGCGCAATCGCAGTCGCGATCGAACCGCGCCGCGTCCTCGGCTCCATCGTTTATTTCGCCACGGACATCATCGAGCCTGGCGTCGTACGCCACACCGAAGGCAATCGCATCTCGCTCGGCGAACCCGATGGCACGCGCTCCGATCGCAGCCGCCAAATCGCCGAAGCTCTGATCGCCGCAGGCTTGCGCTGTCCCGTCACCACGCGCATTCGTCAGGAAATTTGGGTGAAAATCCTCGGCAACGTCGCCTTTAATCCGATCAGCGCGCTCACCGGCGCCACGCTCGTTCAAATGGCGCGCGATCCGGATGTCAACGCGCTCGTCCGCAGAATCATGGAAGAAACTATCGCCGTGGGCGCAAAACTCGGCCTCGAAGTTCCCATCACCATTGACCAACGCATCGCCGGCGCCGAAAAAGTAGGCGAGCACAAAACCTCAATGCTGCAGGACCTCGAAGCCGGCCGCCCAATCGAACTCGAAGCCGTAGTCGGCGCCGTTGTAGAACTAAGCGACCGCCTCAATGTCCCAATGCCGCACACCCTCGCGGTTTATGCCTGCACAAAACTCCTGGCACAAACGCGCGCCGCCACAAGATAGTCCCGTACTTTAGTTTTTAAGAAGGTCAATCAAGTATCGAGGAGTGTGGCTAAGAGAGCTGAGGTAGCCACGACGACGCATCCCTCGTCGTGGCCGCGTGCGCTGAGCAAACATTGAATTAAACTACTTCGCGCCTCCAGCCAACGGCGCCGAATCAACCTTTGCCAAATCCACCTGCTTCCACTTCCCCGCCATAATTCCCGCCCGAATCTCCGCAGGACTCTTCCCAAGCTTCGTCTGCTGATAGCTATACACAGCTTCCTTCTTACACACGTCGCAGATGGATCCGTGATTGTCTCCAAAACAATCCAGCAAACTCGTATGCCCGACCTCGCGATCACAACGGCAATAACAAGGCTGCTGATAAAGCACAGGCTTCACTTTCGCAGCCATCGCATAAATTTTCTGCGTCCGAACATCAGAAAACTGCTTCGGATCGAGCGTACTGGGCAAAGCTCCAGTAGGAGGAGCAGCGTGATA
>DATHPN010000069.1:0-26812 GCA_035483715.1 Candidatus Acidiferrum sp.
CGGGTTGCGCTCCCGCAGAGCCCGCCTCCGCTTCACCAGCCGGACCGCATCGTGCAGGACAATCGGGCAGAGGTACAATCGATAAGCAGCGAACGGCGAATCGTCTCTTAACTGCGTGTCTCACTCAAGGGGACAACCCCAAATCTCTCTTCGATTTGGCCCGATGAAAAGAAAGAGAGATTCCTCGCTTCGCTCGGAATGACAAAATTCTGGATGTCTTTTTCCCGCTGCCTGTTTAGCCGCTGGCCCGTTCGCGATCGGGTTGGTACACAGGCACTTTGGGGAGGTAACATTGTTCACTGAGATTCAGTAAATCCAAGCGACAGAAACAGGCGGCCAACACGCCACATCGAATCGATCTACGCTTCCTGTTGGGACGGCCGCTTGCCCTTTTCACTCCACTGGTAAATGGAAAACAGGCTCGCGCCGATCGAAATCACGATGAGCGCAATCATCACGTCTTCGAGAATTGGCGATCTCGCCTGCCGGATGATCCAGCGCCCATAGTGAATCGCCAGCGCTCCCTCGATCAGAAAGCGCGCGAATCTTCCCGCGCCGACATAACTGAAGAGCTTGTTTTGGGGATACTTGAACGCCGCCGCGGTGGCCACAATCGCTGTAAATGGGAACGGTGGCGGCAGCAATGACGCCGCCACAAGCGTCCACCCGGCCCGCTTCTGCACCAGGTTTTGAATATTGCTCAGGCGCTTGCGCGATGCGATCTTTTTCAGGTGGGAACCGCCTTTCCGGCTAAGCCAGACCGTCGCTAGGCACCCGATCAGCGATCCCAGCGTCGCCATCACCGCGTAGTACAACATGCGATCGTGATAGCGTGCGCTAAGCGCCAGCAAAAGCAGGTCATTGCCGAACGGAACCACCAGGGGCGATGAATCAAACGCACCCAGCGTCAGCAGTCCCAATCCGCCTGCACGAAATAAAGCCCTGGCGATAATGCGGATGATCGGTTTCACGTGATTTGTTCCCGCCGGTTATATGATGCCGCCGGGCATGCGAATATGCACGCTGCATCGCGCACAGCGAATTGTATGGGTAATACGGGGCCGTGCCCTCTCCGCCCCGAAATGCACGGGATGGAGACGCCTCTACAAAACCGTTCGCCGCTGTTGTGAATAGTTTTTTGTAGAGGCCGCCCGCCTTGAGGGCGGGCAGACGCTTGTGTCCACGCGGGCCAAAGCGGAAAGCGGCCTATTCCAAAATATGTTAATTCCGGAGCGGCTTTCCCGTTTTCAGGGTGTGGGCGATGCGCTCCTGGGTTTTGCGTTCGCCGCAGAGGGAAACAAAGGCTTCGCGCTCCAGGTCCAGGAGGTATTGTTCGCTGACGAGCTGCGCGGAGGTGAGCGCGCCACCGGCCAGGATGTGGCCGAGTTTGCGGGCGACTAATGCATCGTATTCCGATATATATTCGCCGCGCAGCATCATGTGCACGGCGAGCTTCGCGGCGGCGCTGAATTCTTCGCCGAGGACGCGGATCGACGGTTCGCCCGGCGGGGGCGCCGTTTGCCGCCATTCGCCGCGAACAAGGCCCAGCGCGGTTTGCTTGGCGTCGGCAACCAGGCGGCCGAGATTCATAGCCACGAGGTCGGCGCGGCGCAGGTAGCCGAGTTCGCGCGCTTCTTCGCCGCTCGTTGAAACTTTGGCCATGGCGATGTTTTCAAACACGGGCTTGAGCGCGTGGAACAGGTCAATGTCCTCTTCGCCTTCGGCGCGCTCGTTGGCGCGGAGAATCATTTCCTTGGTGCCGCCGCCGGCGGGGATCAGGCCGACGCCCGTTTCCACAAGGCCGATGTAGGCTTCGGCCGCGGCGTGGATGCGCGTGCCGTGAAGTACCACTTCGCACCCGCCGCCGAGCGCCAGGCCCTGCGGCGCGACCACCACCGGCTTGGGCGAATGCTTGATGGCCAGCGTGGTGTTCTGAAATTGCCGCACGGCGAGGTGCAGGTCGTCCCACTCCTGCTCCTGCGCGGTCATCAGGATGAGCATCAGGTTCGCGCCGGCGGAAAAATTCTCGCCCTGATTGGCGATGACCATGGCATCGAAATCGGCGCGCAGGCGCGCGAGGCCCTTGTGAATCATGGCCAGCAGGTCGCCGCCGATGGCGTTCATTTTCGAGTGAAATTCGCAGCACACCACGCCGTCGCCCAAATCGATCAGGCTGGCGCCGGAATTTTTCTCGATTTCCCTGGCGCGCTCCTTGAGCGATTTCAAAACGATGATTCCCTCGGACTGCGGCGCGAGTTTGTAGGTCTTACCGGCAAGATCGAAATACGACGTCTCGCCCTGTGCGGACTGATAGAACGATTTCTTCCCCGAGGAAAGCAGCCCCGTGACCAGCGGCGGCAGCGCGTTGCCTTCTTTTTCCAACTGCCTGGCCATGGGCTCGACGCCGATGGCGTCCCAGGCCTCGAATGGCCCGAGTTCCCAGACAAAACCCCAGCGCATGGCGCGGTCCACGTCCACGATCGAGTCCGCAATTTCGGGCACGCGGCGCGCGGCGTAGAGGCACATGCCGGAGATCACTCCCCAGATGAATTTCTGCGCCTTGTCGCCTTCTTTTCCCTCCAGCGCCGGGCCGGCCAGCATGCGCAGCCGCGCGCGCGTGTCCTCGATGGCCTTTCCCGCTTCGATGGAAGCAAAGCGCGCCTTCTGCTGCGGGCGGTATTCCATTTTCGCGGGATCCAGAGTCAGGATTTCGGATTCGCCGCCGGATTTTTTCACGCGTTTGTAAAAGCCGCTGCCCGTTTTGTCGCCGATCCAGCCGCGCCGCGCCATCTCTTCGAGCAGAGGCGGCACGCGGTAGAGTTCGCGCGATTCGTCGTTGGGAATATTTTCATGAATGTTGCGGATCACGTGCAGCAGGACGTCGATGCCGACAATATCCGCGAGACGAAACGTAGCCGACCTGGGCCAGCCCAGCGCGGGACCGGTGCAGGCGTCCACCTCTTCAAAGGTCATGCCCAGTTCGTTCATCAGGCGGATCGCATTCAGCATGGAAAACGTTCCGATGCGGTTGCCGATGAAATTCGGAGTGTCCTTGGCGACCACCACGCCCTTACCGAGCTTGTGGTCGCAGAAATCGGCGAGCGTGCCGATCACTTCGGCGCGCGTCGCCGTTCCCGGAATAATCTCGACGAGTTTTAAATAGCGCGGCGGATTAAAAAAATGCGTGCCCGCCCAGTGCTCCTGCCATTCCTCGGGCATGCCTTGCGAGATGCTGCGTACCGGCAGGCCGGAGGTATTCGTGGTGACGATCGTGCCGGGCTTGCGGATTTGCGCGACGCGCGCCAGCAGCGCGCGCTTGATTTCCAGATTTTCGGCGACGACTTCGATGATCCAGTCGGCCTCAGCGCAAAGTTTCAAATCGTCCTCGAAATTGCCGGTAACAATACGGTTCTCAAGGCCCCGCGTGAAGAATGCGGCCGGCCTGGCCTTGACGGCGGCGGCAAGACCCGCGCGAACGATGCGGTTGCGAACCTCGGGACTCGCCAGGGTCAGCCCGCGCTTCTGCTCCTCGGGCGTTAGCTCCGCCGGGGCGATGTCCAACAGCGCGCACCAGACCCCGGCATTGGCGATGTGCGCTGCGATGCGCGCGCCCATGGTGCCCGCGCCCAAGACCACGACTTTTTCGATCGCTCGTTTTAACATTTCTGTAAAGTCAGGCCCGATTCGGTGGCCCGTCAATCCGCTTGCAATCAGGGTTTAGTAGGACAGCCACTCCTGCTGTCCCCTTTCACCTTGCCGGGATCACATGGACAGCCCGCCCCTCGCAGTGGCTCGGGATAAAAAGTGGCTGTCCTACTCTCGAATCCAAAGGATCGGTTCGGGCGCCCATGCAGGTTACAGAAGCGACAATCCGGGGTCAACGAGAAATGCCAACCACCTATTTTCGGGTTAACCTTGTATTATTCCAACAATGACCGAAGGTAATACAAAAAAGGTCCTGACCTGGCTTCAGAGCGCGGTGGGGCGCGTTCGCGAATTCGCGTATGCCGAGACGGGAGGAGTCCCGCCGGAGCGGCCCCGAATCGGGGTCGCGCTGGGCGGAGGCTTCGCCCGTGGCATCGCCCACCTGGGCGTCCTGCGTGTGCTGCAGGAGGAAAGTATCCCCGTCGATTACCTGACCGGAACCAGCGCGGGAGCGCTGCTGGCAATCTCCTATGCCAGCGGCCACACCATTCCGGAAATCGTACGGCAGGCGCGGGCCACTCGATTCAAAGACTTCGGCAGTTGGAAGCTCTCCTGGCTGGGGCTGGCCTCGAACCAAAAGCTGGAACACTACCCTCGAAAATTCCTTGGCGTCAGCACGTTTGCGGATTTGAAGATACCCCTGGCTATTGCGGCAACCGATCTGGCCACAGGGGAGGCGGTTTATTTTTCACACGGGCAGCTGGGTCCGGCCCTGCGCGCGTCGTGCGCGTATCCCGGCATGTTTGTTCCGGTTGAGATCGAGGGGCGCATGCTGGTGGACGGATTCCTCGCGGCGCCTGTCCCGGTCGATGCGGCTCGGAGTATTGGGGCCGACATTGTAATCGCCGTGTTTCTGGAAGCGGCCAACAGCCGCAAGCCTTCCAGCATCGTGGACGTGATCGGCCTGTCCTTTGCCATTTTGCAGCGGCACGCGGACCTGGAATGGAGGCGCAGGGCCGACATCATCATCGAGCCGGTGGTGAAAGATTTTCTATGGGACGATTTCGAGAGGACTTCCGAATTGATCGCCGCGGGCGAAACGGCCGCTCGCGCTGCGCTACCCAGAATCCGTGCCGCGATTGCGGCCAAATCCGGCAAGGAAACCTCTGAGGTGAATTCAGGCGGGGTTTGAAAAGTTTCGATAGGGGCGAAACTGTGTCATCCCTCCCGGATTTCCTGGTAACGCCAATCTCCCGATTGGCGTTGTGCGCGACGCCATTCGGGAGAATGGCGTTCCCGGGCAGAATGACCCAGATTTAAATCCCGCGCGGAGATTCTGCCTTTTCGGAAATTTCGGTGTCGTCCTGAAGGTCCATGAATCGGAAATCCGCGGCTTCCTCACGCACCGAACTCAGCGCTACTCGCACTTCTCGAGCGTAGTAGACCATGCCCGCCAGCAAGCAAAGTATGGCAAGCACAAAAACAATTGCGGCCGCGCCTTCGGCCCATTGCCAGTACAGGCCGGCCCCCAGCGATAAACAGGCTGCGATTGTCCCGATCAAGCCATACAGCGTAAGCACGAAAGCGCGGCGAATCATTTCCGCCCGCTTTTCAATGGAAGCGATCTGGGAAGCGTATGCCTCCGACTCGACCGTGCGGCCTAGCTTTGCAGCATTATGTTTCTCATGAAGGTACGATCGAAGACGGCTGACGATACCCATCAAACGTACATTGAGGGACAGGAGCAGGAGCCCCTCCGCCGAAACAAAAATAGCAGGCGCAACGAACGCCTGAAACAGTTGATGGATGTCGTTTATCGCCATTTGGCTCGACGCGCAGTGCCAGCGGGAGGAGGCCCTCGTCCTGCGAATAGTTGAGGCCAGCCGGGTTCGGTAAGTTGCGCACCGAGCCCGGCCAGCCGATTGAGCCCTCGAATTTAAGATCGAACGTCGCCGATAGTTATCCTAAATATGCTAGAAAACGAATCGCGCGAGTAAGTACAGGGTGTTGTTGGAATTGGCATTGCGTCCGGCCCCATCGTAGTTTGTGGAGCCGCCGTTGAAGCGTGTGTAACCGGTGTACTGTAACGTGAGGCCGATGTTCTGAACGGGCCACCACGAGACATTGGCGATATATCCGGCGCTTCGCGGGTCGCCATTCAAATTTCCGGTTACCGGCGTGCCGGCCGGATAAAGGAATGGATCGGGCGTCCCGGTGACGTCGAAATATCCAATCGTGCCCGAGTATTTGTCGCCGAAGTGGTATTCCGCATTGACTTGGACGGTATTGAGATGATGTTGGACGAGCGGATCTCCCAAGCTCGTGGCGGTTGCGAGAAGTGAAGAATTTTCGCGGATATAGGTGCCGCGGATCGAGAGCACGTCGCCTCGAAGCTGAGGAATCGTCAGGTCATCCTGGAAATCGAATGCCCAGTCGGTAAAACCGTCTTCCAGGCCTGTGATTCCCATTGGCCCTCCGGGGGTCGATTTCACGTGCATGCCGTAGGATCCAACCTCAAGGTAATTGTTTTTCATGGATTGCTGCCAGGCGACACGCCAGTAGGGAGCAACCCCTCGAATATTAATGGGCAGAAAGTTTCCGCCGTTGTCAATTCCCGTGTTTGGCAGCGGGGCGCCGATGTGCGCCGAACGGTAGATTGTCCCGTCAATATACAAGTGGTTATCCCACATGGCATATCCGCCGACTCCCGCTACGTCCTGCGCCAGTCCTCCGTTAATGAGTGCGCCGGCGTTAGGCGTAGGCGCCCAATCGCTGTTCACCCAGGGAAAGCCCCAGGCTGGAGTGCTGTTCCAGAGGTCTTCCACGGTGGGATTGTTGTTCAGTGTGATTCCAAAGGCCAGGTCCTTGCCGAAGAGTTTCGTGGAATTGGCGTAGCGGATATCGGAGTTGTCCCAGGTGAAATGATCGTTCTGGCTGGAGTAAGTGACCTGTACAAAGCTTCCCACGTGTGTTGCCCAGGCGCCGGCCAGGAAGAGCGACGCGTCCTCGGGAAACTGAAAGCTGCCGTTCTGAGAGGTTGCCGTGCCCCCGCTTTGGGCCACTGGCTGGGGAGATCTCAAAGAGGTGAAGGCGGTGTCAAATAACACCGAAAGCGGGAAGGACTCCAGGATGTTAAGACCGCTCGTATTCCCCTTGCCCGGTGAAGTGACGGTTGGCTTCCCGGCCATGGTATAGCCGTTCAGCTTGAATGCGCGCCCCAGCGGAGTAAGTTCCGGCGGCATATAGTGGCAGGACTTGCACGGAAACCCCGTCTGCCGCGCATAGCTGGGGATCGCGGAAGCCGTCGGCACCTGCAGGAATAGACTGAAAAGAATTGCGCTTATTGAACTAATGATAGTCACCGTGCGGAAGTATATTTTTTGATCATCCATGCTTTTCTCTCTCCTTTCTTTTCCTCATTGCAGTTTCCAAAAATTGGCGCAACTCCCCTAAGGCGGCTTTGTGGCCGCCGGCCCGGGCCGCGTGGACGTGCTGTCCATCCTCCCGCGCGCGCACATCATTTCGGGATAATGGCGGCTAATTCAATGCCCGCCGGTACAATGGCTTCAACTTGGTTTCTTGGCGCCCGCCGATTTCTTGCCAAACGAGCGGACGATGGGAATCAGACTGTCAATCTGCGCCTTGTTCAGGGTCCCTCCGAAGGGAGGCATGTTCCCCTTGCCCTGTTCAATTTGCGTGTGGATTTCGGCGTCCGTGAGCTTCTTGGCTTCGGGAGCGCCCAAATCCTTGGCCCCCACCGCTTTGCCGACGACCGTGTTGCCGGTTCCATCAGGGCCGTGGCACTTGGCGCAGTTGGTGTCAAAAAGTTTCTGGGCGTCTGACTGCGCAGCGGCGAAATGAGGGAAAGCGAACAGAAACAACGGGAGTAGTGCGATGACGTAAACTCTGTGCTTTCTGGCGATTCTTTCAAACATTTTCCCCTCGCAAAGTATTGAGAATTACCAACCTTAGAGCGTGCAGGGACATTTTTCGCACAGGTACCAGTATTTTATCTGTGACGAGCCACACAGGCGTTTGTGACGTATGTCACAAACGGTCAGTGAACAGCGGCCAAGGCCGTAAGCCACGCACCTTGCCATATCCCCCGCAACTACCCGTAAACATTACCTCCCCTTGGCGGCATGCCGGAAATGAAATTTGGCACCCGTTTCCATCCATCGGCGTCAAACCGCTGTTGCTTTACAGGAGGCGGTTTCGAAGGCGCACAGAATCGCAAGGTTATCGGGCAGTACAACAGTGTTGCCGATAGCTTGCGTTTGCTTCCTCCCTGCCTTAGAATTTTTGTTTCGGTGTGTGTTTGATGGTTGAATTGGCGCGCAATCCTGTTCCAGCCTTATAGTCTTCCGCGGGCATGCCGAAAAAATTTGGAGGAGGTTTCGTGTCGACGCCCCTTGAACAGTGGGTGGATTCGGTAGCGCGCCTGACGCGCCCCGCGCAAATTCAGTGGTGCGATGGGTCGGAAGAAGAAGCTGTCCGCATTGACGGCCAATTGGTTCGCGAAGGTAGAACATTTCCTCTCAATGAAAAGACATATCCCAACTGTTTGCTTCACCGCAGCGATCCGAGTGATGTTGCCCGCACGGAAAAAGTGACCTACATCTGCACGCGCAACCGCGAAGATGCCGGACCAACGAACAACTGGATCGATCCCACTGAAGCTAAACAGCGGATGAGCGCGCTATTCGACGGCTCCATGAAGGGCCGGACGATGTACGTTGTTCCGTACATCCTTGGTCCCGCCGCTTCGCCGCAAAGCCGCATCGGGGTCGAGATCACCGACAGCGCCTACGTCGTCGCGAGCATGCGCATCATGTCGCGAATGGGAAAAGTTGCGCTGGACCGCCTGGGCAGTTCTTCGGATTTTGTTCCGGGGCTGCATTCCCTGGGGGATTTGAGTCCCGATCGCCGCTTGATTGCGCACTTTCAGGAAGATAAACTGATCTGGAGCATCGGCTCCGGGTATGGCGGGAACGCGCTGCTCGGCAAAAAGTGTTTCGCTTTGCGCATTGCCAGCTGGATGGCGCGCGAACAAGGCTGGATGGCCGAGCACATGCTCATTCTGGGCCTGGAATCGCCTTCCGGAAAAGTAACCTACATGGCGGCAGCGTTTCCGAGCGCCTGCGGCAAGACCAACCTGTCCATGATGGTTTCGGCGCTGGAAAACGAAGGCTACCGGGTGTGGACCGTGGGCGACGACATCGCCTGGATGCAGGTCGGCTCGGATGGCTACCTGCACGCCATCAATCCCGAAGCCGGTTTCTTCGGCGTGGCTCCCGGCACGAATGAAAAGACAAATCCGAATGTGATGACGGCGCTGCGCAAGAATACGATCTTCACCAATGTTGGCCTGACTCCGCAACGCGAGCCCTGGTGGGAAGGCATGAGTGACGCTGCGCCCTCCGGCATGATGGATTGGCAGGGCCGCGCGTGGACGCCATCGAATGGCCCGGCCGCGCAGGCCAATTCACGCTACACCGTGCCGGCGATTCAGGCGCCTTCGATTTCTCCCCACTGGGAAGATCCGGGCGGAGTGCCCATCTCGGCGTTCATTTTTGGCGGCCGCCGCGCGCGCCTGGCTCCGCTGGTCTACGAAGCCATGAACTGGCAGCACGGCGTGTACGTCGCAGCGACCATGGCGTCGGAAACGACCGCGGCGATCACCGGCGCCGTTGGCGTTCCACGGCGCGACCCGATGGCCATGCTTCCCTTTTGTGGCTACAACATGGGCGATTATTTCGGTCACTGGCTCGAAATGGGGAAAAAGATCCCTCATCCGCCGAAAATTTTCCATGTGAATTGGTTCCGCAAGGGCGCCGACGGAAAATTCCTGTGGCCGGGCTATGGCGAAAATGCCCGCGTCCTGAAGTGGATGCTCGAACGCATCGAAGGCAAAGCCGCGGCCACGGAAACTCCCATCGGGGCCGTTCCCGCTCCAAACGCGATTACCCTCGACGGCATCAATGTGTCCCGCGAAACCATGAGCGAATTATTGCACGTCGAGCCCGCGGATTGGGCCAAGGAGCATGCCGACGTCGGCGAATTCTTCAAGAAATTCGGGGATCGCTTGCCGAACGAAATCACCGAAGAGCACAATCGGCTCGGCCAGCGCCTGCAGCGAATGACCACCGTCCCAAAATAGGGGCTTGATGGGCCGCGGCGAGTCACTGTAAGTGACTGCCAACAGGTGAACCCGTTTCAGATTGAAACTTGGTGAGTCAACTCGCCAATGTCAAATCTCTATTTCACGCAAGTTCAGCTTGTCTTTGATTTTTCCCACTGCTAATATCCGCCTCTTGCTAACACCATTGCGATTCAGCATGTGCAGAATTCACACACTCGTTCCCATTCGACTCGCGTTTTGTTTTTTGCTGCTCTCCATCGGCGGACTGAGCCTTTCAGGATGCCGCCTGGGCGCAACGGACGCAGCCACTCGAGGACGAGAAGTTTTCGAGACCTGCGTCCCCTGTCACAACGCGGACGGATCGGGAAATTCTACTGTTGGCGCCCCGAATATTGCGGGAATGAAAGAGTGGTACGTCGAAGAGCAACTGGAGAACTTTCGGTCCGGAGTTCGCGGGACGCATTTTAGCGACGTCGAAGGCATGCGCATGAGGCCGATGGCGCTCAGCTTGACATCGGAAGAAGACGTCAAGGATGTTGCTCATTACGTGGAGACTCTGCCTCCCGTCCGGCACGCGGAGTCACTGCCTGGCGATCCAAAGGCGGGAGAGGCGCTGTATGCGACCTGCGGCGCCTGCCATGGCGATACGGGCGCGGGAAATCAGGATTTGAAAGCGCCGCGGATTGCCGGAGTGGACGACTGGTATCTGGCCACCGAGCTGAGAAAATTCAGGAGCGGCGTTCGCGGCACGAATCCCAAGGATACCGGGGGCCGCTTGATGCGCCCCATGGCGCGCGCGCTTGCCAACGATGATGCGATTCGGAATGTCATCGCCTACGCCGAGACGCTCAAGCCATAGGCCCCAATGACGGGAGACAATCATTCCATGGAGCACGCCGAGACTTCGCCCGATCAAGTGGCCAAGATCGTTTTTTGGACCATCGCGATTTCCACATTGGCTTTTATCGCAGGTGTATTGATTCTAATCCGGTAGTCGGAGCCTTTATGCTGGAGCGGTATTTCACTGCTGCATCGACCTACGCGCACAGTATCGATCACCTCTTCATTCTGATCGCGGTGATTGTGGGCTTTTGGCTGATTGTCGCCGAGGGCATGATGTTTGGGCTGGTGTTCAAGTTTCGCGCCAGGGACGGGCGTCCTACGCAGTACATCACCGGTGATGAAAAACATCTGAAGCGCTGGATTTCAATTCCCCACTTTCTGGTGATTGTTTGCGACATCGTGATTCTGGCCGGCGCGATCACGGTCTGGTACAACATCAAGCAAGTCCTGCCTGCCGCGGACGCGACGGTGCGCGTCATCGGCCAGCAATGGGCCTGGAGCTTTCAACTGCCTGGACCTGACGGCGTCATGGATACCGCCGATGACATTCGCACGGTGGGCGAACTGCACGTGGCCGTGAATACCACTTATCACTTCGAGTTGCTGTCGCGGGATGTGGTGCACAGTTTTGCCGTTCCGGCCTTCCGCCTGAAACAGGATGCGCTGCCCGGCCGCACCATCACGGGATGGTTTCGCCCCAATCGCGTGGGCACATACGACATTCAATGCACGCAGATGTGCGGCATCGGCCATGCGCTGATGGCGGGCCGGGTCATTGTCGAGACCCAGCAGGCTCACGCCGCCTGGTTGCTGCGCAATTCGGGTCCGGCCGTTGCCGGGCTGCAATCTTCGCCCGCCTCCGCAATGGATCCGGCTATGACCCTGGCGGAGGCGCGGCCATGAGTACGGAAGTTCAACACGCCGAGCCGGGATTCTTTCGAAAATATTTGTGGTCCACCGATCACAAGATCATTGCCATGCAGTATTTATTTACCGGGATGGCCATGGCCATGATCGGCGGTTATTTCGCGTACGTGTTCCGCATGCAGCTGGGCTTTCCCAATCAATATGTTCCCGGATATGGAATCGTCACGCCGGGCCGGTACAACGCGCTCGTCACCATGCATGGCAGCATCATGATTTTCTGGGTGGCCATGCCCGTGCTCATCGCCGCATTTGGAAATTTCCTGATCCCGCTGATGCTCGGCTGCGACGATATGGCGTTTCCAAGGATCAATCGCCTTTCCTACCAGATTTTTCTGTTGAGCGTCCTGGTTCTTCTCTCTTCTTTTTTGGTGAAGGGCGGGCCGTTCGGAGGCGCTTGGACCTCTTACCCTCCGCTCTCCGCCAGCGGCGCCTATAACCTGACGCCGATCGGAGCCACACTCTGGCTCCTGGCCGTCGCGCTGGAATTCGTCGCGTTTTTGCTGGGCGGCATCAACTTCACCGTCACCACCATGAACAGCCGCGCCCCGGGCATGAAAATGTACGACATCCCGATCCTCATCTGGATGATTATCCTGGCCAACGTCATCTTCATGGCTTCCGTCGGCCCTTTGATCGCCGGCGCCGTCATGCTTCTGTTTGACCAGACCATGTCCACCGGCTTTTTTGATCCGACGCGCGGCGGGGATCCGCTCTTGTGGCAGCACTTGTTCTGGTTCTTCGGGCATCCGGAGGTCTACGTCGTATTGCTGCCGGCGATGGGAATTGTGGCGGAAATCATCGCCGTTTTTTCGCGCAAGAAAATTTTCGGCTACAAGACCGTGCTGTATACGGCCTGGGCCGTGGGTTTTCTGAGCTTCGTGGTTTGGGCCCACCATCAGTTCGTGGCCGGGATTGACCCGCGCATGGCCAATATTTTTTCGGTCACCACGCTGCTGATTTCCGTCCCGGTCACCGAAATGGTGTTTCTATATATCGCCACGCTGTACGGCGGATCGATTCACCTGGACACGCCCATGCTCTGGGCTTTGGCGTTCATTGCGGAATTCATGATCGGCGGCGTGACCGGAATTTTTCTGGGCTCTTCCGGCACGGACATCTATCTGCACGATACGTATTTCCTGATCGCCCATTTCCATTACACTTTCGTCCCCATCGCCATCATTGCCGTTTTTGCCGGACTCACTTACTGGTATCCGAAAATGTTCGGGCGCATGCTCAACGAAACGCTCGGAAAAATACATTTCTGGGGCACGGTCATACCCTTCAACGTGATTTTCATTCCGCTGTTCATCACCGGCATCGCCGGCGACCAGCGGCGCGTTTACGATTACGCCCAGTTCGCCGAGCAGTCGCGCCCCGCGCTGCAACATTTGCGCACCACCTCCACGATTGCCCTGCTCGTCATGCTGTCGTTTCAATTTGTGTTTCTTTTCAATTTTGTCTGGAGCCTGCGCAGCGGCAAAAGCGCCGGTGCGAATCCGTGGCGGTCCACTACGCTCGAGTGGACGGTCCCCTCGCCGCCCCCGCACGGTAACTTTGCCGTGCTGCCGACCGTGTACCGCGGCCCATATGAATATGGCGTGCCCGGGCGCGCGGACGACTTTTTCCCGCAGGACATTCCCGATTAGGCCTTCGGAGAAAAGGACTCATGAGCGCAACCGCCAAGCCAATTGCCAACACTCGAAGCGCCACGGGAATTCCCACCGCGCGACTCATTACGTGGTGGGTGATCGCCTCGGAAATCGTGATTTTCGGAGGCTTGCTGGCCTCCTACGTGATGCACCGGATCAGCCACCCGGAGTGGGCTGAGTCGGCTTCGCACACGCTGACCTGGGCGGGGGCGTTCAACACATTCGTGCTGCTTACTTCGAGCTTGTGCGCGGTGCTGGCGCACCAGGCTGCGGACGCGCACAACGGCCCGAAGGCCGCGAAATTCCTTCGCCTGACTTCGCTTGGCGGTTTGATCTTCTTGTGCGTCAAAGCCTACGAATGGACGATCGACATCCGCGAAGGGTTCGTGCTTTCCTCCGGCGGCTTCTGGTCGTTCTATTACACGCTGGCGGGGCTGCACGGCCTGCACGTCCTCGCGGGAATGATCATTATGTTGATCGTTGCGGCGGACGCGGCGAAAAACCGCGAATTGCAACGCGTGGAATGCATCGGGCTGTATTGGCACTTTGTGGATATCGTCTGGATTTTCCTGTTTCCGTTGCTGTACATCGCCCGTTGAAGAGCCCCAGGTGATAAACAATGACGAGGAATCATGACCACTGAAGCCCACGTTCAGCATCCCAACTACGTCAAGGTCTGGGCCATCCTGGTAGCATTGCTTGTTGTGAGCCTCGTCGGCTCCATGTCCCATATTCGCGTAGTGCTTCTGATCGCGGCCTTCGGAGTTGCGCTGGTCAAGGCGTATCTGGTCGCCAAAAATTTCATGCACGTCAATGTTGAAAAGCGCTGGGTGCCGTATCTTTTGATCATGTGCCTGCTCTTCATCGCGATCCTGTTCGCGGGCGTAGCCCCCGACGTGATGCAACGCAGCGGCCTGAACTGGAACAAGAATCCCGCGAGCCAGCCCGCGCAAACTGGCGCAACGCCGGCAGTTAAAAATGAGTAGCCCAATCACTACCATCGAATCTCGGAAGGCGCGCCCCGCGCCGGACGCCGGGAATCGCCTGCCCAACTCCGTCCTGGCCATGATCATTTTTGTGGCCGCTGAGATCATGTTTTTCGCCGCGCTGATGAGCGCGCACACCATTGCGCGCGCCGCAGTAATGGGCGGCGTCTGGCCTCCCGCCGGGCAGCCGCGCCTGCCGGTGGAACGAACGGCGTTCAACACTGCGATCCTGCTCCTCAGCGGCGCACTCTTGCTTATCGCCAATCGCCGCGCGCGTGCCGGTTACCAAAAAGCGCGGCCGTATGTGGCGGGCGCCATCGCCACGGGAATCGCCTTCGTGCTGCTGCAAGGAGTGGAATGGGTGGCGCTCCTCCGCGAAGGCCTGACGATGACGTCCAGCACGCACGGCGCGTTTTTCTATCTGATCGTCGGCGCACACGCCTTGCACGCCGTAGTCGCCATCGCCGTGCTGACGGCAATATATTTCCCAATGCGCCACGGCACGCTTGCCCCTTCGACGTTCGCTGCCACGCAGGTGTTCTGGTATTTCGTCGTCCTGCTTTGGCCGGTGATTTATTTGCGTGTATATTTGTGAGGGTTTATGCGTAGCCTGAATTTTGCAACCCGATCGCTCATCGCCACAGTTGGCGCCTCGCTGGTCCCTGGCGCAGCGTGGGCCTGCCCCGCCTGCATGGTAGGCGACCCCAAAACCGCCGCAACCTACTTCGGGATGACCGTGGTCATGAGCGCGCTGCCAATCCTGCTTGTCTGCGGCCTCGGTTACTGGATCTGGCGCCGCCATTCGTAGGATAGGCTTCAGCCTGTCTGCTTTTAGTCCACTCAAAATCAAAACCAGACAGGCTGAAGCCCATCCTACTTACAAGATGGTCTGAATTTCCTCGTCAATCGAGATGTGCGTTTGCTCGAAGCCGTTGATGTTGTAAGCGGGGCCGGAAACCTGGCTGAAGTGAAAGAATCGGCTGATGTGGTAATCGTCGTCGAGCGCGCCGAAAACGCGCTCGACCTCGCTGCGCTCCATGCCGAAATCCGCGAGCGGCGCAAGGAAAGCAAAGCCGCCCGCGATGGCCAGATATTTTTCGATAATTTGTTGAAGCGTCATCGTTTTATCAACCCGCGTAAAAAGCAAATTGCTGTCATTCCGAGGCATGCTGCGTGCCGAGGAATCCCTCTGTTTCCTGGTCCAAACCGGAGAGATCCCTCACTCCGTTCCGGATGACAGCTAAAAATACTTTATCCGCAGCGTCATCATCTCAAATCCAGACGTACGCGCCGGAATCTCCGTACGGCGCGTTGATGTAAAACAGATTGGCCTCCGCAATTTCTCCCAGCGCCTCGCACAGTTTCGCGGCGCCGTGTTTTGCGCAGAACAGCGCTCCGGGCGATGCCACGATGCGCTCGGTCTGGTCGAGGTTGGAAACCTCGCGCCGCGAAATCCACAGCCAGGTTGCCGGCTTGCCGCAATCGCTGCACTCGCCGTCCAGTTCTTCCAGACGCGTCAGAATCGCAGCGGCGACTTCGGAGCGCAGTCCCGCGGCGCCGAAATCCTCGGTGCCCAGGAAAAAATATTGCGTGAAATTCTCGCCGTCCGGTTCAAATGCCACAACGCGGCTCGGAGAAGACGCCAGTTCCGGCACCAGCAGGAGCGCCAGGCAATCGTAGCAGACGGAAACTTCCGGCCGCGCGGGATCGCGCCGCAACCTGGGTTTTCCGCGCAGGTACAGCGTATCCGGGATGAACGTAGCCATCCAGTGATGCCCGTTTTCCAGATGGACGCACTCCGCAGGCCAGCGCATCAGCCGGGCCCACAAGTTGCGCGAACGCGGACGAATCGAAATTCCCGGATAGGCCTGGTCCACGTTGAGGCGCGACATAACGCGGCGATGTTACCAGAATCCGGGACAGCGCTAGAAAAAATCCGCTATCATGGGGGAGTGGCGCATGCTTCAGCTTGCGGGGTTTGGTCCAGGCAAGGCCTAAACCCCGCAAGCTGAAGCATGCGCCACGAAATACACCTCGCGACCACGGGCTCGTTGTCCGGGCCTGCGAGGCATACAGATCATTCATTTTAAATATTAGGAGGCTTCATGCCCATTGCCGTAGGACAGCCCGCTCCCGACTTCACCCTGAAAGACCAGTCGCAAAAAGAAATCAAGCTTTCCGATTTTGCGGGCAAGCGCAACGTCGTCCTGATTTTTTATCCGCTCGATTTCAGCCCGATTTGCACCAACGAGCACGCCTGCTTCGTCAACGATTTGAAGCAATTTGAAAAGCTCGACGCGCAAGTTCTGGGCTTGAGCGTGGATAGCGTGTGGGCGCACAAAGCGTTCGCCGAAAAGATGGGGATCTCCTACCCGCTCCTCGCCGATTTCCAGCCGAGAGGCGCGGTGGCCGATAAATTCGGCGTTTATCTCGCGGAAAAAGGGATCACCGGCCGGGCCATCGCCATCATCAACAAGGCGGGAAAAATCGCCTGGTTCAAGAATTACGATATTCCCGTCGTGCCGGATATGAAGGAAGTGGGGCAGGCGCTGGCTGCGGTCAAATAGAAAGGACGCGCGGGGCGCGGTTGCAACCCGCGGAAAATCTCGCGGATGCCGCGCCCTCCTTTTCCGGCCACCTCCTGCTTGTTATTTCTTGGCGCCGTCTTTGGTAAGCTTGCGGATGTATCCCACCAGTTCCCAGCGTTCCTTGTCCGTCAAAGTATCTTTCCAGGAAGGCATCGGACCCCGGCCATTGGACATTTTCCAGAAGAGCGATCCGTCCGTCTCCGCACCCATCAACTTGGCGTCAGTGAAATTCGCGGGCTTGATCTTAATGGTCTTGGCGCCGGGGCCGTCTCCCAATCCCTTTTCGCCATGGCAGAGCACGCAATTATCCGTAAAGAGTTGCTCCGCTTCCATCAAAGTTTCCGGAGTGGGCGGGATTGGATTCTTCACTTTCTTTGCGTCATCCGGCGCAACCCAGGGCGCGGGCGCCGTCTCCTGAGCTGCCTGTCGTCCAAATGCAAAGCTGCACATTCCAAGCACGAGGCCAGCGCCAATCGCGCGCGTTAGCCACAAAGAGGCTCCTTTGCTGAATCCACTCATTCCGATGTCTCCATTTGAACCGAGATTTGGCGAGGCAGCAAAAATTCTGCCATAAGACAGCGCAGATTTCACCTGCTAAACCTGCCGCTGCACATTTCGACGCTTAGTAGATCCTCCAGGATGGAAGGAGGGCGGTGTCACCCCGGGAACGTCAATTTCCCGATTGGCGGCACGGAAAGCGCCAATCGGGAGATTGGCGTTCCCAGGATTCACCTTAAATCTTGCCCCCGAATGTGAGCCAGAGGAGCGCCGCGTTCAGGACGATAATGGCCGCGGCCAGGAACCAGCCGAATATTGCCGTGATCCGACCATTCGTGAATTCGCCCATTTTGGAGCGGTCGCTGGTAAATTGAATCAGGGGCACTACCGCAAAAGGCAATTGGAAACTCAAGATCACCTGGCTCAGGATGAGCAGCGAAGTCACGCGCCCTTCGCCCATGAAGCCGATTACGATCACAGCGGGAATAATGGCCATCGACCGCGTAATCAGACGCCGCAGCCAGGGCTTCAATCGCCAGCGCAGAAATCCCTCCATGACGATCTGCCCGGCCAGCGTTCCCGTGAGCGTGGAGTTCTGCCCCGAGCAGAGCAGCGCCCCGGCGAACAGCACGCTCGCGAGGCTCGCGCCCAGCACCGGGGTCAGCAATTGATACGCCTGGCCGATGTCCGCCACATCGTTCATGCCGCGAACGTGAAACGCCGCGGCGCCCAGAACCAGGATGGCCGCGTTGATGAACAGCGAAAATCCCAGCGCCAGCGTCGAATCGAGCGTGGCGAAGCGCACCGCCTCGCGCTTACCCGCCGCATCCAGTTTGAAAGCGCGCGTTTGCACGATGCTGGAATGGAGATACAAATTGTGCGGCATCACCGTGGCGCCCAGAATTCCAATCGCGAGATAGAGCATCTCGCGGTCTTTCAGGATCTGGAACGTGGGAAGAAATCCTCGCGCCGCTTCCATCCACAGGGGCCGCGCGAAGAAAATTTCATACGCGAAGCACGCGCCGATGGTCATGATCAGGGTGATGACCAGCGTCTCAAGCACCCGGAAACCGCGCCCCTGCAGCGCCAGAACCAGCAGCACATCAAAGCCCGTCAGCAACACGCCGACGAGCAGCGGCAACCCGAATAGCAGCTTCAACGCCACCGCCGATCCCAGCACTTCCGCCAGATCGCACGCCGCAATGGCAATTTCGCACAGCACCCAAAGAACCGCCGTCGTCCGGCGCGAATAATGTTCGCGGCAGGCCTGCGCCAGATCGCGGCCCGTGGCAATTCCGAGCTTCGCGGAAAGGGCCTGCAAAAAAATGGCCATGAGGCTGGAAATCATCACGGCGCTGAGCAGCGTATAGCCAAACCGCGAGCCGCCCCCCAAGTCTGTCGCCCAGTTTCCGGGATCCATATAGCCGACCGCGACCAGGTAGCCGGGCCCAGCGAACGCAATCATTTTCCGTAAAAAGGAAGAGCCCGCCTGGATCGGGACGCTGCGGTACGACTCCGGAAGCGAAGGAGAACCTGCCTGCGGGTAAAGGCTGGCTTGTAAAGCGGAGGCCGCTTCGTCCGGAGTCTCGGCGCCCGAGATCGCGTCCGCGGAGGGTGGGATTAGGGGAGACACAGGCATAGTTAACCGAGATAAATATCTCGAATAAACTAGCATTAATGCCTCAGTGAGTCAATCCTTATGCCGCTAGAATGTGCTCAAAATCCCGCTCCTGCGTAGTGGCGCCGGCGTCCCGCCGGCGGTTTTCCTTGGCGCAGGAAATCGTAAAATCGCCGGCGGGACGCCGGCGCCACAAAATCTTTCGAAACCTGCGCGCACGTTGCTCCTGCCCATGCCCTGGAGAATGTGTTAGTGTCGGAAATGGAACGGAGGAGCCCATGGCGCAACCGAGTGGCGAGCAGGTGCAGGTTCAGATCAAGGCGGATGAAAAGGAATTGGTCGGACAATTTTCCAACCTGGTGATGTTTCACCACACGGCGGAAGAATTCACGGTGCATTTCATCTACGTGTTTCCGAATGTGCCGCAGGGCAAGCTGGTTTCGAGCGTGATCGTCAGCCCGGGGCATGCAAAACGTATCTTGCGGGCGCTCGAAGAAAATGTCCGGCGCTACGAAATGCAATTTGGCCCCATTCGCGAAGTCCCCGAGCCGACCCCTGTCCCCAACGTGGGCTTCGTGCAGTAGGACGAAGCTTTGTGCACCTCCCTGCTGGCCGGCGGGATAGCATCATCAAGGAAGCCGCAATATCAAAATGCCACCCGCTCCATTGGAGCCAATACTGAACGCCCACCGGGAAATCACACCCGTGGGGTGGGGTAGTTCCCGTGTCGAAACATCTTGCACGAAGTCCCCTTCGGACGAGAAACAGGCATGCTAAATTAGACTGCGAACCGGTCATGGCCGGACTTCACGCCCCGGACGGACCGGAGCATTCAGCGTAATTGTGGAGTAGAAACCCGCAGGATCACATGAAAGCCGCTTGCTCGAGTTGTGGCGCCCAGCATTCTCTACCAGACAAGCAATTGGTGGGTCTCCCCCGCGTGCAATTTCAGTGCGCCAAGTGCGGGGAAAAAACCGTCGTCGAAATTCCGCCCAGCCCGGACACGACTCAGGTGTTGTCGCCCCTGCCGGGGTTTGCGCGCAGCGCGGGTGCGCCCTGGCTTGCGGCAAGTGGCGGCGTCGATGAAAGTTCCCTGCAATTGCCCAAAGGAAAGGCCATCGCGCTCTCGGTAATTGCTGGTCCCGCCCGCGGGCTCGTCTTTCAGGTGGATAAACCTCGCATCGTCCTGGGAAGGGCTGACGCCGATATCGTCATCAATGACAAAGAGATTTCGCGCTGGCATTGCGCCATTGAAATCAAGGGTGACATCATCCGCTTGCGCGATATGGATTCGACCAATGGCACTTACTATGCCGAAGAGCGCGTCCGCGTCGCGGAACTGAAACACCTATCTGAATTCCGCATCGGAACTTCCGTGGTTCTGGTAAGCATCACCCCGAATCTCGCAGCGCCGCGCTGACCGCCGCGCCTTTCCACTCTCCTTGCGCTGTAACTTCGGCCTGCAAATTCATCAAATCCAATGGAGGCCGGCGCGACTCGCAATTGACACCGCGGGTCGGTACGGCTAGTCTTCGGGCAAAACAGAAGGAGCAAAATGTCCGCCTGGCGCAACCTGGCTCTTCGTATGCCTCTGATCAGGCAGTGGCGCGAGCGCCGGAACGTTGAGTTTGCCGTGGGCGATATCGTCATCGAAGCTCCGAACCCGCCGGTCTCCAAAAGTGTGCGCAAAGCGCTGCGGAACAATGAATATGAAAGCGCCGAAATTTATCTTGTGCGCCGATTGGTGCGCCCGGGAAACACCGTTCTGGATTTGGGATCGGGTCTGGGCCTGACTTCGATCGCAGCGGCAAAAGCTTCAGGCGGAGGGCGAGTGGTAGGTTACGAAGCGGATCCCGTGATCGCCCCGCTGGCGGAAAAAAATGTCCGGAGAAATAGCGTGCAGACGGAAATCCGGAACAAAGCGATTGCCAGGGAAAAAGGCGCTTGCCAGTTTCACGTGCGCCGCAGTTTTCCGGCATCCTCCGTTTTTCCGGCTAAAAATTCGAAAAAGATTCTGATCGAAGCCGACGCCTTTCAGGACGTGGTAGATGAGATTCAACCCCAGGTGATTGTCTGCGACATCGAAGGCATCGAAAAGGAAGTTTTTGCCGGCGCAAACCTCCCCTCGGTGCGACGGTTGGTCATGGAAGTCCACCCCCAAATAATCGGTTTGCCTGCTGTGCTCAAATGCGTTCAGGGCCTGGCGGGCTCGGGATTTTTTTTAATTGAATCCCTGTGCTTCGGCCAGGTGCTGGTGTTTGACCGCGACGGTTCTTCTTCCTCCATCGAGCCGTTCAAACCGGATCGTCAGCCGGAGGGAAAAACGAAGGCATTGCAATGCGCGGATATGCCATAATTTCAGCCCGCGCCCATGAATTTCGCAATGCCCGGCGTTTCGGATTCCCGATGCCCCCTGTGACTGCGATTCTGATCTCATACAATGAGGAACTGGATCTGCCGCGCGCTCTGGCCTCGCTTGCGGGAATCGCCGACGAAATCATTCTGGTGGACTCGGGATCCACGGACCGGACTTGCGAGATTGCCCGGGAATATGCCGCTCGCGTATATGCCCGCAAAATGGACGGTTTCGCCGCGCAAAAGAATTTCGCCGCTTCTTTTGCTTCCAACGACTGGCTTCTTTCCATCGACTGCGACGAGGAATTGAGCCCCGAACTGCGCTCCTCGCTGCTCGCCTGGAAGCAGCACACCCCCGACAGGAACGCCTATGCCTTCCCGCGGATGACCAATTATCTTGGCGGCTGGATCCGTCATTCCGGCTGGTACCCGGATTACAAAATATTTCTTTACCGGCGCGACAAAGGCAAGTTTGTCGGCGCGCTGCATGAGCGTGTCGAAGCAGAGGGACCGCCCGGCCGGTTGGAGGGCCATCTGTATCACTACACCGTGCGTTCCTTTGCCGAGCACAAAGCCAAGGTGGAAGCCTATACCAACATGGCGGCCGAAGAGATGTTTGCGCAGGGCCGCAGAAGTTGGCGCGCCGCGATGATCGTTGCTCCCCCCTGGACATTTTTCCAGAAGCTGGTGTTCCAACGGGGCGTGCTCGACGGGCGGCGCGGCTGGTTGATCGCCTGGATGTCCGCGAAATACATCTACTCCAAGTACCGAAAACTGGGCCGCCTGCGCACGGGCCAAAAACTGACGGAGCGATCGTGGCCGAATCCCGGCGAGGCTTGAGCGTGCGCCCGCTGGTGGTGGATCTCGGCCGGGACTTTCGCGGTGGGCAGGACCAGGCGCTATTGCTCTTGCGGGGTTTGCTCAAGCGCGGACACACTCCAGAATTAATCACGCTGCGAGATTCTTTGCTGTCGCGCCGGGCCAAGGACGCGGGCGTGGTGGTCCACGATGTCCCCGGGGAACGCCGGCGCCTTGCGGCCGCGTGGGCGATCCGGCGGCTTTTACGGAAGCATCAAGTCGATCTCGTCCATGCCAACGAACCTCACGCGCTCACCGCTGCATGGCTGGCGCGGGCCCACCGCTTCGTTCCCCTGATTGTTTCGCGCCGCGTAGAACTCCCCTTGTCGCCGGATTTCATTTCCATGGCGCGTTATCGCGCCGCCGGCCGCGTCGTCGCGGTATCGCAATTCGTCGAGAAATCCGTGCTGGAAAGCGGCTTGCCCGCGGACCGCATCGAAGTGATTTTCGTGGGCGTGGAAATCCCGGCGACGATTTCACAAGCGCAGCGCGACCTGGCGCGCAATCGTTTCGCGATTCCCCAGGATAGCGTGTGCCTCAGCAACGTTGCCGCTTTCGTGCCTGAAAAAGGGCACGTGCTCCTGCTTCGCGCCTTCGCGGATTTGCGCACGCGGTTTCCTCAAAGCGTCTTGCTCCTCGCGGGAGAAGGCCGGGAAAAGGCCAGCCTGCAGGCGCTCGTCCGGCAACTCGGGCTCGAAGCAGTTGTGAAGTTTCCGGGATTTGTTTCCGACGTCGAAAGCGTTTATGCCGCGACGGATCTCTTCGTTTTTCCGTCGCACCAGGAACCGCTGGCCTGCGCCATGCTTTCGGCCATGGCGTACGGACTTCCGGTCGTAGCCTTCGATCGAGGCGGAAATCCCGAAGCCATTGAAGACGGAAAGAACGGCCTTTTGGTGAAAACGCTCGATCCAACGGCTCTGGCAGCCGCCATAGCGCGCCTGCTGGCGCACCCCGATGAGGCAGCCCGCCTCGGCAATGCCGCGCGCGAAACAGTCATAGCCCGCTTTTCCGAAGATCGAATGGCTGACGAAACGCTCCGCCTGTACGAACATCTTGTGGCAACGAGAAATAATTTGCATTCACGCAGTTGACCGTAGTTGACCACGGTTCAGAGGTGTGAGCGTAGTGTGCGGCCGCTACCTGAATCGAACCCACGTTCCCACACGCCCTGCCCGGGTTTTCCAGAAATTGCGGGCTACCAGTCATGAGGCAGAGGAAGTTCAGAATCACGATTCAAGAATCACAAAACTCGAGTCACCCTTCGGTCGCCGCGGCGACTTCAGAGCAGACGAACCACCAGTCACCAGTCACCAGTCTCCAATCACCAGTCACGCCTTCTCCCTAAAATGCCAAAAGCGCCTGCCATCCCGTTCCCGCGGAATGTCAGACGCTTCTGGGTAAAACCATACGCCAGTTGTTTGCCTTCGCGTGTCCCTCCTATCCTTGCAGCGGTTTCCCTGAGCCGACTGGGGCGTTAACCACCCACCGGCCAGTGGGCTCTAGGAACTCAAGTCCGATGACAAACCCTTCGCGGTGCGGGCGGCAGTAGGCCACGCGCGCCAATGCGCGGAAATCGCCGGGCAGCGATTCGATGTTCAGCATTTCGTTCGGCCGCCAGCGGCGGACGCTCGGTACCCGCGCCCCTCGTGAACTGACATCCTCCGTGAACGTCGTCTCCATGGGGGAGGCGGATTGGTGCCCGGAAATATGCACTGCCACAGTCATCGGTAATCTCTTTTCAAGTCTTTCGACAGGAAATGTTTGCCTCATCGTTTCCTTCGGTCATCCCGGGCGTTGTCCGCTACGGCGGACCCGCGCCTCGGTTTATTTACAAACAGGCCGCGATACGCGACAGCGCGCGAATCCCGTCCGGCCGTCGCTTCATTCCGTACAGGGCCCGGTCCGCGGCATCAAACAGCGTGTCTATTGTTTCCCCGTCCCTCGGAAATACAGCGGCGCCGACGCTCACGGTGATATGCGGAAGTTCGCCGTCCTTGGCCAGTCGCTCACAAATGCGCCGGCTTACGGAGGCGGCCGCTTCCTCGCCCGCTTCCGGCAAAACCACGGCAAATTCATCGCCGCCATATCGCGCCGGAGTATCCATGGCGCGGGAATGAATCCGAAGGACGCTGGCCAGTCGGCAGATCGCGCGGCTGCCGGTCAAATGCCCGTGCTGGTCGTTGATCACCTTCAAGCCGTCCAGGTCGAGCAACAGGATCGCGAACGGGCGGCCCGTGCGGCGCGAACGCTGCATCTCCGTTTCCATGACGTTGATCAGCGTGCGGTAATTCGAGAGCCCCGTCAGCGGGTCCGTCACGGCGAGCAGACGGACCTGTTCGAACAATCGCGCGTTATCCAGGAGCGCCCCGCCCAGGACGATGGCGTAGCTGCCCACTTTCATGAATTGGGCCGCGGTGAACGGCGCGTCCAGCAATCTCTCCGATTGCGTTGCCAGGACATGGCAAACTACGTTCATCCACAAGGCCAGACAGAAGGCGCGGTCCACCGGTGAGGCATGACGCCGCATTCGGCGGCCAAATCCAATCGCGGCAATGGCATACAGGATCGCCGGAAGCAGATCCCCCGGCCTGGAAAGCAGGGCTCTGGGGTGCATGACGGGCTCCAGGGGAGACCCGAAAAATGCAGCGCTGGTCATATAGGCCACGCCAACGACCACAACCAGCGCGATCGCCATCTCTCGTCCCGGGTCGCGCGAATTCGGCACGCGCCGCTCCACCACGAGCGAGGCGATCAGCACCAACGCCAGCAAGGTTCGGCTCACCATCCAGGGCAAAGGCACGCGCATTTGAGTGAAAGCGCTGGAAGCCAAAACGTCGTAGAAACTGAATGTCGCGACAGTTTCGACCACGCCGGAAAGCACGAATCCAAAGGCAAGGATCAGGGTAAGGCGGTCGTGCGTGCCCCGGAAACGCACCAAAGCGTTCGCTGCGAACGTGAAGCAAAGCAGGCTGCCGACGATTTGCAGGTAGGAATAGAGTATGGGCTCAGAGGAAAATGGGAGGTGGCGCAGCCAGGCAGCCATCGCCAAGACCGCGACCCCTCCGGCTATTCCCAGTAGCCACCGAAGGCGCCACGTCCACGACCGAATTTGATTCCACACGCTCACTGCTTCCCCAGTTCAGCAGTACCATTGGCCCCATTTCCAAATGCCTTATAAACGGGAGCAACTTCAGAGCCTTTTTAGAAAGGATCTCCTAAGTTTTGCATGTCATTAATAACAAAATACTTGACAATTTATCGCGATGGAGAGCTCTCGGAGGGAGAAACTCTGTTCCCAAAGAATGGGTAGAAATGAAACTGGGACTCCAACGGCCTTCCCAATCAGGCACACACTAGTGGCGAATTTGACACTACCTTGGGGTCGAATTTCGGCATTGAATTAGGAATTTATAACCTTGACGGCGTTAGCTTTAGCCCCGGGAACGCCAATCTCCCGATTGGCGGGAGGGGGTTGACGCAAAACGCGAATCGGGAGATTGGCGTTCCCGGCAGACGTCATCAAGCGTGTCGTTGGTCGGGTCTGGCTGGGAATTAAGAGTCAAGGCTTGGGCGGCTGAGGAGGAAGATCCCGTGCTTGCTGTTTGTCTTGAAATCCTGCTGTTTTGTGAGACCCATCGCAAAAGGGCTTGCTGGCGGAGTGGCCGCAACGGCAAAGCGCGACGGCTGTTCGGCCGCCAAGGCCGTACGGCTTGCCTTCCATGTCGACCAGTTCGACTTCTCCCTCGACACGCAAGGGCCCGTCACTGCGGACCGTAATTTTTGTTGGTGGCATTTGCGCTCCCGGATGCCGGGCTGGTCGCCCCGGCCAGTCCCGGGCCCCGCAAGTAAGCGGAGCCCGCAATTCCCGCTTAGTATTTCGGCATCCTTGGGTCGACTTCATCCGCCCAGGCCAGGACGCCGCCCTTCAGGTTCCACAGCTTTTTGAAACCCGCGGTTTGCAGGAAATGGATGGCGTCGGCCGAGCGCTTTCCGCTGCGGCAGTGCACCACCATCTCGACGGAACTGTCCAGCTCGTTCACGCGGCGGGGCAGCTCGCCGAGCGGAATTAACTTCCCATTTAAGTTGCAGATCTGATATTCATGCGGCTCGCGCACGTCCAATATGAACAGCTTTTCGCCGCGGTCCTGCCTCCTCTTCAACTCCGTCGCCGTAATTTCGGGGATACCATCGGTCATTGCAGGGGCCTCCTCACCTCGAATTCCGCAAAATTCCTCATAATCAATCAGTTTGGTCATCGTCCGGTGGTCGCCGCACATGGGGCAATCCGGATTCCTCTTCAACTTCAGTTCCCGAAAGCGCATGGCCAGGGCGTCAAACAGCAGCAGCCGTCCAACCAGCGGCTCTCCCGTGCCCAGAATCAGCTTGATGGTTTCCATGGCCTGAATCGAGCCGACGATTCCCGGAAGCACGCCCAGCACACCGCCTTCCGCGCACGATGGCACCAGCCCCGGCGGAGGCGGTTCGGGATACAAGCAGCGATAGCACGGCCCGCCCGGATATCCGAAGACGGTCGCCTGTCCCTCGAACCGGAAAATCGAGCCGTACACATTCGGCTTGCCCAGCAGGACGCAGGCATCGTTGACCAGAAAACGCGTGGGGAAATTATCGGTGCCGTCCACAATGCTGTCGTAATCGCGGAATAATTCGAGCGCATTTTCACTGGTCAGCCGCGTTTCGTA
>DATHPN010000070.1:0-25276 GCA_035483715.1 Candidatus Acidiferrum sp.
AATACCTCCCGCACGCTCGGCGGCAACAAATACCCTTGCTCCGGGTTGTACTCGTAAAAATTCGGCATCGCGCAGCCTCCTGCGCGCTAGTATATCTGCGTTGTCAAATCGAGTTGCCACACAGGCTGAAGCCTGCGCTACCAAAACGCAGAACCTCGCACTTGTTCTGCGAATCAAATCTATATAGGATTTGGAGAGATTCCCCGGTGGGCCACCCGAAGCCAGGAACACGACATTCGGAAACAGCGTGCGGCTCCGCTGGCGCGGAGACACTGCGAAATTCAGCCCGCCTGAATAAAAGGAGGAAATGATTATGAGCGAATATGCGAATCCCGAAGTCCTGGTGACGACCGAATGGGTCGCCAGCCATTTGAACGATCCCAATCTTCGGCTGGTTGAAATCGATGTGGACACTTCAGCCTACGAACAGGGCCACATTCCCGGCGCAGTGGGATGGAACTGGCAAACGCAGTTGCAGGACACGCTGCGGCGCGATCTGGCCGACCAGCGCAGCTTCAGCCAGCTGGCCGGCAATGCGGGCATCAGGCCGGAGACCACCGTGATCCTTTACGGCGACAACAACAATTGGTTCGCCGCGTGGGGATTCTGGCAAATGAAATATTACGGCCACAAAGATGTCCGCCTGATGAACGGCGGGCGCAAGAAGTGGCTCGAGGAAAAGCGCGGGATTTCGACGGATGTGCCGAAAATTCAGCCTGCCATTTACGCGGCGAAGGCTCCCGACGCCTCGATTCGAGCCAAACGCGAAGATATTTTCTCCGTGCTCGAGCGGCGTTCTCCCGCGCAAATGGTGGACGTGCGGTCGGTCGATGAATTCAGCGGCAAAGTGATCGCCCCTCCGGGCATGACCGAAACGGCGCAGCGCGGCGGGCACATTCCAGGCGCGGCCAACATTCCCTGGGCGCAGGCCGTGGCCGAGGACGGCACCTTCAAGCCCGCCGACGCGCTCCGGCAGCTTTACGCAGACAAGGGCATCACGGGCAATCAGGAAGTTATCGCCTACTGCCGCATCGGCGAGCGCAGCTCGCACACATGGTTCGTGCTGAAGTATCTGCTCGGCTACAAAAACGTGCGCAACTATGACGGCTCGTGGACAGAGTGGGGCAACCTGGTGGGCGCGCCGATTGAGAAGGAAATCGCGGCGGCGGCGAGATAGAAGAACGTGGCACTTGATTCGTGACCCGTGATTCGTGAAAAACTCTGATTGCGCCGCGCTTGTCTTTCTATGCGGGTTCCGCTCTGTACGCAGGACTATCGAACAGGAGTTGCCGCCGATAGATTATTCAATTCATTCCGCATGATTTCCACGGCCTGCGGCGGGGGACCGACGCGGCGGTAGCGGGAAATTTCCGTGCGATCGTGGATTCCAAACGGGAACAGAAATTTGCGCCCGTCCACTTCGTAATTATAAAGCGTCGGCAGCCAGATGCCCGGGGCTACTTCCTCCTGCACCATCACCACGTGGCCGCCTTGATAAACTTTTCCGGCAACCCCTCCGGCGAACGGAATGTCCGTGGCGACGTCCGCTTCCAGACGAGCGAATTGCGCCTGGGCTTCGTCCACCCAGAGAGTAGCGTGAATGTGCGGAAATATGGCCGCGAAACGGTTGATCGGCTTATAGTTCGGGTCCGGGTCCAGCAGAAATTTCATCAGCGTGCGCGCCCCGGCCAAATCGCTGCGCGTTTCCCGGCCGGCCCACGTCACGCGAAACGCTTTCGTGGCCGTGTCCACGAGTTCGGCATGATCGCGCCGCCGCTTTTCAAATTTTGCCAGATCCTCCCTGTAGCGCTCGTTCGGATGCAAGGCCAGGTCGAGCGCGTTGACCGCGAATTCCAGTTCTGTGCGATACAGATCAGGAGATACAGGAACCCCATTTTCTGACATCTTCAACTTAATATTGCCTGCGCCGGAAGGCACAATGCGTTCGGTAATGTCCGTGACCATTCCTGCGTTTTCATCCTTGCGCGTGACCACGCGCTCGATGCGTTCGAACTCCTCGAGGGCGCGATCGTCCCGATGCTGATTCTCAATCGCCCGCATGATCAGGGAATGAATCTGCTCGGGACTGGGCGCAGGATTTCCCGTGATGATGGCACCCTGGCCGGTGGCCTGCGCCTGCGCGGCCGGAACGCTGAACCACGGCGCCATGACGATCGAGCACACTCCCAGCGCCACGATGTTTTTTCTATACCCCATGGGTTTGCCTGGCTCTCTTGAGTGGGACCTGGCCCTCCGCCTGGCCTAGAATCTGATTCTACGGCGGATTGGGCGGTTGTACCTGGAAGTTTCTGCGAAAAACAATATGGGGGAAAATACCCGAGGTCTTCCTGAACCGTGAGCCATGCCGTGGGCAAAATGCGGCGGCGATTTCAACGCTGGAAGCGGCGTGGCGTACAAATAAGAAGGGGGCGATCCAGGTCGATTCGCCCCCTCCCTCTTGGCCCGGCTTGTCGGAGGAAAGTCGGGCCCTATGGTCTTGATGTGTTTTGTAGAACCCTGGTTTCACAAAAAAGTTTCAGGAGTGCGGAAAACTTTGCTGATCTACTGTGTTTTCCCCCATTTTCGATCCGGGTGAGGGCCCTAAGTTGCACTTGTCAAGGGGTTTAGCACCGGGCATGTAGCGGAGGGGCATTTTACTATCCCCGCGAGTCCAACCGACCGGGATAGACGAAAAATCGCCTGGAGATGCCGCCCCGGGAACGCCAATCTCCCGATTGGCGAGGAGCAAACCGCCAATCGGGAGATTGGCGTTCCCGGATTTCAAACCAATACGCTTCGTCTTTCACGTTTGCCCCGGAGCGCATACAATGGCCGTTTCTATGCCAAGCCACGATGAGCCGCGCGCCCAGGTCACCGAAGCCGAGGTCGTCGCACACCTTGCGCGTTCCCGCAAACCGCAAAGCCTGCGCGAAATCGCGGCGGCGCTGGGCTTGCGCCACTCGGGGCGCCGCGCTCTGGTGAAGCTCGCGCGAAAAATGAAGAAGCACGGCGAGATCCACGAATATCCCAACGGGCGCGTCGGCCTGCCCAAAGAAAAACAGGGCGCGCACTATGCGCAAGCGCCGCAAAAAAGCGCGCCACACCAGCACGGCCCGGGGCAGCGGCAGCAACCCCGCGCGGAGTCGCGCCCGGCGGTGAGGGCGGAAGCGAATCAATTGACGGGGCGACTCGTGGCGCATCGCGATGGCTACGGCTTCGTGGTGCCGGATACGCCGCGAAAAGATTTGGACGGCGATCTTTTCATCGGGCGCGATGCCATTGGAGACGCGATGCACGGCGACCATGTGCTCGCGAGCATCGAGCGCCGCAAGCGCTTTGGCGACGGGGCTGGGCCGGGCCGCGCGGAGGGGCGTATCCTGCGCGTGATTGGCCGCGCACACGCGACGGTCGTGGGGCTGTTCCGGTACGGCTCGCGCGGAAATACGGTTGCGCCATACGAATCGCGCCTGCAGCAGGAAATCGTCATTCCGCCGGGCGATGAATTGACGCCGGAGCTGCAGGGGAAATTAGGCCTGCACCCGCCAAGAAGAGGCGTGCGTTTGCCGGAACTCGATGGCGCCGTCGTCAATGTGGAGATGACGCGCTTCCCGCGCGGCGGCGTCGCTCCGGCCGGACGCGTGATCGAGATTCTCGGGCGCCCCGGCGATTTCGGCGTGGACGTGGAGATCCTGATCCGCAAGCATCATCTGCCGCACGAATTTTCCGCGGAGGTGCTCGCGGAGGCTGCCGCCGCGGCGCATCCCGTGGGCGACGCTGAGCGTGCCGGGCGGCGCGACTTCCGCGATTTGCCGATCGTCACGATTGACGGTGAAACGGCGCGCGATTTTGACGATGCCGTGTACGTGAAGCGCCTGGAAAACGGCCACTGGCAATTGCAGATACACATCGCCGACGTTTCGCATTACGTGCGGCGCGGAACGGCGCTGGATCGCGAGGCCCGGCTGCGCGGCACTTCGGTCTATTTTCCGAATCGCGCTGTGCCTATGCTGCCCGAAGAACTCTCCAACGGCATCTGCTCGCTCAATCCGAAGGAAGATCGCCTGGTGATGAGCGCGATTATGGAACTCGACGCGAATGGCGAGATGGTCGCGTCGGATTTCGCGCGCGGCGTGATCCGCTCGGCCGAGCGCATGACCTACACCGCGGTGAACGCCGTGCTGCAGAACGACGCGGCCGCCACCGCCCGGTATGCGCAGCTCGCCGAAAATTTCCGCGCCATGCGCGACCTGGCATTGATCCTCAATGCGCGCCGCGCGCGGCTCGGTTCCATCGATTTCGATTTGCCCGAGCAGGTGTTTGAATTTGACGACGCCGGACAGATGACCGGGATCGTTCGCAGCGAGCGCAACATCGCGCACCGCCTGATCGAGGAATTCATGCTGGCCGCGAACCAGGCCGTGGCGCGCTATCTGGAATCGCGCGGCATCGGATCGCTGCATCGCGTCCACGAAAAACCCGACCCCAAGAAAATCCTGGAATTCGAGGCGCTGGCGCAAACGTTCGGATATTCGCTGGGCGTTGAAAATCTGGCGGAGCGGCGCATCGAAGTGAAGCATGGGAGTTCCCGCCCGCAGCGATTCGATCGCGGCGCGCGGCACGGCCGGCGCGGAGCGGGCCGCGAGAAGCCCATGACCGTCTCGCTGCCGGGCGTGATGGATATCGCCATTCGCCCGTCGCATTACCAGCGCCTGGCGGAAAAAATCGCGGGCAAGCCCGAGGAGCGCATCGTCTCCTACCTGATGCTGCGTTCGCTGAAGCAGGCGCGCTACGCCGCCGACCCGCTCGGCCATTTCGCGCTGGCTTTCGACCAGTACACGCATTTCACTTCGCCGATCCGCCGTTATCCCGACCTCGTCGTGCACCGCGTCTTGAAGTGGGCGCTCGATCATCTCGAATCAAAGCCCGAGGCGAAGCCCGCGGCCCACGCGGGTTCCGGCAAGCAGGAATCCACATTCGGCCCGTATCGCCGCGGCGAACTCGAGGCGATCGCCGCGGAAACGTCCGAGACCGAGCGCCGCGCCGAAACCGCCGAGCGCGAGTTGATGGCCTGGAAAACCGCGCAGTTCATGGAGCAGCATCTCGGCGAGGAGTACGACGCGCTGATTATCTCCGTGCAAAAATTCGGTTTCTTCGTCGAGCTGACGGAAATCTTCGTCGAAGGCATGGTCCCCATCGACCGCATCGCGGAACTTACCGGCGAACACGTTTTCTATCGCGAGCAGGACCACGCCATCGTTTCCGGCAGCGGGCATGTTTCGCGGCCCTCGTCCCACGAACAAGGGAAGAAGAAAAAGTCCGGCCGCGGAAGCTCCCCCGCCGGCCACATCTGGAAACTCGGCGACCGCATCCGTGTCCGCGCCGAACGCATCGACCCCATCCGCCGCCGCGTAGAGTTTTCCCCGTTGGCGTGAACCCACAAGTAGCGCAGGCTTCAGCCTGTGAAGTTTCGTCCTCGCAAGGAAGCACCCCCACAGGCTGAAGCCTGCGCTACTCGAAAGCATCGAACCGGTTGCAATCCCCGGCGAAGTTTGGGTACAATCAAACTAGTTTAAACTAGTTGTTTCGGAGGGTGGATGGCATCCGTCGGGGCTTTTGAGGCGAAGACGCACTTGTCCGATCTGCTGGACCGCGTCGCGCGAGGCGAAAAAATAACCATTACGAGGCACGGTGTCCCCGCGGCGTTACTCATACCTGTCGAGGAAAAACAGGTCAAACCCACGCACCGGGAAATCGTAGAAGGAATGCGGGCTCTTCGCAAAAGGGTCAAGCCCGGAAAGATGACCGTCCGTGAGATGGTTAAAGAAGGACGCCGGTTTTGAAAGGCATCGTAATCGACGCCTCCGTGGCGCTTGCCTGGTGCTTTCCGGATGAGGCCAACGACTACGCCGACTCAGTGCTCCTCGCACTCGAAAGCCAATCAGTCATCGTCCCTGCGATCTGGGGCTTGGAAATTACCAATGCCTTGGTGGTCGGCGAGCGGCGCAAGCGCATTCGCCAGCCTGAAGTGCGGCGTTTTGTCGAGCTATTGAATGGTTTGAGCGTTGTCGAAGATGGACAACCATTCGCCGATACGGCAAGCAACGTCCTTCCAATGGCGCGGGAATATGATCTTTCGGCGTATGATGCGGCGTACCTGGACGTGGCCGTCCGTCACGAAATACCACTAGCCACTTTCGACGCGACGTTGCACACGGCATGCACCTTGGCAGGTATCAAGATTTTCAAGGGAAGAAGTTGAATGCCGGCCGTCAACTGTAACTCTTGACTGGAATTCGCATCTGCAATAGTGTCTGCGGCAAGGAACCCACGGAATCCAAAGTTTTCTAGACGGAGGCAATCTATGCTTCGCACAGTTTTCGTTTCAGCATGTCTATTCCTGGCGGCTTCGGGCTTTGCTCAAACCAAGGCGCCTGCCAAGAAAGCGTCAGCGGCAGCGATAGCTACTGTTGTCCCAGCGGGGTCAGAAAAATGGGGCGATCTTCCAGCCGCGGCCATGGTCGGCACCCCGTCGGTGGATATGGGAGGCAAGATACAACTGGCGGTCGTTCAGGGAAATCCCATGGCGGCGGGCGCGCCTTACACGCTGCGCCTTTCCTGCACGGACGGCACGAAAATCGCGCCGCACTGGCATCCCACAGCGGAAAACGTGACGGTAGTGAAAGGCACGTTCGCGCTGGGCATGGGATCGAAGTGGGATCCCGCGGCGTTGAAAGATCTTCCCGCCGGAGGGTTCGCTTCCGCTCCAGCCCGCATGAGGCATTTTGCAATGTGCAAGGGAGACTCGGTCCTCCAGGTGCACGGAATTGGCCCGTTTCTGGTCAACTGGGTCGAAGCGGATAAGCCCAAGTCCGGAAATTAGTGGCCCATTGCCACCGTCCTGAAATGAACCGGGGCCGGTCGCGTTTGGTTCCCGCGATCGGCCCTGGTGATAACTGTGGCCACGCAGACAGCCCTTTACTTCGCCTTGGGTTGCCAAAGGGCGATTGCCGCGCCGGTGGGATCGATGAGCACGCTGAACGAGCCCATGCCCATAACTTCCGACACGTCCTTCATCACGGTGGCGCCAAGCGATTTGGCCTTCTTCGTTGATGCGGCCACGTCATCAACCAGCACATAGGCCAGCCAAGCCGATGGCGCGCCCGGCACGGGATGCTTCATGATCCCTCCGCCGGTTCCTTCGCCGACTTTGATCATGGTGTAGCCGCCGCCCGGCGACGGGATGTCTTCCAATGTCCAATTGAAGAGCGATCCGTAAAATGATTTGGCCTTGCTCACATCCGTTGTGTTCAATTCCACGTGCACGAAAGGGTTTGCCATGGTTTTCTCCTTTGAAGTTGGATGATGCAATATAAGACGTTTATTCGTGCCTTTCTTGGACCGTTTTCCCGCGCTCTTCTATGCGCGCCTGTAAGTTAGACGAATGGGCGTGGCCAAAATCGACAGGTTTCTTGAGTTTATGCGAGGGCCAGGTTTCGAATAGCACAGGGAGGAGTGCCTGTGCCACCAAAACCTGCTCAAACATAGGAGTCGAGAGGGAATCCTGGTGTCGATTTCATGCCGCTCCAATCGTTTAATATCTGGCGGTCCGAATCCGGTTTAGCATATCGGTTGGCGCAGGGCTTGGCTGAGCAGCGCCGGGTGGACCGCGCCCACGAATTCATCTGTTTTTTAAAGGAGATCGAGCATGGCTAATTTTCTGCTCTTGCTGCACCAAACGCCGTCGAGGTTCCGCAACTTGTCTCCCGAGGAAATTCAGAAAATCCTGGGCAGCTACATTGCATGGCGGGACGCCCTGGTGAAGCGCAATAAAATGCGCGCCGGAGAGAAGTTGACGAACGATGGAGGCCGGCACCTGCGCGCGCACGACGGGAAGGTCTCGGTGACGGACGGGCCTTATAGCGAATCGCAGGAAATTCTCGGCGGGTTCTTCATGATCGAAGCGGCGGATTACGGAGAAGCCGTGGAGATCGCGCGCACCTGCCCGCACCTGGGCGAAGGCAAGTGGATCGAAGTGCGCCAAGTGGACGCGGTGCATTAGGCCATTCGTAGCGCAGGCTTCAGCCTGTGGGGTTTCGTCGCCGCACGGACCAACCCCCACAGGCTGAAGCCTGCGCTACTGGGGGAATCCGTGGGGCAGCGTTCCGAAAACGTGGATCAACTGGTGGACCATTTGTTCCGCCAGGAATTTGGGCGGATGGTTTCGCGGCTGGCGCGCATTTTGGGCGCGCCGCGTCTGGCCATGGCGGAAGACGCCGTGCAATACGCCATGCTCCAGGCGCTGCAACTCTGGCCGTATCAAGGGGCGCCTGAATTTCCGCAGGCCTGGCTGGCGAAAGTTGCCTACCATCGCGCGCTGGACGTATTGAAGGGCGAGCGAAAATTGCGCTTCTACGACGACGAAAAAGAATTCGAGCTGAAAAATAAAATCGAGGAATTGCAAACCACCGGGACCGCGGAATCTCTTCGCTTTTCCCAGGAAGTGGCCGACGAACGGCTGGCGCTTATCTTTGTGTGCTGCCATCCCGAACTGCCGCGTTCCGCGAGCGTCGCACTCACTCTCAAAGTGGTCTGCGGTTTCGGAGTCGAAGAAATTGCCCGCGCGTTTCTTTCCACCGAGACAGCCATCGAGCAGCGGCTGGTGCGAGCCAAGCGCACGATCCGCGACCGGGCGCTGCGCTGCGAAGTTCCGGATCCCGGACAACTCGAAGAGCGGCTGGGCGCGGTGTTCGAGGTTCTCTACCTGCTTTTCACGGAAGGTTACGCGGCCACCGCGGGCGATCGCCTGATCAAAAATGATTTATGCGCCGAGGCCATCCGGCTGGCCGATTCGCTCGCGGAAAATTCCGCCACCGCGCAGCCGGAGTGCCACGCGCTGCTCGCGCTGATGCTTTTTCAAGCGGCGCGCCTCCCCGCGCGGACCGACGCGCTCGGAGATTTGATTCTTCTCGAGGAGCAGGACCGCAGTTTGTGGGATCGCTCCATGATTCACCTCGGCTTATTGCACCTGGACAAAGCGGCCCGCGGCGACAAGCTCTCCGCGTATCACCTGCAGGCTGAGATTGCCGCGATGCATTCGACCACCGGGCATTTCACGCTCACCAACTGGGAAAATATTCTCGCGCTGTATGATTTGCTGCGGGAAAAGCAGCCGACCCCCGTGGTTTTGATCAATCGGGCCGTAGCCGTGGCCCAGATCCAGGGTCCTGCCGCCGGCTTGGCTGCCCTGAAGGCGATTCCCGTGGACAGCCAGGTCGAACAGTATCCTTTTCTACACGCCGCGGAAGGCGAGTTCCATCGCCGGCTGGGACATTCGAGCGAAGCGGAGATTTCCTTTCACCGGGCGCTGGATTTTGCGCGCACCGAACCGCAGCAGCGCTTCCTGTTGCGAAAGCTGGCGGCGCTGCGCGGCCCTGTAATGTAGCGCCAACCTTCAGGTTGGCATCTGTACCTCACGCAAGTACCCGCCTAAAGGCGTGCGCTACATGAGCCCAGCGGCGCTCTGTGCATATCTGTGAAGAGCATGAGAATCGCGAGTTTCGGAGGGCGCGAAAAAAGCCCGTCCACATCGACTTCGATGTGGACGGGTAAAGGATGTCAGTTCTTTGTGAAGAATCCGCCGATTGCTTTCGGAGTGAGCAGGTGTTCGCGAAAGTTCTAGTCCTTGTCGTATTTCAAACAATCCTGAAGCTGGCGGAGCGATTCATCTATGGCCTTGATCGCCTCCACGCGATGCCCGCCAAAATCATGGGCGGCGTGCTCCAGGTGTTCCTTGGCGCGCCGCAGTGAACCAATGGCTTCTCGGATTTCGGGGTGGGGTTCAGGCAATGCCGCGGGCGCGGCGGCCGGCTGGGGAGTTGCCGCCGGAACTGCCGCGGCAGCTGGCGTCTTGGGCGAAGCTGGGGTTGATGTAACCGACAAACACAACGCCAGTGCAAAGATCACCAGGGATGACAGAGTCAGGATTTTCAGTTTCATTGTTTGCTCCATGACGTTCATGATTTTCTCGCAGGCTCCCGAAATAGCCGGAGACGTGACCATTGTAGCCTCAATGGAACTTTTGGAATCGGCGGGATGGACCCAATGTCGCAAGCGTAAATACTGGCCTCTCGGCGCCCATGAACTGATCCTGATTTCAGCTCATTGCAGAGCCAATTTCAATTCGCCGCCATCGGATGCGAACGTCCGCGAAACACTTTTCTTTCTTATCTTCTTCTCATCGGGGCGCGATTTCGATTATTGTAGGCGTTCTCACTGGGAGGTGAGCCTTGGCTGTTCGCATCTGTCCGCATTGCAAGGCGGAAATTTCCGCGCCGGAAGCGGCGGCGCGATCGAACGACATGGAGTGCCCGAAGTGCGGGACGCGCCTCGAGGTCGCTCCCGGGGGGCGCACCATTTCCACTCTCTGCGGGCTGGCGGCAGGCGCGATCGCCTGGCGGCTTTCAAGCGGTTCGACGAGCGATCTGGGCGCCGTCCTTCCGACGCTGTATGCCTTTCTCGCGTTCGGAATCGTTTCGCCGCTGGTCCTGATGTTCACGGCAAATCTGCGCAATGCCCCCGCGGTTCCCGTTCCCGAGCCTGCTCATGCGCCAGCTTCGGCAGGGCATGGCGCCGGCGGCCACGACAGCGGGCATCATTAGGCCTGGAGGTCGGAGGTGAGAGACGGGGGTTGGAACCACGAATTGAAGTGGCCGCAATTTCGTTGGTCACGTTTAGGATTTCTGTTTGGGTCTGTTGTGTGCAGGGCACTTGCACCTATGAGGTAGCCGACAGAAGCGAATTGTTTCTGGTCCTGACATCGTCCGCCGAGGCGGACGGTCAAGTTGCTTCAAGGCGGCGGCCGCGGAGAGCTTGCTGAGCCCGATGGATTTCTTGGATGCCACTTCGCTGCCTCTTCAATAACCCGCCATCCCACTCTAGAGGCAAGCGCGTATCTCCCTTATTTACAATGAATAACGGCGATCAGTACTAATGCTAATCCCACTTTCGTACTATTGCCTACACGGTACTGTCACCGCCATACTGCCTTCCATGGCACGGTATTCAGCTATTCTGGGTCGCCGAATCGTCGTCACTTACCGCGCCGGTGAGATTGCCCTGCCCGCGACCGGCGAACTGGCCGCTGACTCGGGCAAGTCCATTTTCCTGGAAGAGAGCTACCGGCAACAGGGCAAGATAAAGACCTTCCGTTGGGAAATCCCCTATCCCTCCATTGTTGAGTTGCGCGAGTGCCCGGAAATTCCCAGGCCGTCCGCGTCCGTAAACGAACCCCGGGAAGCCTCCGCCGAGCCTGCGCGGCAGCCCAACGCGCTTGAGCTCAAGAATCGCCCCGCCTAGCTTTCCTTCTTCACTGCCGATTTTCATCCGGTTTTCGTTCGAACTCCTGTAGACTTTTCCTCTTACAGCTTTCCAAAATTTCATTCGCTCAGGAGGATTTACGCCATGAAGCCGCCGGTTGGATTGATTGGATTGGGATTGATGGGCCATCCGATGGGGGCCAACCTGTTGAAGGCCGGCCATCAACTCACGGTGTGGAACCGTACGTCTTCGCGCGGCGATGACCTGGTGGCGCAGGGCGCGAAGCGAGCCGCGACGCCGCGTGCAGTCGCCGAGTCCTCCGAGGTGATCCTCACGATTGTCAGCGATCCCCCCGCGCTCGAATCGGTGCTGTGGGGGGAGAACGGCGTGTTGGCGGGACTGAAGCGCGGCAGCGTGATCATCGAATCCAGCACCGTCAGTCCGGCCCTGGAAAAACGCGCGGCCCTGGCGGCGGCAGCTCAAGGGGCGGAATTTCTGGAAGCTCCGGTGACCGGCGGGACGTGGGGCGCGGAAAAAGGCGAGTTGGTGTTCATGGTGGGCGGCGAGGCGAGCACGCTGAAGCGCGTCGAGCCGGTGCTGGGCGCCATGGGCAAGAAGTGGTTTCACCTCGGGCCGGTCGGCGCGGGGCAAACGGTGAAGCTGGCCATGAATTTGTTGCTCGATGTGCAAGTCGAAGCATTTGCCGAGGCGCTGGCACTGGTGACGCGAGCGGGCGTGCCGGGACAAAGCCTTTTCGAGGTGATGCAGTCCAGCATGGGCCGCTCGGGCGTGCTTGACTTGAAAGGCGCAAACATGCTGAAGGGCGAATACAAGCCCAGCTTTCCCCTGCGCCTGATGCACAAGGATTTGGGCCTGGCACTCGATCTCGGCAATCAATTGGGAGTGCCGCTGCCCGCCGCCGCGGCCTCGCGCGAAGTATTGAATGCCGTGAAGGGCTCCGTGACCGAGGACGTGGATTTCTCCGCGCTAGCTACGTTTTGGAAGCACCCGCGATAAGGCGGATTTCAATTTCGTTCTGGCAATGCGTGCAAGATTCAGAATTTTCAGATTAGAGTGGAATACTCTTGTTCGACGCCGCTCGTGGGAGGACGAATGAATAGCGCAACTTGCATTGTTACCGGAAAGGGCTCGGTGACAATTCCTGATGAACTACGCCGGAAATATGGAATACGTAAGGGAACTCGCGTGGCGATGACCGAAGAAGATAATCGAATCATCTTGCAGCCGCTTACGTCGGCATATATTCGACGGCTCAGAGGTTGACTCAAAGGTGAACCATCGGCTCTTCATTATTTGAAGGAGGGCCGCAAGCTGGACCGCGAAGTATGAGGCCAGCGGTGTTCATCACGGCTTCGCGGCGGGCGGGAGGAAACACATGGGCAGGTCGCGCGAAGTTCGCAGGCCGGCCGAAGCGTCCAGGATTGCGGGAATGCAATTGACGACGACCGATGCGGTGGCGATGTCGCCGTGCGTGCCGCCGGGGATGGTGAGCGTCAGGTCGGGATTGCCGGCGATTTCGACGGTGTCCCCGGGGTCGCTTGCGCCGACAAACATCTGCAATTCCATGTAGATCTTTTCCCGGCTGCCGGCGAAGCCACGCGCGATCTGGTGCACGCCCGCAACCTGGCCCGGCGCGACTTCCAGGAACGAAGTCTTCACGCGTTCGCGCGCGACGACCGGCTCGATCGTTTCCGAAATGTCATCCACGCCGAGGCCCAGCGCATCTGAAACCATGGCCACCGATTCCGGCAGACCATGATGCTTGATGGCGCCCACCGCGACCTGCGCGCGAAATTCCTCGACGCTCATTCCCGCGCCCACTTTTTTCTGCAGCGGCAGGCGGCGCTTTGACGCATCCACGATGCGCACCGCCCGCGCCGATTCAATCGTCTGCGATGCCGCGCTCAGCGTGATCAGCAGCTTGTCCATCACGTAGCCGGGATTGATGCCCGTGCCGATAAGCGCGACGCCCCAAGTCTTGGCCTCGGCATCGAGCTTGGCCGCCAGCTCTGGATATTTGCGGAAGGGATACGCCAACTCCTCGCACGTCGAGACCACGCAGGATTCCGCAGCGAGGCATTCCAGGAGCTGATCCATCACGCTCGGCAGATACGATGACGTGGAGTGGATGACGATATCCGGCGATTCGCCAAGCATCGCTGTGGCGTCATCGGTTACCGGCACGCCCCACGGCGCGTCCGCGCCTTCCACAATGTCGCCCAAATCCCGCCCCGCCTTGGCCGGATCGGAATCGATCGCCCCGATGATTTCGATCGAATTCTTTTCTCTCATCAGCCGAACGATGGCCGCGCCGATCGGCCCGACGCCATATTGCACCGCTCGAATTTTCTTTTTCAAAGCTGGCTCCATCGCGCGCCCCGCGCGCCATGCCTCGCAAATTTGGAGCGAACACGATAAAGCAAACGCGCGGCGCGATCAACCGGATTCGTCCGCGGTTTAGTGGCACAGACTTCAGTCTGTGGGGTTTCGCTCGTCGGGACGATTCCTTAAATCATACAAAAAAACCACAGACTGAAGTCTGTGCCACTGGATTCACTTCGTCCCGACCGGCACGCGCCGCTTCAACTCTTCAAACCAATTCTGCACGACGTTGATTTGCCTCGGCGCGACCTTCGCTTGCTCGGTGGGTTTGAGCATCAGGAAGCGTTGGCCATCGGGAGAAACGTCGTAGTTGGGATTCGTAAACTGGGTCAGCTCGTACGGTCCCTCAAAGAGCATCCGGGGCTTGCCCGCAGCGAAGCCGGGCTGAGTGGTAATATCCACCGCCATCATCTTGCCGCCGCTGCGGTAGAACAATTCCCACCCATTAGGATTTCACACTGGCTCCGTGCCGCCTTCCATCGAGATTTGTGACTTCCCGCCGGGGCCCAGATAGGGCTGCGCATAAATCTCAAACCGGCCGGATTCGTTCGAAATATAGGCCAGCCAGCGCCCGTCAGGGGAAAACCGGGGCACCGATTCGTCAAACGGTGTTTGCGGGAATGGCTGCGCGTTTGCGGGAGCGGCTTCCTGCTGCAACTTCGCCAAACCGAAGTTCAGCAACTTCGTCCCCGACTTGGTCAGCATGATGTTGCCGGGCTTCAGATCGCGATGCGTGATGCCCTTGCGATGCGCTTTGTCCAGCGCGTCGGATATTTCGATCGCGTATTGCAACACAGGATGGCGGACTGAAGGCGGCAAAGTCTGCGGATGCTTTGCGGTTCAATCATTGCTGATCGGATGATTTTAGTAGCGCAGGCTTCAGCCTGTGGAGTTTTGTCAGCGCTCGGACCAAAACCCACAGGCTGAAGCCTGCGCTACTGGGGCCGCTTGCCCTGCCTGTGCGAGGGGCGGATAATTGCCGCGGCGTGATGGTGGCACCAGAATACGCGGCAAATGACGGGGAGGGTTTCATGCCATCGACAAAACTGTCAGAGAATGAAATTGCGGCGGAATTGCGAAAGCTCAGTGGATGGAGCGTAGTGAACGGAAACCTGCACCGCGTGTTTGAGTTCAAGGATTTTTCGGAGGCATTCGGGTTCATGGCGCGTGTCGCGATCGCCGCGGAAAAGTTGGACCATCATCCGGACTGGTCCAATTCGTGGAACAAAGTCACGGTGGATTTGTCCACGCACAGCGCGGGCGGGCTGACGAAGAATGATTTTGAGCTGGCGGGGAAGATGCAGCAGATTCAAGGCGGATGAGGAGCGGGCGCTGGTTCCGCATTGAGGTGGGTTTGGTAGCGCAGGCTTCAGCCTGTGGGGTTTTATGAGTGCTCGGACCAAAAGCCACAGGCTGAAGCCTGCGCTACTTAAAGCTCATTTCAACAAAAGTTCGAAGAAGAGCGAACCGGGGATCGGGTTCTTCTGGTACGCGGGGATATCGTGGAATCCCAGCGACCGGTAGAGTTTGTGCGCCGCTTCCATGGAGGGAAGCGTGTCCAAGAGCATTCTCTTGTAGCCAATCGATCGCGCCTCTGCAATCAATTCTTTCACCAGACTCCGCGCGGCGCCCTGGCCGCGAAATGCCTGGCGCACATAGAGGCGCTTCAATTCGCAATCTTCTGCTTCGAATTTGCGAAGCGCACCACAACCTACGGCCTCTCCCAGATTTCCCGGGCTCTCGTCGATTGCCAGCAGGAGCCTTCCGCTCGGTGGGGAATAGAGGCCGGGCAACGAAGCCAACTCGCGCTCGAAATCCCCGAGGCACACCTCCACTCCAATGGTGGAAGCGTATTCGCGAAACAATTTGCACGCCTGCGCAATGGTTTCTTCGGAGAGAGCCGGCACGGTACGAATCATGACTGCCTCGATTCAGGATTGTGTATCCACCGAAGCGCCAGAGCAACGCTTTTGAGTACTTCCCGCGAGCTTGCCGATCCAAAATGTCTCCCGGCCCTTCCCAAGCGGCACGTTTGATAGAATGACTCGTCGGAATTCATGCGGTTGGACGGCCGGGGAAGTCACGAAAATGCCGGAAGCGATCATGCAGAAAAGCGTCGAGGACGAGCGGGTGTTTGAGGGCTACCGGCGCTGGGGATATCTGGCCGCCAGTCTTGATCCGCTCGGCTTCCTCATGCCATTCGTACATCCTGAACTGATCGTCAATGGTGAAGCCGCGGCGGCCGCTCGAAAATTCTACTGCGGGACGATTGGCGCGGAATTCGTTCATATCGATGACACGGAACGGCGGCGCTGGATCGCCGAGCGGCTGGAAAGCGAACCGCCGCAGCCCGATCGCGGCTATATTCTCGAGCGGCTGATTCGCGCGGAACTTTTCGAGCAGGTGCTTCAGGCGCGCTATCTGGGGAGCAAGAGATTTTCGCTGGAGGGCGTGACGGCGGTGATTCCACTGCTGGACACGGTGCTCTCGGCGGCTGCGGCGGCGGGCGCGGAGCAAGTGGTGCTGGGGATGAGCCATCGCGGGCGCCTGAACGTGATGGCGCACATCGCGGGGCAGCGCGCGGCGGATATTTTCGCGGGCTTTGAGGATGTGGACCCGCGCAGCGTGCTGGGCAGCGGCGACGTCAAGTATCACGTCGGCGCGACAGGCGAATACCGTACTCGCGAGGGGCGCAAACTCAGCGTCCATCTGGCTTCCAATCCGAGCCATCTCGAAGCGGTCGATCCCGTGGTCGTGGGGCGCGCGCGCGCCAAGCAGGCGCGCGCCGGTATTCCGGAAGGATTCAAAAAAGTACTTCCTATTGTTCTGCACGGCGACGCGGCGTTCGCCGGGCAGGGCGTTTGGGCGGAGACGCTGAATTTGGCCGACATCGAGGCGTATTCCGTCGGCGGCACGATCCACGTAATCGTCAATAATCTGCTGGGATTCACCACCGAGCCGCGGGAATTTCAATCTTCGCGCTTCGCTTCTTCCCTGGCCAAGCGGCAGGCCGTACCGATTTTTCATGTGAACGGGGAGGATCCCGAGGCGGTGGTGCGTGTGGGGCAAATCGCGCTCGAGTATCGTTCCGCGTTCGGCAGCGACGTGGTGGTTGACGTGATCGGATACCGCCGCCACGGGCACAGCGAAGTGGATGATCCGACCATCACGCAGCCGCTGCTGTACGCGAAAATAAAGGATCACGCGCAGCTCTGGCAAATTTACGCGAGAGAAATTGCAGTGGATCCATCGGCGACGGTCGCGGCCGTGCGCCAGGAACTGGAGAGCGCCCACCAGACCGCGGGCGCCATGCAGAAAAAACCGCGCCTGCGCAGGCTGCCGGCGTACTGGTCGCCTTACAAGCGGGGCCGCTACGACAGTGCGTATGAAGTGGACACGGGAATGGCGGCCGCGGAACTCGGGAAGATCGCGGATTTACTGACCAGTTATCCTCCGGATTTTGCCGTCCACCCGAAAGTGAAAAAACTTCTGGAGCAGCGCGCCGAAATGGGGCATGGCAAGCGGCCCGTGGATTACGGAATGGCGGAGGCGCTGGCGTTCGGGACGCTGCTGCTCGCGGGCACGCCGGTGCGCTTCACGGGACAGGACACGCGGCGCGGCACGTTCAACCAGAGGCACGCGGCGCTCGTAGATACCCAGAACGAGACGCAATATGTGCCGCTCGAACATCTGGCCCCCGGGCAAGTGCGCTGCGAAATTTTCAATTCCACGCTGTCCGAAGCCGGCGTGCTGGGATTTGAATACGGCTACAGCCGCGACTATCCGGAAGCGCTGGTGCTGTGGGAAGCGCAATTCGGCGACTTCGCCAACGGCGCGCAAATTATCATCGACCAATTCATCAGCGCGGCGGAAGACAAGTGGGACTTGCCTTCGGGCGTGGGGCTGCTTCTGCCGCACGGATATGAAGGGCAGGGGCCGGAACATTCCAGCGCGAGGATCGAGCGTTATCTGCAGCTTGCGGCGGAGGACAACATTCAAGTCTGCCAGCCATCCACCGCCGCGCAATATTTTCAATTGTTGCGGCGGCAGGCGCTGCGGCGCTGGCGCAAGCCCATGATCGTGTTCACGCCGAAGAGCATGCTGCGGCATCCCGACGCGTCTTCGCCGATCGAGGATTTCGAGCGGCCGCGATTTGAGTGGGTGGTGCCGGACCGCGAAGTCACATTGGCCGAGCGCGTTTTGATTTGCAGCGGAAAAATCGGGCACGAATTGCGCGCAGAACGGAAGCGGCGCGGCGACACCAATACGGCCATCCTGTTTCTCGACCAACTCTACCCGTTTCCGAAAAACGAGCTGCGCGCGGAAATGGCGCGCCATCCGAATGCGCGCGAAATCGTGTGGGTGCAGGAGGAGCCGGCGAATATGGGCGCGCTGTCGTACGTTTTGCCGCGCCTGCGGACTTATTTTCCGGACATTCAAGCACGTTCGGTGAAACGCTCGGCCAGCGCGAGCCCGGCGACAGGCTCGGCCAAGGCGCACGAACTTGAGCAGAAAACGCTGCTGACGCTGGCGTTCACCACGGGGCCGAGTTGAGCGGAGGCTTTCGTGGCGCATGCTTCAGCTTGCGGGGTTGGGATTTGCGATAGCTAAACCCCGCAAGCTGAAGCATGCGCCACCGAAGGCCGGCGATTTTTGAGCAATACCTGCAATATTGAGGAGGAAATGAAGATGCAATCATGGATCTGGAAGGCGCTTGTGTCGGTGGCCGCGCTGTGTTCCGCCGCGGCATGCGTGCCGGCGCAGCAGAATGCGACGGTGACCGCTGTTCCGCCCAAGGAAGGCGATTTCATTGCTCGCGATTTCAAATTTTCCGACGGCCAGAAGCTCCCCGAGGTTCGCTTGCATTACACGACGCTCGGCACGCCGCACCGCGATGCCGGCGGCCGCATCACCAACGCCGTGCTGATTTTGCACGGCACCAATCGCGCGGGCCGTGTGTGGCTTGTTCCTTCTTTCGCCGGCGTGCTCTTCGGGCCCGGCCAGTTGCTCGATGCGTCGAAATATTATCTGATCCTCCCGGATCAGCTCGGCGCCGGCCTGGGGAAATCGACCAAACCCAGCGACGGCCTGCGAGCAAAATTCCCGCACTACGATTATTCAGACATGGTGCGCGCGTCGCAGATTCTTCTGGCGCAGGGATTGCAGGTGGACCATTTGCATCTGCTGGTCGGTGCGTCGATGGGTTGCATGGAGGGGTTCATGTGGGGCGAGTCGAACCCCGACGACATGGATGCGATGCTTCTGCTCTCCTGCCTGCCGGTGGAGGTGGCCAGCCGCAACCGCATGGTCCGAAAAATCATGGTGGACGACATCCGCCTCGATCCGGGATGGAACAACGGGAATTACACCGAGCAGCCTTACGGACTGCGCGCCGCGCTCGGGCATTTGCTGGTGGTGGGGAGCGTTCCGACGCGCTGGCAGAAGGAATATCCGACCGCTGCGGCGGCCGACAAATACGTGAATGACTACATCGAACAAAACATGAAGACGACGGACGCGAACGATTTCATGTATCAGTATGATGCGTCGCGAAATTACAACGCGTCGAAGGACCTCGATAAAATCCGCGCCAAAGTCCTGCTCGTCAATCCGCAGGAAGATTTCTGGAATCCCGCGGAGCTGGGGATCGCGGAAGAGGAAATCAAGAAAGTGAAGAATGGGAAATTTGTTCTGCTGTCGCTTCCCGAGTCGTACGGGCACTATACGTTTTTTCAGGCGGCTGCCTGGCAGAAATATTTTGCCGAGTTTCTGCGGAATGTGGAGAAGTGAAGCAGGAGAGGCTCTGAACCCAATCCTAATCCTTATCCTTGTGGAACGGGACGTCCAACATACCGGGTAGGCCTGTTGCGGCAGCCCTGAGGTTACTTTTCGGGCCAGCGTAACGGGCAACGCTTTACGTACGTCTCACATCGAGTTAGTATTCAATAGGTCTATGGCTAAAGTCAGGCCAGCCAGACACACTGTGCGACAGACGATTCGAATATTCGGGGTATTGCTGACACTTCTGGTGCTGTTGGTGTTCGCCACGGGTGTGGTGAGCGACTGGAATCACCAGGGGGTGAACGACGACGCGCGTTGCCCCTACTGCCACCTTGGCCACCAGACCCCGGCGCAGTTGGTCGTGGCACCGTCCGTATCGCTGCTGAAGCCGGTCGCATCCTTGCCGCTGCCGCAAGACGCTGTCCTGGCAACGGGCCCTGTATTTTCGCAGACCTCGCCCCGCGCACCTCCCTCCGCCTAATCAGCTCTCCCAGGCGCTTTTCATTCCAAGCGCTATCAGTATCTAAATTCAACCAACTCGGGACTCTTGAGTTCTTTCGGCGCTCCAATTTGCCGGAATGCCGAATCGAGAGATTCGACCGGTCCCGGCAGGAGAGAAACAATGGACATAAGGTATAGGTCCCGGACATGGTGGCCCCTGATCGCCCTGGGAGTCCTGGGGTTGCTCGCTCCCGCGCGCGCCGCGGGACAGGCGGGAGGGCAAGCCGCGCCGCCGCAGAATCTGCCGGCCCGCGTCACACTCGACGAGGCGATTGACCTGGCGCTCAAGCACAATCATTCGCTGCAGGCGGCGCGGACCACGATCCTGCAGAATCAGGCGCAGGAAATTACCGCCAACCTGCGGCCCAACCCGGTGCTGCTCGGCGACGCGCAGTTTCTGCCGTTTTTCCAGCCGGACAATTTCACGGACAACTATCTCGACAACAACGCGCAATTCGACGTGGGTGTCAGCTACTTGTTCGAGCGGGGCAGGAAGCGGCAGCACCGCCTGCAGGCGGCCAAGGACCAGACCGCGGTAACCTCGGCGACGGTGGACGACAACGCGCGGACGCTGACGTTCAACGTCGCGTCGCAATTCGTTTCGGCCCTGCTTGCGCAATCCCAGCTGGATTTAGCCGAGATGGACCTGGCGAGTTTCCAGCACACGGTGGACATCAGCCAGGCGTCCTACAACGCCGGCTCGATGAGCGGCGGAGACCTGCTGAAAATCAAAATTCAATTGCTGCAATTCCAGATGGATGTCTCGGCGGCCAGGCTGGCGCGCGTGCAGGCGCTGGCGAGCTTGCGCCAGCTGCTCGGCTACGAGTCAGTGCCCGAATCCTATGAAGTCGTGGGAGACCTCGAATATAAGCCGGTGAAGCTTGGCGTGGACGACCTGAAAGCGATGGCGCTGCGGCAGCGCCCGGACGTGCGCGCGGCGCAATTGGGAGTAACGGCGGCGCAAAGCCAGTTCTCCCTGGCGCAGGCCAACGGCAAGGTGGACGTGAATGCGCAAGCGAACTATACCCACATCGCGCTGAATACCCTCTCGTTCTTTGGCAGCGTCCAGCTTCCGGTTTTCAATCGCAATCAAGGTGAAATCGCGCGGACGCGCTATGCCATTTCGCAATCGCAGGAGCTTTCGAGCGAGCAGGTCTCCCTTGCGCTCACCGATGTGGCCAACTCCTATGAAGCGTTGCGCACCGATGACGCCATCGTGCAGCTGTATCAATCCGGCTATTTGAAACAGGCCGAGGATTCTCGGGATATCAGCCAGTACGCCTACCAGCATGGCTCCGCCAGCTTGCTCGATTTCCTGGACGCCGAGCGGAGCTACCGAGCCACGGAATTTGCCTACCGCCAAGCGTTGGCAAATTACATGACCTCGCTCGAGCAACTGCGCCAGGCGGTAGGAACGAGGAGTTTGCCATGAAAAAGAAATGGACCGATGGAAGTCGAAACCGGCCGCTCGCCGCGGCGAGTGTGTATAGTTCCGCCCTTTTGTGCGCCGCGCTCTCCGGCGTGTTGGCGCTGGCGGGCTGCGGCGGCGCGGGTGAAAACGCGAACAAGATGACTTCATTCTCGACGGCGGAAAGCGCGGCAAGCAAGGCGGAACTGTTTTCGTTGCCGGCCGATCAAATGTCGCACATCCAGATTTACACGGTCGCGCAATCAACGGTCGAGCGCACCCTGCGCCTGACGGGAGCGGTGGCCTACAACAGCTACTTGACCACGCCGGTGATTACACAGGTGGGCGGACCGGTGAGCCGCATCGTGGTCACTCCCGGCGAACACGTGACCAAGGGCCAGCCACTGCTGTACGTCGCGAGCCCAGATTATTCGCAACTGCGCTCCGCCTACATCAAGGCGCGCAACGCCCTTTCGCTCGCGGACCGCTTTTACAAGCGCGCACAGGACCTCTTCGCGCACCAGGCCATTTCGCAGGCCGACCTGGAGCAGGCCGAATCCAACCGCACGCAGGCGGAGGCGGACTTGCAATCCAGCGAACAGGCCATTCGCGTCCTGGGGATCACGAACCCGGAAAGTATCGTGACGGCGGCTCCGTCAGCGGAATTGCCGCTGCTGGCGCCGCTCGGCGGGGAAATTGTGGAGCGTCTGTGCTCGCCGGGGCAATTGCTGCTGGCTGGGGGAACGCAGTGCTTCACGCTTTCGGATATGAACAGCGTGTGGGTGATGGTCAGTATATACCAGAACGACATCGCTTATGTGCATGTGGGCGAGGATGTGACCATCGATAACGAAACCTATCCCGGCGTGGTGCGCGGCAAGATCCAGTATGTGGCGCCCGCGCTCGATCCAACCACACGCACTCTGCAGGCGCGCATCGAAGCCTCCAATCCCGGCGAGCGGCTGAAGAAAGATATGTACGTAACCGCGGAAGTGCATGCCGGGGTGATCCCCAACGCGTTGACCGTGCCCGACGCGGGCGTGCTGCGCGACACCGAAAACATGCCGTACGTTTACTTGCAAACCGGCGGCAACCAGTTCGCGCGGCGCATGGTAACGCTGGGCGAAACGCAGGGGGGGAAAACACAAATTTTGAACGGCTTGCAGGCCGGCGACAAGGTTGTCGGCGACGGAAGTCTGTTTTTGCAATTTCAAAATTCGCTGCAACGCTGAGCCGGGGGCGCGCACAACCATGATTCATCATTTCGTTCAATTCGCTCTCCGCCAGCGCTTCCTGGTGCTGATGCTGGTTCTATTAGTGGTCGTTGCCGGAGCTGTTTCCTTCCAGCGCATGCCGGTGGACGCCTACCCGGATCTTTCGCCTCCCATGGTGGAGGTGATCACGCAGTGGCCCGGGCACGCGGCAGAGGAAGTCGAGCGATTGGTGAGCCTGCCGATCGAAGTCGAAATGAACGGCGTGCCGCACATGGAAGTGATGCGCTCGATTTCGTTGTATGGCCTTTCGGACGTCCGGATGACGTTTCAGGAAACCACCGACGATTACTTCGCGCGGAATGTCGTGTTTCAGCGGTTGTCCGACGTGCAATTGCCTTCCGGCGTCGCGCCGAGCCTTTCGCCGCTGTTTAGCCCGTCGGGGTTGGTGTATCGCTATGTCATTGAGAGCCCGGATCGCAGCCCGCAGCAACTGAAAACGATTGAGGACTGGGTGGTCGAGCGAGCCTACAAATCGGTGCCGGGGGTAGCGGACGATTCCGGGTTCGGCGGCACGGTGATGCAGTATCAGGTGCTTCTCGATCCGGCGCGGATCTATGGTTATCACCTGACCGTCCCTCAAGTCACGGCCGCGCTGGCCGCAAATAACGCCAACGCGGGCGGCGGCTTCTATTCCCAAGGCGGGCAGTTCTATTACGTGCGCGGCATCGGACTCGTCCGCAATACGGAGGACATCGGCAACGTTGTGGTGGGGGCCAATAAGGGCGTACCGATCCGTGTGCGAGATGTTGGAGAGGTAACGATCGGGCATGCGCCGCGACTGGGGGAGTTCGGCTTCCAGAAAAATGACGATGCAGTGGAAGGCGTCATTCTGATGCTCCGTGGCGAGCAGACGCAGAACGTCCTGAAAGGCGTGGAAGCCAAGACCGAAGAGTTGAACCGACGGATTCTGCCATCCGACGTAAAGATTCGTCCCTATTACGATCGCAGCGAACTGGTTGCCCTGACTACGGATACGGTCGAGGCCAACCTCCTTCGTGGAATGGTACTGGTGTTGATCGTACTGATCTTCTTCCTGGTCAGTATACGGGCCGCCATCATTGTCGCAATCACGATCCCGCTGTCTTTACTGTTTGCGTTCATCGTGCTGCACGCACACGATGTAGCGGCCAATCTACTATCGATCGGCGCGATCGACTTCGGCATCGTCATCGATGGCACGGTCGTGATGATGGAGAACATCTACCGTGAGCTGGCGTTGCGGGAGGGGCAAAGTTACAAGCTGAATGAGGTCATCCTGGCAGCTGCCAAGGATGTAGACCGGCCAATCTTTTATTCGGTTGCAGTCATCCTGGCTGGATACCTTCCGATTTATGCGCTCACGGGACCTTCCGGCAAGCTGTTTCATCCCATGGCCGAGACGATGTCGTTCGCTCTGGTGGGGGCGCTGATCCTGACTTTGACCCTCGTCCCCGTGCTCGCCTCGTACTGGTTCAAAGGCGGCGTGCGCGAAAAGACGAACCGTCCGTACGAGTGGATGAAAGAAAAGTATGCGAAGCAACTGGATTGGGCGCTGGATCGCCCCAAGACCACGCTGGCGATTGCCGCGTTGATTTTCGGCGCAACGCTGTTACTGGTGCCTTTTATCGGCGGGGAGTTTATGCCCCACCTGGATGAAGGCGCGCTCTGGGTAAGGGCCACAATGCCGTACACCATCTCGTTCGAGGAAGCGAGCAAGATCTCTCCGCAAATACGGGCCATCCTGCTGTCCTATCCACAGGTCACGGTCGTCGGTTCAGAGCTGGGACGGCCAGACGATGGGACCGATCCCACCGGTTTTTTTAACTGCGAGTTTTACGTTGGTCTGAAGTCCTACAAAGACAAAGCGTGGACAGGCGACGTCCACGCGAAGCAGGAACTGATCGAATCGATCAATCAGAAACTGACGGCGTTTCCCGGGATCATTTTCAACTATACGCAGCCCGCTGAGGATGCCGTCGACGAAGCGCTAACCGGACTCAAGAGTTCGTTGGCAGTCAAAATTTATGGCGATGATCTGAACGTCCTCCAGGACAAGGCGATCCAGATCAAGAACACTCTGGCGAAAGTGCCTGGGTTCACCGAGCTCACGGTCGTGCGGGAGCTGGGCCAGCCCAGCTTGCTGGTCGATGTGGATCGCGACAAAATCGCACGGTATGGAATCAACGTCGCTGATGTGGAGGCGGTGATCTCCGCCGCAGTGGGTGGGCAGGCGGTCACTCAGGTGATTCAGGGGGAGAAGCTGTTCGACCTGGTGGTGCGCATGCAGCCTCAATTCCGGAGCAGCGCGCACGAGATCGGGAACCTGCTGGTGGGTACGCCGGACGGGCAACAGATTCCGCTGAGCCAGCTCGCGGACATACGACAGGGAAACGGCGCGTCTTTCATCTATCGCGAAAATAATTCGCGCTACATTGGCGTGCAGTACAGCATTGAAGGCCGCGATTTGGAGCGGGCCGTCCGGGATGGACAGACCGCGGTCGCCAAGGCCGTTACCCTGCCCCAGGGTTATCAAATGCAGTGGGGCGGCGAATACAGCCAGTTTCTGGAAGCGAAATCGCAAATGTACTTTATCGGGCCGCTGGCCGTGGTCCTG
>DATHPN010000071.1:0-26142 GCA_035483715.1 Candidatus Acidiferrum sp.
AGCGTCAGCAGCGAGCGCCGACGCGCGGCCGGAGCAATCCCTCCGTGCTGTGCCAACATAAACTGAATGGAAACATGGTCCTTGCCAAAGACTCGTCCAATCTCATGCAACGACTGCCCCGCCTTCCAACGGCTCCACATGTCCGTCCTCTGCGTCGCGGAGAGCCTAACCCGTCTCCGGTGCGTCATAAACACCACCTTTCAGAGAAACGATTTATAGCAGATGGTGTTGCATCGACCGGTTGAGCCGACATCTCTTGTCGGAATGGGGGAATTCGAAGGCAACTGTACGAGGAGAACCGGTTTGAAACACGCGGAATCATTGCATATACATCTAATCTTTTCCATGTTTTGCTGAGGCCGCCGCGCGAACCCTTTGATAAAGCTAATGGCAGATGCCGATTCGGCCAGGTCTTTCTCCTGCGCTCATTTGGGCATTCGTCGTTTCTCAGGTTCCAAAAGCGTCCAAGCATCGCAGGCGTTTGCATTTTTAAGGTGTGGTAGAGCGGCAAACAAACGTGCAGCAGTGAAAGGATTCCCGACACTCGAAGATGTCGAGGAGGCCGACAAAGAGCAGTTAGCCCGCGGGTATCGCTTCCTGCCCTCCGACGAAACAGAAGTGGACCGAGAGATTATGGAGCGGATCGCTGAGCGGTCCGACAAATTGGGAGGAATGACTTCGAAACTCAGCAAGAAGATTGGAATGTAGCGGAATTATGGTCGCATGCTACATTTTCCAACGCCGTGCTACATCCGCCGTGCGAATTAGGGTTTAGAACACATCGACAAGATCGTGCGGAAGGCGAAATCGCGATAAATGCTTTCTTTCCTGTGCCTGAACAAAGCTCCGCATTCAATGGGTCGAATCCCACTCTCACCGCCATATCTAAAGTAGTCCCATCCAAAGTACTTTTTATTCGCCGGCAGTGGAAATGAGAGTGAGATCAGAGTTTCGGTTTGCTACAGATTCTGAACTATCAGGTTCCCCCCAACCTCCGCAAGGATGCGCGGAAGGCGGGGTAAGCGATGAGTGTAGAGAGAGGGCATTGCGGAAAGTTTTGAAAGATACCTGAAGACCGGATCAGGCCGCGCATACAGGCTCCTGCTCACGTAAGAAGCGCACAAGTCTTGCGGCTGCTTCCGCCACCTTGCGTCGGAACGACGGGCCTCCATTTTCTGTCATCAAACGCGTCCGCGGAGGAGAAGACCCTGTTCGTTCGTACAGTTGCGGCGAAAGAACTGGCCTTGTGGGTCCGAAATTGACGCAACGGCACGCCTCCCTTACCGTAGGTACAAGCGAATTTTCATACCAGCGCATATTACCTACGTACCTGCGCTGCTGGGCACCAATAATGTTGCCCTGTAAAATCAAAACAAACCATGGAGGGATGATGAAGAAATTCATGTGGGTAGCTTTTGTTCTAGCCTTTTTTGCCGTATCGTCCAAGGCGCAAGAAACTCCCGCCGCTGATGTCTCGGCCGGATATTCCTATTTCCGAATTGGGGGCTCCAACGGCGTAAATTTGAACGGCTTCAACACGTCGGCTGTTTATAATGCCAATAACTGGTTCGGAGTGGTGGGCGATCTGGGCGTGTATCACGGGTCGCCGAGCGGTGTGAGCGTAACCGATCTCACATACACATTCGGCCCGCGTTTCTCTTACCGCAAGTCAGGCAAAGTTGTGCCTTTTGCGCAGGCGCTCTTCGGCGCGTCGCATGCGTCGGCGTCGTTCGGTGGCTTTAGCGGCTCGACCAATCCGTTTACGTATAGCGTGGGCGGAGGTGCCGAAGTGGCACTGGGTAGCAGCAAGGTCTCATTGCGTCCCGAGGTCGATTACTTCGGTATGACGGCGAATGGCGGCACCACGAATTGCGTGCGCATCTCGTTCGGAATCGTCTATCACATCGGCCAAAGATAACCATTTCGACTTGCGTCAGGTCGGGCGAAGAATGAGCGCGGCCTGACGCAGGTTCCTTCACGATTTCAGCCAGCCTGCGCGGCGTTGCCTTCGCTTCGCGGCTCCCTAGAATGAGCGACAATTGCGGAGAGGTGTCCGAGCGGTTGAAAGCGCTCGCTTCGAAAGCGAGTGCCTGGGAAACCCGACGGTGGGCCCGAATACCGCCCGCTCTGCCAGAATTTTTCATGTAAATTTTGCAATGCTGCCTGCAAGCCACGCACCTTTTCCTCTGGAATTGTGGGAGGCCCTTGATTTAGTCGCGCGTTGGATTTCGCGATGGCATGAATGCGGATTCGGTGGTACAAGCAGGGCAATGCGCCGCAACCGGTTGACTTACGGATATTCTGATCCATTTCAGGACTCGCTCTGCTTACATATGGGATCACAGTCTTCATGAAGCCGCCGTGCGACGAAGCTGTGGTTCGGTCGGGAATTGCCGGCGGTTCCCGCACAACGCAGGCTGGGTGGTGGGTGCTGGCGGCGACCATCCTCGGTTCCAGCATGGCCTTTATCGATGGCACGGTCGTTAACGTGGCTTTGCCAGCGCTTCAGGCAAGCCTGCACGCGAATGTCACCGGCGTGCAATGGGTCGTTGAATCCTACGGATTGTTTCTGGGAGCGTTGATTCTGGTTGGCGGCTCGCTGGGCGACCTGTTTGGCCGCAGATTGATGTTCCTTGCCGGCGTGGGAATTTTTGCTATCTGCTCTATCGCCTGCGGTTTTGCAGCGAATATCGAGCAGTTAATAATCGCACGCAGTCTCCAGGGTGTGGGAGCTGCTTTTCTTGTGCCCGGCAGCCTTTCCATCATTAGCGCATACTTTGACGAGGCTACCCGAGGCCAAGCGATTGGGACTTGGTCCGGATTCAGCGCGATCACGGCGGCGGGCGGGCCGGTTCTTGGCGGATGGTTGATTGAACATGCTTCCTGGCGCTGGGCGTTCTTCATCAATGTTCCGCTCGCGGCTGCCGTGATCGTAATTTCCCTGTGGCAGATTCCTGAAAGCCGTGACCCGGAGGGTGGATCGCTGGATTGGATAGGAGCGTTGCTCGCGACATCCGGATTGGGCGGCGTGGTCTATGGGTTCATCGAATCCGCAACTTTGGGATGGGGGAACAGGTGGGTTCTCGGAGGATTCATCGCCGGGATGCTTTGCCTGATTGCCTTTCTTTTCGTTGAGGCCAAGGTACGGTCACCTATGGTTCCCCCGGCGCTATTTCAGTCCCACAGTTTCAGTGGCGCAAATTTGCTCACATTCTTTCTCTACGCCGCGCTGGGGATCTTCTTTTTCTTATTTCCGTTGAACCTCATTCAGGTGCAGGGATTCTCGGCGACAGAGACGGGCGCTGCGGCGTTGCCTTTGATCCTGCTGATTTTCTTGCTTTCCCGCTGGTCCGGCGGGCTCGTTACGCGCTTCGGCTCGAGGGCCCCCCTGATCGTCGGCCCAATTATCACGGCTGCAGGATTTGTGCTTTTCGCAGCGCCGAGCAATGGCGCCAGCTACTGGAAAGCATTCTTCCCCGCGTTCGTGGTTCTCGGCTTGGGATTGGCGGTGAGCGTGGCCCCGCTCACCACGGTGGTTATGAATTCGGTAGGCGAGGAACGCGCCGGCGCCGCCTCCGGGATTAATAATGCGGTGGCGCGCGTTGCGGGCCTGCTGGCCATCGCAATCATGGGGATCGTAATGGTGAAAGCGTTCAGCTTAAATTTGGATCGAAGCCTCGCGAGCCTGCCGCTTCCGCCCGATATTCTCCATTCCATTGAATCGAATGAAATCAAGCTTGCCGGTCTGGAGCTGCCTTCCGGCTTGCAGGCCGGCACGGCAACGATGATCCGGGCGTTAATTTCGCAAGCCTTTATCTTTGGATTCCGAATCGTAATGATAATCTGTGCGAGCCTGTCGCTGGTCAGCGCCGTGGTCGCTTGGTTGATGATTCCTGAAAAGACCGGGTAGTTAGCTCTAAAGCCGCCTGCGTTTTATATCCCGCAATTTTTTCGCGGGCCCCGCTAATTGCCGGTGGAAATCGCCTGCGGTGAGAGTCAGCGCATATTTCCGCAGAGCGTTGTGACATCCTGTTGCAGGCTGGCATCCATTTGCGTTTCCCGCAGATTTGCCGCGGAGCAAATCTGCGTGGCCGTCATGCCTTCCGCGCCGCGAAGATCGGCGCCCTGCAGATTTGCGCCGCCCAGGTCCGTGCCGCGAAGCACTGCGCCCTGTAGAATCGCGCCGCTCAAGTCCGATTTCCGCAGGTTGGCATCCGTGAGGATGACCCTGGAAAGATCCGCATTTTTCAGGCGAGCGCCGCTCAGTTTTGTGGAGATCAAGTAGGATTCTCCAAGGTTCGCCATCGTGAGATTGGAGTTTTCCAGATTCGCTTCCCGCAGGTCCGCTTTCTTCAGGCTCGCTCTTTGCAGCAGCGCGGAATGCAAGTCCGATTTGTAGAGATTGGCGCCGTCCAGTGTGGCATCGAGCAGCGTCGCCTCGGAAAGAATCGCAAAAGATAAATTCGCGTCCCGCAAATCTGCCCGGTCCAGGTTGGCGTTTTCCAGGTCCGCCTCCGGAAGAGTCGCTCGCGTCAGCCTGGCGCGGTCCAGGACCGCGTACCGTAGATTCACCTGACGGAGATTCGCTTCCCGCAAGTCCGCTTCCGATAGATAAGCGCTCCGCAAGTCGGTTCGCCAGAGGTGGGCTTTCACCAGAAATGCGCCATAGGCCTGAATGTAACGCAAACTGAGCCCATTCAGGTTGGCCCCGTTGACCAGGGCGATTTCATCTTCCCGCCCCGTCCAGCCAGGAGGTTTCGATGAGACGTCTGCTTCGGTCAGTTGCGCGAACGGATTGTAGCCAACGGTCCAAAGGACGTCGGCCGCCCATGCCTTCATCCCCAGTCCAGGCGAATCTGCGGCCGGGCGATAGTCATGGGGAACTCCCAGAAAAGTTCCGATCGAGAGCAGGGAAAGAAGGGCTCCGATTCCCGGGGGAACGCCCCTGAGAATCATGGCGATTCTTTTTTTGGAAATCTTTTCTGCTTGGCTGAGTCGCGCGCCATCGGTTGCAAACGCTCTTCCGGCCAATCTTGGAAAATTCATAGCCGCGGCAATGGCGCCCACGACCAGCAATATGTGCAGCGTTGTGCCGCGCAAATCGTCGAGCGTCAAGTATCGTCCCCAAAAAAGGAGCACCGTTGCGGGCGCGACCCAGTACAGCAATAGGATGGCGATGGCCGCTTCGAGAAATGCCAGCGGGGATTGAGAATTTCTGAGCCATCTGAAGTGACTGCGCGCGGACCATCGGGCAAACCAGGGCAGGCACGCGTCGAGTCTCCTGCCATCGGGAAAGATCGCGGGTAATTGCGCAATCCCGTCCCAGAGCCGCTGCATGTACAGATGAAAAGAAAGATACAGACAAAGAATCAACACCGGGCCGAAAAGATAAAACGGAATGAACGGCAAGATCTCCTGCATCGAGGAAAACGGCAAGGCTGACGAATTTCTCACCAGATGCGCGTCTGGTGTTGTGAATATTCGTAAACATACCAGCCCGTTCAGAAGCAAGATCAGACCCATCAGCCATCCGCCTTTGCCAGCCGTTCCGCGGACAAGCTTCAACCCGTCGAATGGGGAAATGCTTCCAGGAAGGACGGCGCCGAACAGATTCGTTCCGGCCAACTGCGGGCTGAGAAGTCCTGTCGCGTCCTTCATATCGACGGCCTGAAGATTTGCTTCATGAAATTGTGTGCCAAGCAGGTTCGCTTCCGCCAGGTTTGCCTGGACTAATGTCGCTGCGCGAAAATCCGCCAGCGTCAGATCGGCGCCCTTCAAGTTTGTCTTATGCAGGAGAGCGTCCCTGAGTCTGGCATCGACCAGCTCAGCGCCTTCAAGATTCTTTCCGGACAGGTCTGCCCGAATGCCTGTCTCGCCGCCGGAATCGAGCCAGGAACCGTGATTCTCGATGCATTCGCGCAAGTCTCTGCGGCTGGGCTTATCCAAGCTCTTCAGCTCGGATGGCGATGGCTTTTCCCGCTCTGTGGCTGTGATCATAGATTCGAGCCCTGAAGCGACTGTGAGGCCAGGCAGGATAATGACGCCGTCCCCCGGGTGGACCCCCAATTTCCTTGTAAGGTTAATAATGGACCAGAAGGCCCGGTTAGGTTACCTACCCGAAAGGCCAGAATGAGTACAGGTGATCACATCCGGGAACACCGATCTCCCGATGGTCGCGGCTGAAACAGCTAAAATCATTCAACTCGCGCCCGGGCTTCTGTGTCCTTGGTCACGAAACGTTGTGACGTTTGTCCTATCGGCGGCCACTCGCAATGCCTATAGTCCAATGCAAAGATGAGCTAGGAGGCGGCCAATGCATGCGCCTTTTTCTATCGTGAAATCCTCGAACGGGAGGCACTTGAGAATCAGGCAAGTAACCCCAGAGGAACGAGCCGCAATGATTCGAGATGCCGTGGCAAGAAGAGTCGCTCAGAATTGTGAAACTCGCGGGTGCGAACCCGGCCATGAGTTGAAAGACTGGCGGCAGGCGGAATCGGAAATACTTCGCACCCTTAATTGTGGGTTCCTGGTTTCGGACCAAAGCATCGAGCTCAGCACGGATGCGGCAACTTTCGGCGTGGGAGAAATCGAGATTTGCCTCGAGCCACGGCATCTCACGATTTCAGGGATGGATTGTAACAGCACCCCGGAAACGGTCACGGAGCCAGCGGGCTTCATGCCAGACGGTCATTCAATTATCCGCACACTTGAACTGCCTTTTGAGATTGACCCTTCAGAAGTGTCCGCAAGATTCAAAGGCCGGATGATCGAGATTGAGTTGCCCAAAGCTTATCCAACGCAGAAAGCTGCTGCTTCAATCTAGAATTTCTACCTCGCTTGCGGCTTCGGGCTACGTCGCAGTCCGAATGATCTCCACGGAACAATGAGCGTGGCGAACCACATCTTGCGAAACGCTGCCCATCAGGAAACGGTTGAGGCCGCTTCGCCCGCGGGATCCGAGCACAATCATGTCCGCATGCCATTCATTGGCAATATCGATGATTTGCGACTTCGGATTGCCTTCCACTAATTCCGTTGAAACATTTAATTTTGCCCCGCGCAACTTTTCCGCGGCCTTCATGACTAAATCCTTGGCCTGCTCCCGCAGAGCCTTCCAAACCGCCTCGAATTCCGGGTCATACCCTCCCATTTCCCGTCCCAACAGCAGGGAAGGCGGCTCGACAACGTGCAAGACTTTAACCTCCGAATCCGCGGGCCAAGGTCTTGCGGTCACGCTCTGCAAGGCTGCCTGAGAAAAATCGGAACCGTCGATCGCAATTAGGATTTTCATGTGCCATTGCTCCGTAAGGGTTTCGGCCGGTCTTCATTCCCCACTGTGAAACCGCGCCCTGATCGGAAGAGGAACTTCAATGGCGCGCTACTGTCAACCGCACCCTTCATGAATATTCCAGTCGGGCTCACCCGTTCCCATTTGTATCCCATGCCGCTTGGATCGTAAATGATTTGTATCACGGCCGCTTGGAGTCTCGTTCAATTCAGATTTTACATATTTCCCCTTCAATGAAGCCACCGAACAGCGGCTGCCGGGAAGCGCGCGAGCACATGCCTGCACGTATGCACACACACTCAAAAACTTCGTTTAGGGATAGGGACCTATCGGCGTGTTGGCGGGGAGCGCCTGGCTGGTGAAAAGCTATGTGCCGGAGTAAATTCCCGGATTATTGTGCATGAGGATTCGGATGGCGACGCCCCACCTGTCTTCGTCCAATTCCTCGACACGCACTACGTCGCCGATTTGCTCGCGATGAATCGGGTCATCCTGGCCAAAGTTCAGCATCACGATGACGTTCATCCCCACGAAGTAGTGTTTGGTGGCAGAAACGAAATACAGCCCGCTGCGCGACACGTTGGCCGTCGTGCAGATTTCCTCGGGAAACAGCGGATCGCAGGGCCGAACCAGGACAGGTTCGGACAATGTCTCTCGAGGGGTCAAGCGACATTCTTTCACCGCAGTTTGCATCGCGATCACTCCTGATCCTTTAAACCGGGTGGAAGTCTAAGGATTCTCTAATCTAATTACGCATACAAAGTATGCCATTGGCACATGGGAGTCCAGCGACACGTCAAATCTGTGCCTTTTCAGATAATACCCATTTTCATGTAGAACCGGGGCCTACTGCCCTTCGTGAGGTCGACACTCGCAATCCAGTTCTCGGCATTTCGGGGCCTCCAAACCAAAAAAAAGGAGAGGCGCCGCAAGCGCGGCCACCCCTCCTGAATGAGCCTGTCGGAGGAAGGCTCATCGGTGTCATGTATTGCCTTCAGCCGGCAAAATCGTTCCACTTTTTTTATGAGCGACGCTGTCGAAGAAAAAGCGAACAAAACCGCCTGCACACCACAGCTTAAAATTCAACTGACAGGTGGGCGAGCCGATACCAGCTCTAGGCTACCGCAGCCCTGCTCCGTCTCCCCATCTTAGGGGGAGCGTTGAACATGCCAGACTGGAGATTGAGCGAAACGATTTTTCCGCTCGCCACATCCATAGCGTAAAACTGGTTTGAGGAGCGCCGTGCCAGGTCGAACAAATGTTGGCGCGTGTCTTCGAGTCCAATAACGCAAGCCCGCCAAAGTGAGGAGCCATCGGGGAATTTCTCGAACAGATCGTACATACGGTTCATAGGAGTCCCTTCCTAGCCACTCCAAGTGACCCTCTGAATTTCCCACTATCCTAATCCTCTTTGGCCCATCTGTCCAATTCATCTGTTCGATGGTAACAATAAGTTTTCGGCCATCTTCCCCCGCATGGTGGCGCGATTGCCACCATGCCTTACAATAGAAAACCCGTGCCGACTCCCGAAGACCTCACCCGCCTGCGCGTCGTTCTGGTCGCCCCGCGCAACCCGCTAAACATTGGTGCGGCCGCTCGGGCTATGAGCAATTTCGGATTTCAATCGCTACGCCTGGTGAATCCCTACGCGCCATCGTTTCGCGAAGCGCGCTCCGCCGTTGGCGCATCGGAAATCCTTGCGAACGCGATGCAGCACAAGTCCGTAGCCGGGGCCGTTGAGGATTGCACGCTGGTCGTTGGAACCACGGCGGTTCGCACTCGCGACCTGCAGCACGCGGTCAGGCGCCCGGAATATGGGTCGCGCTTGATCCGCCGGCGGCTGATTTCCAGCAATGTCGCTTTGCTCTTCGGCTCGGAAAAATTCGGGCTTTCCAATGACGCACTCAGTCATTGTCATTGGCTGATCCGCATCCCCACGTGCGAAGAAAATATTTCCATGAATCTCGGCCAGGCGGTCGCCGTTTGTCTTTACGAACTTATTCGCGATTCCAGGCAGGAGCGGGCTGCGGAACGATCAAAGCCGGCCACGGCGGAAGAACTGGAGCGCATCACCGTACTCCTGCTCGAGGCTCTGCAGACCAGCGGATTCCTGGACCTGCGACGCGTCTCCGATGCCGGCCAAAGAATTCGCCGCCTGGTGCGCCGCCTGCGTTTGCAAGAACGCGACTCCGTGATTTGGCTGGGAATGTTGCGCCAGATGCTTTGGAAAATGAACCAGGGCAAAATTCCTGGAAACTGAAACTTAAATACAGGGACCTGCCGCCAGCGCCTTCTCTTCAGCGGCGCGCCAGGAAAAAGGCCTGCAGCAATTGCAGTGACTCTCTGGCCAGCACGCCGGAAACGACCTCCACGCGATGATTGAGAGCGGGCGCGTCGAGGACCTGCATACAGGTGCGAATGGCGCCCCCCTTGGGTTCGTCGGCGCCGTAAATCAGTCGGGCCACGCGCGCCTGCACCAGCGCCCCCGCGCACATGGCGCACGGCTCAACCGTTACGTAAATCGATGCGCCGCTGAGGCGGTAGTTTCCAGCCTTCTGCGCGGCTTCGCGCAGAGCCACGATTTCCGCGTGCGCGGTCGGATCGCAATCGGTGATGGTGCGATTGCCCGCGGCGGCCACGATCCGGCCGTCCAGAACAACCAGCGCTCCGACCGGAACTTCTCCGCGCAATGCGGCGGCTTGCGCCTGCGCGATGGCCAGGTGCATGTATTCAATATCGTTCACGGCTGCGCCGGGGAAGAAGAAGGAATCACGTATTCCACAAGCATCACATCGTGCAGGCCATCCTGCAGCCGCACGTGGTCGCAGTGGCGGCCCACTTCACGCCAGCCCGTCGCGCGGCACAGCACCAATCCGTCCTGATTTTGCGCCAGAACGCGTCCGATGAGCTTGCGGTAGCCGAGTTTGCCCGCGGACTCCTGAATCGCGCGCATCAACTGGCGGCCCACGCCGTAACTGCGGAACGCGCGCCGCACATAAATATAAACTTCGCCAATATCGTCCAGAGCGATGCGGTTGTCGTACGGCGCCAGTTCCACCCAGCCCGCAATCCAGTTCCGTAATTCGGCGACCAGAATCGGATGCTTGGGGTCCTGCTCGGCAGCGGCGATCCGCAGGCGCTGGTCGTCCACGGTGCGCGGGTCGGAATCAAAAGTTTCCAGATGGTCCTGCACCGCTTCGTTGAAAATTTCGCACAAAGGTGAAGCGTCATCTTCTTGGGCGGGCCGGATCTGGAGTTGTGGCCGTGCGCTGGCGGTACTCATGTGCGTGCATTTCAAGAATATAGAAGGTTTGCGCGCGGCGCAACTTAAGCGCGGCAAATCAATGTGTCGGAAATACCTTTGCTTGACGCACGAGTCGAGGCCGATATAATTAATGTTGATCACAAAGAATGCAGCCTCATGATGTGTGCCTGGTTCCAATCCTTTTCTTCTTCAGGACCGGCCGGGGCGGATAGTTCAGGATTCGACGCGCGATTAGGGGGCAAATTTTGGCCGTACCTGAAATCTTTAATACCATCGAACAAACGGGAATCAGCACCTGGCTTCGCGAGTCTCAATCGATATTCGGGTTCTATTTCATCCTCCTGTTTCACACCATCGGCATGTCCCTGGTGGTCGGCGCGAACGCAATCGTTGATTTGCGCATACTCGGCGTCGCCCGCGATATTCCGCTGCAGCCGCTGAAGCGGCTCTTCGCCATCATGTGGACGGGCCTGGGAATCAATGTGACCACTGGTTTGCTCCTTTTGACCGCGTATCCGACCAAGGCCCTCACCAATCCCGATTTTTACGTCAAGCTGACGTTTATCGGACTCGCCGTATTCCTCATGGCCCGGATGAACAATCGGGTGTTCGGCGACACCGGCTTGAGCGAAGCGGCCATGGTTGCCAAAGGCAAGACCATGGCAACGTGGTCGCTCGTCTTCTGGATCGGAGCCGTGGGAGCGGGGCGCCTGTTGTCAGAAACAGCCCGATACTTTTTTTATGGCCATCCCGCCGGGGGATGAAACCAGATCTCCAGGAACGAATGTCTAATGTTTGGCTGCACTTGGCGGGAGTGCCAAACGAGATAGCTCCATACCGCCTTGGGAGTCTCTAGTGAATTACGCGCACTTGCATCTTTTGCTGAATCACGTACCGGTCATCGGCGCCATTGTCGGGCTGGGTCTGTTGCTCATTTCTTTTTTCGGAAAGAACGAGGACCTGCGCCGAAGCAGTTACATCATTTTTGCGGCCGTCGCTCTTTTGACGATTCCCACGTTCCTGAGCGGCTTTGGCGCGCAACAAATGATCAAGGGGCCCGGCGTGTCGGACGCTTTGATTCGCAGGCACGAGGGCTCGGCTTTGCTATCCCTGTGGTTCATGGAAGCGACTGGCGGCCTGGCATTGGTCGGACTATGGAAATCTCAACAAGCCGCGCGCCCGCCACGCTGGAACGTCTTGGCCGTGCTGCTTTTTTCGCTTCTGACGGTAGGCCTCATGTCCAGAACCGGGAACACAGGCGGCGACATCCGCCATCCGGAAATGCGCCCAGCCGCTGCGGCTACAGAGGCCGAAGGGGCAATCAAGGAAGGGCCGATCGGGGCCATGATCAGCCCGTTTGAGCCGGACCCGGACAAGTTTGCCGATGCCATGACCTTCAGCAAGTGGTGGTGGACGTTCATGATGGCAGCGCATTTTCTCGGGCTCATTCTGATCATCGGGACGGTTGGACTTCTCGATATCCGCATCATGGGTTTTTTGAAGCAACTCCCGGTGGCGCCCCTGCACCGGTTGATCCCCTGGGGATTGGCTGGGCTAGGCGTCAATGTAGCAACAGGCCTAATGGCCTTTGCAGCCCGGCCCGAAAATTACGTTTTTAGCCTTGGTCTTTGGCTGAAAATATTGGCGCTGTTGCTGCTGGGATTGAATGCCGCGGCGTTCTATCTGACGAACATTTTCGAGGGAGTCGAAAATGTGAAGGCCGGGGAAGATGCGGCCATTTCCGCCAAGCTGGTAGCCGCCAGTTCGTTGTTCTTGTGGTTCGTGGTGATCACCATGGGCCGCTATATCCAGCCGCTCGTCGACACTCTTCTAGGTACCAACTAAATTTCCGCGAGCACCGGTCGTCCACGGCTCGGCCCGAAATCTAATGTTTCCAGTTAATCCTCCACAGCTACACGAACTTGCCGGCTTCGGAGCAAACGAAATTCGCGGCCTATTCTGATCGCAAATTCTTTGCGCGGGGTGCTGCAGAGGTTCAAAATAGAGCGGCGCGCGAATCTGCGTGCGGCTGAGGACAGGAATCCTGCCCCGGTGGGGTGACTTATTTCTCTGCTCAGAGCGACTAAAAGAAACTCCTTTCGAGGTGTGCTGCTGGTTGTGGTGATATCGTTTCTTGTCATTGCCGGGGGCCGCTTCGGAATATCCCTGTATCTGGATCGCGATACCCTGCGCTCAGACGCGGCAACATTAGAAAAACGCGCTCGTCCCAGCGACCGTGTTCTCTCGCTGCTGCGAAGGGAAGATGCCACGGCACCTAAATTCGATGGCCAATTTCCCTGCGTCTTCGAAATAGTAACTGACACGGAGGTGCGCCCGCAGGTTGGGAAATGTGGATTGCCAGCTGATCGGTCCGGGCCCGTGGATCGCTTTGAAGCGGACCTGCGAAATGGGGCTTTTATTCTGAGACAGTCGGATCTGTACTTGAGCGATGTCTTTGACGTTCCCTTGACGCGCACCTACAACTCTCGCGATTTCACACACCCTAATCCGGTCCACGCCTTCGGGAAGAATACGAACCATCCGTACGACATCGCCCCTCTCGGAACCCGCTTTCCCTACACGGATCAAATAATTGACCTCGAGGATGGGAACTTCGTTTATTTCCCTCGTGTCTCCAAGGGCACTGGTTTCGCCGACGCCGTCTTTCAGCACACGGAGACAGCGACCAGTTTCTACAAAGCGGTGACCGCTTGGAACGGAAACGGCTGGACAACCTGGCGGACGGACGGGCTGACGATTCTGTTTCCGGAGTCTTACAGCGGCAAGAGCGCAGCCCAGGGTGGGCCCATCGGGATGCTCGACGCCCATGGCAACGTGTTGCGCTTGATGCGGGACTCAGAGCGGAATCTGCAGGAGATCCTCACTCCCCACAACCGGTGGATCAAGTTCGATTACGACAGCCAATCGCGCATCGTTCATGCCGTGGACGATCAGAGTCTTTCCGCAGCGTACCGATACGACAGCAATGGGATGTTGACGGATGCAGTGCTCTCATCCGGTCATGCCCGACACTATTCTTACGACGGCGTTTTGATGACAACTGTGACGGATGAGCATGGGAGGGTACTGCTGCGGAATTTCTACCGGTCCTCGTTTTTGGTTCGGCAAGACTTCGGAGCCGGACACGTATTTACGTATCGATATACAAGCCCCTCGATGGGCGGCCCGTACGCCGAAACTGCGGAAGTGACAGCGTCCGATGGTCGAATAGTTACGTTCGAGACTGGAGAATCAGTTTCTGAACTGGTGAAAAATCTTTCGCAGCACCCTGGGCCACCGACACCAAAATCCGCGGTAAGCGGGCCAAGCCTGGAAACCACCATGAAATTCATCCAAGACACGTTGAATAGGATTGGCCCCGTCAATTTCGTCACAGTTACCCACGATGGAGATACTGGCAATGTGATGACAAATCGACACTTGGAGGAGTTCTCCAACGTAAGCGGGGATACATCCGCCTGTATTATTAACTATCACTTTAGGGAGATGCTAGGGGGCACAGTCAGACAGGATAGGCACGCATGGATTCCATTGAAAGGAGTGAACAATATTACCGTGTTGCCGGCGGCGCAATACTTTGATGAATGGGGCCCCGCAAATGGCCATCCGTTGTGGAGTTCACAGGTGAATCCACCGGTATTTTATGTGAAGTTAGAACAATTCAATAGTAATGATAATGGCGCCCTAGCTTTCCTGAATGAAGATTTAGCAAACCGCGTGGCCAAAGCAATGGTCCTCGCGGTCGATCTCTGCGGTGGCGGGAATAAAAGCCGCGCTGCTACAGATTAGGCAGCTCTTTGCCGTCCGCCATCACGATTTTATCCAAACGCATGAAAGGCGTTCCGTTCTTGGTCCGGTGGCCGTAGATCGTGATCGCATCGCCAATCTTGACGGTGTTCTTGTCCCATCCGCCGTAGCGGGAAAGCATCGCCGGGCTGCGCGCTTCTCCCACCCACTTTTCGATCTCGCCTTTGTCATTTTTCACGTCCAGGCTGATAATCACGTGGGGATTCACGAATTGAAAGTCCGTCACCGTTCCCTTGACCGACACCATCTTCTCCGTGTCGTAGTTGGCCTCTCCGTGATGGGCCGAAAGCGGAGCGGAAATGAAAACGCCGCAAAATATTGTTGCCAGTAAGAGCGCCAACTTCTTCATTCCGATCCTCCTGAAAGCGCCGCTTGGACGCAGTCGCTCGACCGTCAAACCTGCCGCCCGCGTGGATTAAACGAATGATTAAAAATATCTACCGCGACACTGGATAAGTCAATGCCAAATTCGGCGCCGCGCGGGACTCGAAATAATGCCCGCAATCCGCACGCGCGCAAACAGGCGCCCTCGTTACTTCTCCGGTGTCGCTTCCTTTTTTTCCAGCCCCATGAAGCTCTCGCCATCCTCGCAGAACTGTTCCGTCAGTTTCCAGTCCCTGAGCTTGAATTCCAAGCGCGCCGTCCAGGGTTTGCTGTACGCCTTGGGATCGTCGATGGTGATGTCGTCGACCAGGTGATCGTGGGCCGTCCGGCGAAAGCGCTCGATCACGTGCAACTGGTCGCTGTGCGGGTGGCCGATCCGGTCAATCCAGGTCCGGTCGTTGAAATTGGCGGTGTCCACCACCAGCGTGTCTCCCTCCCAATGCCCGATCGAATTTCCCATCCACAAGGGAACCAGTCCGGGCTCGCGCGGTTTTCCGTCCGTGTAAATCTCCCGCCGCAGGGAGTCCACTTCGAAGAGCATCACGATTTCTCCAGGCGTTTGAATGAATTGAAAAGGGAAGGGGTGCATATAGACGCGAGGCACGCCGGGCGGAAAACAGCTGCGCAACACCGGATCATTCGTTTCCTCCAGCGGATACTCATGAGCCCCGAAGGATGACTTGGCCTCTTTGAATTTTTGCAGGCCCCACGGCGTCATGGGCGGTTCTTCCTGATTGAGCTCATAAATCCAGTACTGCGCAGCAGTGGCTGGAGGAGCGTCCCGCATCCAGACTCCCGACAAGTCCGGCGTCGTGCTCGAAGTCGCGGTCTTTGCCGGCGCGGCCGGCTCCTTGGTCTGAGAGGAGGCGCTTGCGGAACAACTCAATGCGATCACCAGCCCAAGAAGAATCCCCAGCAAACGATTTCGCATTTCGAAACCTTCCTTCAGCTTCGGACACAGCTGTATAACATTGATTTAAGCCGAAATTATACACTGCGGGTCAATGGGTCCTGTAGGACAGCCTCTGCTGGCTGTCCGGTTTTTGCGCCGTCAAGAATGCGTGGGACTGCTGGAATAGTTCTTGAACACGAATACGTCCTGGCCAAAGCAGAGAATCTAATTCCTGAAAAACAGCGTCGAACCTGATGCCGCTTGATTGACCCTACTGCAATCCCACAGCCCCTTGACAATCCCGCTCTGCCCCGACAGACTAACTGCATGAACTCATTTCTTAAACGGCTGTTCCTGGCGGATTTCTGGAAGGGTCTGATCCTGACGTTTCGCACGCAGAATCCCAAGAATGTTTATACCGAGCAGTATCCGCTGGAGCGGCCCATGGTCGCGGAGAGGTATCGCGGCGCGCCGCGCCTGAACATGAATCCGGAGACGGGCGAGACCCTTTGCATCGCCTGCAATCTGTGCGCGCTGGCCTGCCCTGAAAATTTGATCGTGGTCGGCTGGCATCGCGATGACGCGACCCGCCGCAAAGTGTTGACCAATTTTACTTACGACACTTCACGCTGCATGTTTTGCGGGCTCTGCGAGGACGCCTGCCCGACCGACTGCCTCGAGCTCACGCAGGACTTTGAGATGGCATCTTACTCTCGCGAAGGCGCGATCTGGGACCGGCATCGTCTGGAAGAGGGCCCCACTCCCGCGCGGTATACGCGGTAATTATCTGCGCTCCTCGGAATTCCGTGGCGCCGGCGTCCCGCCGGCGATTTTTCCGGTCTCTGTCCGTCGCAAAAACTCCAACAAGTCGCCGGCGCTGCACTTCCACAAATTTTTCTTGCCAGGTCGAATGAATCCTTCTGCAATCCGCCACCTTGACTTAAAATCCTTTCATGGAACTCCGTAAAGATCCAATTACGCGCAGTTGGGTGATCGTGGGACACCGCGGAGACACCTGCGAAACCACGGGCGGCTGTCCCTTTTGTCCCCAGAAAACGAATTCCAGGAATGCTCTCCTTCGACTGCCGCTGCAAGGGCCGCCGCAGGTCACTGTCTTCCCCCACCCTGACCCTTTGTATCGCGTGGAGGGCGACCCGGACCGGCGCGCCGACGGCATCTACGACCAGATGCAGCCCGTGGGCGCGGACGAGATTGTCATCGAGACGCCTGAACACAACCGCAAGCTTGAGGATTTGACCGACGATCAGATTTTGCTGGTGACCCAAGCCTGGGGCCAGCGCGTCGAGGATTTGAAACGCGATCGCCGCTTCAAGTATGTCTCGATTTACAAAAATTACGGTCCCCTTGCCAGCCAGGAGGGCTCGCACGCCCATTCGCAAGTGACCGCGACCACGTTTGTGCCGAGAAGAGTTCTCTACGAACTGCGCGCCGCGCGGGAATGGTACAGGGATAAAGAACGCTGTGTTTTTTGCGACATCGTGAAACAGGAAGAACGCCAGGGGAAGCGCATGGTGGACACTCAGGGCGATTACGTCGCGCTATGCCCCTATGCTTCGCGCGTCCCTTATGAAGTCTGGATCCTCAACCGCAAGCACAATTACATGTTCGAGCAGCCGCGACCGGGCGCCAATCGCAAGCACTTGGCGGCGCTGTTGCGCCGCATTCTCAGGCGGATTCGCCAGATTGCGCCGGCCTATCACCTGGTGGTGCACACCGCGCCCAATACCATTCACCCCAAAGGCGAAACCGCATCGCAGTACTGGAAAACGATCGCCGACGACTACCACTGGCACATCGAAATCCTGCCCATCGTGGAAACTCGCAGTAAGTCCTACAGCATCAAGGAAGTCTATTACAACGCCATCATGCCGGAAGAGGCTGCTGAAAGACTGCGCAAACTGGATCCCATCGCGTGAGGCGCGGAGAACACGGCGGAATTTTCCTGCGTCTGCTATTTCTCTTGTTTTTTCTTGGATTCCTCGCCGCTCTTTACTTTGTCAGGAATCCTCTCATGCGCCTGGCCGGGCAGACTTGGGTGGTGGACGAACCAGCGGCGCCATCCGATGCCATGATCGTCCTGGGCGACGACAATTACGCGGCCGATCGCGCCTTTCATGCCGCCGAACTGTACCGCGAAAAGGTCGCCCCTGTGGTCGTGGCCAGCGGCCGAATGCTGCGCCGGAATGTCAGTGTTGCGGACGTGATGGAGCGCGATCTCGAATCCTTTGGCGTGCCCGCCGCCTCCATCGTGAAGCTGACGCACACTGCTGAAAATACGCGCGAAGAGGCAGTCGAAGCTGCGCGCCTCATCCGGGCGCGCGGATGGAAGCGGGTCCTAGTGGTGACCTCCAACTACCATGCCCGCCGCGCCCGCTTCATTTTTGAAAGGGTTCTCCCCGCAAACGTCACTCTGCGCGTCAGCGGCGCCCGCGATTCCGAATTTGACCCTTCGAACTGGTGGCAAACGCGCCAGGGCCGAAAACTCTTCCTGACCGAATTGGCGGGCTACCTGGTTGCCAGATGGGAATTGCGGTCGAAGCCTGCTGCCGAAAACGAAACCGCATTTCTGATTGCGCGCGCTCCTGCGTTCCTCCAGTCCATGAGGATCAAGTCAAATGCCCCAGCCTTCGAAGACCGAAGACTGGTACACCCGTCACCTCAGATTCCTTCGAACGCCGGGCCATCCGTCCAAAAACAGAGGAGTTATCCCCTGACCGTGTGGCCAGTTGTCGAGTGCGGTTGACCTATCTCTTTAGGTGATTGTAATCCCTCCCTCCGAATATCTACTCTTAGATACTGTGAGCTGGATTAACCGGCACAATCTGGCGCAAGAATTGCCAGCTTTGCTTACGGGAGCTGTGCGGATGAAAAGACTACTCGCGTTAGGGCCAGCTTTCGTTGTCTTCTCGCTCGTTCTAGTGGTTGGGAGCCTTACGGCTCTTTCGGCTGCCGGGCTCGGTACGGTCGGAGGCCAAGTCCTGGACCTCAAAGGCAAACCTGTCGCCGACGCCCGCGTAACTCTGCAGGACTCCGAAGGCGGCCATCTCCAAACTACGGAAACCAATACTCAGGGCCATTTCTGGTTTCCCTCTCTCCCCGAGGGACAATACTCCGTCCGGGCCTCCGATCGGGGGCTGATTTCCGAATGGCGCCAAAACGTTTGGGTCTCGCCCGGGCACCAGACCGACGTTACATTACAGCTCCACCCGAAGAAACAAGTCTCTCGATAGATTTCACGGGACCGCGACACTGCGCCAACACCCCAACACAATTGCCGGTTGCAGCCTGACGGGTGGCTCTGCCACCCGTCTCCTCATTATCATTCAATAGCCTGGCCATTCACCCGATGGTCAGGCCCTTTCCAAAAGCGCCAAGTAACTTCCGAACCCCTCTCCCGTATCCGATTGGCAACACACCGGGTTTGCAGGGTTCGCCCGCCAAACTTCGGTATACTATACTTCGCAAGTTACCGTCCTCTCCGGGCTGCCCTGCAATATCCCCAGCCTCGTGGCTACGGAGTTTTCGGTCGGGGGAAAAATCATGTGGCGTAAACCAGAAGATTCAAAACCGGCGGCCCCTGCCGCTGAGGTTCCGGCGCCGGCGGCGGCGCCGCGAGTGGAGCCGGCCGTTCGAACCGTCGCCGGCCTGACCGCGGAAGTGGTGCAACCTTCCGGGGGGATCATTACATCGACTCTATTGATCAAGGGCGAAGTCCGCGGCAGCGATGACTTGTATATTGACGGCGAGGTTCAGGGCACCATCCATCTCACCAATGGCCGCGTCACCGTCGGGCCGCACGGCAAAATTTCCGCCGACGTCGATGCCCGCGAGATTATCGTCCGGGGAAAAGTGATGGGCGCATTGCGTGGCCGGGAGCGGGTGGAAATCGGATCGACCGGGGAAGTCCGCGGCGATATCGCCACCTTACGGATCGCCATTGGAGAAGGTGCGCAAATTCACAGCAAGGTGGAAATCGCCCGAGGGGATAGCTCCCAGAACAATCGCGCCCCGGCAAAGTCTTCCGGTGGCGCGACGGGAGCGTCGCAGGCGGTGGCCATGAAGGCCGGCGGAGAGAACGGGAACTAAGATGAATTTTTTCACTAAGTCACGGCCGGGCCAGCCTTCGCCAATGCCGGAAAGGCTCTCTCCGCCGGGGAAAATTCCACCTGTTAAAGCAGTGGCCGTCGCCAGCGCTGGCACAGCTTCAGCCGCCTCCGGAGCGGCGCAGAAGAGCGGGCGCCAGTCCAACGGACTCAAGGAATTTCTCTGGCAACTCGAAGGCATTGGCCACGGCCACTTGCTGGATCTTGGGCCGGCACGGCAAACCACGATCACCTTCTTCATCGAGCGCGGCTATAAGGTGTACACAGAGGATTTGCTGGCCACCTGGAAGAACTTTCTCGACGACGAGGCGCTGCGCTTGAAGAAACTTCCTGCCGACGCGGATCGGTCCGAGTTTACGCCGGAAGGGCGGGCGAAAAAGTTCCTCGAGACTACCATGCTGTATCCGGATGGCACCTTCGACGCCGTGCTCCTGTGGGATATGCTGGATTATCTTGACAACGATCTGATGAACAGGCTGGCTGTGCGGCTGACCTCGCTCGTGCGCGATGGGGGAGTTGTCTTCGCCATCTTCCACACGCGGAAGCCGGTGCTCTTCAATCGCTACCGCGTTCTGGACGCCCAGAACCTGGAATTGATTCCCGCAACCTGTCCTTTCGAGCCGCAACGTGTTTTTCAGAATCGAGAAATTTCAAACCTGTTCGGCCGCTATCGTTCTTCCAAAATGTTTGTGGGACGCGATCAGCTTCGCGAAGGCCTCTTCGTTAAGTAAGCCTGTCATCCCCTTCCTGCCGTATCCGATTGAAAACTGATGATGTTTGCGTCGGTTTTGGCGCTGACATTCCTGGTCGTGGAATTTAAAAAAGGCCCTCTTGCCAAAGTTCCCGCATAGGCGTAGAAGTGAGTTGTTGTTCGTAAAGCTGCGGAGGTGAGGTTGACTCCACCGGGCTCAGAACACAAACAGCTACCATCACACCGCGCACGCGGTGCGTACCGCCAGAGGCGCTAATCAGCGCAGCGACGGCGAAAATCAAAAGCGCTGAAACGGGGAGCCGCCAGGTTCCCCGTTTTGGTTTTTGCAGTCCTTGAGCCTTGTGGCTCTACTGTTTGCGGAAAAACTATCCCCCGTTGTAATTCCGAGCAAAGCGAGGAATCTCTCTTTTCTTGTGTTCGGACGAAAGAGAGATTCCTTGCTTCGCTCGGAATGACAGTTTTATGAACTTCTCCCAAGATCTCTACGCAGGCTTTGGAGTGTGTTTGACGCGATGGCCCTTCAATACTTTTCGCTTCTTCGCTTTTCTGACTTTGCTTTTCTTTTTGGCGGTTGGGGATGCCGCGGGAATCGCGCCCGCGGAAACTCCGGGCACGAATAAAATCGTGGTCGGAATGGAGAGCAGAGCAACGCCGGACAATATCGCGGCGCGGAAAAGTTTTATCACAAAAATCCTCCACTACATCTGGCGGCTCTTGAAATAGGAGTCACAGTATATGCCAAAAATCTCCCCGGCAAGCGATCGAAATATGCACACAAAAAATGGGCGGCGCCATTCTTGCTGCGCCGCCCTTGCTCATTCCCCCGGTGGAAAATTGTAAAAATCGATTCAAGGCCGCAACCGCCTGATGACTAGCCTATGCCTCCGAACTGGGAGGCTTGCAGCATCCGGATAACTTCACGCTGGTAGGCAATGATATTGCCCTGCCACAGGATGGCCCAGAGCATCAGCCCCATGGCCACGGCTGCCACAACCAACGCCGTCCCCAGCTGGGAACCGGATGCTGGTTCATTCAGACGCCGAAGCGCTGGTATCACCCATCCTCCAAAGGCGTGCCACAGAAACCAGGCACGGCTGGCTCGTAGGTCCCTAGTCGCGAGCGCGGTAGCAACTCCCAGAACGCCGCGCAATAAGTGATGGCAAGAGCAGGGCCACGCAGCAATCCGCCGCTTGAAATCAGTAAGTCTATTCAAATGTGCGGATTTTTCCCTCGCGCCCAATCTTCTTGATAAGACTGGTGGCAGAAGTCAGCGCAAAAGGGCCGGTGATTTACCACTGTTCGAAAAGAGAATCCCGATCGCAGCGTACTATTACCATTAAGACTGCCCGATAATATCTAGAACTGCCCGGTTCCAGCCGATGGCTCCGGGCGCAGCTCCCGTGGCTATCGTCCTTGCCCGCACAAGGGTTTCCTGGCCCTGCCCGCTTGCCTCGGCGGTCGGGTGCGAATCTGGCAGAAGGACAGCTTGATCCACGGCGCGGAGCCAGGGCAGGTCCTGATCCCCTCCTCCAATTCCCACCAGGCGCAGCTTGATGTGCGTCGCCTCCCGGAAGAGTTGGGCGAGGGTGCGCACGGCCTTCGCGGCGTCGCATCTGGCGGAGAAATGCCAGAAAGTCGGGCCGCGCCGCGTGTCGAAACCGCGCGCCTGCGCGGCTTCCACAAACCGGGCTATATCCTTTTCGCTCGCGGAGGTGAAATAGAATGGCTCGTCGAATTCGCGGGCGCGGGCCAGTTCGGCGCTGCGCGGGCGCAAGCCGGTATTGTCAGCAATCTCCCGAAGGCTCATATGGTGGAAGCCGGCAACCCCCACGGCGCATTCCTCCGCGATCTCGTCGAGCGCCTCGCAAACTTCCGCATAAGGCCGGCCCTGGGCGATGCTGAGGTAGCGCGCCGTCCGCACCGCGCCCGGAATGCGCAAACTGAAGTAGCCGTCCGGAAAGAAAATCCCTCCGCCATTTTCCGTAACGAAGGGGTGGTTGTGACCGAGCTTTCGCCGGATGGGGTCGACTTGCTCCCGGGTGCGCGAGGTAAGCAAAACGTAGGCGATTTTTCGCCGCTCAAGTTCGGACAAGGCTTCTTCCGCGCCTGAAAAGGAATCCGTGCGTGGATCAATCAGCGCGCCTTCGAGCGCGGAAAAGATCAAATGGCGAGGGGCAAGCAAGACGCTTAGCAGTGTAACGTGAGGGAGCGAAGCTTGGAAGCGGGGTGTTTCGTATCTGGAAGAAGGCTTTTGCGGAACTCTTGGAAGAAAATGGCGATCCGTGAAACTTCATTACCAATCTCAAATTTCAGATTTCATCCCCAAAAACGCCAACGGCGGACAGGGCACCCCCGCGCCCTGTCCGCCGAAACGCAAGTCCAAGCGCTCCGCGCCCGGACCTTATACGGCCCAGCTAGTCGCTCGATGCGGATTGAGCGCCAGCGGCCTTGGGGACGCTTATGTAACCCGTCACCTTATCCTTGGCGACAGTGTTGACGACCAATTCCAACGGGCGGCGATCGTTGCCCTGGTGGAAGAAGATCGGTTCGTTAACGGGCAGATTCTTCTTTTCGATGCGCGAGTCATCCACAATCAAGGCAACGTTGTAGCGTTTCTTGTTGGGATTGGTGCCGCGCAGCTCGACCACAAAGCTCCCGACCTTTTGTGGCTTGTTCTTGGCATCGATGGTGAATTCGATGTAGTCGCGCTCGCCGAGGCGGCGGAGCTGTTCTACATCTTCGTGGTTGCGCGCGATCAGGGTTCCCAGTTCGCTGCGCGCCATCTTCAGGTCATTCTGTGTGCCGGTGAGATCCGTGCGAACGACGTCAACCTTGCCGTCGACGCCCTTGACCTCGTCCGTGCTGGCCTTGGTGGCCAGTTCGCTCTTGGCGGAGGCATCCACTTCGGCGATCTTTTCCTGGTCTTCCGTGCGGATGGACTCAGCTTCGTCGCGCGCCTTCTTCAGGTCGCTCTGAGTGAGACGCAGACGCTTGGTCACCACAGTCAGGTCGCTCTGCAAGCCGGCGTTGGTCGTATCGACCTGCGCTTCGTGCTGTTGCAGTGTGGCGATCTGGCCGGTGAAGTCCGTCTGCATGGCCTTTACTTTGGTATCGAACGATTGCTGTGCTTCCGTGGTCTGCGTCGAGGCGTTGTGCGCCATGACCAGCCCAACCAATGCAACAACCCCAAGGACAGCAACTGCCGCGATCATCCAACCGGGCATGCCGCGGTTGCTGTTAGCGGAACGATCCATCTCTTCTGCCATATACCCCCCTTTGAATTACCAACTGTAGCAAGGAAAGAGCACGCCAAACGCCAAGTGGCCATTTCCGTAAAAGCCCTGTATCGAAATGAAAAATAAAGGGATATTTTGGGTACAGTTTTCACTATAGCTGCGCACTCCGTGCAAACTTTACGCGCTTCGGGAGTTTTCTGGATATTTGCCTCGGGTAGAAACCTGGGAACGCCAATCTCCCGATTGGCGGGTGGACTGTGGGCCGCCAATCAGGTGATTGGCGTTCCCGGGCAGCATTGCCAGTCCTTTCCGCCCGGGTCATCGGATCTCAGGCCAGATACATACGAAGGTCGCCGATTGCCTTGCGAGTCTTATTCAAGATTTCCAGAGGCCCAGGCGGGAGAATTCGGCAAGTAGGTCGTCGGCGGAGGTGAAGTGGAAGGCGTTGATGCCGAGGCCGGCCGCGGCGAGGACATTTTCGTGAATGTCGTCGATGAACATGGCTTCGTCGGGCAGGGCGGCGACTTCACGCAGGGCGTGATGGTAGATCACCGGCGAAGGCTTGCTTGAGCCGACCCGGCAGGAGTAGACGCGCGCATGAAAGTGGCGCACAAACGGATAGCTGGCCTCGATATGCGCCACGTGGATGGGGTCCGTGTTGGAGAGCAGGGCCAGGCGGCATTTTGTGGCCAGGCGTTCGAACAGCAGGTCCGGCAAGATGGGTTCGGGATCGAGGACGCTATTCCAGATCGCACGGAATTCTTCCAGGCTATAGGAAAAATTGAATTTCTTGGAGAGGTGCGCGTGCCAGTCGCGCGGCGCCATGCGACCTTGCTGCCAATCCGGCCAGTGCGCGTCCTCTTCCATTGCGCGCAGGACTTTCAGGTGCGACAAACCTTGGTGCTTTCCGAGCGCTCCGATGGATCGGGTCATATCGACGCCGATAATCACGCGCCCGATGTCGAAAATCACCGCGCGCGGCGTTTTTTCTATGGGAGGACCGAGAAAGGGCACGGCTAGTCACGCTCATGTGGCGCAGGCTGCGGGACAGAGGATGTCCCGCGCGTACCGGAAGCTCTGGCGCGCAGCATGCCGATAATTGGGGGAAGCAGCGACAAGAAAATGACCACGGCGATGACGTAGTGAATGTTTTCGCTGATGTTCGGGATTTGCCGGCCCAGAAAATATCCGCCCAGAACCATGCCCCCGCCCCACAGAATTCCTCCGGCGATGTCATACGTAAAATAGCGGGCATACGGCATCCGCGCCGCGCCCGCCACGGGAGGGCAAAACGTCCGAATGATAGGAACGAATCGCGCCAGGATGACGGTCTTGCCGCCATACTTTTCGTAAAACTGGTGAGCGCTCTCCAGGTGGCGCTTCCGGAAGACCAGCGAATCTTCTCGCCGATAAAGAGCCTCGCCGGCTTTTCTGCCGATCCAGTAGCCGATCTGGTCCCCCGCAATCGCGCAAAGGGGAACCAGCAGAACGAGTTTCGCGATTTGAAGTTGCCCTGAAGCGGCAAACACGCCGGCGGTAACAAGCAGGGAATCACCAGGCAGAAAAAATCCGACAAAGAAGCCGGTTTCTATGAAAACAATAACGCACACCAGCAGCGTGCCGCCCCACTCGATCAGGCCCTTAACGTTGAACAGGAAATGAAGTATATGCTCGAGCGATCCAATCATCTTTACTTGCCGGCCCGCCGCGGCGGGCTCCCACCCGGCTTCCCTCGCGTTGCCCACTGAAATTCAGGGGTAAACAAATACGGCTCGCACCCGGAATGCTTTTACCGACGCCTGGAAAATCTGCCGAGAAATTCGCGCGCAGGCTCCACTACTATACGGTAACAGAAAACGCACGGATCTTGGCTGCAGAGTTCCCACTCCAGCGCCAACATGACAATGAGCGCGCGCATAATCGGGGAAGTTCTCATTACGCCAGCCCTCTATCCGCGTGGAAAGACGCGACTGGCGCCTGCGCCAGTTGGCATCGCCAATCAAGCAATTCGAGCAGGGACGGCAGCGCGCGGCGCATGGCTTCGGCGCCCGCGGAGAAGGCTTCGTCCACGCGAGAAAAGTCATTCCAATCGATGTGGTGGACTTGGGGTTCGAGCAGGATGTCCGCATGCCTGGACCACGAGGGCTCCAGCGGGTCCCTATGCGCGGACCGGAAGCGGGGATCGAATATCTTCACCACGTGCTCGGAGGAAGAGGAAGAGGAACTGGCCGCGTTGGAACCCACGTTCACTCCCAGCACGCAGCCATCGCTGATTTTGGCCGCCGCCGCTGTGGGCACAGGCGCCACAATGCAGCCGTCGGCGAGCAAACGGCCTTCGTATTCCACGGGCTTAACCAGGCCCGGAAAGGCGCAGCTGGCGCGGATGGCCACTTCGAGCGGACCGCTGGTAAAG
>DATHPN010000072.1:0-30728 GCA_035483715.1 Candidatus Acidiferrum sp.
GCGAAGGCCGGCATGGGCGTCGAGAGACCGCCGTACTCCGAAATGAGACGCGTGTGCCTGCGTTCGTACAGCACGCCGACGATCAAGAAGAGCGCGCCGGTGGAAATTCCGTGGTTGATCTGCTGGATCACGCTGCCGGAAAGCCCGTGCGGGGTCAGCGCAAAAATTCCCAGCGTGCAGAAAGCCAAGTGGCTGACCGAACTGTAGGCGATCAGCTTCTTCATGTCTTTTTGCATCATGCAGACGAGCGCGCCGTAAATTATGCCGATGACCGACAGAACCATCATGATGGTGACAATTTTGTGGCGCGCCGCGGCGTCCTGCGGCAGGAGCGGCAGCGAGAAGCGGATGAATCCGTACGTCCCCATTTTCAACAGAACGCCGGCCAGGATGACGGAACCCGCCGTGGGGGCTTCGGTGTGCGCGTCCGGCAGCCAGGTGTGGAACGGGAACATGGGCACCTTGATCGCAAACGCGAAGAAGAACGCCCAGAACAGCAGCACTTGCGTGCGCGTATCAAATTGCGAGGCCGAGGCGAGCAGCGTGGGCATATCGAATGTGCCGCCGCCCGCTTTGAAATACAGCGCCAGGATTCCCAGCAGCATGATCACCGAGCCGATCAAGGTGTACAAAAAGAATTTGATGGCGGCGTACAAGCGGCGGTCGCTGCCCCACACGCCGATCAAAAAATACATGGGGACCAGCATCACTTCCCAGAACATGTAGAAGAGGAAAAAATCGAGCGCCATGAATACGCCCAGCATGCCGACCTGAAGGAGGAGAAAAAGAATGTAGTATTCCTTCGTGCGGATCTTGATCGCGCTCCAGGAGGAAAGAATCGAGATTGCGCCGAGGAGGGTTGTGAGCATGACGAGAAGCAGGCTGATGCCGTCGATGCCCAGGGAGTAGTGCGCGCCGATGGAAGGAATCCAGTCGAAAGTCTCGGAAAACTGGTAGCGCGGCGCGGCCGGGTCCAGGCTGAAGCGCCACATCAGCGGCAGCGAAACGATCAGCCCGAGGAAGCCGAAAAGATTACCGATGACGCGGTGCGCAACGGCGCTGTCGCGCGGCACAAACAGCAGCAGCAGCGACCCCACCAGCGGCGTGAACAGCACCACCGTCAGGATGTGAGTGTTGTAAAAGTCCATCTTCCCGCCTCGCCTTCTTCTTCAAACGCTTTTGTTGCGCCCGCCTTCAGGCGGGCATCTGCTTGAACGTAAAGTGCCCGCATAAAGGCGGGCGCTACAGCCTGAATCCCGAAGACCACAAGTAATAGCCCAGGAAAATCAAAACGCCGGCCAGCATGAACAAGGCGTATCGCGCCACGCGCCCAGTCTGCAACATGCGGACTGGCCAACTGAAGAGCCATACGATTCGCGCGGACAGGTTCACCAGGCCATCCACAATCCAGGAATCCCAAATGCCGGAGATGCTCGAGGTAATGCGCGTCACCCAGCCTGTGCCATCCACGCCCAACCCATTGATGAAATTCACGTCGAACGAGCCCAGCGTGAGCGCCAGATCTTTCACGCGATTCACAAACATCGCGTCGTAAAGCTGGTCCACGTAATACTTGTTGTAAACCAGACGATACAAAAATGGGCTCGCCGCAGCGATTTTATCCGGGACTTCCGGACGCTGGATATACCACCGGTACGCGAGCCAAATGCCGCCGCAGGCGATGAGCACGGACGCCAGCATCAGCAAATAATCTATCGAGGATGCCGACGCCGCCTGGGCAGCCGCCGCTTCCGCGCCTTCTTCCGCGTGCTTGGCCATCACGGGCTCGAGAAATTTTGAAAAGCGGTCGCTACCGCCGAGCGACGCGGGCCAGCCGACCCAGCCGCCAACTACGGAGAGCGCAGCAAGAATCATCAGCGGCACGGTCATCGAGCTTGGCGATTCGTGGATATGGTGCTCGACTTCGTGATCGACGCGCGACGGCCCGAAGAATGTCATGTTCACCAGGCGAAACATGTAAAACGCCGTCATCCCCGCCGTAATGAAACCGAGCAGCCAAAGGATCGGGCTGTACTCAAACGCGTGGCCGAGGATCGCGTCCTTGCTGAAGAAACCTGCGAGGGGCGGGATTCCCGCGATGGCGACGGATGCCACCCCAAATGTTTTCGCCGTCGTCGGAATTTTTCCCCACAATGCGCCCATCTTGCGCATGTCCTGTTCGCCGGAGAGCGCGTGAATCACGCTGCCCGATCCGAGGAAGAGCAGAGCTTTGAAAAACGCGTGGGTCATCAGGTGGAACACGCCCGCAGTGAACGCGCCGACGCCGCAGGCCAGGAACATGTAGCCCAGCTGCGAAATCGTCGAGTAAGCCAACACCTTCTTGATATCGTTTTGCAAGAGGCCGATCGTCGCCGCGAAGAGAGAGGTGATACAGCCGACCACGGCGACCACGGCGAGGGCCTTGGGCGCCATCGAGAAAACCGCGTTGGTGCGCGCAATCATGTACACGCCCGCCGTCACCATCGTCGCCGCGTGGATCAATGCGCTCACCGGTGTCGGGCCCTCCATCGCATCCGGCAACCAGACGTACAACGGAAGCTGCGCCGATTTCCCTGTCGCGCCCACGAAGAGCAACAGCGCAATCGCGGTCAGCGTGGCGTCGCCCATGGCAAAATGCCCCGCGGCAATCGCCGGTCCGAGTTCGGTGAACTGAATTGTGCCCAGCGTGCCCAGCATCAGAAACAGTCCGAGAATGAAGCCCGCGTCACCGATGCGGTTGACGATGAACGCCTTCTTGCCCGCGTCCGTTGCCGATTTCCTCAGGAAGTAAAAACCGATCAGGAGATAGCTGCACAGGCCGACGCCCTCCCACCCTACGAACAGCAGCAACAAATTGTTCGCGAGGACCAGCGTCAGCATCGAGAACATGAACAAATTGAGGTAGCCGAAAAAGCGATAGTAGCCGCCTTCGTGCGCCATGTACCCGGTGGAGTACACGTGAATCAGGAATCCGACGCCGGTGACGACCAGGAGCATCACCGCTGTCAACGGGTCCATCAGCACGCCCCACGGCACATGGAAATCCATCACGCGTCCCGAACTTGTATGCATGATTCCTGCGGGGACCCAGTCAAACAGGTTGTAGTTGACCAGGCGTTCCGTGGCGGGCCGCGCTACAAGTTGCCAGATCGCGCCGAACGCATAGCACATCGCCAGAAAAGGCGCGCCGACGCAAATTACATTCACCGCCGCATTCGGGAGGCGCTTGCCAATCAGCAGCATCAGCGCCGCGCCCACCAGTGGAAACAGCGGGATCAGCCAGATATGCGCAAGAAAATATTCAGCCGGCATCATGAATTAGCGCTCGCTCGGGTTCGTTCTCTTTTTGTCATTCCGAGCGGAGCGAGGAATCTCTCCGTTCCCATCCTCGACAGCAAGAGAGATTCCTCGCTCCGCTCGGAATGACAAAACAACATAAGCTGCTTTCGTCGTTTCACCAGCCACCAGCCACCAGCCACCAGCGACCAGTCACCAGTCACTAGCCACTTGTCACCAGTCACCGCTTCCCTTACCACTTCATCAAATCCATCTCATCGCCCAGCAACGTCTCGCGATTTCGGAAAAACGCGATGATGATGCCCAAACCCACGGCGGCTTCCGCGGCCGCGTCGGTGATGATGAAAATGGCGAAGGCATGCCCTTCCGCCGAACCGACCAGGCGCGAGAAGGCCACCAGGTTGATGTTCACGGCGTTCAACATCAGCTCGATGGACATCAAAATAATGATCACGTTGCGGCGAGTCACCACCCCGATCGCGCCGATCGTGAACAGCACCATGCCCAGGAACAAATACTGGCTGGTCGGAATCATCGCTTTACCCGCCTCATCATATTTTCTTCTTGGCCATCACTACCGCGCCGATCATGGCTACCAGCAGCAGGACCGACGCGATTTCAAACGGAAGCATGTATTCGCTGAACAAAACTTTTCCCACGAGTTGCGTGCTGGGCTCGAGAGCGCTGGCCGGCGCGGGCTCGCCAAAGGATAGATGCGACCGGCCGATGGCGATGGCAATCGTAAGTTCCGCGCCCAAAACCAGCGCCAGGAGCAGTCCCAGCCACCATTGCCGGTTGAACTGGATCTGGTGCAGCGAAACGTCCATGTTGATCAGCATGATCACAAACACGAACAGCACCATGATGCCGCCCGCGTACAAAATCACCTGCACGATGAACAGAAATTCCGCGTGCAACTGCAAAAAGATGCCCGCCGTCGCCAGGAGCGCGGTGATCAGGAAGATCGCGCTCTGCACCACGTTGCGCCGCGTCACCACCAGGATCGCGGAAACAACCGCTAGCGCCGCAAAAAAATAAAATACGATGTGATCGAGCATCGTTTCTACCGTTGCCTACGCTTCCCCCACGAACACGTGCTCTTTGTCCTTTTTCTCTTCTTCCCAGCCCAGCCATCCGGCCACCAACAGTGTCAGCAATGTCGTCAGGCCGAACGCCGGCAGATGCCCCCATCCCCAATGGCGGTGCAGCACCAGGGCCACGCCGATCCCCATCACGTTGACGATGGAGAGCGGAATCAAAAATTGCCAGCCCAGGCGCATCAACTGATCGAAGCGGTACCGCGGGAACGTAAACCGCAGCCACATGAACAAATAAATGTACAGTCCCACTTTCAACAGAAACCAGAACGCCCCGTGAAGTCCCGGCTTCAACCCGGGAAGTAAATTGGCGACGGCGGGAATCAAAGGCGCCGCGAGAATGATCGCGGCCAAAATCATGAGCAGCCCCACGGCCAGCATGAAAAGATTCTGCACTTTCACAGGCTGCTTCGGCGCGCGATAAAAGCAATATCCTCCGACGCCTAGCATCAGCACGGACGGCAAATAGTCCAGGAAATTGAATGCCGGAGTGCCGGCAAACGGGCGCAGCCAGCCGCCCAGAAACAGGGTCGTGGCAATCGAGGCCACCACAACCATGTTGGTGTATTCCGCGAGGAAGTAAAGCGCCCAGCGGAACCCGCTGTATTCCGTCATGTAGCCGGCGACCAGTTCCGATTCCGCTTCCGGCAGATCGAATGGCGCGCGATTGGTTTCGGCAATCGAGGCGACAATGTAAACAAAAAATCCCACGGGCGCGGCAAAAGCGAACCAGGTGCCATAATCGTTCTGGGCCTGAATAATTTCACGCGTCGATAGCGTTCCGGCGAGCAGCAATCCGCCGACAATCGCCATGCCCGCAGCGGTTTCGTAGCTCACCAGTTGCGCCGCGCTGCGCAGCGCGCCCAGCAGCGAATAGTGGCTGTTGGAGGACCATCCACCCAGCACGATTCCAAAAATCCCCAATGCGCTGATCCCCACGATAAAAAGCAGGCCAACGTTCAGATCGGCGATCTGAAACCACGGCCCGATGGCCAGCGCCGACATGGCCAGCATCGCCGCCGTCACCGAAATCAGCGGCGCGAACCAGAAAATCACTTTGTCCGCTTCATCCGGGATGATGTCTTCCTTGATTAAAAGTTTCAGCGCGTCGGCGATGGGCTGCAGCAATCCGTGCGGTCCGACGCGCATGGGGCCGAGACGCGCCTGCATGTCGGCCATGACTTTCCGTTCCATCAAGACGATATATCCGGCGACGAGCGGCAGAACCGCCACGATGATCAGGGCGCAAACCAGCGGCACCCAAATGGAAATCACGAAATGGAGGACGTTCATTAGCATGGCGCTACCGGTCGACTTCTCCCAACACGATGTCGAGCGTGCCGATAATGGCCACGACGTCGGCCACCAGATGACCGCGAATCATTTTGTCAAAGGCCTCAAGATTAATGAGGGAGGGCGGGCGAATTCTCACGCGGTAGGGCTGCGTCGTGCCGTCGCTAACAATGTAATAGCCCAGTTCGCCCTTGGGCGCTTCAATCGCATGGTAAACCTCGCCCGGCGGCGGCTTCAGCACCTTGCCGACCTTGCCCATGATCGGCCCGGCCGGAATATTCTCGATGGCCTGCAGGCAGATCAGCCGCGACTGGCGCATTTCCTCCATGCGCACAATGTACCGGTCGTAGGTGTCGCCATTTTTGCCGGTGGGGATTTCAAATTTGTACTGGTCATACGCGGCGTAAGGCATGGCTTTGCGAATGTCCCACTTCACGCCGCTGGCGCGCAGCACCGGACCGGAAGCGCCGTAATCGATCGCTTCCTTGGCCTTGAGGATGCCGATGCCCTTGGTGCGTCCCACCCAGATGCGGTTTTCGGTGAGCAACGATTCGTATTCGTTCACGCGCTTGTCGAAGGGAGTGCAGAATCGCTCGACGTCTTTTTCCAGCTCGTCGTAGGCCTCGTATTGCAGCCCGCCGATGCGAAACGCGTGTGTGGTCAGCCGCGCGCCGCAAAATTTCTCGAAAATTTTCAGAATCTCTTCGCGCTCGCGCAAGCAATAAAACAGCGGCGTCAGCGCCCCGATATCGAGCGCGTGCGTGCCCAGCCAGAACAGGTGGCTGGCGATGCGCTGCAACTCGGTGAGAATCGTGCGAATGACGCGAGCCCGCGGCGGCGCTTCCGCCCCCAGCAGCTTTTCAACCGCCTCGCAGTAGCCCAGGCCGTTGGAAACCGCCGCGACGTAGTCCATGCGGTCCACGTAGGGGGCGAATTGCGTGTAGGTGCGGTGCTCGGCGATCTTCTCGACGCCGCGGTGCAGGTAGCCGATCACGCACTCCGAGCCGATGACTTTTTCGCCGTCCAGGCGCAGCTTCACGCGCAGCACGCCGTGCGTCGACGGGTGCTGCGGCCCCATGTTGAGGATAATTTCGTCCGCCCCGAGCACGGTCTGATCGGCGTGCGTGGCAAACGGGATGCGTTCGTCGGGCATGCGCTATTGTCCGCTCTCGATGCCCAGGTTTTCGCGAACCCAGGCGGTGTCCTGCGTGAGAATGTCGTAGTCCTTGCGCAGAGGGAAACCCTGCCACTCGTCAGGAAGCAGAATCCTCCTCAGATCGGGATGGCCTTCAAAGACCACGCCGAACATGTCGTACACTTCCCGTTCCATCCAGTTCGCCGTGGACCAGATTCCCTGCATGCTGGGTACGCGTTCCTCCGCCGTGGCTTGCACCTTCAGGCGCAGGCGCTCGTTCTTTTCGAACGAATACATGTTAAGCACGATGTCGAACCGCTTCTCTCGCTTCGGCCAGTCCACGGCCGTGAGGTCGCTCAACCAGTCAAACTTTTCCTGGTCCCGGCTATAGAGAGCAATTTCCGCAAGCAGTTCCCGCGCAACCACCAGAATGGCTTGTTTACGATCGGTCCAGGCTTCCAGGATGGCTGGGCCGAATTTCTCCTTGTAACGCTTGACCAGGTCGTTTTCGAGTGCTACAGGGCCTTCTTTTGGCGGAGCTGGAGGCCGTGGCGGCACGGCGGCAGCCGGTGGTTTTGCAGGGGGAGCGCCTGGCGAACCGGGCGCAGCGGGAGGTTTCGCGGCAGGGGTGGCAGGAGGAGCAGGCGGTTTAGATGCGGGTTCTCCCCCTGCGGCTGGCGTTTTCGGCGCAGACGGGTCAGTCGGTGAACTCGCAGACGGCTGCTTCTCTTCCGGGTCGTTTGCCATGAATTAGGAGTAGAGCGGCTGCGCCAAAACCGCACAGCCAATATTAAGTTGTAGCTTTTAGCACACGGCGGAAAACAGAGTCAACCTGTTCCGCCACAATCCAGGCGCTTGCCCAATACGTGTTCGGGCTAAGCACAAAAAAAATCCCGGCCACCTGCCGTGGCCGGGACTCCGGGTATTAAAAAGAGGGCGCTACCTACACCCATTCGAGGGCGCCCTTCCGGTAGAGCCAGACGTATCCGATGATCAAGATTCCCAAGAAGACGAACATGCTGGCCAGAGCATATATTTCAGGCAAGCGAAAGCCTTCCTGGCGAGTCGAAAAAAGCACGGCCCAGGGAAAAAGAAATGTGGTTTCCACATCGAAGATAACGAATAGTATGGCCACGATATAAAACCGGACGGAATACCGCCCGCGTGTGTCTCCTTCCGCTTCGACGCCGCACTCGTACGGTCTCAGTTTCGCTCCGACCGCCACAGGAGTCGGGCGAATCAACTTGAAGAGCACCAGCGTCACCGCCGGGAATGCAGCGGCGAGCACTGCAAAAATGAGAATCGGAATGTATTGAGTCGGCATACCAATTTAACGGCGGGCCCACGGAGAGCACGCACCCTGACCGCCAAAAATCCTAACACATCCGTCAAGCACGAGCTACTTTTGCTCGCGTGAGAAACAGAACGGGCGCTGCAAGACCGGCATCCGTTTTAGGAGGTGGTTTTGTAGAGGCCGCCCGTTCCTGGGGCGGCCAGGTTTTCATTTCAATCCTACCGAAACGGAATTACCAATCTTTCAACATCGGAGTGGACTAAACAATGACACGTTAAGGTTAACTCCGTAAGGAATTGGACAAATGAGGCGACAAATCGTGCTTTCTGGCGAGAGGCCCCAACTACAATCATAAAAGTTGTACCAACTTGAAACGTGCGGACACCTGAGGGAGGAACAATGCGTGTGGCGATTTTCCTACTGGGGATCTTCCTTTTCCTTTCGCCTTCGGCAGGGGCACAAGGACCAGCTGGGGTTGGCGCGAGCGGCGGATCAGGGCCCAGATTCAGTTCCACAGGGGAACACGATCGTGACCCGTGGCAGATCGCCGTCGGCTATCAATATAATCGCGACAACTTGCTCGGCTCCCCATTCAATACTCACGACCTAAATGTCAGTGTGGCCCGGTACTTTGGACGATGGTTTGGGGTGGAAGCTCAGGTTGGAGCAGGGTTTTACGGAAAAACGGGACAGACCACGACTCCGCCAAATCTAAGCACCAAATCGATTTTCGTGGGAGCAGGCCCCCGGCTGGCCTATCGCAATCGCAGCCGATACGAACCTTGGGTCCATGTGCTGGTCGGTATGGAACATTACCGTTTCAGCCAGACTGCGGGTTTGCTGGGGAGCAACAATGCCTTGGCCGGACCGGCTGGAGGTGGTTTAGACGTATTTTTAAGCACCCATATGGCTGTCCGGGTTGAAGCTGATGCCCTGGGTTCGCGATTTTTCTCCACCAATCAAAGGTCTTTTCAGATCGTTGGCGGCCTGGTGCTGGGTTTCTAGGCCCTGAGATCCATTCCCACTTATCTCATATTTTGCGTGGGTCTTAGAGTCCTGGGACGTTGATTCTCGTTCCAGGTCGGGCAGGCGTCTACGCAGCTAGGTTGAACGTGGCGCCGGCGTCTCGCCGGCGGTTTTTTCCCTCGCTGGCAGAGCCCCACAGAATCGCTGGTTCCTCATGAATCGGGACAAGCGAGCTGCCGGCGCCACGAATAGCAAATCCCTACAACAACCGAAAGGAATTCTTGCGGCAAATAAAAACTAAGCGGTCGTCGCGCGCCCGCCAACCAGCCTGGCGGTCATCGTGATTTCGGCCTTGAGGAGCCGCGAAATGGGACATCCCGCCTTGGCGTCCTGCGCCGCTTTTTCAAATGCGGCCGCATCGGCGCCGGGGATTTTCGCGGTCACATCGAGATGCACTTTCGTGACCGTAAAGCCCGCGTCGATTTTTTCGAGGGTCACAGCGGCGGTTGTCTCGATGGATTCGGGAGTGATCCCCGCACCGCCCAGTTGCGCGGAAAGCGCCATGCTGAAGCAACCGGCATGGGCCGCGGCGATCAACTCCTCGGGATTCGTGCCGATGCCGTTTTCAAAGCGCGTGGAAAAAGAGTACTGAGCGTTGGAGAGCACTTTGCTCTCGGTGGAAATAGTTCCCTTGCCTTCCTTAAGAGAACCGTTCCAGACTGCCGAAGCTTTGCGTATCATTTTTAAACTCCTCCTCTGCGATTGGATGTATCAAATTTGAAACCAGCCACAACTCAGGATTCGACGATCAATTCCTTGGCGCGCTGCGTGGCTTTCATCACCGCCTTGATCAAGGTCACGCGCAGCTTGCCGTCCTCGAGTTCCAGGATGCCGTCCATGGTAGATCCTGCCGGCGTCGTCACGGCATCCTTCAGCAGCGCGGGATGATCGCCGGTATCGAGGACCATGCGGGCTGCGCCCATCATGGTCTGCGCCGCGAGCAAGGTGGAAACGTCGCGCGGCAGGCCAACCTTTACGCCGCCTTCGGCCAGCGATTCGAGAATAATATAAATGAAAGCGGTGCCGCTGGCGGAAAGTCCGGTCACGGCGTCGATTTGTTTTTCATCCACATCCACCACGCGCCCTACGGCTTCAAACATCACTCGCGCAATTTCCAGATGCTCTTTGCCCGCGTGAATCCCTTTGGCGAGGCCGGTCATCCCGCAACCAATCGCGCAGGGGGTGTTCGGCATGGCGCGGATCACGGGCAAGTCCATGCCCAGTTGCTTTTCCATGAGCTGCGTCGAAACCGACGCGACGACCGAGACGATCAGTTTCCCCGGCTTCATCTCCGGCTTGATCTCTTCGAGAATTTCCTTCACTGCCTGGGGCTTCACGGCCAGCAGGATGATATCCGCGCCGTGCGCCGCCGCGCGATTGTCGGTCGAAGCTTCCACGCCCAATTGCTTGGCAAGCGAGCGGGCCTTCTCCGCATGCCGCACCGTGGCGTGCACGCGCTTCGGCTGCACCAACTTTTTCTCAAGAAATGCGCGCAGCAATATCCCGCCAATCTTTCCGGCGCCCAGCACGGCCAGCCGCTTGTCCGCCAGCTTGCTCGAATGAGTCGTTTTCATGGTCCCAGCATTGTTGACGAGGCCAAGCCGCACGTCAACATTCTTCCTTATCCGCAGCTTTGCCTGGTGGGATTGCTATGGCTCGCCTCTTCAGGGGAGAAGGTTTGTGCACACTCGGAGAAAAACGCTGCGCCTGAAGACGCGGGCTGCCGTGAACTCTATTGAACACAATGGTGAAATTTAAAGGGTTTAAATCTAGTCGTGGCGCGCGCCGCCCAGGACTTGCAGGGCATGCGGCAATAAATCGGCGACGGCGTCGAGCGATTCGAGAGCGCCGCGGGGGCTGCCGGGAAGATTAACGATGAGCACGCGGCCTCGCACTCCCGCAACTGCGCGAGACAGCGCGGCGCGCGGAGTCTTTTTGCGGCCCTCGTCGCGCATCAGTTCGGCGATCCCGGGCAAAAGTTTCTGGCAGGCTTCCGCTGTAGCTTCTGGAGTGGAATCTCGCGGGCCAATTCCTGTGCCACCGGTTGTCAGGATCAAGTCGGTTGCGCCGCTATCGGCGAGAAATTCGAGGCGGTCTCGTATGGCGGCCGGTTCGTCGGGCAAGATAACTTCGGTGACCACGTCCCAGCCGAGTTGCGCGCAACGATCGCGCAGGCCTGGACCGGAAGCATCTTTGTGTGTGCCTCGCGATACCGAATCGCTGATGGTGAGGATCGCCACGCGCATATAAAAAAACCGAAGCCTCGTCCGCTAGAATCACTCAGGATTTCAAAGGAAGCGCCAGGGGTTGAAGAGTCACTGTGAGAACTTAAAATTGGCACCTTTTTGTAGCGCCCGCCTTCAGGCAGGCACTTTGGGATCAAGCAGCTGCCCGCCTGAAGGCGGGCGCTACATGAACCAGAGCCGCGCTCTCACACAAAAACTGAAGGCCTGACCCACAACCCTGAATGGTCCAGCACCGGCGCGACGTGGGCTAGCTTTCCACGCTTTGATTGGCTTCGTCCATGAGGCGCATCGCCTCCATGAGCAGGCCGGTGGTGGAAAGCGTGATGGTCTCGCGGCCCGCAGTGGCGCCGAACTCGATTTCAAACTCGCCGTCGAGCCAGCCGATGACCTGATAAGCGACCGCATCTCCTTCCGCTCCGCCCAGTTGAGCATGCTTGCACTGGCCGGCGTTGAAGTACAGTTCGGCCGCTTCTGCGCCGTGGCGCAGCGTTAGCCGGCAGGTTTTTTGGCCCATTTCGAGAGATTGCATGAGTTCGGTGACGCTCATTTCCTCGAGTCGCCCTTGTATGACTCCGGGGCGCGACGCATGCTTCTGCATCTTTTCCAGGTGCAGGCGGTCCACAATTCTTTTCACCTGGCGGACCAGGTCGGCCACGAAAAACGGCTTGGGAATGAAGTCTTCGACTCCGCCGCCCACCGCCGGGCGCAACTTTTCCTCGATATCGCCGCGGCTGGCGACAAACACGAACGGAATATTTCGCGTATTCTCGCGGCTGCGCAATTTCTCGAAAAGTTGCCGGCCATCCAGGCCCGGCATGCGGAAATCGGAAATGATCAAGTCGGGTGGGTTGTCGACGGATTTGAGCAGCGCATCGGCGCCATCGCAGGACGAAGTCACAACACAATGCGTTTCCATCCCGCGGCACATGAGCTCGCGGATCATGGGATTGTCATCGACAATCAGAACCTGCACGTCTTGTGACGGGGCATTCATCGGGAACCGCTACTTCTTGCGCCGCAGATAATGGCCGCTCTTGCCGCCGATTTTTTCGAGCAAAACGATATCGCCGATTTCCATGCCCTTGTCCAGGGCCTTGCACATGTCGTAGACCGTGAGCGCCGCCGCCGACACGGCCACCAGCGCTTCCATCTCCACGCCGGTCCGCGCCGTGGCGGTGACGCGTGACGCGATCTCCACGCCATTCTTGCATAGCCGCGCGGTCACATCAATGTGCGTCAGCGGCAGCGGGTGACAAAGAGGTATCCACTCCGAGGTGCGCTTGGCCGCCGCAATCCCGGCAATGCGGGCGATCTCCAGGGGGTTGCCTTTGGGCAACTTCTGCTGCCGCAACGCTCGCAACACCGGCGGCGACATCCGCACAAAGCCGCGCGCGAGCGCCGTGCGTTCCGTGACGTCTTTGGAGGTCACGTCGACCATGGCCACTTCCCCGCGTTTTCCGAAATGCGTCAGTTTTGCCATCCCTCAACTCTACTATGCCTCTCCCACGGCTGAAGTTTTAATGTGTTCCGGCCGGAACCCTACCCCGATGATACGTGCGGGAATCCTGCGTAGAAAAGGCCAGCGCTGAAAAAGCTTTAACGGCCAGGGCAGCGAAATCGGCTGGTCGCTACTTAAGACTCGAGCCAGGACGTGATTTTGGACAATGGTTTGCATTCGCTGCGTGGCGCGGGTCGGAAATTCACGCCGCCGCTGCACTTCGGAAAGTTCTGCCTCCGAGGGACGCCCTTCCATAAATATGGGCGCCAATATGTTGGCGGCAGCGACGGCGTCCTGGATGGCAAGGTTAATACCGACGCCTCCGATGGGGGACATGGCATGGGCGGCGTCGCCGATGCACAGGAGTCCCGGTCTCGACCATTCGGATAATCGATCCACCGCAACCGTTAGGAGGGAAATATCTTTCCAATCGCGCAGTTCCTCGACCCGCTCTCCCAGGAAAGGACTGAGCTGGGCTATTTCTTGCCGAAATGCGGCCAGACCTCTTTCCCGGACTTCGCCAGCGCTGCCTTTGGGAATGACATAAGCGCATTGCCAATATTGTTCGCGATCCAGCATGACAAAAATTTTTCCGGCTTCGACATGTCCAAAAGTTTGCCGAGGATCGCCCGGAAGCTTGCTCAGGCGCAACCACATCACATCCATGGGCGCGCCCAGATTGATCACTTGCAGTTCCGCTCGTTCCCGAAGAGTAGACCGGCGGCCGTCGGCGCCCACAATCAGGTCAGCGCGAATTTCGATTTCCCCGTCCCGGGTCTTCGCACGCACTCCCGTAATCAGTCCATTTTCCTCGACAATATCGATCACTTCGGCATTCATCTTTAAATGAAATCGAGAAAAAGCCTTTCCCTTTTCGGCGATAAAATTCAGGAAATCCCATTGCGGCATAAAGGCCAGAAATTTGCAACGCGTGGGAAGATGCGTAAAGTCGGCGAGGGTTACGCTCTCTCCCCCCACTTGGCCGGCAAGTTCGAGCACCTTCTGGTGCGGAATCTTGAGGAATTCCTCCAGCAGGCCGAGTTCATGCATTAATTCGAGGGTGGAGGAATGGATCGTATCGCCGCGGAAATCACGCAGGAAATCGTTGTGTTTTTCAAGAACGTACACATCGACGCCCGCCCTGGCCAGCAGAAAACCCAGCATTATGCCGGCAGGACCACCCCCGGCGATGCAGCAGCGTGTATCGATTCTCCCGGTCACGCATTGAAGTTTAACAAGAGTTGCGCCTGAGCACACCAGGAGTGAGATTCGGAGTCGCCCATTCGCCAGCGCCTTGCGTTAGGTGGCGTCTTTGGGGGTCGAGTGAAAGAGAGGTTGTTTCACTCCATCTCGGATGCGGCTTTTTCTTCGCCATCAATTTCGGAATTGTCTAACAAACGATAGTCGCGGGACCGGCAAATGATAATGGCGGTTCGCCGGGCCTTTATCTCTCCGGAATCCGGGGCAGCAAGAGCGGACCTGATTTCGTCCCATACCTCATCATCTGGATTTACTAAATCGCTCCCCTGCGAGGCAGGACGTCAACCCATTCGCCCGGAGCAATTTCAGGCCGGTCAGGCGTAACAATCAGGAATCCGTTTGCCAGGGCCAGGGCTACGATATCGCCGGAGCCTTGCCAGGGTAACTGCGAGACGCGAGCTTCCCTGCCTTCCCATTCAATTCGGGAGGGCAGGAAATGGGTCACCGGTCCTTTTTCGTGGACTGGGGTGGCAAGCCTGGCCCGAAAAACCGGAAGCGACCGCGGAGTTGCGCCACTGAGCACATCCACCGCCGGCAAGACGAAAAGTTCGAAGGTCACCATCGTGGAAACTGGATTACCCGGCAGGCCGAAGACCAGCTTATTGCGGCAAGTTCCAAACACGGCGGGGCGTCCGGGACGAATCGATACCCCCGTATAGTGGAATTCCGCGCCTAAATCGGCGAGCACCTGCTCGACCAGGTCGTACTTGCCCATGGATACGCCGCCGGAGAGAACCAAGATGTCCTGTCCGAGGCCGCGTTCGATGGCTGCGCGAAGCGCGCGTTTTTCATCGGGAGCGTTTCCGAGTTGAATGGTTTCGGCGCCCGCCGTGCGCGCCAGGATTTCAATGGAAATTCCATTGCTGTTGCGCACCTGAAGCGGTCCGGGCTTGCTTCGTGCGTCCACGACTTCATCGCCCGTGGAAAGAATGGCGAGTTGCGGCAACGCAAATACGTCAAGGCGCGTGGCGCCTGCCTGCGCTGCGAGGGCCATCTCCGCATAGCCCAGGCGCGTCTTCGGCGCGACCAGCAACGCTCCCTCGCGCGCTTCGCTGCCGCGAAGAACAATGTGATCTCCCTTTTGGGCGGCGCGTTCGAGAAGAATCGTCCGGCCTTCGCGTTTCGTGTGCTCGATCATCACCACGGCATCCGTGCCCTGCGGGACGCCTGCGCCAGTCATGATCTCCACGCATTGCCCCGGCAGGACAGGCGCTTCAAAACGGCCGCCGGCGCGAAGTTCGCCGACACATTCGAGGCGCGCGCCGGGGTTCTGCGCGTCTGCGGAGCGAACCGCAAAACCGTCGCGCGTCGAACGGTCGAAGGGAGGATAGTCGCGATCGGCGAGGACCGGCTTGGTAAGGATGCGGCCGAAGGCCTGCTCGATTTCAACCTGTGTTCGCTGCAACGGCCGCGGGATTGCTCCCGCGACTTCGATTACTTTTTGCCGGGCCTCAGTGTAGGACAACATGGGATTCTTAAATTAGATCCATCGGGCGAGCTGTGTGCCGGCGCAAACAATGGTGGCATCGCGATCCGGCCCGGTCGAAATCATACCGATTTCGACGCCCAGAAAATCGGAAATAAATTTCAGGTAGCCCACTGCCGCGCGCGGAAGCCTGTCAATTTCCTTCACGCCGAACGTATCCGACTGCCATCCGGGGATGGTGCGATATTCCGGGGTGACTTCGGCCAAATCCTCGGCGGACGCGGGCATTTCTTTCACGGGCGAACCCTTATAGCGGTAGCCCGTGCAGACTTGAATTTCTTTTTGGGTGTCGAAAACGTCGAGTTTGGTGACGACGAGTGAAGAAATTCCATTGATGCGAATCGCATAGCGCAGCACGAAGAGATCCAGCCAGCCGCAGCGCCGCGGCCGCCCGGTCACCGCGCCGTATTCCTTTCCGCGATCGCGCACTTCGGTCGCTTCAAGGTCCGGCATTTCGGTGGGAAAAGGTCCGCTGCCGACCCGCGTCGTGTATGCCTTGGTTACTCCAACGACGCCGTTGATCCGCGTGGGGCCGACGCCCAGGCCCGTGCAGGCGCCGCCGGAAATCGCGTTCGAGGAGGTGACGTAGGGATAGGTTCCGAAATCGATGTCCAGCATGGTGCCTTGCGCGCCTTCAAACAAAACGGAATGCCCGGAGTCCAGAGCGGCGTTAACCAACTCCGAAGCGTCCGTAAAGAACGGGCGCAGCCGCTCGGCCAGCGCAAGATATTGATCGGCGAGGCCCGCGGTATCGAGAGGCACGCCATAGGTCGCGCGGCACACGGCATCCTTTTCGGAAATCACGCGGGCCAGTCTTTCTCGAAAGCGCGATGGATCGAGCATGTCGCCGACGCGAATCCCGTGCCGCGCCATCTTGTCCTCGTAGGCCGGGCCAATGCCGCGCGAGGTGGTGCCGATTTTCCACGCGCCGCGCGCCGCTTCGGCGGCTTTTTCCATTTGGCGGTGATATGGAAATATCAAATGCGCGCGAGTGGATAGGTGCAAACGCCCCGTGACGTCGATCCCGGCTTTGGCCAGCGTGTCCAGTTCCCCCACCAGCGCTGCGGGGTCCACAACCACTCCCGATCCAATCACCGCGTGCTTGCCGGGACGCAATATTCCGCAAGGGATCAACTGCAACACAAAACGGTTTCCGTTGAAAATAACCGTGTGGCCCGCGTTGTGGCCTCCCGCGCATCGCGCGATGTAATCGAACGACGCGGCCAGGTAGTCCACGACCTTGCCTTTGCCCTCATCGCCCCACTGCGCACCTACCACCACGATCGACTTCATCGGCAACTTGCTCCTGCTTGAATTCGCATTTCCATGCACGAAATAAAAAGTGTCAGGACTCAGCGACTGACTCAGACTTCCGGTCCAGCCACACGCCTCCGCGCCGCCCCAAAACCACGGATTCATTAGGAGGGATTATTCCAAACGCGGACTTACCATGCTACCTGCGGTTCACGGAGAAGGCAAGAGCGCCGGAGCGTGCCTGGCCTGGCTCCTCCGACTTTACCTTCGTCAAGACAGAAAAACTTTGAGAGAGGGCAAAACCTTGTTGGCAGATTGCTTAGCGCCCACCGCACACATCATGGAACAGGAAAGAGCAGCCAGAGAGAACATCCGTGCTCGATTGGGATGACGGCTGGTTAATCAGCCCCATGATCAACAGTATGCTGTATATCTTTTCGGGCATCTGGAGAAATACTTGCCAGCCTCCGTGACGCGGGATTGAGTATAATTTTCAAGCGCGGGAATACTCTTATGAAAAGTGCTGTACAACAAACAGGCGCGGAATTGGAACGGCGGGAATTTCAATTAAGCCTTTTCGCATGTTCGGCGATTGTGGTACTAGCCGGGGGGCTTGCCCTGCTGATGTATCCGGCGGTTTTCTCAGGGCGTGAAAATTCCGCGACCAGCACGCCGCAGATTGCCTTTCTGGGTTTTTGCGCCCTGTCGTGCCTTCTGGTCGCCTACATCGTGGACCGCCAGGTTACCATCCATCGCCTGCGAAAAGAGATGGTTGCGGATCGAATGAAGGCAACCGAGGCATTGCAGCAGGCCAGCGCCGACGTGTTGTCCGCCATGCCAAATTACAATACGTTTGAAGACCGCTTGACCATGGAGTTCCGGCGCGCGGCCGCTGCGGAATTGAAACTTTCGGTCCTGGTCATCGCCATCAAGCTGAATGCCGCTTTCTCGGAGCCGGGTCTTGGGCTGTCCGCACTTGGCGACGCGGCAAAGGCAGTTTCAAGGAAGCTGCGGGAGCAAGACTCGATATTCATTCTGAGGTCCGCCTTTTTTGGCGTCATCCTTCCGGGGGTTGATAAGGCGGGAATTCAACGATTTTCCGCAAGAATCGCGGAAGGATTATCCGACGCGGCCGGAGCGAGTGATCGCTTTTCTTTCAAGATCGATCCGATCAGCTATCCTGAGCAAACTTCCAGCGAACACGATTTGGAATTGGCTGTGAGCGGATTGCTTCCCGAATCCGCCTCTGCAGCGCCCCAAGTGAAAGACGCCAACGTTTACGTTTAGACTCCAAGGAAATTCAGGACGAATTGGAATTGCACGTTGAGGCGGGGAGTTCTTCGCCAAACCAGATAGACGAAACCGGGCGGCTGTTATCGAGTTTCCTCCACGGCGCCCCAATCCAAACCCCAGAAATTTTCGCAGGACACAAACTCGACTCCGATTCGGACATCGCTGTTACCAGAAGGACGCTGCCAGGCGACCCGGGCGATTGCTTTTTCCCCCGTATCAGCCCGCATAACCTCAAGCGTCTCTCCGGCCTTGGCAGAATGCTTGCACTGAACCAATGCGCCGTACTGGCTCACCAATACCGTTTCGGTGTTCTCCTCCCAGGTGCCCCCAATTTTTTCTGAGCTGAGCCGCACGGCGATGGCCGCCGCCTTTCGCGGGCTGCGCCGAAGATGGCGTCCGAGTTCGCTGGCCGAAAGGATGATGTGGAGAAGCTTGGCGCGGTCCAGATTGTCGAGATCCATGGCCGTGTGTTCAATTACGTCCGCTTGTCGTGTACATTCGTGAATGAAACGGCGCAAGGATTCCGAGTCGGAGATACTCAGGCCGAGGCCCTTGCGAATTTCTTCGTAGTGGTCGAGGCGTGTGTAGCACACCGAGATGAAATGCTCCCGGCAGTAGGTCCTGCCGTCGAGTGTCGCCTCGACAGGCTGGCTGCAATCCGCAATCGTGCATTCCTGTATTCTGGTCATATTTTGACTCAACGAATATGAAACTTGAGGATCCGGCCCTGTCTTTAACCAGTGCCCTCGGCCAGCGACTTCCCAATTTTAATCTGTTTTAGACAGCTGTAGGCAGGCGCAGATCAGATGTGCAACGGAAGAATTAATAGACGAAATGTTCTGGCTCGCGGGACCCGGTGCAGCTGCGGCGACCGGTTAAGAGCTTGGTCGGACTAGGGTCGCAGCCGACCGGGCCATTGCAATGTAGCGCTTGAAGGCGGGCGCTATATAAACGAGCCGATACTAGTTCTCGCACGGTTTCTAATTCCGCGTCCAGTTCGGGCCGATCAGCTCGCGCAGCGCCTGAGGGGTCGCCCAGGGCGCGGAGTTCGCAAAGCGTTTGACCCAGTCCGGGCCGGCGCCAATCTTCACGCGGTCCGGCGTAAACTCCGGCGAAAGTGTGTTGGCCATCAGCGCGTAACTTGCGCCATCGCGCAGACGCAGTGCCTTCCAGCAGCCGCCCGGCACGGCCACCACGGGCCTTTGTCCGGCGGAGAGGTCGCGGCCCAGCGTTACTTTTTCCGCGCGGCCGTCGGGATGAAAGATGAAATAGTCCACCGGGCCACCCTCGATGAGGATGTGCGTGTCGTCGGGAACGAGCCAGTGGAGATAGTTAATCGGCCGGTCGCGCGTGAGCAGGTAATAGTTCTGGCTCTGCACTGCGAGCGCGCGCCCGTCGAGGGTCATCATCTGCGCCGAGCGGCCTATGATCCCGAGATATCCCGATTCTTTGGGCAAAACCGTGAGGCGGAGCGTTTGGATCAGCTCGCGCGCACGCGCATCCGGATCAGCCTGGGGCGCGGCGCGCAGCGTGATCACGCCGGCGATTGTCATAGCAACAGCCACTACTGAAGCGAGGAGATTCTTCATGTTCGCAAGTTTAACAAAAACGGATTTTCAAATTGAGAAAACTGCAAGTCATCTTATAAATGGCAGGGCCACTTAACTCGGTTCTGGTTCATGTAGCGCCCGCCTTTAGGCGGGCATCTGCTTGGTTCCAAAGTGCCCGCCTGAAGGCGGGCGCTGCAAAAGGGTGCCAATTTGAAGTTCTCACATAAAGTCTAAAACCCTTGCTTTTCATATCCCTGGACGTCGCGGCTCAAGCCGCGACCCACAAAGATAATTCATGAGATGGTTCCAGTCAGTTCCCTGTCAGGAAGATTGTAGTGCGGGGCCTACCAGTGCCAAAAGAATTCGAGCCATACGATGATCACTATGACCAACGCACTAAAAGCAAGATTGATTCCCCATCCCAGCCAAAACGCCCACTTGAAGCGTTTCCAGGAAATCAGCGCAAGGAGGAACACCGGCAGTTCGCAGGCCAGGCAGAACAGATATTCCCGGCGATTCGATTCGATCGCCGCCTGGCCGATCCGCGGGTCAACATGCACAAGGCCGATAACGGCAACCGCGAGAACCGCGAATGAGCCCGCGGCCAGGGCAGCCGAAGCCTTGTTGAAGCGCCGCAGCAGTGGAGCCGCGATCATGACTCCGATGCCAAGAAAAAAGACAAACAGCAAATCAGACCTTCCTTAACATGCACTGATTCCGAGTGAACGCCTGCGCAATTCTCGTGCCACCAGTTTAGCGAATAAGATGAAGCACAACACGCAACTTTCCAGGAATTGATGCTTCCATTGCATCAAACAACGATTCATTCATGTCGAACTCTCTCACTTTGCATGCCCCTGCCGTACAAACCTTGGAGTCATGCGAGGGCCGCTGGTGCTGAACAGGTGTACAATGGCCACCGTCCTTGGGTGCAAAGTTGAAATTCCTGTTTGCAGTCGAAAATTGAAAATGAACTCGCTCGTCCCAGGCGGAGAAATTCGAGGAGGATTTATGGCGGAAGAAAAACAATTTGCCGGTGACGGATTGAGCCGGCGCGAAGTGATGGCGCGCACCGCTTGGGCGGGACTGGGAGCGACTGCCGGACTTGTCGGTGCCGGCGAGCTGGAAAAACTCTGGGCGCAAATGGCGCCGCGCGTAGATGAATCCTCGCCGCGCATCTTCGGTGCTTCTGTCGAGAAGCTTCCTCCTATTGACGATCGCTACCCGGTGATGCCCAGTTGGGGCACCGAACTGAAGCAACTGGCGCCGAACGTGTTCGCCTACCAGCAGGAAGGCGGCACCGGCCACATCAACGCGGGAATTTCCAATGCCGGGCTTTTCGTGGGAGAAGACTCGCTGCTGGTGTTCGATGCGCTGGGATATCCCCTGCAAAGCAAGGCTTTCATTGCCGCGGCCAAGAAGGCCGGCGGCGGAAAGCCCATCACGAACCTGATCAGCAGCCATCATCACGGCGATCACGTGGCCGGCAATCAATTTTTTCTTCCGGCGCAGATTGCCAGCCATCCGTATTGCCGGCAAGAAGTGTTGAAAGCCATTCCGAATACGCCGCCGACCTGGCCGAAAGCGGAGGGGCAGGCGGACGGCACCGAAGTGCGCAAGCTCGCGCCGCCCACGGTAACCTTTGAAGACAACCTGATCTACAACCTGGGCGGCAACACCGTGGAATTCCGTTTCGTCGGCCCTGCGCACACCTGGGGCGACCTGGTAGCTTACTTGCCGCGGCACAAAATTCTTTTCGCGGCGGACCTGGCCTTTTTCCATCTCGTCCCCTATTGCCACAACGCGCATGTGTCCAAGTGGATGGAGTCCATTGACAAAGTGATGAAGATGGATGTGGACGTCATTGTCCCGGGCCACGGACCCATTGGCGGAAAGAAAGATCTGGCGGAGTCGGGCGAATACTTTCGCTTCCTGAAAACTGAAGTGAAGAAACGCTATGACTCAAAAATGAGCGCGGGCGCAGCCGCCGCGGACATCAAGATGGGCAAGTACGACAACTGGATGGGACCGGAGCGGTTGCTGATGAACACCGTCCGGTTGTACCACGAATTTAAGGGCACGCTCACGCCGGACATCGACGTGGAAGGCACAAAGCAGGCGATCCTGGAATACAACTCGATCAAAGCCGGCGGGAAAAAGTCAGCTTAAACAAGTTGCGACTTCGCGGGATCGAGACGCATTCTCCGCGACCTCGCTTTTCTCCGTGTTCTCTGTGTTAAGAATTTGCTTTTACGGGACCGAAAAACTTAACACGGAGAACACAGAGAAAAGCGAGGGCACGGAGAGTGTTTCCTTCGATACTTACGTGATGTGAGGCTCGAGAAGCACCTTCAGTTCGGCCACGAAGGCTTCCAATTCCGAAAGGCGCTCCGCGGTTGCCTCCAGGCGCTGCTTCTTCCACACGAACCACGTCTTCCCTTTTTCCGCGACGCGCACGGTCAGATTGCCCTCCAGGAGGAAGCAGGGCTCACCGAATACGCGAAATCCGCCGTTGGCGATCGGGTCTAGCAGAGCGGCGCAACTTCCCTTCCGCACGCCGACTGCGTTCGCGTAAAGGGGAAACGCGACCAGGATAAAATCCTTCGCGGCCAGACGTTCCAGAATACCGATCTGCTGTGGGGAAAGTTCATTCATGAATGTTCGGATTTAGATTGCCACGATTGGGGGCAGGAACAAACGGCTTTCAACACTGAGGACAGAAAGGGGCCCCGAGAAATACCTTGAAAAAACGAGAGCAAGGGGACGCAACGAGGAGTGAATTCCCGCAGGTTCCCACGAATCACGAATCACAAGTCACGAATCACCGGTCACCAGTCACGTCCTCACGCCACCGCTGGATTGCTGCGGCCGCCATCACCGGAGGATGACTTCCCTTCCTCCTCCAGCATTTCGATGAGGTGGCGCAACGACTCAATCAATTCCGAGCGCGTGACGTTGCTCTTGCGGAATTGGATGCGCAGCTTGAAGGCCTCGTTGTCCGGGCGGTAGTTGAAGATGAAGGGTTGCGGACGCGGACCGGCGTTTTGCTCTTCCTGGCGTTCGCGGCGGGCTTCGTCGCGCGTCAAGCCGGCCTGCGAGATGCGATGAATGGCCTCCTGCATTTTGCGTTCGTTCGGCTGGCGGGCAATCTGCAGGAGCAGCGACTTGGAGACGATGCCGCCATCGATGCAAAGCTTGCGCAGCTCTTCCGGAATCACGCGCAGCGACATCGTTTCCGTCACCGAGGAACGCGCCTTGGCGATCTTCTTGGCGATATCTTCGTGCGTGTATTCAAACTGCTCGGCGAGGCGCTGCAGGCCGTCGGCTTCTTCAAACGGGGTCAGGTCCTTGCGCTGCAGGTTTTCGATGAGCGCGAGTTCCAGTGTTTCGGCGTCATCGGCGATTTTTTCGATGCAGGGAACTTCGCGCAGGCCCGCGGCGCGCGAGGCATGGTAGCGGCGCTCGCCGGAAATAATGTAGTAGCAATCGTCGCGCGGCAAAAAGCGCACCAGCAGCGGTTCCAGCACGCCCTTTTCTTTTATGGATTCGGTGAGCTCGCGCAAGTCGCCCAGGAATTTCCGCGGCTGATCGGGGTTGGGCCTGATTTTATCGACCGGAACCATGCGGCCGATGGCCGCGCCGCTGAAATTGGTGATTTGTTCTACGTAGTGCGCGTCATGCCGCATCTTCAGCGTGACGGGCAATCCCATTCTCTTCGACACGTTGGATAACCTCCAGGGCCAGCTTGCCGTAATCCTTCGCGCCGGGTGATTTGGGCGCGAAGGTCATGATCGTTTCCTTATATGCGGGGCTCTCCTCCAGGCGCACATTCTTGCCGATGCGCGTTTTGAACAACACGCTGCCGAACACGGAGCGAATCTGTTCGTGGGTGTCGCGGGAGATGTTGGTGCGCTTGTCAAACAGGGTGATGAGCACTCCGAGCACTTTGAGTTCCGGGTTGGGCCGCGCGCGAATCCGCTCGTAGGTTTCGAGCAGGTCATCCGTGCCCTCGATCGCGAAGTACGCGGCCTGGATGGGCACGAGCAGGTGCGTCGAGGCCACCATGGCGTTCACGGTGAGGATGCCCAGCGCGGGCGGCGTATCGATGATGATGTAGTCGTAGTCCTTCAGGACCGGCGCGATGGCGTCCTTGAGTTTGAACGGCGCGTCAAATTGCCCGGAAAGCTGCTGCTCGAGTTTGGCCAGCGCCAGCCGCGACGGCGCCACGGAAAGCATGGGATTCTTGGTCACCTTGATCACGCCGGCCATTTCGGCGCGGTGATCGCCGAGCACGTCAAACATCGACGCCTGCACGTCGGCAAGATCAAAGAAAGTGATGGTGGAATTGCCCTGCGGATCGAGATCGATGAGAAGCGTTTTCTTTTTGCGGAGAGAAATTGCGGCAGCGAGGTTAATGGCTGTGGTCGTCTTCCCCACGCCGCCCTTCTGATTGGCAATGGTCAGGATGGCGGTCATAATTCGCCCCGACACAGTCGGGACATAAAACCTCCCCGGGTGGCAACTTCCCCGCAAGATTGTGACGGATTGCCCCCAGCACTCCGGCGTACGCCTAAATCTACTCGCCGATTGGAATGAGCGCAAGCGAAAAAGCGAGTTCGGGCTTTGAAGTAGTCGGTTTGAAACGAGGCCGAACCTCAATCTCGCGTCAAGCGTGGGGACCAGTCTCCGTCGGAGACCAGGCTTACTCGTAGACCTCGCGGCGGTGCGCAACCCGCACCAAGGTCACAAGCTTCGCGCTGTCGTCGATGACGTACACCACACGCATGTCACCAACGCGGATGCGCCACAGATCTTTATATCCTTTCAGCTTCTTGCACCCAGCGGGCCGTGGGTTGTCGGCCAGCGCCAAGATTTTCCGGTCTACGCGCGCGAACACCGCATCGTCCAGGGAATCCAATTCTTTCTCGGCCGATTGCTTGATTTCGAGAGAGTACTTAGCCACGAGTGCGCGCGCGCTTCAGGCGGGCTGCGCGATAGTGTTCGTAGGGGATGCTTTTTTCCTTGCGCCGAGATTCGGAGACGAGACCGTCCCAGAAATCCTGCCAAATGGCCCCGTGCTTTTTCAGGTCGATCAGAACGCCGACCTTGCGGCCTTTCTCATCGGTTAGAAACTGGATTCCGCCCATAACTTGAATTTACGCGGCACGTGAAATGAGCGCAAGGGAAAAAACATTTTGTGGCGCGGGCTTTAGCCTGTGGGGGTAGTCTTTCAAGAATGCCAGCGTCCGGCGCGCTTGCGACCAAGCGACTCTTGAAGCTAATATCGCAATTGGGAGGAAGGGCCAATGCCGAAGAAGAGGAAAAAACTGTCAATCGACGAAGCGGCAATGGCCCTGACACGGATCGCCGAACAACATCTGTCAAAACTTCCAGAAGAAGAGCAAGAATCGAGAGTCGCCGCCTTTTCGCGCGTGAATTTCAAAAAGAAGGCTCGTGGAATTCCTTCCAAATCTTCAGCGACACCTCGTACACGGGTGTCCCCGGCGACTGCCCGAGGACGCGGATGATCGCGTCTTTGAACTTTTCGATATGGCCGCTTTTCAGCGCTTCTCTGATATTTTTTAAAAGCCCTGCCCTTCACTTCTATTCGGCAACGTCCATTGGTCTTGTGCTGCGACGCTCCTAACGCGTTCGCACTTCTCGAACCTCATCCTCGTTGGAAACCATTCGCCAGTGGGATCTTCTAAGGGCGGTGGGTAGATTGCCGAAATTGCGGGGAGCAATGCGATGAGCGGGAATTCGAGACCGAAAATCCCTGCCCTTGGATACCCCGCAAGGATAGGGTACCCAGCAAGTTGTGTATAGTTGGTCGAGATGAAATTCGCTAGAACAAGATCGGAAGAACATGTTGGCGTAATCGGTTTAGTTCAATTTGGTTGTGTTGAAGCAAGTGATGTCCCCAGATAGTTTGGCCCCCGGCGCGACAATCATCCGCCAGCGCCCTACCAATCGCCTCGTAGGTGCCGAGCCCAGCCTGCCTGAGAGCCTCAGGTTCACTAAATGCGCCTAGGATAAAGACCCTGCCAGAAAGGTGCTGGGGAATTACAGCGCTCACGTCCAGCAGCCGATTGAGGTTCCGATCGAAGTCGACCAATAAAACCATGAATCTATCCAGATTTTGTTCCATCCCTCGGAGTTGGTCTGATACGAATCGATCCATGACATTGGCCCAACCGCCCGCTTCTCTGAGCACATAGACTTGCCGGGTAGCAAGACTAAGGAGAAAGCCGTTCGCTATTTGGCGATTGGCGTCGTCCTCAGGAAGAATGAAAACGTGGGGAAGATATTTGTTTACACTCATGCACCCACATCGCCACGAACAAGCGCGTCGACAACATCTCCGGTAAGATCCCCACTGACTCTGAATTCATTGAGTGGGCGAGCGATTGTTGGCTCAAGGTGACTCTTCCTAAAAAGGACAAGAGTGTTCTCATCGGAGAAGCGTCGAATTGCCTCTGTGTTGTGTGAGGTCACGATGAGTTGACTCCCTGACTCAAACGCCCTGCGAAGCGCTAATATGGAATCGCCTACCTCGGAGGGGGCAAGGTAATTGTCGGGTTCGTCCCAGAAGCAAAGCAGCGGGCCATAACCCTCATTGGAAGCAAGTACCAAGGCGCAAATCATAAAGCACTTCTCACCGTCAGAAAGGTCCTCAAAAGGTAGCGTCATGCTTCCTTGTTGATTGGAAAACTGAACGACCAGGTTTCGTGAATCCTTCCCTGTCGCTGGATTCTTAATATCCTTGAAGTCGGACATCACATGTTTAAGGTATCCGTCAATCTTCGCATATGCGGATGGCGCATCGGCCAACAGGCCCGAGAACCATGCACCCAGATCGGTTACTTGGACATTCGGTTGTAGGGTTTCCCGATCCGAGTCTCCCCGAATTAGACTTGGCATCGGCCGAAGGATAAGGGTACGAGCGAGCCATTGTTTGAAAACAAACAGGGGATCGTTTTTTGACTGATGTTGAACTATGGGCAGGGCGACCAAGTGCCAGTCCATACGGAAATTGGCTTCGGTATCGCCTCCTGCTCTTGCGAGTTGCACTTGCGCCAGTTCTCTCCCATATACAGTTCTGCCATCAACAGTGAGCTTTTCTTCGAATACGCGTAGCTCTTTAAATCCTTCTGGAAACTCAAATGCCACCGCATAACTGTAAATCCTGGCCCCCAAATCTACTTCGATCTCAAAGCGCATGGGCGTATCTCTGCGGCCGCGAGTGAAATCTTTTGGTCTGACGAGGTCTCCTACTTGGTTCGTACCTCGGGCAATCCTCTGCAAGATTTCCAGCGCGAGACCAATTGTTGTCTTCCCCGCGCCGTTCTTTCCTATTAGGAGGAGTGATGACTGGCCCGAAGTGGGGAGTTCGAAGTTCTCCAAGCACCTGAAGTTGTTAACGTAGAGTCGGCGTATCACTACGGGATGATACACGCTGTCGGGCGGCCGTAGAACTGAATTTTCTCAAGAATCAAGAATTAGGTGCTTGGTGTCAGGCCGCACCACAGGCCCGGCGCACTTATCTAAACGTGAGCCCCTCGAAAAATCCTGCGCAGCTTCGCCTCCAGCCTAACGGATCGGTCGGCGAGCATTAGTTACTCGGCCGTATCGGAATCGGAGGCTTTTCACCCAGGAAACGCTGTCGAAAACTCAGTTCATCCGAGATGGTGTAGATGGTTTCGGTCATGACGCCGTCGGTTTTCAACTTGAATGTCAGGTGTCCATCCCAGGGTTTGCTGTAGGCCTTGGGGTCATCAAAGGTGAAGTTGAAAACCAGGGTTTCCGGGTCGGTTCGCCGGATGTGCTCGATCATGTGGAGATCTTCCGTGTGCGGGTGGCCGATGGGATCGAGCCACGTGGAACCATTGAAACCCACCGAATCCACGACCAGCGTGTCCCCTTCCCACTTGCCGACGGATTCGCCGAACCAGGTGATGTCCGGAACCTCCGAGTGGGGGTGGTTGAGGGCAATCTCCCGCCAGGATTTGTTGTATTCCCAGAATTGATAAACGTAGTCCGGGGTTTGCACAATTTTGAATCGCATGGGATGAATCGAGGCGCGCGGATAGCCGTCCGGATCGGCAAATTTCAAGGCCGGATCCGTAGTCTTCTCCAGGCTAGCATTCGGTCCGTAGACCGGCCGCGCGGCCTTCATCCGCTGCAACGCCCAGGGCGTGTACGGTATATCGCCCTCGGCTCCGGGCTCCTTGGCCATGGGGTCGGAAGGACTCAAGGACTGAATGGCTACGCCCTGCCAAATGCCGGATAGATCGGGCGGCTGGGGAGCCGGCTTTCCGGCAGTCTTCGCGGAACACCCGGAGATCAATCCGAGGATTGCCAAGAGGAACGCCGCAGACGAGCCGAATCGATGCGAAGCGGGGAATGCCGCTTTCTTGGACTTCGGCCCCAGAGAGATTCCTCGCTTCGCTCGGAATGACAAAAAATGTGGTAATCGGAACGACAACAAATGTGGAAATCGTTTTCGCATTTTCAAGCGCTCCCTACAACGCATTAGAATCCATCTAACAAATGAGCTCAGATGTCGCGGATGAACAGGTCGCAGAAAAATTCAAATTGTTGTCATTCCGAGGCGCGCTGCGCGCCGAGGAATCTCTCCGTTCTTGGGCTTAGACCCCAGAGAGATTCCTCGCTTCGCTCGGAATGACAAAAAATGTGGTAATCGGAATGACAAAAATTGAAGTGATCGATTTCGCATTTTCATGCGCTCCTCATTGCGCCAATGCGCGACCAAGTTCTTCGCCGTTGGCCTTGGACAACTTGATGAGGCGCCCGACGCCCGTGCCCTTCTGAGCGGGATTGAACGTCACCTTGATGGCGTCCCCTACCTGGAGGCTCTTTCGATTCCAGCCACGACTCACCATGACCGGCGGCGAGCTGGCCTCCAGGAGCCAATGCTTCACGTTTCCCTTGTCATCTTTGGCGTCCAAACCGATCTCCACGTGAGGATTGGTCCAGACGAACTCGGTCACCGTCGCGTTTACTGTGATCTGTTTCGAGATGTCATATAACGACGTGCCTCCATGGTGCGCGAAAAGCGGAAGAGCCGTCAGAAGTACACCGAGGGCGAGCGCCTTGCCTTTCATTGGTAACCTCCATTCGTGGCTTGAGCGAAAACGAACCCGATGCAGCGGCAAATTTAAATTTGTTTTATTGCGCCTGTGTATTGGGTTGAGATCGCACCCATTAACGTGACGCGGGAGCGAGCCCTGTCTGCGCATCATGCTTCGGACAGGCCGTCGCCTTCAATGTTTATTTATAAGAAGAAAACTGCCCTCTCCGTCCCGAACTGCACGGGACGGAGAGGCCGCTACAAAACCTTACGACTCCGAAGGCGTTGGTAATGTAGGGGCCGCCCATCTTTGGGGCGGGCAGCTTTTCTCTCTTTCAACAATGCAAACTGACGCGCTGACGAAATTTTCAAGCTGTACAGGTTCTCTCGCGCCACGTGCTATTCTCTCCCCGGCAAAAACGGATCGGCAAGGGTTTGAGTAGCACAGCCACTCCTGGCTGTGCTACTCGAAGCGAAAGGCGACGATGAGTGCTGTTGAGCCAGTGCCTCCTCCCACACCGCCGCGAAACTTTGCTGACGCAGCTCCTTCCACGAATGAGGCGGACAACACAACCGGGGCTGCCGCGCTGCGCAAGGCCAGCGTGCGTCTTATTCCGCTCATCGCCATCGCTTACGGCGTCGCATATACCGATCGCGTGAACATCAGCTTTGCGGCGCTGCAGATGAATCGCGACCTGCACTTCAGCGCGTCGAGCTACGGCCTTGGCGCGGGGCTCTTCTTCCTCAGCTATGCGGCTTGCGAGATTCCCTCGAACCTGTTGCTGTACCGGTTCGGCGCGCGGCGGTGGATCGCGCGAATCATGTTCACCTGGGGCCTCTTGGCAATGGGCATGATGTTCGTCAGGACGCCGAGGGAGTTTTACATCGTGCGGTTTTTGCTGGGCATGTCCGAAGCGGGCTTCTTTCCCGGAGTGGTCTACTACCTCAGTCAGTGGTTTCCGGCAAACGCGCGCGCGCGCACCGTCAGCCGCTTTTACGTGGCGCTGCCACTCAGTTCCGTGTTCATGGGAGGCCTTGCGGGGGCGCTCCTAAATCTTCAGGGGCGACTTGGCCTCGCCGGCTGGCAATGGCTGTTTCTGGCCGAGGGTCTTCCTGCCGTGATTCTCAGCGTTATCTTTTTCGTCTATCTGCCAAACACCCCCGGCGAAGCGAAGTGGCTAACCGCCGAGGAACAAGCCTGGCTGTTGAATCAGTTGCGTGTCGACAATTCCGCAATCGGCGAGCGCCATTCGGAGGGCGTGTTCCGCGCCATACTGAATCCGCGGGTGTGGCAGCTGGGCATTTATTTGCTGTGCATCTACATCGGCTTCTATGCGTTCTCGTTTTCCGCGCCGGTGCTCATTCAGCAGTCCACTGGGCTTGGCAATACGAATGTGGGGCTGGCGATTGCGATTTTCGGAATCCTGGGCGCGCTTGGCCTGGTGCTGAACGGGCAGCACTCGGACCGTGCGGGCGAGCGGTATTTGCATCTGGTCGTCCCTTGCGTCCTGATCGCCGCGGCCTTTATCGTGGGCGGGCTTACTGTCGCGCCGATTTTCGCGATCCCGGCTTACGCAATCATCTTCGTCGGCTTCAATGCGACGGCGGGGCCGTCGTGGGCCATCGCTTCCGGTTTTCTCACGGGTAAATCCTCAGCCGCGGGGATCGCCACGGCGAACACGATCGCGATTATCGGAGGATTTGTCGGGCCCTATTGGATGGGGCGCGCAAAAGATTTGACTGGAAACTATCAGACCGGCCTGCTGACACTTGCTGTTCCTGCGGTTGCAGGGGCGGCCATTTTGCTGGTCATGCGACATCAGGCGATTCGCAAGTAGGACGGGCTTCAGCCTGTCTTCTTTTGACTTCTGCTAATTTAACGAAAGTCAAAACCAGACAGGCTGAAGC
>DATHPN010000073.1:0-63988 GCA_035483715.1 Candidatus Acidiferrum sp.
TTCATGGAGCGTCTTTGTGATATGTGCCCGCTCAGCGTCCTCGAGTGTCTGCGTTGGGGTCGAAGAGACATTCTGTGTCACAAGCGCTCTCGTGGGCAGCTCCAGGACGGGCCCCGTTGTCATGATTACAGCGCGCTCGATAACATTCTGCAGTTCTCGGACGTTGCCCGGCCAATTGTGGCGTCTCAGAGCCTCCATCACTTCGTCGGGGAAGCAATCGATCGACTTGCCTTGCCGCTTTGCGAACTTTCGAACGAAGTGTTCGATCAGAATCGGGATATCGTCTTCTCGTTCGCGCAACGGCGGTAGGCTGATCGGAAAAACATTAAGGCGATAGTAAAGATCTGGCCGGAACTTCCGTTCTTGTACCATGCGCCACAGGTCTTGGTTCGTCGCCGCGATGACTCGCACGTCGACTTGAAAGGTGCGGCCGCCTCCCAAACGCTCGAATTGTTTTTCTTGAAGCACGCGCAGAAGTTTTGGTTGCAGTTCGAGAGGAAGATCGCCGATTTCGTCTAGAAACAGTGTTCCACGGTCCGCTGATTGAAAGCGTCCCATGGTCTGAGCCACCGCGCCGGTGAAGGATCCGCGTTCATGGCCAAACAGGTCGCTCTCCAGCAAAGCGCTGGGAATCGCCGCACAGTTAAGGGCCACGAAACGATTCTGGCGGCGAGGACCAGCCTCATGAATCGCTTGTGCGATCACTTCCTTGCCGGTGCCGGTTTCGCCTTGAATTAAGACCGCGGAGTCCACCGGCGCAACCTTGTTGATTTGGTCGAGCACAACCCGAAACTTGGCACTGGATCCAATCATTTCGAAAGTAGACATGGCCTTGCTCCTTTTAGGAATGCTCTTATTTCTCGCGCGTGTTGGCCGCAGCCGCTTCTATCAGTTCAAGCAGGTGCCCGGCATAGAATGGTTTGTAAAGAAAATCAACGGCGCCTTCGTCGAGCGCTTGCTGTCGAATTTCTTCACTGCTCTTCTGCGCAGTTATTAAAATCACCGGTTTTGTCGGATGCTCGAGCCTGATGCGGCGCTGCAACTCGATGCCACCCATTCCTGGCATACGAACGTCGCTAATCACACAAGTCGCCGCGCTAAGCGTCCCCGATAGCAGGAACTCTTCCGCGGACGAAAACACCACCGGTTCGTATCCGGCTGACTCGACCAGGCTCTCTAAGGACTCTCGAACTCGAAAGTCGTCGTCCACAACCACCACGATATGTGTCGCACTGTTTGCCATCGAAAGCATCTCCAAGAACGCCCCGATAGTAGTGATAAGGCTGAAGGCTGGCAATTATAGGTTTATTTATCAGGTCTCACTCATTGCAAGTGCAGTCGTTCACTTCCACGAGAACGCTGTCTGGGCTGTTTCGTTTCGAAGGGATGAAGTGCTTTTTAGGGCCTGTCAGGACAAGGACGAGGCAATTGCTTAAATCGCGTTGAGGAGGAGATCTTCGCCGAACTGCTGTTATTTCTCCCGCGCTTTGGCCATGGCCGCTTGGACTACTTCAAGCAACTCCGCGGCATTGAATGGTTTGTAAAGAAAACCAAAGGCACCTTCGTTGAGGGCCTTCTGTCGAATCTCAGTATTATTCTGGGCAGATATAAAGATAAGCGGCAAGTCTGGGCGCTTGAGCCTGATGCGACGCTGCAACTCGACGCCATCCATTCCTGGCATCCGAACGTCAGTAATCACACAAGTCGCCGCAGTAAGCGTCTCGGACTGCAGAAACTCCTCCGCAGACGAGAACACCACAGGTTTGTATCCGGCCGACTCTATCAGGCTCTCTAAGGACTCTCGAACTCGGAAGTCATCGTCCACGGCGGCCACGATATGTGTTGGAACCTTTACCATCATGAATGGTATCTCCGATTAGGCGAGATGGTAGCGGCGAGGTCGAAGGCTGGCAATTATATGTTCATTTAGGCGGGTCTTGATTTAGACAGGTCGGGCCGGCGGGGAATTCCGAGCGTGTCAGCCATTCTGACAAGTTCCGCCAGGGACCTGGCGCCCATTTTGCGCATGATCTGGCCCCGGTGAACCCCGATCGTGATCTCAGCGGTACCCAGCTCGGCAGCAGTCACCTTGTTGGCGCAGCCAGCGACCACGAAGGGAAGGACTTCGCGTTCGCGCGGAGTGAGAAGGTCGTAATGCCTCTGCAACTCGGCGAGTTCCGATCTCCGCTGCCGCGCGGCTCGATCCCGAGTAATGGCGGCGTCAATGGCTTGCAGTAATTCCTGGTCGTTGAATGGTTTCGACAGGAACTCGACAGCTCCGGCCTTCATGGCGCGCACGGATGAAGGAATATCGCCATGACCGCTGATGAAAATAATTGGCGGTGCATCTCCCGTCACCAGCTGCCGCTGTAGTTCCAGGCCGTTGGTGCCAGGAAGTTGCAAGTCCAAGACCAGGCATGCGGGCGCATCTGGCTTTTCGGATTCCAAGAACTGGGTAGCCGAGTTAAAGACAGCCACTCGGAGACCTACCGAGGAAATGAGGCTGGTCAACGCCTCCCGAACGCGGAAATCGTCATCCACCACGAAGACGATCGGGCTGTCATTTTTCATGACACGGCCCGAATAGTTGCCGGCGGAAGCGTAAAAGAGAAAGTGGTACCCGCGCGTTCGTCGGACGCGGCCCACAATCGGCCGTGATGTGCATCGATGATGGAGCGGCAAACTGCTAAGCCCATGCCCATTCCGTTTTCTTTCGTGGTGAAGAAAGCTTCGAAGACTTTTTCCGGATCCATCAGGCCTACGCCGCAATCCCGTATCTCGACTAGAACGGCTTCTGGGCTGTGTCGTCTTGAAGAGATGAAGACCTTCTTGGGGCGATCAAGGACGGAGTCCATCGCTTCGATCCCATTGAGGACCAGATTGAAAACAAGTTGCTGCAACTGTACGCGATCGCCCGCCACGGGCGCCAGGCCCTTGTCCAGGTCCGTCTCCACGGCGACCCTCCTTCTCATGGTCTCTCCGCTGACGAGTACGAGCACCTCATCGATGATCGCATTCATGTCGAGGTCGATTTTCTCGAGAGGTGCTTGCTTGAAGAGGGCCCGGATCCGCCGCACGATTTCTCCTGCTTCCGCGCCGTCGCGCACAATCCTTTCGGCGGCCTCCTGCGCTTTGGCCAGGCCGGGCGGCTGGGCCGAAAGCCAGCGCAAACAGGCGTGCCCGTTCGTTACGACAGCGGCCAGCGGCTGATTAATTTCGTGCGCAATGGAGGCCGCAAATTCACCCACGGTCGCCGACCGGGTCGCCCGCGACAAGCGCATCTCACTGTTGCGCAAAGCCTCTTCCATATTCTTCCTGTCGTCAATATCGATCAGCAAGCCGTACCAGCGAGTCACTTTGCCTTCCGCATCAAGGGCGGCTTGACCGAGCACGCGAAACCATCGGTAGACGCCATCGAACCGGCGCAAACGGCACTGGTTATCGTACGACTGGCTAGTTGCGACTGCATGCGACCACGCTCGCACGGCCGCCTCTGCATCGTCCGGGTGAAGGAAATTGGTCCAGCCGAGTTGCTCCCAGGCGTCAGGACTCGTGCCGGTGTAGTCCAATAACCGCTGATTTAAGTAGTTCAGTTCGCCGTCCGGAGCCGCGCACCAAACCATGCCGGGGATCGTCTCGATGATCAAACTGAGATCACGTTCTCTCGCCCGCAGGGCTTCCTCGGCCTGCTTCCGTTCACTGATGTCGCGGATGAAGCCCGTAAACACCCGTTGACCATCGTTGTTGATTTCCCCGAACGAAACTTCAACAGGAAACTCTTCTCCGTTTTTGCGTAGGCCAATCAACTCGGTGCCTTGCCAGTTGATGTGCCGATGACCGGTGTCCCGGTAGCGTTTGAGGCCTGCCTCGTGCAAGTTGCGCAGGTATTCCGGCATCAACATCGTCAAAGGTCGCCCAATCAACTCCGATGGTTCGTAACCGAAGGTGGTTGTGGTAGCGTGATTGGCAAGCAGGATATCTCCTCTGTGGTCGATGCTCACTACGGCGTCGCTCGCGGTTTCGACAACCACACGATGGAATTCTTCCCTAGTTCGAACTTGCGCCTCCAGCCCGTCAATTATCACCCCGACCTCAACGCGGGTTAGCTCACGCAATCTTGAATCCGCTTCTTCGCGCGCTTTAATTTGCGATTTGAGGTCGTCGATTGATACCACGGCTTGATACGCCGAGGAGGAGAATATCGCCAGCGAACTCATAACGCAGTTATCTTCCGCATCAAACTTGCGACGATCACTGTGCATGATCGCCCATATCGTCCCAACTGCCACACCTTTGACGTAAAACGGCACCAACAGGCACTCCTCCGCCGGCGGGCTGACTGGTACCAGATAGGCATAACGGCGTTCGAAATGTCGGAACAACAACGCGCGATTGCTATCGAGCACATCTCCGCAGGGACCAAAATCGCGAGGGGTCCCGCCCCCGACGTGTGAGCTCCACATGCCGGCGATCGCTGGCCAATAGAATCTCTGCCCTCCGATGTCCGGCGTTTTGCCATCTATTGTCAGCAGGCTAAGGCCAGCAGAGTCGCACTGAGTAATATCCTTGATTGTTTCAGCCAGGGTCTGAAAGATCGTTTTCGGTGAGTCGGCTAGCGCGCAGACCAGTGTCCGGAGAGCCTGATTTTCTTTCTCGTAATTCCGTGGACGCGACGCACGACTTTGCAACTCTTCGGTGCAGAGGATCGATTCCAGAGGAGCCGTACCATCTGGAATTGAACTCGCTAGAGGATCCTCACCTGGGGACGCTGCAGATTTACTCACGTTTTTAACTCCATGAAGCAACTGGGTCTTGCACATCAAAATCTTGGTGGCCTTGTCATAAACTGAGGAAATTTATGCAGCGATAAGCGGGACGATACGTTCGTCTCCAAGTCGTGTGATTAACAAACGGGGTTAATCAGCTTCGCTTAAAGGCCGGACTCACTCATGATCTCAAATTTCCTTTGTCAACCTATGAAAGACAGATGGCCTGTACCGAGGTAGTCTCTACTCCTGTTGTTCGGCATGTCAAGAAACTTCATAAAAATTGTGGCAGCTTCCACAAGCAGGCCGGGCCGTCACCATTCCATCGACGAGAGCGCAACTCCCAAGCCTCTTAACGGTCTGCCTCTTTGAGCGATTAGAAGACCTTCACACGCATCGCGACAAGCGCCGCTGTATTTCTGTGCTGATGCGTCGACACGCTGTCCAACTGACGACTGCCATCCCGCCTTTCGGCACCGCCCCACTCGAATCTATTTCGCCACACTCAAATCGATCGGAGCGCGATATTATCTACTCCCCGCTTCCGCAGCCAGACTCGCACGCTCAGGACCTTATGACGTTCACCGCATAAACCCACCACCCGCCACGATCCCTCGAATGCGCCACGCACATCAATCCGCCAGGTTACGCCAAGTAGCTAACCGCGCGGAGTGAATCAGCAAATGCTGATTGGCTCCGCCGTGCTCTGCGGTTAAAAATTCTAATTTTGCCTCCTGTCTTATCTCCTCGGTTCGGGCGCGACTCCACAAACTACGTACGTCTTCGCGCGCTGACCTGGTTGGTGGCGGGAATGAGGCAGCAGCACTCCTGAAATAACATCGCAGCACTCTGCGAAGCCGCCTAAATGCGCGGGGTCGCGCGACGTGTCGGCGACATGCGGGACGACCCAACGACACTTCGATAGACAGGAACATCCCGTTGTGCTTGCAAAATTTCAACTAACCCATGTCAGCTCAACGGGAATGGCAGACCGTGGCCGGACCTTCGATTGGAAGAGGGCGTGCCCATATGATAGCGACAGAATGCATGACTCAGCTAATACGGAGAGCGGGGATGATAGTGACGACAAGATGACCGCTCAACTCAAGAGTGCAGACCGACTCGAAAGGAGCACGCCATGAAACAACCAGAGGACAAATCGCGCCGCTGCTTTCTCAAGGCCAGCTCGATGCTAGGGCTTGCGGCCACATTCAGCCCAGCCACGCTGGGCGAGGCATTCGCACATTCGAAAACTGGCACTCCTCTAGAAGAGAACGCTATGGCCGAAAGCGGTGCTACACCAGCGGCCGAGAATTCGGCTATTCGTCCCTTCCATGTCACTTTTCCGGAATCAGAACTTGCCGATTTGCGCAGGCGCGTCAACGCAACCAAGTGGCCGGACCGGGAAACGGTCAGCGATGCATCACAGGGCGTGCAGTTGGAGACGACTCAGAAGCTCGCGCGCTATTGGGGGACCGACTACGATTGGCGCAAATGCCAGTCGAGGTTGACTGCCTTGCCGCAGTTCATGACCAACATCGACGGCTTGGACATTCATTTCATCCACGTGCGCTCGAAGAATCCGAATGCGCTTCCAGTGATCATTACACACGGATGGCCTGGCTCGATCATCGAGCAAATGAAGGTCATTGATCCGCTGACGAATCCCACGGCGCATGGCGGGAATGCTTCGGATGCCTTCGACGTAGTGATTCCATCGCTGCCGGGCTACGGATTTTCAGCCAAGCCGACTGCGCCAGGATGGACACCCGTCAGCATTGCTCGTGCGTGGGCGACTTTGATGCAACGCCTCGGCTACACGCGGTACGTTGCGCAGGGCGGAGATTGGGGCAATGCCGTATCAGAAGTGATGGCGCTGCAGCAGCCGCCCGGATTGCTGGGCATTCACACCAACATGGCGGCCACGGTTCCACCCGATGTTTCAAAAGCTCTTTCGGCTGGCGGCCCGCCGCCCGCCGGCCTTTCGGCCGATGAAAAACATGCCTGGGACCAACTCGATGATTTCTACAAGAACGGTCTGGGCTACGCCCAGGAAATGTCAAACCGGCCACAGACGCTTTACGGAATCGTGGATTCGCCGGTGGGGCTTGCCGCGTGGATGCTGGATCACGACATTCGCAGTTACGAAATGATTTCACGCGCCTTCGATGGAAAGATGGAAGGGCTGACTCGAGACGATGTCCTCGACAATGTAACGCTCTACTGGTTGACAAACACCGCGGTCTCCTCCGCGCGCCTCTACTGGGACACTGCGCGGATTTCTACGGGAGGAGGCTTCTTCGACGTCAGGAGTGTCACCATCCCGGTCGCTGTTAGCGCCTTCCCTGACGAAATCTATGCAGCCCCGAAGAGCTGGGCAGAGCGGGCCTATCCCAAGCTGATTTACTACAACCGGCCCCCGAAAGGCGGCCACTTCGCGGCTTGGGAACAGCCGCAACTTTTCACCGCCGAACTCCGAGATGCGTTCCGGTCGCTGCGCTAGCGAAATCAAAGGGAGCGGCACGCACAACTTAGGCGCCGCCGACAGACTATCTGGAGAGAGGAGAAGATCATTTTATGTCGCACCATTATTCCGGTCCGGACTACGGGTTTCCACATGGGGACGCCCGCCTCGACCTTACTGACCTGTATGCCTTTCCCAAGCCTGGGGGTGTGAGTAAGTCGATCCTGATTATGAACGTCCATCCATCCTTCGGCGTGAACCCGCCCGCGCCCACGACGGACGAACCCTTCGCGCCCAACGCGGTATATGAGCTAAAGATTGACACCGAAGGCGATTCCGTCGCCGATCTAGGATACCGCGTGCGCTTCTCACCTTACGAGGGCGGGGGGCAGACCGCGACACTTCGCCGTGCTGAAGGCTATTGGAAATCAAAAAAAGGCCAGCCCAGCCAATTGGGAATCGCTGCTGCGCTAGCTGGCGTCGATCGATTTTCTATGAATGGGAGTGGGACTTGGGACACCGTATTTGTAACGAGCGCCGTATCGAAAGGAGCAATGAATGAACGCCGTACAAGTCGAACAGAAGAGCTATGAGATGCCCCCGCGCGAAGGGATCAGCATCGCGCAATTTCTCACTGTCGCCGACATCGACCGATCGGCTCGCTACTACGAGAAAATCTTCGGCGCTCGCATTCTGAGCCTGGGTGACGGCAACGCACCTGGATACCTTCAGCTTGAGAATATCTGGATGATTTTGAACGTTGGGGGCGGGCCGACCCCGGATAAGCCGACGGTAACGCTCAGCGTCCCCGACCCGAATCACATCAACAGTTTTATGAATTTCCGCGTTGCAGATATTCAAGCCTGCTATAAATTGTGGAAAAGCCGGGGAGCCGAGTTCATCACGGAGCCTATACCCAAGTACGGCGAGATTCGCTGCTATATCCGCGATCCTGACGGTTATATTATCGAGGTCGGACAGAGCACCGACCTCACGTACGGCTAAACGCTCGGCCCGGATGAAGAATTACACGCTTGAGGATGTCCGCTTAGTCGCCTTCCGGTACCCGTGACGAGTAATTCGGCATGGATCGATACGTTCGTCTAATCGATTCGTATTCGCGCTTCTGCCAATTTTGCTTTGGACAATCACTCGCTCTGACATCGAAAGGAGTGCCAAGTGGACGGCACAAATGGACTGAAAGAGACCGCGCCCATCGCGTCGAACACGCTTAATGTGAATGTTTTTACGGCCCCGGGAAAGACTATGGTCGGCGAGCGGCCAAAGCCCTACGGCGAAGCGCTCGGTTTTGACCCGATCACGTCGACTTTAATCTTCGGCGAGTACGACGCGGTGCTGGTGGACGCAATGGGGACAGTGGCTGAGGCTGAGGCTCTCGCGAATTGGGTGGCTCTGCACAACCGCAACCTGGAGACCATCTATATAACGCACGCCCATTTCGACCACTTTTACGGTCTGAGCATTCTGCTCGACCGTTTCCCGGGCGCTCGGGCGATCGCAACGTCCAAGACGGTGAACGCCATGCAGATGTCTTTCTCTCCCACAGTGGAGCGGTTGGCCCGTCGGCTCTTTCCTGGGCAAGTGGCCACCAAGTTGGTTCCACCTGAGCCCTATGAGTGGGACACGTTCACTCTCGAGGGCCACGAATTGCGCATCGTCGAGCAGGGCCGCACCGATAGTCCCGATTCGACTTCTCTGTACGTTCCATCGATCGGCCTGATTGTCGCTGGCGACGTCGTATACAACCAATGCCGCATGTACGTTGGCGACACCACCCCCGAGAGCCGAAAAAATTGGATCGCGGCGCTGGACCGGTTAGCTGCGCTGAACCCGTCGATTGTTGTCGCCGGCCACAAGAAGCCTGGCGCGCCCGACTCTCCCTCGACGATCCAGGACACCAAGCGTGACCTGCAGGACTTCGATCGGCTGCAGAAAACCGCGACGTCCGACCAGGAGCTGTTCGATCAGATGACGGAGCTATACCCGCATTGGGTAGCCAATCAGTCGTGGTTGATGTTCGGATTCCCGCAGCCCTAATGATCGGCGAGCGGCCAAAGCCCTTCGGCGAAGCGCTCGGCTCTGACCCGATCACGTCAACTTTGATCTTCGGCGAGTACGACGCGGTGCTGGTAGACGCAATGATGAGGTGGCTGAGGCCGTAGCTCTCGCAAGTTGGGTTGCTCTGCACAAGCTCAGATCTCGGGAAACAGATTCGATTTCAGAGAGGAGAACAAAATGACAACAAAAGGAAAAGTCTTGGTGCTAGTCTCGAGCGGTCACGGCTTGCCATTGAAAGATGGCAAGGTTTATGCCGGCGCGGGTTATTATCTCAACGAACTGACGGTTCCGGTTCGCGCCCTGATGAAGGAAGGCTACGAAATCAATTTCGCTAACCCCAAAGGCAACACGCCGCAATTGGATGTCAATTCGGCTGTCGCCGATTTCTTCGGCGGGGACGAGGCTAGGCTTCAAGACTATCTAAAATTCCGCGACAGCCTGACTGGGCTCAAAAATCCAACTCGGATCTCGGATGTCATCGCATCGGGCCTGGATCAATATGACGCTGTTTTCGTCCCCGGCGGCCATGGCCCGATGATTGATCTTCTCGATGATCCCGACGCCGGCACGGTGATGAGACACTTTCATGAAACATCCAAGCCTACGGCGGTGCTCTGCCATGGCCCGATTTCACTTCTCTCAGCTCTTCCGAATTCGACGGAGGTGGTTGGAGCGCTGGCAGCGGGCGATGCCGCTGGAGCGCGGGCAAAGGCTCAAGGATGGATTTATTCTGGATATAAGATGACCATCTTTTCGACGGCGGAAGAGCAGCAGCGGGAGCCGCTTGAGATTGGTGGTAAGGTTCTCTTCTACCCGGACTTCGCCTTGCGTACGGCGGGCGGTGACGTAAGTGTGGTCGCTCCATGGAAGAGCTACGTCCTTCAAGATCGCGAGTTGATCTCAGGTCAGAACCCGTTCTCGGACGAAGCGCTTCTGAATCTTCTTCTACCTGCGCTCAACCGGAGAAGAAGTAAGAGGGCTGGCGCATCCTCCGATTGAGCGGGTCTTCGCTACTAACACAGCCATAACCTACTTCAACCGCTGATGCGAATGTTTCCTCGCGCAGGATGGAGGGTTGCCGCTGGTAGGAAAGGCATCGGAAATCGCGATACCAAAGTATCGGGCAATATCTTGGTCCGATTTTTTTTCCTTTCCTCGCCAGGCTTAGTTGGCAGCAGGTAGGAACACGGAAGAACCAGAATCAGCAGATGAGCATTGTTCATCGGAATTGGAGCCGTCGATGGGCAGCGTACAAATCGAATAAGAGAAAAACGAGTTGCCACCGCGCGAGGGTTTCACCCTCACACATTTCATCACTGTTGCCGCCATCGACCGATCGGCTGATTTTTATGAAAAGGTCTTCGGCGGCTGCATTCTGAGCAGAGGCGACAGCAAGGGTGCGTCTGGGCACATTCAAATTGCGGATACCTGGCTGATCGTCAACGTTGGGGGCGGGCCCACCCCGGACAAGCCGTCGATAACGCTCTGCGTACCCGCCGACCCGGATAAGGTCAGCAGCTTTTTGAATATCCGTGTTGCGGATATTCAGGCGTGCTATGAATTATGGAAAAATCGAGGAGTCGAGTTCCTCACGGAGCCGATTGCCAATTACGGCGAGATTCGCTGCTACATCCGCGATCCTGACGGTTACATCATCGAGGTCGGACAGAGCACGCACCTTACATAGGGCTGACGCTCGGCCTCACGAGGCCCTGAATTGGCAGGCGCCCGACGCGATTCTCAGCGCCGGGACGTTGAGGGTGGGAGGCGTTCGAAGCCAATCCTGGCGGACATGTTTCGAAAGTCCGTGGTGATGTTTTACATTTTGTGCATGAAGGAGGATTGTATGCCTCAGAAGGCCAGTGCCGTAACGCGTGCTCAGCAAAGCGATGTCCAGGCTCATCAACCCGGGCAGGACGTTTTCAAAAGCATCTTGTCCGAAGATATCGATTGGAAACCGTTCCCGGCATTCCCAGCATCCATCCGGCTGGCTGTCGTCGTGGGTAAGCCCTCGGAGCCGGGCCCTTACACAATCAGAGTCAAAGTACCCCACGGCGAGAAGCTGATGCCTCACAGGCATTTAGAGGATCGAGTTTACACCGTGATTTCCGGCGTCTTTCATATCGGATTGGGTGATGAATTCGACGCCAGTAAATTGCAAGCCTATCCGCCCGGCGCCGTGATCATTCTCCCTGGCAACACTTCCCATTTTCACTGGGCGAAATCCAGCGAGTACATCACGCAAGTAACGGCCATCGGGCCGCTCGCGATGGAATACCTCAGCGCGAAAGACGATCCGCGAAACAACAGGTCGTAGGAGGGACTCAAGGGCTTGTGTGAGAATTCGGTTTTGGATTATGTGGCGTCCGCATTCAGGCGGGCGCTAAAAAATAGCGTCGGTTTTAAGTTCTCACGCGGACTATCCAGCCCCTCAAGAAAAGCAGATGGACAACCCAAAATACCAGAGAATGTCACAACGCAGCGAAAGGAGAAATGACAATGGCGACGATGAAGCACGCGGCGGTGCCCAGCCTGATAAAAGCGGTTCGCATCGCGCAATATGGCGGTTCCGAACAACTGAACTATGAGGAAGCACCTCTGCCGGAAATTGGCCCGAGCCAAGTGCTGGCGAAAGTGCGCTACGCGGGCGTGAATCCGATCGATTGGAAAATCCGCGAAGGGCAGATGAAACAGGCCCGCCCAGCGAGCTTCCCGCTGACGCTCGGGCAGGATTTCGCGGGAGAGATCGTAGCGGGCGGCAGCGACTCGGTCAGTTTTCGGACTGGTGAACGGGTGTTCGGGTTCGGGGATGGGACGTATGCGGAGTTCACAGCGGCGGCGATTACATACATCGCCGCGATTCCGGAGAAAGTGGATTCCGCGGTAGCGGCGGCATTGCCGACTTCGGGAGTAACGGCCCTGCAGGCAATTCGCGACTATGTGCAGCCGAAGCCGGGAAGCCGGATTCTGATCCACGGTGCGGCGGGCAGCGTCGGCTCTCTTGCAACCCAAATCGCCAAACGCTGGGGCGCGCAAGTAATCGGGACGGCTACGGGCGATGACATCGTGTACTTGCGCTCGCTGGGTCACGTGCAGGTGGTGGACTTCAAGCAGGAGCGGTTTGAAACCGTGGGGCAGGTGGACGCGGTGCTGGATCTGATCGGCGGCGAGACGGCCACGCGCTCCTTCGCGATAGTTAAGAAGGGCGGCGTGATCGTTTCGACGGTGGGTGCGGCAAATGCGGAGCTGGCGGCGCGGGCGGGAATTCGCGGCGTGAACATGGTGTCGAAGGGAAACGCGGCGGACTTATCGGAGCTGGCGGGCTTCGTGGAACGCGGCGACGTGAAGCCACGCATGGGCCAGGTGTTTCGACTGGAGCAGGCGCGTGAGGCGCAGGATGCCAGCCAGCAAGGCCGGGCCAAGGGAAAAATCCTGTTAAAGGTCGAGTAGGCACGGGATCGTCACAAGCGCGCGTGAACCTCGCGCTACGAGTTTTGCGATCCCGACGACCGAAGGGTAAGCAACTCGCTAAGTTCTGATCGTTGCGATCACCCGAGTACTCGAATTTTATGATGTGGGGTACCGACATAGCACATTTTTTTGATGGAGGGACACGAGATGGATTGGAAACGGTTGGTCCAGTTTGCGCTGCTGGGTAGCAGTGAGTTGCAACAATATGCCATCGTGCTGACACGCGTTTCGCTCGGGCTGTTCTTCGCCATCTCCGGGGCAAACAAATTGTTTGTCGCTGGCGGCACGAAACCTGTTTACGAAACGCTCGTTAAGGCTAAAGTCCCGTATCCCCAACTGACGGCTTATTTCGTGTCGGGTGTCGAGTTCGCTAGCGGATCCCTGGTGACCGTGGGGCTTCTTTCGATCCCGGCCTGCATGGCTTTAATGATCGACATGATTGTTGCCACCCTGACCAGCGCGATTTACTCCGTGCCTAAAGGACTTTCGTCTCTTAACTGGCTCGACGATTTCCTTTACCTTCCGGAAGTGCTGTACGTGATCTTCTTTATCTTGCTGATCTCCTCCGGTCCGGGAAAGTTGAGTGTCGATTACTGGCTCGCCGGCAAGTTGCTGGGGTGACCGATCGACGAAGCAGCGAGGGCTGAATGAAGTGGTGGAAACCGGCATTCAGGTTTAGAGTCACGAGGCGGCAACGCCGCGTACGTATAATCCAATGGCTGTGAGGAACAATGACGAAACTGACGAGCTTCCAAGCGGACATTCTCCCGCTTTTTACGGAGCGAGACATTCGCGGCATGAGCAAAGCGTTCAACCTGGGAAGTTATGATGACGTTAAGACGCACGCGGTCGCCATCTACGACCGCATTCGGGGAATCGGTGGCGTGGTAATGCCGCCCCCGCCCCCGAGAGGTGAAGGTCCTTGGCCTCAGGCTCGCATTGAGCTATTCGCAAAGTGGATGGCGGACGGGTACCAACTGTAAGCGAAGTCATCTCATAAATGCACGCTTTGGCTTCGGCCCCGAAATCGTTAGAGTTATGCCAGATTGATTTCGAATTTAGGTTCCCATGTCCACACTGGTCTCCGTGAATGTCGGTCTTCCCCGCGACGTGGTATGGAACGGTAAGTCTGTCCGTACCGCGGTCTGGAAAAGTTCAGTTGAGGGACGACAAATGGTGCGCAAGCTCAATGTTGTTGGGGACGCCCAAGCCGATCTCGCCGGTCACGGAGGGGAGCAGCGCGCTGTTTTTGTTTATCAGATGGATTCCTACCATTACTGGGAACAATTTCTAGGGCGTAAAGATTTTGTCTTCGGCCAGTTCGGAGAAAACTTCACCGTCGAGCAACTTCCGGATAACGAAGTCTGTATTGGCGATCGCTACCGTATCGGTGGTGCATTATTTGAAGTGACGCAGCCGCGCGTAACGTGCTACCGCGTCGGCATTCGCACGAAGGAACCTCGGATGCCAGCCCTGCTCGTGGAACATCACAGACCAGGATTCTACTTTCGCGTGTTGCAGGAAGGAGAAGTTGGGGCAGGCGACGACATTGTAAAGATCGCTGACGGTCCAGAGCGAATCAGCGTGGCCGAGGTCGATGCCCTCCTCTATTTGCCAGGACATTCTCGCGAACAATTGGAACGAGCGCTACGGATTCCTGCACTTAGCAAGGGTTGGCAGTCTTCCTTTCAAGCGATGCTCGCGCAAGAGTCGAGCCCGGAACCCGTCGAGGGAAATCCGGGACTCGCCAATGAGGAACAAGCACCAGCATGGCCCGGATTTCGGCAGATGCGAGTCGCAAATATTCATAAGGAAAGCGACAGCGTAACTTCCTTGGTTCTGACGCCGATCGATGGGCAGCCCCTTCCTGTCTGCCAGGCAGGTCAATTTGTCGTTTTGCGCCTGCTCGTCGATCCGGGCAAACCGCCGGTTCTTCGCAGTTATTCGTTGTCTGATCTGCCAGCAGCCGATCATTTCCGCATCAGCGTCAAAAGCGAAATGAATGGGATTGGAAGTTCATTCCTCTGCGACCGTGCGCGAGAAGGAGATCTATTGGATGTTAGTGCGCCGCGCGGAAGCTTTACTCTGCGTCCCAGCCAGGATCCTCTGGTTCTGCTGAGCGCTGGAGTGGGCGCGACCCCCGTGATGTCGATGCTGCACTCGCTTGCCGCTGAAAAATCGCAACGTGAGATCTGGTGGATCTATGGGGCGCGCAATCGCGTCGACCATCCATTTGCAGAAGAATCGCGTTCATTGCTGAAACAGCTCTCTCGCGGAAGAGAATACATCGTGTACAGCAGGCCCGCTGCAATCGGCCAAGTCGGTGCAGACTTCGATGCTCCCGGGCACATTGACGCAGCTTTGCTGAAGAAAATTGGCGTGTCACGGGGCAGTGACTTCTATCTGTGTGGCCCATCTTCATTCTTGCAGAATATGCGCGATGGGCTGCGAAACTGGGGTGTGCTGGCCGGGAATGTGCACACGGAGATCTTCGGTTCTGTCGGGGCTATTACCCCTGGCATGGCGCAGGTTGTTCACAATCCTCACCTGCCACAAGGGTCGCCCGGATCTGGCCCCCAAGTCTCATTCGCGCGTAGCGGGATTACCACCGCTTGGGATCGTAAGTTTGCGAATTTGCTTGAACTGGCGGAAGCGTGCGACGTTCCGGTCAGATGGTCGTGCCGGACAGGAGTCTGTCATACCTGCATGACTGGTCTGATCGACGGATCGATTATTTATAACCCTGAGCCGCTGGAGAGGCCCGCTCCCGGGAACGTGCTCGTATGCTGCTCCCAGCCAAACGCGGGTGTCACTTTGGATCTTTGAGAGAAACGAGAGGAGTCGAAGCATGCGTTCTGATATCGTGCCCGGAGCTATTTTCCCCGACTACGAGCTGCCCGATCATACGGACTCGCTGCGCAAACTCAGCGAACTCCAGGGCGACGATCCGCTGATCCTCACGCTCGCGCGCGGCCACTACTGCCCGAAGGAACACCAGCAGCATTTGGAGCTCGCCGCGTTCTACCCAAAGATCGCGGTGGCTTACACTCAGATCGCCACAATTGCCACCGACGATCACCATACGATTCAGGAGTTTCGTGCGTCGGTCGGCGCCCAGTGGCCCTTCCTCTCCGACCCTGATCGAAAGGTTCAGAAGGATCTCGACATTCAGGAGTACACGGACCCCGAGCACAATCCGATGATTCCGCATACGTTCGTGCTCAAACCGGGACTCGTGATTCACAGCATCTATAACGGCTACTGGTTCTGGGGGCGTCCATCGGTCGCAGACCTCTGTCATGATCTGCGCGTTGTGACAAGCGAAATCCGCCCAGACTGGGATCTGAATACTCCCGGACTTCGCGAGGCATGGAATGCGGGCGACCTGTCGCGTTTTCACGGGTGGAATAAGCGTGCCGCCGCGAAGGCGCCGTCCGCAGGGCAGAAAGAGTAAGGATGACGGCCTGAGATGAGCCCTGCCCTTCGGGCAGACGGTTTTCTTGAGGCAAACGCAATTCTAGACTGCTGGACGGAGGAATCATGACCATCGCAACAGGCACATCTCCCAACCATCCCGAACCGGGACTCCTCGAACAAACTGTCGTCGTGATTGGGGGCAGCTCCGGCATCGGTCTAGAAACGGCCCGGCGAGCGCGCTCTGAAGGAGCCAAGCTGATCCTCGCGGCACGCGACCCGGAACGCCTGGAAAACGCGTCACGCGAACTCGGAACTTTAAGCACTGCGGCGTTCGACGCCACCAACTTCGATCAACTCAAAAAATTCTTCAACGGCCTCCCGACGCCGATCGATCACGTCCTGGTCACTGGCCCTGGTCCCTACTACGCTCCACTAGCGGACCTCGACGTCGAAAAGGCGAGGCGCAACGTGGACGCCCATCTGTTTCTGCCGATGCAGGTCGCTCGGTTTGCCGCCAAGAAGGTTCGCCCTGGAGGGACGTTGCTCTTCATGGGCGGAACGGGCGGTCGCCGGCCCGCCGCGGGGGCACTCATCGCTGCACTTACCGCCGCCGTGCCAGCGCTCACCAAGGCGCTCGCGCTCGAGGTGGCTCCGGTCCGGGTGAACCTCACCGCCGCCGGCTTCGTCGATACCCCGCTTTCGGCTTCGCTGCTCGGCGATCAATTGGATGAGCGACGCGAGCAACTCCGCGCGACGCTCCCGATCCGCCGCGTGGTCGACCCAGCGGACATCGCCGCAGCCGTCCACCTGATGACCAACACTGCCTTAACCGGCGGAACCTACGACATAGACGGTGGGCAGCAACTCATGGAGGGGTGAGCCCTGATGCGACTCTTAACTGCAGGGCTTCTCCTTTACGAGCATCTGGTTTAGAAATAAAGGGCTGGCAATGGGCAGCAAAACAGTTTGATCCTAAATTTCAAGGAGGAATCACATGGCTGAGCTCAAATCCGCACCAAATGAAAACGAAATCTCCCGTGATCGTCTCGCGGAGTTGTTGAACGAAGACCTTTCCCGCGAATATCAAGCCATCATCGCTTACGTTGTCTATTCCCAGGTGCTCAGCGGCGCCCAATATATGGACATCGCCGCACAGCTTGAAATCCACGCCAAGCAGGAGCTTGATCACGCTCTGATCCTCTCGCGACAGATCGACTACCTCGGCAAAATGCCCTCGGTTACTCCCAAGCCGGTGCGCACCTCGAAGAATCCAAAAGACATGCTCCGGTACGATCTCGATAACGAAAACGAAACAATCCGAAACTACCGCGATCGCATACCGCAATGTGAAGCTCTCGGAGAATATGCCATGGCGGAACAGATTCGCCAGATCCTGATGCAGGAACAAGACCATCAAATTGATTTAGCCACCGCCCTCGGCGAAGAAGTTCCAGATCTTGGCGGTGGCCCCAAAGGACGCACTTTGCGCAAACGTCGCTAGCGCTGCTCATATCAACAAAGAGAACGATGCGCGGAGGTCGGCTGAAGACCCTGACGGGGCCGATGGGTTGTAGTCCATCTAGGGTGATGGAGATAGCAAATTGACAGAGGAAATCATGTCACGAGAATTGCGAAGAGTTGTCCGCTATCTGTAGCAAATGAAATTGGAGAGGTAACATCGATCTCAACTGAATGGAGGATTCCGATGAATTCATCGAAGGTCAAGAATGAGAGCGGCACGAAGGCGACTTGGAAAGCCCTACGCCCAGCGGAACACGGTCAGCTCGATGCTGCGCAGGTCAATCATTTGCCAGAAACCGCCTTCGCGTTCCCGCGTTCGCGCAAAGAGCCGATGACGGATGCCTCGCATGTTCGCAACGCCATTGCGAGATTCGATCAGGTAGAGGACGTCAGCGATGAGGAACGCGATCTGGCGTTCGCCAACATCAAGGCAGCTGCCGAACATTTCGGTATCAGAATAAAGGAAACAAGTTGGCGCCAACTCGGCTCCCCGTCCCACAGGGAGGACCAGATGCCCAGGGGAGAATGAGATAGTGTGGATTTTCAGATTTTATGAATCCACCGCGCGTGCTCGCTCGGATTCCTCCTAAATCAATCTCGTGTCGCTTCTCCCGTGGTTCCACTGGACCTATTCCATTTACGCAATTTCAGCGGCGCAAACTTACTCATGTTTTTCCTCTATGCCGCTGTGGGGATTTTGCTCTGCCTGTATCCGTTGGATCTGGATGGGACTCCCTTTGTCCAGAGCCGCTGATAGAACTTGGCCTTAGGCTGTGCCACATCTTCATGCTCAGTAGATAATACTGATCGGTTTGAGAATTCAGCCGAACTATCAGTGGGAAGTGGTAACAGTGCTCGTAACCGTTGGTGAGTTTTAGCGATTTATCAGGGCTTTTGCTAGTTTGGCTGGGAGGCCTGGACTCGAACCAGGATAGTCAGCTCCAGAGGCTGATGTACTACCGATTGTACGACCTCCCAGCCGAGGGAGAAGCAAGAAATGGGCCGTGGCGAACCGGGAATTGTTCCCGGCCTCACGACCCAGCTTCTTTACTTTAGACAGGAAACTTGAATCCGTCAACCGAGTGTGGCATCGCAGGTGCGAGCCGCGTGCCGGCGCATCTGTCCCCGGTCAAGCGCCATTGATTCATTGCGCCGTAGAATCGTGAAAGTGATCCACAAAATCGATCGGTTTGATTCTCTAAAACTCGTCGAGGAATAGACTTTATCCTTGAGATGGCGGGGCCCCGCCAGTACCATCGTTTGCCAGCGTTTCGCGAAGTTGCGGACATGCGCTCTTTCAGGGGAGCCACTCACGATGCCAGCCGCCGTCAGCGAATGGTCGAACCTCATTCTCCGTTGGATCCACGTGCTTGCCGGAATTTTCTGGATCGGACAAACGTATTATTTCACCAAGCTGGAGGGACGAATGGCCCTGGATGAAGAGACCGCGCGAAATTCAGGCAGGCTGCCCCAGGTTTGGCTGGTACACAGCGGCAGCTTCTCCCTTGTCGAAAGACAGGCTTCGCCTAAAGCAGTGCCGGCAAAATTCTACTGGTTCCGATGGGAAGCGCTGATCACCTGGATTTCCGGTTTCCTGCTGCTGGGCCTGCTGTACTACTCCGGCGGCCTGCTGCTGGATGACAGCGTTTCAAATATCGGCATGGGGATGGGAGTAGCGATAGGCCTCGGCACGCTGATTTTAGGTTTTTCTGTGTATGAGGGCATCTGGATGTCGCCACTGGGACGAACACCAGTTCTGGCCGCGACGATTTGCTATCTGCTCGTCGTCGCGCTTGCTTACGGACTCACGCACGTTATCAGCGGCCGCGCCGCCTACATTCACATCGGCGCATTATTCGGCACGATTATGGCCGCCAACGTTTGGATGGGAATTCTGCCCGCAACCCGCAGAATGCTTTTCTCCATTCGCGAGGGGAAGCCCATCGACACAAAGCTGGCGGAACGGGCGAAACGACGCACCATCCATAACACCTATATGACCGTTCCCCTGATTTTTTTGATGATCAGCAACCACTTCCCGACGGCCACTTACGGCGCGAGCTACAATTGGCTGATTTTGTCCGCGCTGGTGCTGGCGGGCGGCGTTTCCGCGAAATTTATCTACAGGGCCTGACAAAATATACGGAGCCGCGTGATCTGGATAGATCCCCGATTGCGGACCGTTCCTCAACACATAGATTCAATGTCATCCGCCCATGGATTGGCGAAACTGGCCAACCTCTACTTGTGAACCCGAGCTAGGTTCCAGTCTTCTCCACAAATTAAAAAATGTACGCACGTCATAGTGGTCGCGCGAGAGCCTACCGCAAACGCTGTAGAGAGAAAATAGTACGAGTGGAATACTTATCCACTTTTAACAAACCAGCAAAGAATTAAGAAACCCTCCAGCCGACATCGCAAGGCGCCGCATAAGAACCGTGCGGTGGGCGCAACGTTTCTCACCATATTCATACTGAAGGAATGCGCCTGTAATTTTGCAGTTGCACTCTCCGCGATGCGCAGCTCATTCCCCTGGTTACCATCGAGACCACTGGAAAGGGAGGAACAAAAGAATGGCCTTCAAGAAAGCGACTGCAAGGATTCTGAACGGAGCACGGTTAGTTCTTGCATTGGTTGCGATGATGCAGTTCAGTTTTTTCGGACCGTTGGTGGAAAGCGCCAAGGCTGACGACAATCACACCAGCACACCCATCAAGCACGTGATCATCATCGTCGGTGAAAACCGCACCTTCGACCATATTTTTGCCACTTACATGCCAAAAGCGGGAGAGAGTGTAAACAATCTCCTGTCCGAAGGAATTGTCAATTCGGACGGGTCGAAGGGCCTGAACTTTGCTCAGGCAGCCCAAAACTCCGCCGACGTCACCGGCAGCGCTACGTACCAGCTTAGCCCCACAACGGGAAAAGCCCCTTACTCCTTTCTCCCTGCGCCACTAAATGGAGGACCGACAAACCCATGCACGAATAATGGAATCTGCAGCCTGGGAGACGCTACGTCGTCGGAAGACGGCTTGTCCGACACTCCGACGAACTATTATGAATTTTTGTTAACCGGAGGCACCGGACTGACGGGAAAAGTTCCGGACACCCGCATCAACGGGGTAAACGGTTCGGCGCCCTATTCCAGCCTCAAGTCGGGCCCATTCCAGCTCACCAACTCCACTTCATTTCCCTATGACTCGTACGCCGCGAGCCCCGTGCACCGTTTCTATCAAATGTGGCAGCAAGAAGACTGCAGCGCGACCCATGCGACATCGGCAAATCCAAGCGGTTGCCTGGCGGATTTCTTCACCTGGACCGAGGTGACCGTCGGGTCCAACAACAACGGCAAGGCTCAACCGGCAAACTTCAGCACGGATTATGCGCCGGGCAAGGTTACGACCGGCGAGGGCGCAACCTCCATGGGCTTCTACAACATTCAGCAAGGGGACGCGCCATACACCAAGGAACTCGTCGACAACTATGCGATGAGTGACAACTACCACCAGCCGGTTATGGGCGGGACCGGCGCGAACAGCATCATGCTGGGGTTTGGGGATGCCATCTGGTTCAGCGATGAGCACGGCAACCCTCTGGTACCTCCGCACAACGCGGTAACGTTTGCGGGCGGCCCGGTGGATGAAATCGAGAATCCCAACCCGGTTCCCGGAACGAATAATTGGTGGATCGAGGACGGCTACGGCGGTTTTGGCAACAATGGAGCGTCCACGGGAGTCTATGGCGGCGGCAGCTACAGCGACTGCTCCGATACTTCGCAACCGGGTGTCGGCCCAATCGTTACGTACCTTGGTTCATTAACGCCCGCTATCAAATCGAACTGTGAACCTGGTCACTACTACCTGCTGAATAATTACAACCCGGGCTATTTCGGCGATGGCGGCGACGCCTACACCAACAACAATTCCAACAACACTCCGTTCACGATTCCCGGCACCACTCAGCGGAGCATCGCGGATGTCCTGATGGCCAGCAACGTCTCCTGGAAGAGCTACAACGATCAGTGGGACCGCTACCTCACGGACCAATATCAACTCGATTACGGAAAAGTGGGGCCGCAGAGCGACCAGTACTGCAACATTTGCAACCCGTTCCAATACCAGAAACAGATCATGACCAACGCTGCCGTGCGCAAAACCCACATCATGGACACCGACGAACTCTACAAAGACATCGTGAAAGGCACCCTGCCCGCCGTGTCTTACGTGAAGCCGAGCGGATGGGTGGATGGCCACCCGGCTTCATCGAAATGGAACCTCTTTGAAGGATTCGTGAAAAAGATCGTGGATGCCGTAAAGGCGAATCCTTCCCTTTGGAGCAGCACCGCGATTTTCATCACCACGGATGAAGGCGGCGGCTACTACGACTCCGGCTACGTGCAGCCGCTGGATTTCTTCGGAGACGGCACGCGGATCCCATTGATTGCGGTTTCACCCTACGCCAAGCCCGGCCATGTTTCACACACCTATGCGGATCACGTTTCGATCCTGAAGTTCATCGAACACAACTGGTACCTCAATCCGATCACCGCGCGCAGCCGGGATAATCTTCCCAACCCCACCTCTGGAGCAACGCCATACGTCCCGGGAAACAGCCCTGCGATCGGCGACCTGTTCGATCTGTTCCAGTTCCCGTGAAGCCCAGGACAAACATCCAAGAGATGAAAGAATAACCATCGCGGCAAGAAGTCAGCGGACTCGAGCCTCCGGCGCCAGTTTTGTGCGCGCCGGGGGCTTCCGCGTTTTAGGAGCGTACTCGGAAAGGCGGAGAAGAACGCCGTCTCGTTCCCCGCGATTTTCACAACTGAATGGCGCTAGGTAAGCTTCGAAGGAAATTTGGAACACCTCAAGTGCGCCCCGCGCGCGGCACCACCGGAATCATCCGGCCCTTTTCGAGCGTGAAAGAGCTTCCCCTCCACTCGATGCGGTTCATTCCGAAGCTCGCGAGCCAAACGAAAAACGAGAGCAGATCGCGCAACGGCAGCAGCCAAACGCGCCGCCGCAAAACGGGATCATGCAGTCCCCAAACACCGACCGCCCAGGCCATCGCGAATCGCAAAACAAAATAGCCGCCGAGATACCCCGCGGCGATTGCTGCCGATGGCGCAAACCACGCAGCAGCTATTGCCCAGGGAAGGCCGTGCGTAAACAGCATCCCGAAATGTCCGCCCGGGCGGATATTGCGGATTCCAATGGCCCAGCGCAATTCGTGCCGCAGGTATGCGCCGAGCGTTTGCGAGGGAAACGCCATCCAGACCGGCTCAGGCAATAGCTCGATCCGGTAGCCGCGAGCGGCAATGCGGCGGCCCAGTTCGTAATCGTCGGAGTGGAGGTCTACCATTGCCTCGAAGCCGCCGATTTCGGCAAGACGCTGTTTCATCGTGGCCATCGTCGAACCCATCATGAATTTCAGTCCTTCGAGTTCGCGCGCAACGAGCGCCGCACCACAAAACGCCGCCGAGGAGCCCACGCAATCCATGGCAGCGACGAACTGCAGGTTGTCTCGCCCGCGATACAGCGCCGTCACACCGCCAACGCCCGGATCGCGGAACATCGCCGCGACGCTTTGCAAATATCCCGGCTCTACTTGCACGTCGCTATCGGTGATGACCAGCAGGTCGTGCCGAGCCTCGCGCACCAGACGGCACAGGTTGGAAACCTTGGTGTTCGCGCCCAACCGCTCCGCCACGACAATCAGCCGAATGGATCGTCCGGGAAAATCGGCCATCAGTTTTTGCACGACCGGAACGGCTGGATCCTGCAAATCGTTCACGGCAAACAGCATTTCAAATTCCGGATAGTCCTGGCGGCAAAAGCTGGCGAAATTTTCGTACGCGCCGGGATCCAGACCGCAGATTGGCTTGAACACGCTAATCGCAGGAGTTTCCTCTTTCGCCGGTTGCAGACGGCCTGCCTGGCGGTGCGCCACACGGAAGAATCGCCACGCGGAATAAATTCCAACGAGATAATAAAACAGCGGGCCTGCCGCCAGCGCCAGAATGACCCTGCGGATGACCGTAATCATGGAAGGGTAATGCAGCGAAGCGGGTAAATTGTCCGCCCACGCCATCCCCACGCCGAAGCAGATCAAAAGAATCCCCGCCCAGCGCGTTCCGTTCAATTGCTCGCCCAAAAATATTTTCGCGCCAATCGCTCCGGCCACATACGCGAGCGATGTCGCGGGAATCACAAAGCTCACGGGAAACCACGACAGCATCGCCAGGAACGAAAAGAACGAAGCCGTCATCAAAAGCACACCGATCCAAAGCCAGCCGACGCGCAGCGCGCGCAGAACAAACGACACAATCGCGCGCGGATGGAAATCGTGCACTTCGCCCAGCAGCTTCATCGCGTGCGTAAGGCAAATTTCTCCGCCCGTGCCGGTCAGGACCACGAAGATGAGGATGGACGCCGTGCGCATGTCAGTCGGGCGTTCCCTGCGGAGTCGTGCGATGCGGCGTGCGGTTGATCAGCACGACGCCCAGAACAATCAGAACGATTCCGATCCACCGCGCCGTGGAAACCTGTTCGTGCAAAAACAGGTATGCGAGCAGCGGGACCAGCGCGTAGGCAATCGCGGAAAACGGCATCACGAAACTATAGTCGGCCCACGAGAGCACAAGCATGTGGCACACCATGAACGCCAACATCATCGCAATTCCGGCCCAAATCGTTCCGCTCGTCAGCACGCGCGCCGCTCCTGCCGCCAGGGACGCAAAGTGAGAAATGTCCAGGTCCCCTGCGTCCTTCATCCCTTTGCTCAGGATCGTGTTCCCCACCGACCCGAGCAGGACGAGCAGGAATAGCAGCACGTAGGTTTTCGTGTGGTGAGTTTTTGGAGCGGTCATCGCAGGGAGAAGATCGAGTGGCGCATGCTTCAGCTTGCGGGGTTAGTTGCGCCGCAATCAATCGTGCACCAACAACCCCCGCAGGCTAAAGCCCGCGCCACTGAAATCCAGTTTAGTCCCCGGCGCTCGAAGCGGGTGCCGCGGCGGACTGGGCCATTTCGCGCGCCGTCGCCTTGCGCTCGTGCAGAAACTTGAAGAACTCGACGCCTTCGCGCAGCCGCCGCTTCATCACTTCCGGATCGCGCAGCATCCCGCCGAACAGCGAGAACATTTTCCGCGGGCGGAAATAGAATTTCCTGTAAAGGTCTTCCACGGAATTAAAAATCACGGTCGAGCTGAGTTTCGGATAATTCATGGCCGCCGTCTGGATGCCGTGCGTATCCACGAGCTCCCCGCTCTGAATCTGCAGCCAGCCCTGCTCCTGCGCCTGGCGGTACAATTCCGTGCCCGGATAGGGCGCGGCGAGCGAAACCTGGATCGTTTCGGGATCGATATCGCAGGCGAACCGGATGGTCTGCTGGATCGTTTCCGGCGTCTCGCCCGGCAGCCCGAGTATGAATGTCCCATGAATTTTGATTCCAAGATCGCGGGCGTTGCGTGAAAACTCGCGCGCGATATCGATGCGCACGCCTTTCTTGATGTTGATCAGAATTTGATCGTTCCCGGATTCGTATCCCACCAAAAGCAGCCGCAGGCCGTTGTCTTTCATGATCTCGAGCGTCCTGCGCGGGACGTTTGCTTTGGCGTTGCACGACCAGTTCAGCCCCAGCTTGCCCAGGCGCCGCGCAATTTCCTCGGCGCGCGGCAAATCGTCCGTGAACGTGTCATCGTCAAAAAAGAATTCGCGCACCTGCGGAAAATATTTCTTCGCCAGCGCCATTTCATTGGCCACATTTTCCGGACTGCGCACCCGGTAACGATGCCCGCCCAGAGTCTGCGGCCACAGGCAGAACGTGCATTTCGAGCGGCATCCCCGTCCGGTATAAAGCGAGACATAGGGGTGCTGCAAATATCCGATAAAATAATTCTCGATGGTCAGATCGCGCTTGTACACGTCCACGACGTAGGGAAGTTCATCCATGTTCTCAATCGTGGGGCGTGGCGGCGTGAGCGTGACGCGCCCGTTATCGCGATAGGCGATCCCACCCACATCTTTGAGCGGCTTGCGGGCCGCGATTTCCGCGCAAATATAATCGAATTCGCCGAGAGAAACCCAGTCCACCGCCGGCGCCGCGTTCATGGATTGCAGCGGCAGAACACCGACGTGGGCGCCAACCATCCCGATCATGATTTTCGGATTCACTTCCTTGAGGTGCGCCGCAAATTTCGCGTCGTTGGGAAATGACGGCGTGCTCGTATGCAGCACAGCCAATTCGTAATCCTTCGCCAGGGGCGCCACCTGATCGACCGTAAGCCCATCCGGCGGCGCATCAATCAAGCGGCTGCCGGGCACCATGGCCGCAGGCTGCGCCAGCCACGTCGGATACCAGAAGGATTTGATCTCCCGACGCGCCTGGTAGCGCGCGCCGGCCCCGCCGTCAAAGCCCTCATAACTCGGCGGATTCAAAAATAGCGTTTTCATCACTTCGGGCATTCTGTTCTTCCCCTGACCCAGAACTTCGCTAACGAATGCAACTCTTCTGAGCCTATTATCTTACCTGAAACCCGGCCCGCCTCGATAGAAAACTCAGCGAGCGGTGTTGTCTCCATATCGAAAAAACGGGATCCTTTGAAATAGCACAGGCACTCTTGCCTGTGCGGTTTTTGCAACACTATCGCGTCTAAATCACCGGTGACAATTGCACTACCCGCACAGCCAGGAGTGGCTGTGCTATTGCAGCACCTGGGCCAATTGGCCGGTTGTGTGGAGAAGCTCCAACTGCGTCTGTTGGAGAGAATAATTGGCATCCAAAAACGCCAGCCACTTGTCGTTTTCCTCGATGTGCGCGGCTTCCAGGTCCTTTAAGCTGCCGCGCCCCCCGTCAAACTGCGCCTGCAAAACGCGCACATTCTCCTGCGCCAGCTGCAACTCCAGCCGCGCCACTTCTCCTCCGAGTTCCGCCTCGCGCACCAGCCTGGCCTTGCGGCGGACATCCAGACTGATTTCGCTGCGTTTTTTTTCCAGGGCCAGATTGGCGGCATTCAAATCGGCTTGCGCAAAAGCGACGGCGGAGGAAGTGCGCGAAGCAAAGATGGGAATTTGCACCTGGACTCCGAAGATGACGTTGTTGCGCTGAAACTTGCTGAAGAAATCGGTGTAATTGTTGATCTTGCTCAGCACATTGTACTGGCCGGTCAGGGCGAACGAAGGCCAGCGCCCGCCCTGCTCGCCTTTGAGTTTGAATTCGCGCGCCCGCAACTCGGTTTGCGCCTCTTTCAGGTCCACGTTGTTGGCCATCGCTTCCGATACAACGTCCTTCGAGGCCTCCGCGGCCGCCCCCGGAATTACCTCGGTGGAGACATCGATTCTCTCATCCGCCGGCAGCCCCATCATGTCGCGCATTTCGCCCGATAGGGAATCGTCGCGGTCCTCCAATTGCGCGATTCGCTGCTCGATTCGCGCCGTGGTCAGCTGCGCCCGGATCACCTCAACGGGCAGCTCGCGTCCGGTATCCGCCCGCTCACGAGTCGCCTCCAGAATCCGTCCCGCGCTCGTGCGTTCGCTGTGCATGAGTTCCAGAGCGTGCCGCACTTTTGCCAGCTCGAGGTAGTCCATCGCCGCGCGCGACATCACCGTGTCGCGGACGTCGTCCATCGAAAGCCGCTGCTCCTCAGCTCTTTGTTCTGCGGCGCGCTGTTCCCCCTTCAGTGGTGGATTGAAAATTTGCTGCGTATAGGAAAGCGTGAATATGGCGGGTGCGCCTCCCCCCTCCAGGAGCGGAAAGCCGTTGGTGTAGGCCACGCCCGTCCCGGAATAAAGGTTGGGAAGAAACACGGACTTCGCCACGCCGATCTGGCGCTGCATCACGCCGTACTGCAGCCGCGCCAGGGCCAGATCGCGGCTGTTGGCCACGGCGAGGTTCACGGCTTCCTTCAAGGTCAGCCTGCGCGCCAACTCCGCATCCTGCGCGCGAATCGCCCCGGCGCTCGCCAAGCTGCAAATCGTCAATCCAGCCGCGTAAAACACTGCCGGCCAAATTCGCCGAACGCTTCCCGTGAAATTTCGCTCGCACATCTTATTGCACCTGCTTTCCATCGGTTTCACGCGCGCATGCTTTGATGCCCAGGGAGGCCAACGCCATTTTCCGGTTTCCACGAAAACCGGACAAAGCCGCGCTTATTCATACCGCAGCGATTCGGTGGGCTGCAATTGCGCGGCGCGCTCCGCAGGCAAGTATCCGAAGAACACGCCAACCGAACATGACACTAAAAACGCCAGGACTACCGATTCCCATGGCACGGGAAGGCTGATGTTTGCCGGAAGCAACGGCCGCACCAGAACAGGAATCGCGACCGCGATCAGGATTCCCAGCACCGACCCGAAACCGCTGATCAAAAATGCCTCCAGCAAAAACTGATACAAAATTTCCTGGTGCCTCGCCCCGATGGCCCTTCGAATCCCGATCTCCCGCGTGCGTTCCTGAACGGTTACCAGCATGATGTTCATGATCCCAATGCCGCTGACCAGCAGCGCGATGAATCCGATGAGCAGCAGAACGACCGTCAGGGCCAGCGCGATTCTTCGCGCCGCAACCAGGATGGAGCTGAGATTCTGCACCGAATAACGCGCCCGCGTGGGATGCCGGCTGGTCAACAGGGCCTCCAGTTGGCGGGTCGCGGGGATCACGCCTTCGGGCGTGCTGGCCTGCAGGTAGAGCATCTCCAGCGACGAATCTCCCAGGTAGTTTTTCATCAACGGAAAAGGAATCAGAACGGAGTAATCCTGAATTTCAGAAAGCCCGAAGGTCTCCACGCGCTCCCGAAAAACTCCGATGACCGTAAAGCTGAGTTCGCCGACGCGCAAACTTTGTCCAATCGGGTCGGCATACGGAAAAGCAAACTTTGCGAGTTGCGTGGTGATCAGACAAACCCGGCTTCGTTGGGCAATGTCCTCGGCATCCAGGAACCGGCCCTGCAAAATCAGCAAATTTCGAATTCGCTGGAACCCCTCGGTGACGCCCACCAGGTTCACGTTTCGCTCGACCGAGCCGGCATTCACGGTGGCCAGATCGCCACGCGTTCCGGCCACGGCCACCACGCCCGGAATCCCCGCTTTCGCGGCGTTCATGTCCTCGATCGACAATTCGTCCTGCAACATGACTGGTTGGTTCGGGTCAATGTCCAACCGCGCGTAGACCAGGTTGGATCCGACGCCCTCGATTTGCTGGATAACGTAGCGCCGCCCGCTGAGTGCCACGGTCACAACCAGGACGATGCAGGCGCTGCCGATAATCACGCCCAGCGTGGTCAAAAACGCGCGGACTTTATTGGCCCAAAGAGCGTCCAGCGCCACCATCCAGGTCTCGTTGCGTAGCATCATGAGAATTCCCGTGGACTATACCAAACCTAGTTGGATAAACGCTGCCCGCCGGGCGCTGTTTCCTCTACTTCCTTTGCACCCGCCTCAAATCCTCTTCCACCTTTTTGTCATGCGGATCCAGGGAAAGCGATAGCCGGAATTGTTCAGCCGCTTCGGAAAATCGCCCCAGCGATTCGTACAGTTTGCCAAGCCATTCCCGCGCGGCCGCGTGCGGCGGAAGATCGGAATTATCGGGAACAGTGGCCAAATAGGATTTCAGCAGCATTTCAGCTTCCATGGGGCTTTTTCCCTGCACCACCAGGAGAGCCCCTTTGTAAAACTTCAACCGGCGGTCGTCGGGATCGATCTTCCCGGCCTTGTCGATGGCCTCGCCCATTTTTTCAGCGTTGGCGCGGTCGCGATAATAATCGCTCACCTCGAAGTAGACGCCTGCCCGGTCGGCGCCCGATTCCAGAAGTTTGTCGAACACTGCATCTGCCTCAGGGATCCTTTTTTTTGTAGCGAAGAACTCCCCGCGGGCAAGTTGTCCCTGAATGGGATCGATCTTCTCGAGCGCATCGATGTGTTTCAACGCTTTTTCGTCGCCGCCCCCGACGACGCTGGGAGCGTTCATTTCGTAACGGATCAGATCGCGTTGCCCCTCCAGATTCTGAGGATCCAGCTCGACGGCGATTTCAAATTCCCGGTGCGCTTTTCGCGCCCAGCTCATCGCGCTCAAGAATAAACTTTCCTCGGCCTTCCGCCCGTAAGCCCTGCCGAGCCAGTCATGGTATTCGGAATTTTTGGGAGCAAGCTGGACGGCCCGCTCCAGGCTCCCCACGGCCCGCAGGAATTCGCGCAGTTGATAATAACTCTGTCCCAGCAGGAGTTGCAGGGAGGCGTCCTCGGGCGATTTTGCAATGGCGATGTTCAGCGCGTCCACGGCGCGATTGTAGCGTCCGGCGTTATAGTCGTGTTGCGCATCAACCAGAGAAGTCTGTCCCGCAAAAACCGACGACCCGCTCAATCCACAGTACAAAACCAGCGCCGTGGCTGCGAATGAAAAACGCGGCATCATTCCGGGCGCACCGGTATTATGCGCAGATTTTCTTTGAGGGAAACCTCCCCGGGCAGCGCCACCACGTCGCCTTCGCTCAAGCCGGAAAGAACTTCGATCTTGGTTGGATTCGCGATGCCCACTTTGATCAATCGGCGGTGCAGCCGGTTCTCCTCCACGCGAAACACAAACCGCCTATCACCCTCGATGTAAACGGCCCCGCGTGGAACCACCAGAGCCGCGGGCCGCTCACTGATATGAATTCGGACATCGACTGTGGTATTGGGGAGCAGGTCCAGCCGGTCATTGCTCACCGAGCAGATCAATTCCCCGACGTTGCGCGTGCCCCGGGTGACCACCTGCTTTGGCAACATTTCCGTTCGCCCATTCCACACACGGTCAGGATGCGCATCCCAGAAAATTTCGACGGACTGATTGATGTCAATCTGTCCGAGCTCCGGCTCATCGATGAACGCCCTGATCCGCACCTGGTGCAGGTCCGCAATCTCGGCCAAAAGGTCGCCGGCCTTCACAAAATCGCCCTGACGAATCGGCAGCGAATACAACGTCCCGTCGAAAGGAGCGGTCCCGTGTGCCGACTGAAGCCGCTCCTCGAGATCGCGAACCGCCGCGCGCCCGTGTTCCACCAGGAGGGCGACACGCCCCTCGTCAAGCTTGGCCTGTTGTTCCAAGGTTTGCTTCATCTTTACAAACGATTGAACGTCGGCTTCCGCCTGCGTCAACTGCAGCCGATTCTGCTCCAATTCCTCGGGCGTTGCGGCTTTCTCGGCCACCAGTTTCGTCAAGGTCTCGTTGTCGTGGTGCAATTGGTCGCGGCTGGCTTGCGCCTTTTGCAAATCGGCTACGGCTTTCGCAAGCTGGCTCGCGTGGCCGCCCGCCTTCGCCACGCTGAGCGCTTCCTCCTGGGTCGCCAGATCGGCGCGAGCCTGCGCCAGATCGGCTTGAACTTCCGTATCGTCCAGGGCAAAAAGCTTCTGGCCGCGCTTTACCTGCTGCCCCTCGACCGTATAGACGCGTTCCACAAAGGTCGGGTATCCCGCGCGAAACGTGCGCGGCGCCAGGGGTTCAACCTTCCCATTGGTGGATACGACCGAACTCAAATTCTCGCGGACTACGTCCGCAACCGCCACGCGGGCCGTGGATCCTCTCCCGCTGAGAAACACCAGCAGGGCAGTCAGCGCCAGGGCGCCGCCCACAAGTAACCACAGTCTTCGGCCCAGCGCCGGTGTCATTCCGTCCTCGTCCTCCCAGCCTTATCTGGCGCGATTAAAACTCGGCATTCTAACAAAGTTTCAGACGGCAGGCGACCGGCCGGAGATGGCTGGATGGCTCCGACTGCGTCCGATAAGATGCGGCATTCCTTCGCCCGGGATGCCGCGCGCCCGAAGCATGCACTCAGCAGAAGTGTCGCAATACCCGCTGGTGTGCTAAAATTTGCCCATGGCCACTGAACCCGCTCCGCCGCAAACCCACACCACGAAACACGAATCTCCGACGCCCGGGCAACCTGTGCTTCATCGTGTTTGCATTCAGTGTAACAATATGTTCCGCGTTACGCCTGAGAATTTTGATGCCAAGCAATGCGCCAACTGCCATAAGGGCTAGTCTCTCCAGCTTGTTTCCGATGTGACACTCCATCCTCCTGCAAATTCGTCTGCCGATCAGATACAATCTGCGCCGCATCTTCTCGAATTGAGATGGCATGATCGAAGCCCATCATCTGGTAAAACGATTCCGGGACAGGAAACGCGGCACCGTGCGCGCCGTCAATGGAGTTAGTTTTTGTTGCCGGCCGGGGGAAATTTACGGGCTTCTCGGAGCCAATGGCGCCGGAAAAACCACCACGCTGCGCATGCTCGCCACCATCCTGGCACCCTCGGAAGGCACCGCCACCGTGGCCGGATATGACGTCGTAAAAGATCCGCAAACCGTCCGCTCCCGCGTGGGATTTCTTTCCACGGCCACCGCCCTCTATGGGCGCCTTTCCGCGCAGGAGATGGTCGAGTATTTCGGCCGCTTGCACGGCCTCGATGAATCCACCCTGCGGCGGCGCATTGACGATATTTTCACCCGGCTCGAAATGAATGATTTCCGCGACCGCCGCTGCGACAAGCTTTCAACCGGGATGAAACAGAAAGTTTCCATCGCGCGGACCCTTGTTCACGACCCCTCGGTGATGATATTCGATGAGCCGACTGTGGGCCTGGATGTCATGGCCGCGCGCACCATCGTCGGTTTCATCAGGGAATGCCGCGACCACGGCAAGACCGTGGTATTTTCCACGCACGTCATGAGCGAAGTCGAAAAGCTCTGCGACCATATCGGAATCATCCATGACGGCAAGTTGCTCGCCGAAGGCACTCTCCCTGATCTGCGGGCTCGATATGGCATTCAAGATCTCGAAACATTATTTGTGAGAGTTGTCGAGCCATGAACCTCCGCAATATTGGCATCGTCTATCACAAGGAACTCGTCGATTCCCTGCGCGATCGCAGGACGGTGATCTCCATGATTGTCGTTCCTTTGCTGCTCATGCCCCTGCTTACCATTGGAATGGGCGCGCTCTCCTTGACCCTGGTGGACCAGGCCCGGAAAGAAACACCCAGGGTCATGATCCTGGGCGGCGCTGATTCGCCCGGCGTGATTGCGGAACTCCAGCAACTCAAGGACGTGGAGGTCGTCCCCGCGAATCCGGACTTCGCCGAGGAAATTTCCAACAAGGAAATTCGCGCGGCTGTCGAAATCCCCAAGGGGTTCGAAGCCAAGCTGGCTGCCGGCGAAACCTCCACCGTAAAAATTTATATGTACGAGGGCGAATTGAAGTCCGGTTTCGGCGCCGACCGGCTGCAACGATTCTTCCGCGAGTTGCGCGACCGGACGATTCGCGAGCACCTCGAAGCGCGGCAGCTGCCGCTTAGCCTGGTGCGCCCGTTCGACATCGAACAGAAGAATGTCGCTCCGCCGGAAAAAGTGGGCGGCGCAATCCTCGGCGGGCTGGTTCCCTACTTCGTCATCCTGCTGTGCCTGACCGGCGCGATGTACCCGGCCATGGATCTGACTGCCGGCGAGAAAGAGCGTGGCACAATCGAAACGATTCTTTGCAGCCCGGTTTCCCGCACCCACCTCGTCCTGGGAAAATTCCTGATGGTGCTCACGGCTTCCATCGCCACGGCGATTCTGACGATCACCTCCATGGCTGTTTCTTTTGGCGCCGGCAAAAAGCTGCTTCTCGGAGTCACGCAGGGAGAGGCCGATGCCGCCTTGCAAATCACGATCACCGGAAAAGCCATGATTTCCATATTTTTTATCGTGCTCCCGCTCGCGGTATTCTTTTCCGCTTCCCTGCTGGCCCTCTCGCTATTCGCGAAAAGCTTCAAGGAAGCGCAGAGCTATATTTCTCCGTTGATGATTGTCGCGGTCCTGCCGGCGGTTGCCGCCATCTTGCCCGGCGTCGAATTAAGCCCGGCTCTGGCGCTTGTGCCCGTGCTGAACACCAGCCTCGTGAGCAAAGAAATCATAACCGGCACCTATCAATGGAACTTGATCGCGCTGATCTTCCTGTCCTCCAGCGTTTATGCCGTGGCGGCGCTGGCCATAGCGGTAAAACTATTTCAGCGGGAAGATGTGCTGTTCAGGACTTGAAGGATAGAGGCAGAGAGGCACGAGGCAAGCTGGCAAGAACAACGCACTTCGATTCTCCCGCGTCTCCCTGCTTCCCTGCCTCGGTCTCTTTCACGCAGGTCTGGCGGGTTCGTGATGCTCGTCCCAGGCGTTGGAGAGGCGCCGCACGGTTTCGCGCAAACGCACGGCTAGCCCCGCGATGGTTTCCAGACGTTCGACGGCGGCAGGCGGCAGACGGTCGCGCCGCGCCAGCAGAAGCTCGGTATTTCCGAGGATTCCGGTCAGCGGATTGTTCACTTCGTGCCGCAGGACTTCCCCGAAGTCGCCTGACAATTCGTCGTTTGGAAATTGCAGCATCCCCGCGGCGCGCTCGGCCATCCGCACCCTGCGGTCCAGCATGGCCGCGACCAGCGGCAAAAAATCATTGGTGCGCGCTACAAAATCCACCGCGCCGGAAGTAATCAGGAACGCCAATCCCCTTTGTTTCTCCGGCGCCGCCGCCACGACGACGGGCGCCGTTTCGGTAAGCACAGCGGTCGCGGATTCCAGCGTCTCGCCCCCAGGCACGTTGTCAATTGCGGATTCGTCCAAAAACACCGCGCCTGGCGCGCTCCTTCCGATTCTCTTTCGCGCCTGCACCACCGTGCCTGCAACCACGATCCGATCGTGTCCGCCAAATGCGGCTAACTCCTCGAAGCATCTCCTGGAAAGATCTTGATCGCCGCTGATGATGAAAATAGTCCGGCTTGTCAAATTCATGGGTCCCTCTTCACGGTTCTCGCTTCACTATTCCCGGCTTGCCGCGCGCGACCGTTCCGCTCCCAAGCCCAATTCCGCGCCCTCCAGCGTGGCGGCAAGAGCTTGCCGGACGGCCCGTTTCAGCTCGTCCACCAGAAACGGCTTGGCCAGGTACGGCAAGCCGCTGGATTTCAGAAATTCAAGCGTTCGCGGCCCGATCGTGTCTCCGGTGACAAACAGGATCTTGTGTTGCATCGGGCTCTTCCCGCGCACCAGCGCGCGATACAGTCCCTGCCCGTCCACGTACGGCATTTTCAGATCGCATATTACTAAAGAGTAATTCTCATTCTCGAGCCGCCCTAGTGCCTCCCGGCTGTCCAGCAGCATGTCCGCGCGGTGCCCTTCCTCGGCCATCACGTCCGCAATCAATGCCGCCACGGTGGGCTCGTCTTCCACAATCAGAATGCGCTCCGCTGTAACGCTGCGCTGCAAATCCGGGAGGGGCGAGGTCGCGGCGGCTTGCCGCCTGATAGCTCTCTCTTCGCCTGCGAAATCAAACCCCGAAACCGACAAAGCAGGGAGTTCCACAGTCAGCGTGGCCCCCCGCCCTTGCTGGCTATCGACGCTGACTTCCCCTCCATGCTCCTGCACGATCCCATAAACTATGGAGAGCCCGAGCCCCGTTCCGACGCCCGCTGGTTTGGTGGTAAAGAACGGATCGAATATGCGCGACACAATGTCGGGCGATATTCCGGGGCCATCGTCGGACACTTCCATGGCCAGGCGGTCGCCCGCGAGGCGCCGCGTGCGAATCAGAATATGTCCGAAGCTGCCCTCTTCCACTCGGGCCATTACGATGGCTTGCTCCGCGTTCACGATCAGGTTTAACACGACTTGCTGGAGTTGCGCCGCATCCGCAAGAGCTTGCGGGAGCGCCGGATCGAGACTCAGCTCCACGTCGATGTTCTCGAGCTTCAATTCGTAGGAGCGCAGGGAAAGCGTGCGCTCTATCACCTCATTCAGATGGACCGCGCGCCGCTCTGGCTTGGTCTCTCGCGAAAAGAGCAGCAAGTTTTTCACGATGCGTCCGGCTCGCTCGGCTTCCTGCGAGATGCGCTGCGCGTCTGCGGCGCGATCCGTCGCGGATCGCCGGCTCAGTAATAGCTGCGCGTAGCCCTGAATGCTCGTCAAAGGATTGTTGAGTTCGTGGGCGATGCCAGAGACGAGCTGGCCCAGCGCGGCCATTTTTTCAGTCTGCAGAAGCTTGGATTGGATCAGGCGCTGCCCGGTAATGTCGCGATAAACTTCCATCCAGCCCAGCCGCCTGCCGTCAGGCTTGTGCAGCGGCCTGGAAAACCGCTCCACGATTTTTCGGGACGGACGGACCAGCTCGAATTCGTCCCAGCTGGCTTCGTCGCCCTGGCAAATATGCTCGCGCCAGCGCGCCGCGGTTTCCGCCGGGCGCAGGAACTGGTAAGCCAGACTGTCAATCAGCGCATGAATGTTGCCGAATTCCAGCAACCGCCGCGATTCAAGTCCAAAGATTGCTGCCAGCCGGTCGCTGGCCATGAGAATGTGCCCGTCGGCGTCCAGCAGCAGCACACCGGATTCGATGGAGTCGACGAGCGCGGCCATTTCGGCCTTCAGGCGTTCTTCGATTTCACGATGTGTCTGCTGCGCTCCTTGATCTTCAACATGAATGAGCCACCTCGGTCCAAGCCCGCCCGTTCCGGGGATCTCGCGCCGAAGGTGCATGCGAATGACTCCCCCTCGTTCGAGCGCCGCTTCGAGTGTCGGCGCGAAAACCCCTTCCTTCGGCCCGGATTCGCTGGCAGGCACATGCAGCAGGTCTCGCCACTCGGTAACCGCATTGCGCGCCACAGGGGAAAAAAGGTCCTCCAGGAATGTTTCCTTCATCCGGCCCCAGGGCGCAAACAAGAGCTTGGCTGCGGAACGGCTGGCTTGCAGAAGCTTTCCTTCCCCGTCAATCACGATCAGAATTTCGCCGCTGTCTTCTATGATCTTTCGCAGGATTTCGTTGGACTCCGCTCGTTCCTCCCGCGCGGCCTCGCGGTCCAGCGCCGAGGCGCCCAGCAACGCGTAGGATTGCAGCCGCGTGAAGTCCTCGGCGGCGTCTTCCGACCGCAGGAGCCCCGCCATCAAAACGCCGCGCGTCACCCCCCGGACCTCCATGGGCGCGGCCACCACGCGATCCAGGACCGCGCGGGCCCCTTCGGACGAGGTACCAGAAAGATTGGCGAGCCCCTGGCCCGCAAGTTCGGATTCCCGGCCCTCTTTCAAAACTGTCCGCCACAGTTGTGAGAGACTTTCCTGATGCGCGACGGCCAGCCACCCTGCCGCGCCGTCCCATCCCTCCCCGGCAAGTGGAGGCGCACTGCCCCGGCCCAGGGCGATGAATTCCGCCTGCAGGTAGTGCCGCGCTGCGCGGGCAATCTGAGAAAGGATGGAGTCGACGGAAACGCCGCACAAAATGGCCCGGGAGAGGCGCACCTGGGCGCTCAATTCCTCCGCTCCCAGTTCGCTGCGGCGGGAATTCCGGTGGTGCTGAATGGCCAGAGCGATTTCATCCGCCCGGGCACGCAACTCGACGAGATCCAATTGTCCTGGCGGCCGGGTGTGGGCCACCATAGCCAATCCTAATGTGCGGTCGCGCGCCCGCACAGGAATCCAGACCGCAGTACGCATACCGATCAGGGGGCCCAAGCGGGGGGTCATCCCATCCATGGCTAATTCCACCCGCAACGGATTGGGGCTTTCGAGCGCCTCTCGTACCGAGGGCATCGAAACATCCAGGCGCTTCCATTGCTCCGGGATTGGACCTGGTTCCGCTTCCACCACCCAGCCGGTGCCGGACTCCCCCCGATGATCTCCGGAGAGCCACAGCCCGGAGCGATCCGCGTCCGCAGCCGCCAGGAGGGCGCGAGCCCCCAACTGCAGCAACTGACTGAGCGGTTCGCCACGCGCGGCGGCGAGGACCGGCGTGTTGGCCCGATCCTCCGCGCCCCGGCCGCCCCGCCATCTTCGCATCCAGCCCGCCGCAGGCATTCCCCCTCCTACAGCCTGGCCCACATAATCAGATAGCTCAGCAGCAGCGCCGTCCCGGCCGTGACTAAAATCGTGATCGCATCCTGGATCCGGCGGTAGTGCAAGAGATAGGTACGATAGATCATGGCAGCCTCCTGCCCTCTTGTCTTGCACCACAGTGGCCAATAGTAGAGTCTGGATAACTCTTTTGGAATCAAGGAGATGCGTATTGCTCGGAATCGCTGCAAAGGCTGCCAGTTCCCATCCCGAAACTCGTACCGGGCACAATTCCCGGATAGGTAAACTGGGCCGCCCGCAAACCGGGACCCTGTGGGCGCGGCCCTGGCGTCACAAACTCGTCCTGGTACGGACGGACAACTCCCCGGCTCCCGCAGAGAACCATATTAACTTATAATTTATTTATTATTCATGTTAATAGGCAACCATGCGAAGTCGCCAGACGAAACCAAAAGGGGGATGCCCGATTCTAAGGACGTGAAAGGTCTTTCAGGGCCGGGCGCCCCGTCCTTCGCCCCGGGCGAGGTTTGGGAATTGGGACGGAAGTGTTCCCATGCGCGTCGCGGGATTGCGGGCGCCGACAAAAAGATTCAGGCGTGCTCTCGGCTAGCTTCGTACTGCTTGAGTTTCCGGTACAGTGTGGTTTTTCCGATGCCCAGCAGGCGCGCGGCGGCCAGCTTATCTCCCGACGTTTCCTGCAGCGCGCGGAAGATAGCGCGCCTTTCGAGGGTTTCGAGCGGCACGAGTTCGTCCACATCCGAAATTTTTTCAGAGGAGGAATATTGGAGATTCGAAGGCAAGTCCCCCACGTGCAGAATTGGCCCCGAGCCGAGCGCCACGGCGCGTTCGATGGCGTTCTCCAGTTCGCGAATGTTGCCCGGCCAATCGTAGCCCATGATCCGGCGCATCGCGTCTTCGGAAATGGCGTGGATCGGACGCGCCGGATCGGAAAATTTCTCGAGAAATGTGTTCGCTAGAAGCGGAATATCGGCCTTGCGCTCGCGCAGCGGGGGCAGCTTGATCTGCACCACGTTCAGGCGGAAATACAGGTCCTGGCGGAATCCCCCGGTTCGAATGGCCGATTCCAGGTCCCGGTTGGTCGCGGCGATCACCCGCGCGCGGATGCCGATTCGCTCGTTTGAACCCACGGGTTTGATTTCGCGCTCCTGCAATGCGCGCAGCAGCTTGGCCTGCAGGTCGATCGGCAGATCGCCGATTTCATCCAGAAAAAGCGTGCCCTCTCCGGCGGCTTCGAACAAACCCTGCTTGGTGTGCTGGGCCCCCGTGAACGCCCCCTTGACGTACCCGAACAGCTCCGATTCGATGAGCGTAGGCACGAGCGAGGAGCAGTCCACCGGTGCAAACGGCTTATTTTTGCGCTGCCCGGAAAAATGAATCGAACGCGCGACCAGTTCCTTTCCCGTTCCACTCTCTCCCAGAATCAGTACCGGATAATTATGCTGCGCCACCTTCTGGATCAGCTTGTACACGCGCTGCATCCGCGGCGACATGCCGATGAGCCCGCCAAAACCCGGCCGCGTGCGCAACTCCTCGCGCATCAGGCGATTCTCCTGATCGACTTCGATGGAATGAATCAGTCGATCCAGCTTGGCGCGCAATTCGTCCACGTGAAACGGTTTTGTCACGTAATCCGTGGCCCCCAGCCGGGTGGCCTCGATGGCTGTGGCGATGGTTCCGTATTGCGTCAGCACCATCACCGCAATTTCCGCATTATTCGCATGGGTACGTTTCAACAGCTCCAGGCCGCCAAGCTGCGGCACCTGCAAATCCGTGACGACAATGTCCACCGGATACTGGTCCAGGATTTCCAGCGCCTCCTCGGTGGTCGCCGCTGCATACACTTGCAGCCCGGCGTCGGCGGCGACATCGCGGCACAAATTTCGAGTGGCCACTTCGTCGTCAACCACCAGCAGGCTGAAGGTCGTATTTCGCGCGGCGAGTGCTTCCACTTTGGTATCCGCTTCCATTTTCGTTTGCATGGCTGGGGGCCTCTTTTCAAAACAGGAGCAACAAACGTGCCAAATCAGGAGAAAGTCATAAATCGGGCCACTCGTGTCACTTATCGTGACAAACCCTCACATTTGTCGAGGATTCTATTGCCGAATCGGGAACGAATGCAAGTCAATTCCCTTCCCTCAGAAGGTAATCTCTTTAGGAAGTAGATGAAGCAAGATTGGGAATGGCCTGGGGTTCAAAACGGAACGCTTCTCGAATCCGGACGGCCCGGCAACCGCGGTATACAACCTTCTTCCTGCCGATCGGGCCTGATTTTTAGCGGCCTTTTTCCATCCGCGAACGGTCAGGAAGGCCCGTGCCGCTTGACGCGGAGCCGGGCCATTCCACCTTGTAAAGGCCCTCGGTAGCAGACGCCGCGAAAATCACTCCGGGCTCGCTCGTCGACGCCACCACCGCCGCAAAAAAACCGTCGGCCCGCGTCCCGGGGACGCGGTCCCATGTCCGGCCGGCGTTGGAAGAAACAAACAGCCCTCCAGTGCTCATGGAGGCCACAAACACCCCGCCGGTCGCGGCAAAACCCTGCACGGGGGTGGAGGGCAGGCCGGACGCCGCCTGCTGCCATGTTTTTCCCGCATCGCGCGAAATATAGAGGCCATTACGGGCCGTCGCCACCAGCGTATTTTCGTCACCGGGTTGGACATCCAACTTGACCGCGCCGCCCGAATTCAAAGGCAAATCGTGCCACACCCAGGCGTTCCCGCCGTCTTCCGTAAATACCAGCCCCCGCATCGAGACGACCCTGATCCGCCGGCCGCTGGAGGAAACACGCACCGATTGGACGGGCAGCGAAGACAGCGGGCCGGCAGACTTCCTTCTCCAGGTCGCTCCCTGGTCGGCGGACACCAGCAGGCCAGTCCGCGTTGCGGCGTACCATTCCTTCGAACTGAATGCCAAGTCCGTGACAACATCCAGCAGCGGCCGTGGGACGCTTTTGTCCCTGTTCGCTGATGTGCGGGCTGCCTGGGGCCGCCTTAGGGCGTGATCCAGCGGGCTGGATGCAGTTACAGTTTTCCCGGAGCCGGGTTCGGTCTTGTCTGGAGCGCCGTCAACAACGATTCCGGCCTGCTTCCAGGAGTTCTTCAAGGCGTCATAGCGCATGAGGCCGCCGTGGGCTATGGAAACCCACCACGCGGCATCCGGGGCGGCGTACACGCGCAAAGCCTGTTCGGCACGGAGACCAGCCCCAAGCGGCAACCACGTCCGCCCATCATCCTCGGTTGCCAGGATGGGTTCGGGCGCGTTTGCCAGCAGGGCTAGAATGCGGCCGGGACGTTTCGCGTCCAGTCCAAGGGCGAGAATTTGCCGGTGTTCGAACCCTGTGTTGGCCTCCTGGAAATGCTCTCCCCCGTCGTCGCTCGCAAGAACGCCGAGTTGCTCGGTCCCGATCAAAACGCGCCCGGGCTGGCCTTCGGCGACCACCACGGTGTTGACCACCCAGGACTCGGGGGTCGTACGCCGCCACGTCATTCCTGCATCCGCCGTCTTCCACAGGCCTTCCGAGGTAGCCGCGTAAACGCTGCCCAGTTGCTTCGGATCCTGCGCAATGGCGTATGTGCGTCGAGCGGTATAAGGAATGCCCTGGATCTTCCTCCACTGGGTGGCGCCGTCGTCACTGCGGTAGATGCCCGAACAGGCGCTGGCGTAAATGAGTCGGGAGTTTGCCCCATCGATGAGCAGGCTCATGACGTCGGAATCGTCAATCATCCCCTCGTGAATGGGATGCCACGTGCGCCCGCCATCGGCCGTCTTCCAGGGAAGGTGGAACGTCCCCGCGTAGATGGTTTGCGGGTCGCGCGGATCGATGGCCAGGGAATCAAGGTTTCGCAATTCCTCGTGACGTTCTGGTGAAATTCGCTCCCAAGTCTTGGAGGCGTCAAGGGACCGGTAGACGCCGTCCAGTGTCCCGGCCACAAGCACGTTCGGGTCAGAGGGCGCCATGGCCAGCGCGCGCACGGCCTGGCCCGCGAGGCCCGCGGCGCTCCAGGTGCGGCCTCCGTCGGCGCTGCGAAATACTCCACCCCCGACAGCCGTGTCCCTCGTCCAGGAGGATGCGTACAGCACATTCCCATCTCGCGGGTCCACGACGATAGCAGTGATGACCGCGTCGAGCCGCGAACTCGCGCGGCCAAGCAACGACCAATGCGCGCCGGAATCCTCAGAGCCGAAAATATGGCCGTCCGCCGTGCCCAGAAAAATCCGTGAAGGCCGCGCAGGATCGCCTGCGAGGGCGCGGACGTCGCCACCTGGCGGTCCGAGCGATTTCCACGTCTGAGCCTGCACGAGCGTGGCGGTGAACAAAGACAAAACGATTAGGACAAACTTGCGCATGGCGAAATATTGGCTTTCGAGACTTTACCCCGCAACAAACCTGTATTGTACAGCTATTCTACAGGCGTTTGCTCCATGCCCGGGCGTCGAGATTTATTTACCAATCCTGTAGTGTAGTCGCGGGTTGCTAACTCACAGATGGAATTTTCCGAAGAGATGAACTTCACTTTCCATTCGTTCCATGCCTGCCGGGTGAAGCCAAAATGAGACAAAAGTCGCGCAGGCTCATACACTTACATCCTTCATTCTGAAGAGGCCGCGGTACTTCCTGTTTCAATTTGGGTATTTACACTTAGGAATGAGTACCGCCGTACTACAGCGGCGTTCCACTATGAAACGTAAAACAGACGTACTGCGAGCGAGGTCGGTAAGAGAGTTTTCAGTCGTCGCGCTCCAGGAGCACTGAGGACTGTGACGTCCTGGTGACTCTAAAATTTAAATTACCGGAGGCTACATGCGTTTTTCTTTCAAGTCCTGGGTTGTGCTTTCTGCATTCGTTCTGGCTTTTGTGTTCGTCCCGGCCTCGCACGCCCAGCTCAATTCCGTCAATCAAACGGTGGCCCTCAATGCCCCCTTGGCGGAATCCCTGACGGTTGTGGCAGGTCCTGCGACAGTGAACTTTGCTCTGGCACCAAATGGACCGGCCAACGGCAGCGCGCCAGTCACAGTCACAACGACTTGGGCGCTCGCCAAGACCCGTACCAGCGTCAAGGTCTATGCCTACTTCTCGACCGGCAATGCGCTGACCGACGGGGCTGGCGATAACATCCCGGTGGCCAGCGTGACTGGAAACGTCAATGGCGGCGGCGCGAATCCGTTTACCGGTGCTACGCCCTTCAGCGGCGCAACTGGTATGACAATCTTCACCCAAGCGATTACCGCTGCAGGACCGTTCAATGTCACCCACGGCCCTGATTCGATCGCCCTGATCATTAATACGACCGGTTTGTCGCTGCCCGCGGCAACCTATACCGGGACTCTCAACCTCCAGGCGCAAGCGATTTAATGCCAAGCGCTTCGCTGGGGATCATTGGAGAGCCGAAATGCTTCGCGGTGACGGCGGTTCGGACGCACGGCAGAGCGTCCGAACCAGCGCCGCGCGATCCCTCCGATCCGGTATCTACGTAACCCCGTAACTGGTATTCAGCTCAAGAGGAGCCTGATCACGGTGTTCATGTTCGCCGCCAATTCGACAAGGAAAGCAGTCCCGGCGAAGCTGTGGCGGCTTGCAATCCCGGCCATCGCCATGCTGGGGATGCTCCTGTCAGTGGCTCCCGCGCGAGCGCAACTCAATTCCAATATCGCCGGCGTCAACCTGGCCGCGGGCCTGACCACTTCACTGACGGTTACCGCTGCGCCCGGTCTGGTGAATTTCGCGCTCGTGCCGAACGGAACGGCAAATGGAAGCGTGCCGGTTACTGTAAACACCAGCTGGACATTGAAACCCGCGGTCGGCGCTGTCACCGTATATGCCTACTTCACCAGCGCGGCTGCGGCTCTCACCGACGGCGCCGCGGACAATATTCCCTCGTCCAGCGTGACGGGTAGTGTCAATGGCGGAGGATTTGGAGCGTTCACGGGAGCGAGCCCCTTCGCGGCAGGAAGCAGCATAACGCTTTCTACGACAAGAATTCTGGGCAACAACAGGACAGGCAATCATACGGACACTTTGAATTTAAGGATTAGCACCGTGGGTTTGGGACTTCCGGCCGGACTCTACACAGGAGTGTTGAATATTCAGGCGCAAGCCCTGTAATCCGCGGCTGGCGTTTGAATTGTACGTACAAACTTCTTACTGGGGGGGGCAATGAAACGATGTTTCGGGATATTGCTTTTGCTTTTTGCGGCGGTGACGCAGGCGCACGCGCAAACAATTTCTCCGGTAATTCAGGAATATCAGGGCAAGGCCGACGGGCGTTTCCAGATTTATAACGATCAGGAAGTTCCTCTTACCGTCGTCCTCGAACCGCACAGCTTCGCTGTGGACGCCAACGGAAACCCGACTTTCCGCAAGCTCGACCCGGAGATTCACGTGCAGCTTTCCTCGACCAGTTTCCGGCTGCAACCAAAGCAAACTTATTTCGTCTTTTACAAGGCGAGTTCGGAAACGCTGCCGAATTGGTTTTGCATCTATGCAACCGTCACCGGATCGACGACGACCACCGGAATCAAGCTGGCCATCCAGTTGCCGCACACCGTTTATCTCCTGGACAAGAAAACCCTGGAGCGCGATCAAGTCGCCTGGGTCCGTGCCGAGTCTTCCCCCGCGGGCAACAAACGCAAAATCGTCGCCGAGGTGGAGAATCACGGCAGCGAGTTCAGCCGTGTACGCGAAGTGGAAGTTACCTCGGCCAACGGCAAGCAGGCCTACGCGGGCTTCCCGCTGTTTCCCGGCCAGCGGCGCTTGCTGGAGCTGGAATGGGATGGATCCACAGAGCCGGAACACATCCAATTAAGTTTCGACCGCTTCAAGATGGAATCGGATCTTAAGGTGGCCAGCGCGGCACAGTGAGAACCAGCTCCCGGCCGCGGCGCGGGACATGCGGATTGGCGCGATGCCTGATTCGGTACGCATTCGTGTGTTTCGTTGGCCTGGCTATCTGCCAGGAGGCGCACGGACAAGCCTTCGCTCTCACCGGCGGCTCATCTTCCCTGTTTGACGCGCACGGCGGATCGGTCGAAATGCGCACGCCGGACTACACGGGCCGTTTTGACCTGGGTTATATGAACGGACCAAGCCTGGGTTTTTCCTTATTGCATTTGTATCACGGGGCCTTGCTGGACGCGGGCGATCAGGAGATTCCGCTTGTGTTTCCGACGGATATATTCGACCGTTCCTACTATTTCTATGGGCGGGGCCTGAGCGTTTTAAAGAAAAGCCAAGACACACGCCTGTATGTGTTTGTCGGAACGACTTCGACCGCCTACTGGGCGCCTTTCCTTAACGTCGCGCGCAGCGGCTCTTTCGCCACGGCAATTTTCTACGAACGGCAAATCTCTCCCTCGCTGCGGTGGTTCTCGCGAAACCTGTTCGCGAGCCGCCAGACATCGATCCAATCCGTGGAATGGGCCGCGAGAAAAGACATTAAGATGGCGCTTTCCGGCGGCGTGGGAAATAATCAGGCGTACGAGGCTTCGAGTTTCTCATGGAGCGATCCCCGGATTTCGGTGGACGCCAGCTATACGCTTGCGGGGAACAAATTCCAACGGGTGGAAGTCAGCGCTCCGCAACTCACGGAAAGCGATCGCGAAAATATCCGCGTCGAATATGCCCCGATCCAGCAGGTTCGCATTGTCGCCAGCCGCAACAACTACCTTGCACCGCCGGAAGCAGGCCTGGCCACGCGGGCCGCGGTAAACGGTTTCGGGATCTGGACCGGGTTCTCCGGCACACAGCTTTATGGCTCACTCTATCAGTCATCTACTTCTTCTTTCGGGAAATCCGAAGCCTACGCGCTGGGCGCGCACCGCGATTTCACGCGCAGGCTGGGAGCAGGCGTGGATTATCTGGGCACGCGCGCGTCCGGCCGCGGATCGCACAGCATCGTGGGGAACATTCGAGAAACCTTCAGTTCAAGGCTCAGCGTGAATCAAGTCATCACCCACGGCAACGGCCAAACGGGGATTGCCTTTGGCGGAAATTTCATCTCCAATTTCGCGACGCTGAGCGTGGACTACCAGACTGTGTATTTGCCTTTCGTGCAAGCCGGCCCGAATCAATTGAAGCAGGTCGTCGTTGTGAGTCTTCACTTTCAATTGCCGCATGGTGTTCAGTTCGACGCGGCCACGAATGTCACGCCTCTCGGCCAATTGCGCTACACCGCCTACGCTTCCACCTACGCCTACCGCGGATTGGGGCCCGCTTCGCCAGGGACGTCTTTCTCCGGAGCCTTCTTCCGGAATGCCGTGCACGGCCAGGTCCTCGATCCCCAGGGAGAGCCGATCGAGGGGGCAGCCCTTCGAATCGGCGCCGATCTGGCCGTCACCGATTCGGGCGGAAATTTCATTGTGCGATTGAAAAAGGCAGGTGATTTGAACTTAAGAGTCGCTTTCGATGAATTCACTGCGCCCGGAAATTATGTGGTCGCTCAGGCGCCTGCAACAGTCAGAGCCGCGAGCGAAGAGTCGGCGCAGGCATATTTGATTGTCTTGCGACGGCTCCCCAACACCGCTTCTCCTACAGATTCTCCCAAGTGACCGCGAATTCTCACTAGACATGCTACATGCTTAATGCCATGCGGATTTGGTGGCGCAGGCTTGTGCCTGTGGGTTTTGGTGCCTGCAAGGACACCTACCCCCCGCAGGCTGAAGCCCGCGCCACTGGGGCTAGTACGTTGCACCCTCCGGCACCCAGATGACATCGATGCGGCGGTTATCGGTTGCGCCGGCCTGGCCGCTGCCGGTGCGTGTCGTGACCCGCGACGGGTCAATGCCCTTTTCGCCGAGATATTTCACGCCGTTGGTGGCGCGGTCGCCGGCAATTTTCTCGGGCTTGGCCTCTTTCGGATCGGAGTAACCAATGATCACGGCGCTGCCCCGCGGCTCATTCTGCAGGCGCAGCGCGACGTCATCGAGGATGCGTTTGCAAACGTTGTCGATGCGCGTGCTGAGCGGTTTGCCGAAGGCGCAATCGCTGATCTTGCTGGCTTGCGGCGGCGGAGGCACAGCCTTCACTTCGATCGTTGACGAGCAATCCGCGGCCCCGCCGCGACCATCTTCCACGCGCGCCGTCACTGTGTAATTTCCCGGAGCGAGGCCGGTCGTGTCGAAGTCCACGGCGGCGCCGTTGCCCACAATCTGTCCGGCGTTAGCGCGCCAGGTGTAGGTCAAGCGGTCGCCGTCGGGGTCGCTGGCATTCGTAGTGATGTGAACCTTCTCACCAGCAAAGACCGAGGAACGGTCCGCCGAGCAGGAAATCGTCGGAGGATGATTTGGCTTGGGTTCGACGCGGACGGCCACGCTGGAATTGGCTGAGCCGCCCCGGCCATCGTCTACTTTCGCCGTGATGGTGCACGATCCGAGCGGCACACCAGCGGAAAGCCAACGAACCTGCGCTCCAGTGCCGTCCACCTTGCCGCAGGTCGACGACCAGGTGTAGGTCAAGGGATCGTCATCGGGATCCGAGGCCGTGCAGCTAACCGTAACCATATCGCCGGAATCGAGATACACCGAACTCTTGTCGGCAGTGCACGAAATCGTAGGCGGATGATTGACCGGCGCGGCCTTCTCGGGCCACGAGGCGGTCCCAATCTTTACCACAAATCCGTGGCGATCGTTGAGGTCCCTCAAATTCAGCATGTACCGGTAGCCCACGTCGATAGCGAGATACTTCAAGGGATACATGCGCAATCCCCATACTCCATCGATGGGATCACGCGCGCCAAAAGAATTGTCCGGCGGCGTGGCCGGAGCGGTGACGAAAACTACGCCCGAGTACTCCATCATCGGCTGGAAGCGTCTCCCGGGGAACATTTGGAACCCCACCCCGGTACGAAGCTGATCCGGCATGGCAAATAGGGGTTCGCTCATATTGTCGCGCGGGGCGCGGACAAACATATATCCGAGGTTGAAGGTTCCAGTAACGAGGTTGCCCCATTGCTTGCTAAGCGCCAGGGAAACCATATCGCTGAGTGGGCTCCCTTGCGTTCCGTTCGCCAGCAGCTTGTTCACTTCCGTTCTGGTGGAAATATTCAGATCGTTGCGGATCGAAAAGCTCACCGGGGCCCCATGCCTCTCGGACAGGAACGCGTACTTGAGCCCGAGAGTTATGCCCCCGATTCCACCGGTATTGTTGGCGGCAAAAGGGTAATCCTCCACATACCCTGGACCGCTGCCGGCGACCACCGGGAAGAACGAATTGGGGATCGAGCTTCCGAAGGCCACAGGGGCACAGGTATTCGACAGGGGAATCGACCGCAAACTCAACTGGCCGGGACATCCGACATGCACATGCCCATACGGGTCAAAGGCAGCATAGGCATTCAAGTTGTCCGTAATGCCGTAACTAAGATCCACGCCGAATTGGAGGATGGTGACGCTGCCGGGCATGCGGCCGAATTTATTTCCGAATGCGGAGAAGGCAAAACCTCCCTTCGGAATGGTATCGGCTGTCTCAAGTGTGAACAACCCAATGGTCCCAGTGGTGGCCAGCATGGGTGTAAATATCGGATTCGGTCTGTCATCGTTCGTGTCTTTTTTGCTGTTCGCCGCGCCTTGCGCTGGGGGGGCAGGCGCAACCGTGGAAGTCCCTTCCGCGTTATCGGTTTCAGCGGCCTTTGCGGGATCGGATGGGGCAGCAGGATCGGGAGAAACCGCAACTGCCGCGTCGTCAGTCGCCTTGAGGTCCTTGTGGGCCTTCTTTGCGGCACGCTTCGAGAAACCGGCCGGAACCAGCAGGAAAATTAAAATCAAAATCCCTGCGCCCCGCATCATCAGTCGCAACATAAACGTAAACCTCCGCGAGCAGCAAGTTCAATTTGAAACCAGTGATAGCCCTGAGCGTCGGACCATTAAGGAAGATTCCATTCCCGGACGCAAGGTCTGTTTTCAGGCAGCCCCCAACCATTGCCTACCTTTGAACCAGGAACGCGCGCCATTATATATTGGCAGTGAACCTCACAAAAGATTTTTTCCCACCTATTCCTTTGGCGGGCAAGGATTTGAGAAGACCTCCTTGCCGGTGGAAGGCAGCTTCCCGGGAATTTCCGCAGGCCACCCAAGAGGTTCCGGGGCCATCTCATTGCGCGGGCTTCAGCCTGCGGGTTTTAACGCGAGGAATGGAAAATCCACACTCGCGCCGGGCGAGATTGTCCCAACAAGGCAGGCCAGAGGAGGCAAATATGCGGAAGATTTTCCCGTTTTTGGCCGCTGGGACTGCGGCTATTTTGCTTTTGTGCAGCGAATTCGTGTACTCGGCTCCGGCGGAAGCGAGGCAAAGCAGAAACGCGGCCCCGGCTGCAGCGGCTGATCTGGTCCAGACTGGAACGCATTTCCTGGTCCGCCTGGAAGAGGAAATGAACACGGGCAAAGACAAGGTCAACAAGAAGTTTGCGGTGAAAACCATGGAGCCCCTTGAGTTTTCCAGCGGTTACGTGCTTCCCGCGGGGGCGAAGATACTGGGGCATATCAGCCGTATTGAGCCGGGAGGGTTGACCGGGCGCGCCCGCCTGTGGCTGACTTTTGACGATATCGACACCCGGCGCGGCAGTTTGCCCATTGTAGCGGAAGTTGCCAGCGTTCCCGGCGAGTACAGCGTCCGGCCGGGCGAGAGCAAAGAGGGCGAAATCGAGGCGCGCACCAGCAAGGGGGCGCAGGTGGTCCAAGCCACTGCGGCTGGCGCGGCGATGGGCAGCGCGGCTGGAGTCGCCGCTCATAACGGCAAAGCGGCGGCCGTAGGCGCCGCGGCGGGCGGCGTCGCAGGTTTCCTGGCGTCCTCTGGATTCGGCCAGGAAATCGATTTGCCGAAAGGAACGAAGCTCGAACTGGCGCTTGACCGGCCGTTGTATCTGAATCAGTAAAGATGCAAACGGGATTGAAAAGAGAAGAACGCCCAACCCTCCGAGCTCACGGGGCAAACACCCTACAACAAAACCTGCACGCTCTTTCCTTTTACACACTCAAGATTGCATCACCGGATGTCCACGATGTGATGACGCTGCAAGGCGGTGAAGATAAAATTATAGATTCTCGAAAAGGGCCGTTTAGGAATTGAGGAGAGTCATGGAACAGAACGTGGAACAGACCATATCGCTGCTCATGCGCACCCCCGCTGCGCTCGATGCGCTACTGCGCGACCTGCCGGAATCGTGGACCATGCGAAACGAAGGTGAAAAGACCATGAACGCGTTCGACGTCGTCGGCCATCTGATTAACGGCGAACGCACGAATTGGATGCCGCGGGCGAGGATGATCCTGCAATTTGGCGAGAGTCGGGAGTTTGAGCCCTTCGATCGATGGAAACAAATTCGGGACAGTAAAGGGAAATCGCTAGGGCAACTTTTGGATGAGTTCGCCAGTTTGCGATCGGAAAGCCTGACCGAACTACGCGCATTGAATCTGCGGAAGGAAGATCTCGAGCGAAGTGGACGGCATCCGGCCCTCGGAGCAGCTACTCTTTCTCAATTGCTGGCGAGCTGGGCGGCTCACGACCTGACTCATCTGCACCAAAATCACAAGAATCATGGCCCACCAGTATCGCGAGGCCGTGGGTCCATGGAGCAGATACCTGGGTGTGTTGCAGTGCGCCGGCCACAGCGCTGCGAAATGAATTCTTTAAATATGCAGAGTTGCGACAACGGCCGCCAGAGCGCGAACTTGTCCTCCGCTGGTGCATCCATCTGAATCAGTGGCAGGGGTTGGAGCCAAGAAGCGCTCGCCATGTATCTCAGCTTGGCATTACCGGGGCGGTACTGGTAGATTCGGAGGGAGGCGCCGCCCCTACGTCCCAGGGACTGCAAAAAACTGAATGGCTGAAGCGACCCGATTTGAAACTGCGAAACCTTCTCCTGACCGCGTCCTGATCGTCGAGGACGAAGAAAACGCACGCCTGGGATACGAAGCGCTCTTACGCCGGTGGGGATATGAAGTGCTGGGCGTAAGTAGCGCCGAAGACGCCCTGGCAAAATTTTCCGAGTTTGCTCCCGCAGTGCTGATCGCCGACGTGGAGCTGCCCGGAATGAACGGCCTGGACCTGTTGGCGCGGCTCGGCGAAGAATTGCAACACGTTCCGGCGATTGTCATCACGGGCAAGGGCAGCGAAGAGCGCATCGTGGCCGCCATAGAAGCCGGCGCATTCTGGTACATCGAAAAGCCGCTGAAGGGCGCGGTGCTGCATGTGCTGCTGGACCGGGCGCTCGGGCGCGTGCGAGACCGCAAGCAAGTTGCGGCGCTGACGCGTCAACTGCGCGAATCCGGCAAACTGGGCGACCTGGTAGGTCAGTCCAAAGTGATGCAGGAGGTCATGCATCTGGTGGAGCAGGTGGCGCCATCGTCGGCGTCCGTGCTGATGACGGGCGAAACCGGATCAGGAAAGGAAATTCTGGCGCGCACAATTCACCGGTTATCGCCGCGCGGCGACCGCCCTTTCATCGCCATCAATTGTTCCGCGATCCCCGAATCGTTGATGGAAAGCGAAATTTTCGGCCACGAACGTGGTGCGTTCACCGGCGCGGCGGAACGGCGGCTGGGATGTTTCGAGTTGGCTGATGGCGGTACGCTGCTGCTCGATGAAATCGGGGAAATGCCCGCGCCGACGCAGGCGAAATTGCTGCGCGTGCTGGAGGATCACAAAGTGCGCCGCCTGGGCAGCAAAGTGGAAACACCGGTGGACGTGCGTGTCCTCGCTGCGACAAATAAGGAACCCGAGCAGGCCGTGGCCAAGGGAGAATTGCGGCAGGACCTCTATTTCCGCCTGAACGTATTTCATATTCAGCTGCCGCCGCTGCGCGATCACAAGGAAGACATTCCGCTTCTGGTGGAACACATTTTGCGCGAGATCAACGTCAAGCACGGGCGACACGTTCGCGGCGTGAATCCCGAAGTGCTCGATCTGTTTGCGAGCTACTCCTGGCCGGGCAATGTGCGCGAACTGCGCAATGTGCTGGAGCGCGCCGCAATTGTTTCCGACCGCGACCTTATTGGCCGCGCCAGCCTGCCGGCGGATTTCGGGCACGCGCCGGCGGCCACCGCTTCTGATCTGGCCTCGTTGCGGTTTCCGCTGGGAACCACGGTGGAAGCGGCCGAACGCGAACTCATATTGCAGACCCTGGCATCTACTAATAACAAAACACGCGCCGCCGAATTGCTGGGAATCAGCCTGAAAACCCTGCACAATAAGCTGAAGGAATACGAGGCTGCGAAATCTTCCTCGCAGTGAGGCGCAGGGCAACGCATGCAATTCCGCCTGAAAACGAAGATTACGCTGACCACAGCGGCGCTGGTTCTCGCCGTGGTGGGCGTGAATTCCACGCTCTACGTGATGAACCTGGCGCGGCAGGTCATCCGGCAGGCGGACGATCGCGCCCAACTGGTTGCCAGACAGATATTTTTTCAGGCACAGATCGCCCTGGCCGACGCCGCCAAAGCGGGAGAGGTACCTGCTTCCGACAGCACGACGGATTTACGCGCCTATGTCCAGAAAGCATTTGACGACAGCGCGCCGCTGGCTTCCTCGATTGACGCCCAGCTTGAGTATTCACCGCTGATTTATGAGGTTTCCATCTCCGACGTCAACGGCGTCGTGCTGGTCTCCAGCGACAAGTCTCTGCCCGGGAAATCGGTGCCCGTGCGGGCCCGCATCGAAGAGCTTGTTTCCAACGGCTCGATAAACCAGCTGAAGGAACTCTACCGCCTGATGTACGGTCCGCCGCTGCGCGCTTACGAAGCGACTTACCCATTCCAATTGGGCCGGCCCGGCCACCAGATTCCCTTCGGGTCCGTTCGCGTTGCGGTGCAGACCGGCCTGCTGCGCGCGAATATCACTCCGGCCCTGCGATCGGCGGCGCTGCTCGCGCTGGCTTCGGTGGGAATTTCCGTTTTGCTTGGATTGATCGTGAGCAGCATTTCCCTGGCGCCGATCAAGAGGATCACGGACCAATTGGACCACATATCGAAAGGAGAATTCGACCAGAAACCGCTGGAGCGCGGAGACGAATTCGGCCAGGTCAGCACCAAAATCAGCCAGATTGGAATGCAGCTGCGCGGAGTCCGCGAAATTTTCAGCAATTTGCGTGAAAATATCGATCAAGTCCTCGGCGGGCTGGACGATGGGTTGCTGCTGTTTTCCATCGATGGCCGGGCGGTCATGGTGAGTCCCGCCGTCGAGCGGTTTCTGGCCATGCCGTCGGATCAACTTCTGGGGCGCCGCGCGGAAGATATTTTTCCTCCCGATCATAATGTCCGGGAGGCGATCAAGCTGCGCGATGGCGAACTCGAACCGGTCGCATCGGCCGAAGTGGTGCTGTCGGGCATCGATGGTCCGCCACGGCGGGTGGGCGTGAGCGTCGAAGTCATCGGCGAGGGCGACGCACGAATGGGCACGCTCGTAAAATTCAAGGATCTGGAATCGAGAGAACGCATCGGCACGCAGTTGCAGGTTTCCGAGCGCCTCGCGAATCTCGGACGCATCACCGCGGGCGTGGCCCACGAAGTGAAAAATCCGCTGAACTCGATGCGCATCTGGCTGGAAAACCTGAAAGCCAGCCTGCCGGACGTCGACGGGTTGCCGCTGCAGGCGGTTCGCATTTTAGACAATGAGATTGACCGGCTGGACAGTGTTGTGAAACGCTTCCTCGATTTCACGCGTCCTCCAGAGATGCACCAGGAGGAGTCCAGCCTCAAGGAAATTCTGGAGGATGTGCTGGCCGTGGAGCGGCCCGAGTTCGACAGGGCCAATATCATACTGGAGTCCCGCCTGGACGCCGGCGTGGCGAAAGTGTTGGTCGACAAACCGTTGTTGAAGCAGGCGCTGATTAATTTATTGGTGAACGCTCTCGAGGCCATGCCCGGAGGAGGCCAGCTTTTCGTCGCGCTTCGCCGGCACGGAGAAATGGCCGAGATTGAAATTCGGGACACGGGCCGCGGCATCGCTCCCGAACACAGGCAGCGAATCTTCCAACTTTTCTTTACGACACGGCCGGGAGGAAGCGGGATCGGACTGGCGAGCACTTTCAGAACTGTGCAACTGCACAATGGATCCATCGAATTCGAGACCGAGGTTGGACGCGGCACGACGTTTCGGATCAATTTGCCGCTGGCACGCCAGACGGAATCCGCGCTCTCCCGCCCGCGGGAACCGGGCGCGGCAGTCGCGAGGAGTATCTGATGCGAAAAATCCAACTTCTCGCGCTGCTGTGTGCAGTCTCCGCCGGGCTGGTGGGGTGCGCGAGCAAGCACATCGTGCGCGCCGCGCCGCCGTCGGTGAGCGCGCCGCCGCCGGAAGATGCTTCGCCCATGCCGCCGCCGGAAGCGCCGCCGCCGGTAACCACGACTGAGGAACCCGCGCCGGAGGTGCCGTCTCCGGCCCCCCCGCCCGCGCCAGGCAAACGCCCCGCCGCGCCTCGTCGCCCCGCGCCGGCGGAGACGGCCGACCCGTCTCCGGCCAAGCCCGCGCCGCCGCAAATTTCGCCGCAACTCTCCGCCAGGGACCTGGCAGCGACGAAGAAAAATACGACCGACAACATTACAACCGCGGAAAAAAATCTGCAGCTTGCGAATGGCAAGCAACTCAGCCCGCCGCAAAAAGATCTGACCGAAAAAATAAAAGGATTCCTAACTCAGTCTCATGAGGCCATCATGGTCGACGACTGGGTCCGCGCTCAGAGCCTCGCTGAAAAGGCCCGCGTTCTTTCCGCTGAACTCGTGAAATCGTTTTAGGTTCACGGGCGCATTTCCTCCAAGACCAAAAACAATTTCAACTAACGCGGATTTCGGCGCTGCAAGCGCCGCCGTATGCATGCCCAGCGCAGCGCCCTGGGTTTCAAAAACAATCGATCGGGGTGCGCCCTGGAAGGGCGCAGAAATCCCTTCCGCTCTTTCAGGGCGGATGATTTTGCCCGGGCACGATACCCGGGGCGTTGCCCCGGGCTGGCATATTCCGCGCCGTGGGCGCGGCAAAGGGGCGCGTTCTGATCAAGGTGTGAGCCTTGGGTTAATTTTCAATGCGAAAAGACTACGACAAATCGATTTAGGATGGAGCATCTGGCCAAACGTGGCAAAATCCGACATCCACCCTCATTGCTGATAAGATATTGGCGTGAAAACCTACGACGTGGTGATCGTCGGTGGGGGGCTTATCGGCGGGTCGATCGCGTTCGATCTGGCGGGGCGCAATTTGCGCGTTGCCGTGCTGGACCGCCAGGAAATGATGCGCGAAGCTTCCTGGGCGGCGGCGGGAATGTTGTCGCCCGCTCCGGATTGCCCGTCGGCGATACCGCTCGTTCCGCTGGGGCGCTCCAGCCTGGCGTTGTATCCAAAATTTGTGGAAGCCGTGGAAGATGCGTCCGGCTTGCGCACTGGTTTTCGCACCGGTGGGGCGGTCGAAGTGATTTGCCGTGGCGAGGCAGAGCGGGAATTGAGCACGCTGGTGGCGCTGCACCACGGGCTCGGGCTGGCCTGTGAACCGATGCGCCTGGACGAAGCCAGAAGCATGGAACCTGCGCTAGGTCGGGAGGCTCGCGCGGCGGCGCTGCTTCCCGACGAATGTTCGATTGAGCCGCGCGCACTGACGTCCGCGGTATTGGCCGCTGCGGCTGCCGCCGGCGGAGCATTGTGCCCAGGCATGGAAGTGACTTCGCTGGCCCTCGATGGGAAAAAATGCTCCGGTGTCAAAACCTCAAAGGGCGAAATTTTTCACGCGCCGCAGGTGGTGTTGGCCGCGGGGTGCTGGTCATCGCAAATTCCTGAGGCGGCGCCCTATGCACCGACTCTTCCGGTGCGCGGGCAGATGGCAGCGCTGCGGCATTCCGGAACGCCCATTCGGCATGTGCTGCGCTCCGAACGCGGATATCTTGTTCCCCGCGGCGGGGAGCGTCCGCAGACCGTGGTCGTGGGCAGCACGATCGAGAACGCGGGTTACGAGAAGCGCGTCACTTCGGGCGGTATCGAAAAAATCCTCTCGGCGGCAAACGAGCTTGTCCCGGAACTGGCCAAGGCGGAAATCATCGAGACCTGGTGCGGCTTGCGGCCCGGCACACCCGATCAGTTGCCCATCCTGGGGCCGGCGGAAATCGATGGGCTGGTGTTCGCGACCGGGCACTATCGCAACGGAATTCTGCTTGCTCCGGTCACGGCAAAGGTCATCGGCGAATGGATCGCCGAGAAAAGATTGAGTTTCGACTGCGAGGCGTTCAGCCCGCTTCGGTTTCAGCGAGCGAACACGGACCGTTCCGCTACGGCGTAGTTGATGTTACTTAAGGGTAATATAATTTCCTTCGCGAATTCCATTCATGTCGCCGCAGCGGGCTTTTAGTGGAACAGGCTTCAGCCTGTTGGGTTTGCGGCTTGAGCCCGATCGGAAAATCCACAGGCTGAAGCCTGCGCCACTGAAACCTAGAGCGGCGAACGGCTGCGGGTGGGTTCGCGGCTGGGCGGGCCAGGTAGCGGCGAGGCGCGGCCGGGATCAGTGAAATTGGCGCGGCTGGCATCGAGATATATGGCACGATCGGTGACCACATCCACAGTTGTGCCGCGCGGGAGTTCCAGTTCGGGGCCTCGCGTGAGGAGCACGGCGGCGAGTCCGACGGCTGCTCCTGCGCCCGCGCCGATGCCCGCACCTTTGGCGCTCTGCGTAGCGATTCCTCCGACGCCGGCGCCAATTCCGGTTGTTTTCAAAACCGTTCCGACGTCATCACCCTTGTCCGTATCGCCGTGGATTTTTCCTTCTTTGTCTGTCGCTTCATTGCCACCCGTCCCGGCGTTAGTGGGGACGGCGTTGAAGTCCACCGCGTAGCCGTTCGAGAGAACCATGGAAGTCAGCCGCAGACGAATTTCGCCCGTGCCTTTTACTTTGCCGGGGCGCGTGGCTTCCTGAATCTCGCCCTGCACGTAGGATCCGGCGGGGATGAGAATTCGGTTGTCGATCACGATCGGGAAGAGAGTTTCGAGATAGACCGGATCCCCCGGCTTGGCATTTCGCGTGGTCACGGCGTTGTGCAGGATCAAAGGCAAGCGTGTGCCGGAAGGAACCACGTAATTTTTCGGCTTGGCGCTCGGAGCAGAATCGGAAACCGGGGAAGCGGCCGCGGCCGGCGTCGTTGGAGGCTGCGCTGGCGGAGTTTGCACCGCGGGGGCTGGCGCAGGTCCAGCGGGCATCTGCGCGGCGTGCACAGTCCCGCTAATGCATAAGCCCGCAAATAAGACAAGAACCAGCAAGGTGATTTTCATGCGGTTTCTCCGATGCCAGCTACGATGCGGATTCTCAACCCAAGGATGCCGTGATTATACCCCTCTCCGCCTGGGTTGTAGTTCCGATAATCGATGCGATTCCCTCTGGTGGCGCCGGCATCTTGCCGGCGATTTTGCGTGGGGCAACGCAACTATAAAATCGCCGGCAAGATGCCGGAGCCACCGGGGCAAGGCTTTTCTTGACATGGAATGGCGGGTAACTTACTGTCATGCGCAACGATTCAAAGAACGATCTATGAAGCAGAAGGCGAATTCCGACCGAGATGGACGGCGGAAGTTCCATCCACTCGGACGGCACAAGGAGCGATCTAATGAAAAAACTGATTCTGATTCTGGGTCTCGCGATGTTAATTCCCGCCCGCGCATCCTGGGCGCAAGTGGCCGGACCGAATGACGCCGGCATATCCATGGGCCACGTGCATTTTTTGGTGCCGGATGTGGAGGCCGCCAAAACGTTCTGGACGGCGATGGGCGGCGTCCCCGGAAAACTGGGCCCTAACGACGTATTCAAATTTCCTGGCGTCCTGATCCTGGTACGAAAAGGGGACGGCACGACCCCGGCCGTCGGCTCCGTTGTTGGTCACATTGGCTTTCATGTGCCCGATACCACGGCGGCGCTGGCCCGCTGGAAGGCAGCCGGATTGAAGACGGAAGTGGGCCAGAACCCCGGCCAGGGATTCGTGTGGACGCCGGACAATCTATTGCGCGTCGAGATTCTGGAGGACAAGACACAAACCGTTCCGATTGCATTTCACCACGTGCATTTCTACATCGCGGACACCGCGAGCTCTTCGAATGTGCTGGAGATGCAGTCGTGGTACGCCAAGATGTTCGGCGCCAAGCCAGGGAAACGAGGCCAATTCGACGCCGCAGACGTGCCCGGCGCGAATCTTACCTTCACGAAATCCGACACGGCAACCGTGCCGACCAAGGGGCGCATGCTGGATCACATCGGATTCGAGATCGTTGGCCTCGAAGCCTTTTGCAAGAAGGCGGAGGCCAACGGAGTGAAGTTCGACATGCCTTTCACCAAGAGACCCGACCTTGGCATCTCCTTGGCGTTTATCACCGATCCGTGGGGGACGTATATCGAGCTGAACGAAGGCTTGGACAAGATGTAAGAGTGACGCGGGCCTTAGCCTGCGGGGGTTGGTCGGAGGTAGCGTCGCGCTTGCCGAAACAAAAACCCACGGGCTGAAGCCTGCGCTACTTGCTCCAGCTTAAGGTTGTTTTTCTTACGAGGAGACACGATGGCCAAGCTGGCGCTGGTTTACGGGATGCGGCTGTTCCCTGCGGACGAGTTGGGCGAAGTCGGCGATGCGGGCGTCACGCTGAAGGATGGACGAAAGGGACGCGTGACGATGCACTTGATCGAAGGGAGCAAAGAGCAGATCGAGGAGACGCTGCGGCAATCCGTTGAAGCGTTTTTCGAAATGTATCCGGAGATTTAGTGGAACAGGCTTCACAGGCCGCGGAAAAACCCCTCCAGAACTCTGTCATTCCGAGCGAAGCGAGGAATCTCTCTTTCTTTTCATGGGGCAAATCGAAGAGAGATTCCTCGCTTCGCTCGGAATGACGAAATAAACTACTTTTCCGCAGCATGTTCAGGCTGTTTTGTTTTGGTTTCCAACGTCTTGATGGCGAACCCGCGCAAGCCTGACTGCGTCTCTTGAAAACATTCAAAAGCAGACAGGTTGAAGCCTGTCCTACCTGTTTCCAAAATTTTCGGGATCGAAATCCGCCGAGTCGGGGGCAGCCACGTTGGAGGTAACCAGCACGACGCTCTGCCCGGTCAGTTCAAAGCGCTTGCGGCATTTGCGGCAGGCCACCAGCTCATCCACGCGAACCATGTACGAACGGGCCAGCGCGAAGCGCTTCTTGTCCTCTTCTCCCGCGCCGCGCGGCAGTTCGCTTTTTTTGGTGCGCACGATCCAGCGGATCGGATAGTTGTCTTCCCTGCGGCATGCCGGACAAGTGAGGGGAATGGTTTTGGTTTCCTGCTTTTCCGTATAGAACTGACGCTCGTCCATGATGTCCCTGCCCTCTGTGCGCCCGCACTCAGCGGCTCAAGCGCGGGGCGATCGCAACGGTCCGCTCGTTACACTTACGGACGACGATTCCATTGTAACAAATTCCGAGCCTGCATCGCGCCAGCGCGGGAGCCAATGTTCGAGCGCGGCGACAACATGATGGCGGTCGCCGCCGAGAGCGCGATGATCGCCGTCGTGCATCACCACGATGTCGCCATGCGGCCGGTCCGGACGAGCGACGCGGGAGAGCCTCTCGATCAGACGCGCGGGCGGCTGCGGTTTCCAGTCCCAGCAAATTTTCGACCACATCACAACCCCGCGCATTCCCGCGCGGCGAATTTCTCCGCGGAGCAAAGGGCTGCGGTAACCGTACGGCGGGCGCATCCAGAGCGGCGGTTCCGAATGTAAGGCGGCGGCGACGGCATCCTGGCAGCGCGCCAGCTCGCCGCGAATTCCGGCGCGCGACAAAAAAAACAGATTGGCATGCGTGTCCGTATGATTTCCGACCAGGTGGCCGCGCACGGAAATTTCCTTCACCAGTTCCGGGCAGGCGCGCGCAAATTTCCCAATCAAGAAAAATGTCGCGCGGACAGAATAGCGGTCAAACAATTCCAGAAGCAGCGGAGTGACCGCCGGATTTGGCCCATCGTCAAATGTGAGCGCGATTTTCCGCGAGGACGCCGTGTGCCGCACCGTCGGGCCAAACAATTCCGAAGACGGAACCACTGCGCCCCAGGCGGCAATTCCCGCTGCGGCTGCCGCGCCACTTGATACAATCGCGGGCAAGAGATTCAATCTGTCTCCAGGCCGTTATTTTCGCATGGCCCCGCCCGTCATGCCAGACGCCGGGTAACCCTTTGGGACAGGGTCCCGTCTAAGAGTGCACGAGATGAATTAGGCTGGAAGCTGGCCTTCCTCCAGGCCGCGAATATTGGAACCGGGGAAGCGGGAAAACGGTATCTTCTAAGGGCTCGAAGGGGCGTGAAAGTTGTTGGGTAGAAGAATGGCAGTGCTGCTCGCCGGACCGCTCGTACTGCTGGCCGCTTTCGGTGTTCCGCTCGCCGCGCAGGATAATCAGGACGCTAATGAGCCCGCAGACTCACAGTTGCCGGGAACCGTGCGCGCGCCCGACGGCACGGGCGTTCCCGGCGCGACCTTGCGCGTCGTTCATACGTCCACAGGAAAAGCGTGGATAACCTGGACCGATGAAAACGGAAAATTTGAATTCCCCGCCCTTCCCGCAGGCCATTACCGCGCGGAAGTCTCCCAACTTGGATTTGCACCCGCAACCAGCGAAATTGATCTGTCTTCGGGAACGCATGCGCCCATCGATTTGAAAATGGAAGTGGGCACTCTGGCGGCGATTGCTGCCCCTGCCGCAATGGAGAATGCGGCCCAAACTCCAAGCGCCCCGCCTGCAAATGAGAGCGCCAAGTCCGCCCCATCCAGCGCGCCAGCTGTGGGCGGCGCGGCACCTCCCGCGACGAATCCAGGCGCGAATGCGGCGAATAACAACCCAACTGCTCCTGCCGGCGGAAGGACTGGCGGCAATGGAGCGCAGCAGCGCGGCAGTGGCGGCCGCAATGGACAGCAGGGCGGGCCAGGCGGCAACGGCCAGGGAGGCGGACGTCGCTCGTTTCAGCAACTGGGCCTGAACGGCCAAAACGAGAATCCCTCTGAAATCGGAGCAGAGGACCAAAATATTCAAGAGGCTGGCGGGCAACTCGGACAAGCCGCTTCCGCGGACGCCGTGCAGATGATGGGAACTGTTGCGATGGGACTAATGCAGCCCGGTGGCTTCCCGCAACCCGGCGAAGGCGGACCGGACACACGCGGCGCATTCGGAAACGGTGAGAATGGCATCCCGGGACAAACCGCTCCGCCGGGATTCGGTGGACCCGGCGGGCCAGGCGGGGGTGGACCGGTCGGAGGCCCCGGGGTCTTCATCCAGCGCGGGGGCGCGGGCGGTCGCGTGCGGGGGCGCGGCCCTCAGGGTGGGCCGCAAGCGGTGGACGCGCTGTGGGGCGAGCAGCGCTTGAACCGCCAGCGCATCAATCGCACGCACTTCAGTTTTTACGACGTCATTGGAGATTCCGCGCTGAACGCCAGACCGTATTCTCTCTATGAAGCCAACCCGGCCAAAATTTCCAGTTGGACGGAATCCGCCGGACTCAATATCGGCGGGCCGTTGAAGATTCCCCATATGTACGACGGCACCGACAAAACATTTTATTATATTAATTTCGGCGGAACGTGGTCGCGAAGTCCGGTGGACCAGTTCGCGACGGTGCCCACGCAGGCGGAGAGAAACGGCGATTTCAGCGCGGACAATGTTCAACTGTATGACCCGTTGTCGAACCTGACCGGCCCGAGAACTTTGATGTCCAATGCGGGCTGCTTCCAGGCCACGCCGTCGTCTCCGCTGCCTGCGGCCGGGGCCTGCATTCCCACCAACCGGATCAGCACGCAGGCGGCGAATCTGCTCGCCTACATTCCCTTGCCCAATATTCCGGTGACCAATGTGGCCGGGCAGAATTTCAACTATCACCTGCAGACGAATGTCCCGGGACTGAGCAACCGGTTGAATATAAACGTCACGCACCAGATCTCTTCGAAGCTGAGCTTGCAGGTGAATTACAACCTCAGCAACGCGACCACGCACTCTCTAAGCAGCTTTCCGGGGATTGAGGGAAACACCTTCACGCGCGGGCAGAGCGCGATGATCGGGCTGACGCAGAACTGGACTAAGACGTTCGTGCACACGTCGCAACTGTATTTTTCGCGCAACCGGTCGCTCGGCCTGAACGAATTTTCCGATCTGACGGATATCGGGGCGCAACTCGGCCTCACGGGAATTTCCGCGGCTCCCTTTGATTTCGGCCTGCCTTCCATCGGCTTCACCAATTTTACGGGGCTGAGCGATCCGAATTTTTATCTGGCGCGCAGCCAGACGTATCGCTACGTCGACAGTTTCCGCTGGATGGAAGCCAAGCACACCATCACCGCCGGCGGCGAAGTCCGCAAGATGGAAATTACCCGCGATTCCGATCCCGCTCCGAACGGCCAGTTTTCGTTCACCGGATTGATGACCAGCCAGCTCTCCGCCGCGGGTGCTCCGGTCAACTCTCCCGCCAACTGCCAGTCTTCAACCGTCTCCGGGCCATGCATCGGAAACGATTTCGCGGATTTTCTTCTCGGATATCCGGCGAACACGAAGGTGCAATTCGGCGACACCGCCACATACTTCCGCAACTGGGCCTTCATTGGCTATTTCAGCGACGACTGGCACATGTTTCCGAAATTTACGGTGACGTACGGCCTGCGCTACGAGGCATTCACTCCGCCGACGGAAATCAACGGCCACATCGCCAATCTCGCCGTGAATTCGGACTTCACCCAGGAGCAGTGCGTTACGCCAGTCGCAACCGGGAATTGCCTGGCGGGGCCCACGGCCTCGCTCTTCCATGGCCATTACAAAAACTTTGCGCCCCGCCTGGCCATCGCCTGGCAGGTGCCGGGAAAATGGTTTTCCAGGCAGCACCAGATGACGCTTCGGGCCGGTTCCAGCATGTTTTACATCGAGTCCTACATGAATACGCTGGCGAGCGAGATGGCCAACCAGCCGCCCTTCGCCACGGCAAGCACGCTGACGCAGCAAGGGGCGACAACCATCCCTCTGAGCTTCCAGACAAACCTGTCGACTGCGCTGCCGGGAACGCTGACCAATACCGTGGCCGTGAATCCAAACTATCAGGTCCCCTACTTGATATTCTGGAATTTCGGCATCGAATACAATTTGACGCGAAGCACGTTCCTCGAACTGATGTACACGGGCACGCGCGCCGTCCATCTCGACCAGCTTCTGGGTTTCAGTTCGGCAACTAACGGAGCAACAAAAGCGGCGGGATTCACGTACGATACCTCCAGCGCAATTTCTATCTATCATGGTGTGCAAGTGCGTTTGCAAAAGCGCATGTCGCGCGGCCTCGGTTTCACGGCGCGCTACACTTACTCGAAGTCTCTCGACGACGCCAGCACGATCGGCGGGGGCGCCCAAACGGTGATCCAAAACAACGCCGATCCGCGCGGCGATTACGGCCTTTCTTCCTTCAACATGACTCACGAGTTTCTCGGCCAGGTCACTTATCAGCTCCCTTTGGGCGACCGCCAGCGCTTTGCCAAGAAGGGTTGGGAGAAGGCTGTGTTCGGCGCCTGGCGGGTGAACGGCTCGACTACCGTGAATTCCGGCACTCCCTTTACAGTCAGGGTTTTCTCGAAGAACCAGGCTTGCCAAAACGTTCCTGGCACAAATTCCGAGCGCGCCAATCAGTCTGGCGACCCTTCTCTTACGAGCCCGACCCTGCTGGAGTGGTTCAACACCGCGGCGTTCAGCATTCCCACGTCCTGCTTTGGCGATGCCCCGCGAAATTCGGTGATTGGCCCCGGCGCATTCTCAATCAATTCGGGGCTGACGAAAACGGTTCAATTCGGGCGCGATGGCCTGCGGCGGTTGGACTTCAGTTGGAATACGACGAACCTGCTGAATCATCCGAACTATACCGGCCTATCGACGGTGCTGGGTTCCAAAACCTTCGGCGAAATTACGAGTGTCGCCGGGATGCGAACGATGACATTCACAACGAGGATCAATTTCTGATGGGCGCGCAAAAAACAAATCGGCGTTGCATCCTGGCCGCGCTGGCCGCCGCATCTGTAATCACCGCGCCGCTGGGCGCGCAGAATTCGCCGGCGCAGACGCCGCAGACGCAGGTGGTGCCCGTCAATCCGCGCCAGGGTCCGGCGGCGCCGCCTTCAAACAAGCCGGTGCCGGGCGGAAAGGCGACGATTCGTTCGACCGTCAGCCTCGTGGAAATTGACGTGCAAATTACCAACCGCGACGGCAAGCCGGTGAAGGGACTGAAGCAGGAACAGTTCACCATCACCGAAGACGGCAAGGCGCAAAAGGTTTCAGCGTTTGAATACAACGACATCGAAAAGATCGACTCCGCAGGTGCGGTGGATGAGGCGCCGATAACGGTTCCAATCGGGAGCGTCGCTTCTTCGGAGACGATCAAGGCGGCGGCCCGCGACCACCGGATGATCCTGCTGTTCTTCGATCTGACGTCGTTGCAGCCGGAGGATTTGCTGCG
>DATHPN010000074.1:0-34950 GCA_035483715.1 Candidatus Acidiferrum sp.
GCGTCACTCGCCGATCCTTCATCTGATCCAGCAGATTCGTGATGAAACGCACCGCTTCGCCGTGGGCTTTCACAGGCAGCGCCGGACAAAGCGCACGATACAGACGGGCCTGGAGAATATTTCCGGAGTCGGCCCGCGCACGGCACAGAAATTGCTGCGAAGTTTCGGAAGCATCGCGCAACTGCGCTCCGCCAGCATCGAGCAAATCGCGAAGGTGGTTCCCAGGGGGATTGCGGAACGCGTGTCCGCGCACCTGGCAGGGACGAAAGGGGCGTTATTGCCCGGGCGGTAGTTCCCCCGATTGCTTCTGCCGGGGGCCTGTGCTACTTTCGAGGCGGGAAAGGGGAACACCATGTCGGAAAATGCAGGATCAAAAGTAAGCTTCTTCCTGGTAGGCCTCGGAATCGGGGCGCTGATTGGAATTCTATTTGCGCCGAAATCGGGTGAGGAAACGCGCGAATTTCTCTCACAGAAGGCTGACGAAGGCCGCGAATACGCCCAGCGCAAAGCACGCGAACTGCGCGAACGCGCCGAGGATATTCTCGAGCGGAGCAAGACCGTGGCCGTGCGGCAGAAGGAATCCCTATCGGCTGCCGTCGATGCCGGCCGCGACGCCTATCAGCGCGAAAAGGCCAAGGCCCAGTAGCAGCGGCGAGAATATCAAATGGAAAGCTGGATGCCCTTTTTCGTGGTGGTGACGGCGCTTGCGGTGGTTCTGCAAGCGATCGTTCTCATTGTACTGTTCATCCAGCTTCGCCGCACAGCCGCGCGGGTTGAGCAGACCGTGGCGGATCTGAATACCAAGGTTACGCCTCTTATAGTGCGCGTTCAGATCCTGGTTGAAGAAATCTCCCCGCGAATCTCCGGGATTGTTGCGGACGCTTCCGAGATCACGCGTCTGGCGCGCGGGGAAGCGCAGAAGGTCGATCGAGTCCTGAGCGAGGCCCTGGAGCGGCTGCGCATGCAGTTGATCCACGTCGACCATGTTCTGACCGGCGCCATGGAAGCCGTGGAAGAGGCGGGATCGCGTCTGCGGCAGACGGTCTGGGGACCCGTAGTTAAAGCCACCGCGTTGATCCGCGGCGTTCAGGCGGGGATTGATTTTTTCCGCAATTCGCGACAAAGGCGCGGCCCTCTGGACCCGGGGGAATCGGCAGCTGAACAGCAAGATGAGGGAATGTTTATTTAGCTCAAGCCTGCGGTCACAACTCTCCCAGCAACTGATTTCTCGTTACGATTCACACTTCACACACGGATCTGTCACGGCGCATTTCGTTCGGAAGAACGGGTTTCGTAGCGTGGGCGTTCCGCGTGCAATTTTTGGAATCGTGTGGTGGCGTAAAACCGACGGCGGGACGCCGGCGCTAAAGAATCCAACCTCCGCCCAGAACGACATCTCCCGAATAACAGACTGCGGCCTGTCCCGGCGTGATGGCGCGCTGCGGCTCGTCAAAGATCACGCGCGCGGAAACTGCATCAATGGGCTCGACGGTTGCCGCTGCCGGCTCGTGGCGATGCCGAATTTTTACCATCGCGCGCACGGGCGCTTCGAGGGTAGCGAACGAAATCCAATTCGCCTTGTGAATTTCACACACACTGGTGCGTAAATCCGAGTCGTCGCCGACTACGACGCGATTGGAGGCGCGATCCAACTCCACCACGTAGAGCGGCTTCCCTGCTGCGACGCCCAATCCCTTGCGCTGCCCTATGGTGTAATTGTGCACGCCGCGGTGCCGGCCGATCACTTCGCCGCTCGTGGTGACCAGGTCGCCTTCTTCTTCCGCCAGCGATTCGCCGCGCTCGCCCAGGTAGGCGCCGATAAACTTTACGTAGTTGCCTGAGGGCACGAAACAAATCTCCTGGCTCTCCGGCTTTTCAGCGACCGGAAGCGCGGCGCGGCGCGCGATCTCGCGGACCGCAGTCTTGTCAAGCTCTCCAAGCGGGAAATCCGTGCGCGACATTTGTTCCTGCCTGAGGCCGAAGAGAAAATAGGTCTGGTCCTTGGAGCTGTCCGAAGCGCGCAGCAATTCATAGCGTCCGGTGACTTCATTGTGGCGAATCCGTGCGTAGTGGCCTGTCGCCAGGCGGTCTGCGCCGATCTGGCGGGAAGTCACGAGCAGCGGATCGAACTTCACATGGTTGTTGCACAAAGTGCACGGAATCGGCGTGCGGCCCGAGAGATATTCTTCGACAAAGGGCTGCACCACGGTTTCCTCGAATCGCTGCTCGTAATTCACTACGTAGTGAGGAATGCCGAGGTGTTGCGCAACGCGCTTGGCGTCGTAGACGTCATCGAGCGAGCAGCAGCGCTGCCCGCGCGCGCCGTCGCGGTCGAGTTCCGGCAGCCGCCGCTGGTTCCAAAGCTGCATCGTCAGGCCGACAACGGGAACGCCGCGCTCCTTCAAGATCGCCGCTACGGCCGAGCTGTCCACGCCGCCGCTCATGGCGACCCCTGTCAGGCGGCTCTGATTCGGATTCGAGTCCATCCAAGTAGTATAGCGTCAAATCAAGCGATTGCAGGCTTCTTGTACGTGGGGGAAAGCAGGCGGAGCCGTTCAATCACCGGGGGAATCGTTTCGAGCGCGAAGTCGATTTCTTCATCGGTCGTCTGGTGGCCGAGGCTCAGTCGCAGCGTGGCGCGCGCGTCCTCCGGAGCAAGACTGAGCGCCATCAGCACGTGCGATGGCTCGAGGGCTCCCGAAGAGCAAGCCGCTCCGGTGGAACAGGCGATCCCTTTGAGGTCCAGCGCGATGACCATGGACTCGCCTTCGATAAATGGAAACGTCAAATTGGCGGTGTTGGGCGCTCTGGGCGCGCGCGCGCCATTGACCCATGAGTGCGGCACGCGGCCAAGCAGGCCTTGCTCCAGGCGATCTCGGAGTTTGCGCACACGTTTGCTGTCATTCGCCAGGCCAGCCAGCGCGAGATCGGCCGCTTTGCCCATGCCGGCGATGGCCGCCACATCCTCGGTTCCCGGGCGGCGATCGCGTTCCGAGTGCCCGCCGTACATCAACGGTCCCAGCAGGGTTCCCTTTCGGATGTACAGCGCGCCCACTCCTTTCGGCCCGCAAAACTTGTGTGCGCTAATCGAGAGAAGGTCCACGCCAAGCTTGTTCACATCGATGGGAATTTTTCCGGCGGCCTGCACGGCGTCGGTATGAAATACAATTCCCTTCCCGGCGGCTATTTTGCCGATTTCTTCGATGGGTTCAATGGTTCCAATCTCGTTGTTCGCGAGCATGAGCGAGATCAGCGCAGTCTCGGGGCGAATCGCGTTGCGGACATCTTCGGGACGCACGAGACCTTCGCGATCTACCGGCAGAACGGTGAGATCGACGCCGCTTTTGGCTACGGCTCGGCACGTATCGAGTACGGCGACATGCTCAATCGCGCAGGTAATCACGTGCTTGAGTTTGCCGGGGGCCGCTGCGACCACGCCGAGAATTGCGTGGTTGTTCGACTCCGTGCCACCGCTGGTAAACATGATGTCCGCGGGGCGCGCTCCTACGAGAGCAGCTACGGACGAGCGAGCCTGTTCGACCGCTCCGCGCGCCTTCTGGCCATAGGCGTGAATCGAGCTGGCGTTGCCGTATTCTTCCGTGAGGTACGGAAGCATCGCCGCCAGAGCTTCGGGCGCCAAGGGAGTCGTCGCGTTGTGGTCGAGGTAAATCCGCTTCATGTAGAGCCTTCCAAGTGGTCAAAAACCGGAAGCCAACAGGTCCTGAATGCAGAATATCGTTCGCGGATGAGGCGGTCAAGGCGCAGGCGCTTTGTAGCGCAGGCTTTAGCCTGTGGGGGTTGACCTTGCACTTTTACCCCTGCTGCAACCAAAACCCACAGGCTGAAGCCTGCGCTACTGGTAGCCACTCGGGCACGCTTCACATACACTGGATCCTCCACGAGGCTGCATATGGATTAAGATACGAAGCGCCGGCTCTGTGTTTCGCTAGCGGCGTTCAAACGGAGACTGTCTTTGGCAGATCCCATCATCACGCTCACCACGGATTTCGGCACCAGCGACCACCTCGTCGGGTCGATGAAGGGCGTGATTCTGAACATCAATCCTGCCGCGCGGATTGTGGACCTCAACCACAGCGTGGTTCCTTGCGATATTCTCGACGGGGCCCTTTCGATTGCCAACGCGTACCGCTATTTCCCGTCGCGCACGATTCACGTGGTGATTGTTGACCCGGGAGTGGGAACGGAACGGCGCCCCATCCTGGTGAGCGGAGAGAAGCAGTTCTTCGTGGCCCCGGACAATGGCGTCTTGTCGATGATTTTTGAGCGCGAATCCTGCACGGTCCGGCACATTACCGCGGCACACTATTTTCTGAATCCGGTGAGCCCCACATTTCACGGGCGGGACATTTTTGCGCCGACTGCCGGGTGGCTGTCGAAGGCCTTCCAGACGGAAGCCTTCGGAGAGGTGGTCACGGATTTCGTGCGGTTCACCATGCCGAAAGCAAAATCCAGCGGGCAGGCCGTTAAAGGCGTCATCCTGCGCGTGGATGCATTCGGTAATTTGATGACCAATCTCACCGCGGAAGATATTCCCATCGGAGCGCTCGGGGGCGGAGCGATCAAGCTGGCGGTAAATGGCAAGCAGGTCCTCAAATTTGGGCAGACATTCGCTTCGGGCAATCCGGGTGAGCCGATCGCCGTGCTCGGCTCGGCCGGGTACGTGGAAATTGCCGTAAACCGAGGCAATGCCGCTCGCACCCTGGGAGCGAATCGCGGCGCGGAAGTTACGCTTGATCTTACGTAGGACGGCTTCAGCCTGTCTGCTTTTTTTACATCATGAAAGTTCAAAACCAGACAGGCTGATGCCTGTCCTACTTCGGAAAATTCATCGCGGCAAATCCATCGTCGTCAAGAAAGCGCGCGTGCGCGGGTCGAGCCAGTCGCGCAAGGCGTCGCCCAGCAGATTGAATCCCAGAATCGCGGCCATGATACCGAGCGCCGGGAACACCACCAGGTGCGGCGCGTCAAACAAATGATTGCGCGCGTCGTTGAGCATGGCGCCCCAGCTGGGAGTGGGCGCGACGACGCCCAGGCCCAGAAAGCTCAGCGTTGATTCCGCCAGGATCGCTCCAGCCATTCCAATCGTCGCCTGGATCAAAACGGGCTGCAGCGTGTTCGGCAGCAGGTGCCGCAGCAAGATGCGGGCGTGCGAAGCGCCCAGCGAGCGCGCGGCGAGGACGAACTCCATTTCGCGCACCTTCAAGACCTGGGCGCGCGCCAGGCGCGCGTATCCCGCCCAGCCGGTGATGATCAGCGCCAGGATGACCTTGTCCAATCCCGGCCCCAGAAACGCCGCAAAGGCGATCGCCAGAAGTATCCCGGGAAACGATAGAAACGAATTGATCAGGACAATGTTGATGAAGCGGTCGAACGCGCCGCCGAAATACCCCGAAACAGAACCCAGCGCCAGGCCCGTGATTCCCGCGCCGAGAACGACTGACACGCCGACCAAAAGCGAAACACGCGCGCCGTACAGTGTCCGCGACAAAACGTCGCGGCCCAATTCGTCGGTGCCCATCCAGTGATGCGCGCTGGGAGAAAGCAATCGATCCGGCAGGCTTTGCTCGGAGGGATTCGCCGGAGCGATCCACGGCGCGAACACCGCGAGCAGAATCAGCAAGACAGTGACGGCGAGGCCCCAGCGGCCCAGGCTGCTGGTGCGGAGAAACTGGCGAATTGGAGATGACTCTTTCATGAAAAGGTTTCCAAATCGCGCGGGATTTTTTTTCGTTGGCCATTCGCCCGAGGGGGCGTTACGCGGGCGGACAAAAAGGCATCGCCTCTGAAGAGGCGAGCTACTAAACCATCATGAATCATTGCAGGCGCACCCTGGGGTCGACTATGGCGTAGACCAAATCCGTGAGCAAATTTACGGCGACATACGATACGGCAATGATCAGGATGCAGCCCTGCAGGAGCGGGTAATCGCGCGCGGAAATTGCCTGCACCGCGAGGCGCCCGATTCCCGGCCACGAGAAAATTGTTTCCGTGACGATCGTCCCCGCGAGCAGCGAACCAAATTGCAATCCTACAATTGTGATTACCGGAATCAGCGCATTTGGAAACGCGTGACGGAACAGCACCGTAGTTTCCGCGATTCCCTTGGCGCGAGCGGTGCGCACGTAGTCGCTGGAGAGCTCCTCGATCATCGAGCCGCGGACCATGCGCGTAAGGATGGCCGCGAGCGCCGCGCCGAGCGTCGCCGCGGGCAAAATCAAGTGGCCGATACCTCCGCGGCCCGATACCGGCAGCCATCCGATTTCGATGGAAAAAACCAGAATCAAAACAGGGCCCAGTGCGAAGTTGGGAACGGAAAGGCCCAGCAGGGTGAAGAACGAAGTCGCATGGTCCGCAGTGCTTCCCCGGCGCCGGGCGGAAAACACACCGGCGGGGATGGCAATGGCGATGCATACGGCCAGCGCGGCCAGCGACAATTCCAGCGTGGCGGGAAAGCGCGCCAGCACAATCGGGCGCACGGGAGCGGCAAAGCGCATCGATTGTCCCCAATCGCCGCGGGCAAGACCTTTCAGATATCGCAGGTACTGCACGCCGAGCGGCTGATCGAGTCCCAGAGTGTGGCGCAATTGCGCAAGATCTTCGGCGCGCGCGTCCTGACCGAGCATTTGCAGCACCGGATCGCCCGGCACAATGTGGATCAGCAAAAAAACCATGGTGAGGATCAGCCAGAGAGCGGGCAAGGTGTAAAGGAGGCGCTGAAGGAAGTGGCGGATCATTTCGGTTTAAGCACTTTCTCGGTGGCCGGTTTCACGTCGATTGGCTTCGTGTCGGCGGGCGGCGGCGAACCGCCGCGTTCCGCCGGCGTCTTCAACCGCTGAATCTTGACGCGCGCCACTCTCCGTCGATCCATTTCCACGACGGTGAACCGATAGCCGTCAAAATCAAAACTCTCTCCGCCGCGCGGAATGAAACCGAGGCGGGCGAGCACAAATCCTCCCACGGTGGCGTAAGAGCGATCTTCCGGCAGGACGATGTTGTACTGCGATTCGAGATCGCGCAGGCCGAGCGAAGCATCGAAGATCATGGCCGCGTCCGCGCCCTGGCCTACGATGACGGGTTTTTGAACCACGTCAAATTCATCGTGAATTTCGCCGACCAGCTGTTCCAAAACATCCTCGAGCGTAATCAACCCCAGGATGGTTCCGAATTCATCGACGACCATGGCCATCCATCCGTGGCTGGTGCGCAATTCCAGAAGCATTTCACTAACGGGCTTGCTCTCCGGCACGATGGCAATCTCATGCAGCAGGTTCCGCACATTGAACTCGGGCGCGGTCCAGCCTTCTTCTGTGCGCCGCTCCCGGTCGAGCAACACCCACACAATGTCCTTGATGTGGATGTAGCCGAGCACCTGCTCTCCCGCACCCTCGAAGACGGGCAGCCGCGAGCGCTGAGTGGTGACGAAGACGCGCATGACATCGTCCAGTGTGGCGTCGGCGGCCACGAAGTGCACGTCGGGACGCGGCACCATCAATTCCCGCACCTGCATGCGGTCAAGTTCGATCGCGCCGAGGATGAATCTCTCTTCCTCCACTCCAACCAGGCCGCGTTCACGCGCTTGCTGAATCTGAATCTGCAATTCTTCCGCGGAGTGAACCTGGGTGTGGCTGGTGCGTCCGGAAAATCCGAGGCCGCTGAGAATCCAGCGGCTGGCTCCGTCGAGCAGGCTGATCGCGGGGCGGAACACTTCGAGATACCACTGAAAGGGAGGCGCAACGAGAAGGGCGACGCGTTCCGCGCGCTGCAGGCTCATGCTTTTGGGAACTAATTCGCCGAGCACGACGTGCAGCGTCGTCAGGAAAAGAAACGCCACGGCGAGTGACACCAGGTGAACGAGCGCTACTGTGTGCCTTCCCGGAATATTCGCGACCAGCGGACTCAGGACCGACGCCAGCGTCGATTCTCCGAGCGCGCCGAGCCCAAGGCTGGTGAGCGTGATTCCCACTTGAACCCCGGAAACCACGCGGTCCAGCTTGCCGATCAACTCCAAAACAATTTTCGCGCGAACTCGCCCCTCATCCACCAGTTGCCGCACGCGCGAATGCCGCACCGCGACCAGCGAAAACTCGACGGCCGCGAAAAAGCCGTTCACGGCCACAAGAGCGAACAGTCCGAGCAGTCGCAGCCCGATCAAATCAGCAAGGTCCCCCGCGGCTCATTCTAGCAGTCTCAACACGTATGCCCAAGGGACGGCAATCATCCATACAACTTTGTAGCGCGCATTTCGTGGCGCCGGCGTCCCGCCGGCGGTTTTTGTACTATTGCCGCAACGCAAAATCGCCGGCGGGACGCCGGCGCCACCAAACCCCACTTTCTACAACGATTCGCGTGATCACCGATATGACAACCCGAATCAAGGGAAGATGCTGAGGAAGACGAAGAATTACGCACGCTTCATAAACCGGTTGTCTCGGTTCTCGCGCGTGCATTAGAATGTGGCTCGATACACCACGGATCGAAAAAGGCGGGCGACCGGCTTACTTTTTTGTTCACTGCCCGTAAATGAGAAAAATGACTACCGTGAATCCTGCCGCGACCAAGAAACCCGATGCCCCAAAAAAGCCCGACTTTGAGTATTCGCTTGCGCGCCTGGAAGAGATTGTCGGAAAACTGGAGAGTGCGAATCTGTCGCTCGACGAAGCCATGAAGCTGTTTGAAGAAGGCGTGCAACTCTCGCGCGACTGCCAGAAATACCTGGAGCAGGCCGAGGGCAAAGTGGAAATTCTGCTCAAGAAAGCCGGCGGCGAGATGGCTGCGGAAGCGTTCAATCCTGAAGCTGAGGAAGATTCCTAACCGCCAGCGCCGCGAGCGCGCTCAAACCGCCCTCCACCCGATGAACCTTCCCGCATTTTTCGAAGAAGACCGGGCCGCGGTGGACGCCGCCCTGGACCGGCTGATGCCCGGTGAAAATGCGCAGCCTCCCTCGATTCACCGCGCCATGCGCTACAGCGTGCAAGCCGGCGGAAAGCGCGTCCGGCCGATTTTGTGTCTCGAATCGGCGCGCATCTTTTCCGACGATGTGGCTCCCATACTGCCTGTCGCCTGCGCGCTCGAATTCATCCACACCTACTCGCTCATTCATGACGACTTGCCGGCGCTCGACAATGACGACTTGCGGCGGGGAAAACCTACCTGCCACAAGAAATTTGGCGAGGCCACAGCCATTCTCGCGGGCGACGCGTTGCTGACGCTGGCTTTCGAGACAATTGCCAATTCCCCGATTGGGCCGGCGCGCCGCATAGCGATTCTCTCTCACGTGGCCGCGTCTGCCGGCACGGTGAACGGAATGGTCGGCGGCCAAGCGGCGGACCTCGAAGCCGAAGGGCATTCCATCCAACCTGAGGAGCTCGAATATATCCACCGTTCAAAAACGGCGGCATTGATTCGCGCCTCCGTCGTCGCGGGAGCGATTGGCAACGGCGCGGACGATCTAGACGTGGCGCGATTGAAACGCTTCGGCGAATCGATCGGCTGGGCTTTTCAGGTGGTTGACGACATCCTTGACGTTGAAGAGTCGTCCGCGGTCCTGGGAAAGACGGCCGGCAAAGACGCAGCCCAGCAAAAAGCGACGTACCCGTCGCTGTTTGGTTTGGAAAAGTCGCGTCAATTCGCGAAAGAGCTTGAAGACCGCGCGATGGCGGAGATCAAGGTATACGGTTTGGGTGCTGCACGCCTGCAAGCGGTTGCGGAAATGATTGTTCACCGGCGCGCGTAATGGTGGAGATCCGATTTATTGTAACCCGCGTCCTTAGACGCGGGGGTGTCCGCCGGTGCGAGTGGGCTACCCATGCACTTGAGCACCATCGCCTCTGAAGAGGCGAGCTTCAGCAGGGCTGCGTGCCATCCAAACCCAAATCCGCAAAAAAAAGGCTCGACGTGATGGTCGTCGAACGAGGGCTGGCCGAATCTCGTGAAAAGGCGCAGGCCATGATTCTGGCTGGCGAAGTCCGCGTGAACGGCGAGCGCAGCGAAAAGGCCGGCGCGCAGGTCATCGAGGACGCGCGAATTGAAATCTCCGGAACATCAACAAAATATACCAGCCGCGGAGGTTTGAAGCTGGAGGGAGCGCTGGAAGATTTCGGGATCGAAGTGACCGGGAAAATTTGCCTCGATGTGGGGGCGTCCACGGGAGGCTTCACAGATTGCCTGTTGCAGCATGGCGCGCGACAGGTTTATGCGGTCGACGTGACGCCGCAGCAGATGGCCTGGCGGTTGCAACAAGACGCACGCGTCACGCAAATCAAGGCCAACGCTCGCAATTTGCGGCCGGAACAAATTCCTGAGCCCGCGGATCTCGTGACCGTGGATGTGTCTTTTATCTCTGTCGCCAAGGTGCTTCCCGCAGTCGTCGCGGCCGCCGGTCCCGGTGCGGAGTACCTGATCCTGGTCAAGCCGCAATTTGAACTCGACCGCGGAGATGTCGGCCGCGGCGGCATCGTGCGCGACGCTTCTTTGCATGAACGCGCCGTTGAGCGCGTTCGGCAGGCTGCGCTCGCTGCCGGATTGCATGTGAAAGGCGTTGGTCCGAGCCATTTGAAGGGCGCGGAAGGAAATCAGGAATTCTTTCTTCATGCGACGGCCCCATAGAAGGGTTTAGTAGCGCAGGCTTCAGCCTGTGGGGTCTAGGCCTGGAAAGGACTAAACCCCAAAGGCTGAAGCCTGCGCTACTGGTCCCGGCGAAACAGATTGGGTTTGCATCAATCGAGCTCGGAGAGGCAGATGAAGAACACCGCCGATTCAAAATCCTCGGAATGGAACTGCGCGACAGATGCTAAAGTAGAGTCTGCTTTGGACGCGCTTCGACAAAAGCCAAAATGATCAAGACCGTTGGAATTATTTCCCGCCCGCGCCGCGAGGACATTGCGCTGGTCGTTCCACCGCTCGTCAAGTGGCTCCAGGCGCATGGCGCGGAGGTGGCCTGCGATTCCGAGACAGGCGATTGCCTCGGACCGGTCTCTGTGCAGACGCGCAAGCGCGAGGAACTTCCCGCCTGCACCGATTTGCTCATCGTGCTGGGCGGCGACGGAACATTGCTTTCCGCGGCGCGGCTGGCAGCGCAGCGGAAAGTTCCCATCCTCGCCGTCAACCTCGGCGGCCTGGGCTTTCTGACCACCGTTTCGCAGGACGAACTCTATTCGATTCTGGAGGAGATTTTCTCGGACAAGCACCGCGTGAGCGAACGCGTGATGCTGGAAGCCGAAATTGTACGCGACGGCGCCGTGGTGCGGCGGCAGATCGCTTTGAATGATGCGGTGCTGAATAAAGGGGCGCTCGCTCGCATCATGGATTTGGAGCTCCACGTCGATGGCGAATACGTCACGACGTACAAGGCGGACGGCCTGATTCTCTCCACCCCAACCGGATCGACCGCCTATTCCCTCGCGGCGGGTGGGCCAATTGTGTACCCGATCGTGGAAGCATTCGTGGTCACTCCGATTTGCCCGCACACGCTTACGAACCGGCCGCTCGTGATCCCCGATTCCGCGACAATCGAGGTGGATTTCAAAGCTGGAGAAGACGCGGTGTTCCTGACCCTCGATGGGCAAATCGGAATCGAATTGGTGCGCGGAGACCGCATCCGCGTGCACATGGCGGCGGAAAAATTGCTCCTCATTCGCCCCGCCAAAAAAACCTACTACCAGGTCCTGCGCAACAAGCTGAAATGGGGCGAGAGATGAACAGCGCGTAATGCGCTTCTCATCGCCGTCCGCAGGACTGCGATTTGCACATCCGATGCCTACGAAACTCTTCCGCCCGATGGGCCTCAATGAACTTGCGCTGCTCTGGGACCACGGAATGCGAGCGTTTCCACCGCGATTGGTCCACCAGCCGATTTTTTATCCAGTTGTGAGTTTGGAATATGCGCGGCAGATCTCCCGTGACTGGAATACACCGGACAAGAATTCCGGTTTCGCCGGCTTCGTCACGCAGTTTGGCGTTTCGTCCACATACTTATCCAAATTCGAGCTTCATACGGCTGGTTCCGCCGCACACCGCGAATACTGGATACCGGCCAGGGAGCTGAGCGCGTTTAACAAAAAAATCAGCGGTTTGATTTCAGTGGAGGAAGCGTTTTTTGGCGCCGAATTTACCGGATACGTTCCGCAAGATCATCGGCTCAAGGGCCTGCACGCAAGGGATCAATTCACTTCGCTATCCGCAATCGTGGATTTCACTGAATTCATGTCGGAGGTCGCGGCGAATCGCAAAGCCGTGTTTCTGAATTGCCTGTTCTGGCTCAAAAGCAGCCTCTCGGATCCGGATTGCAGCAGCGAGCAGAGACAATTGTTCATCACCAGATTGGTAAAGGCCTGGAAGCTTTCCAAGATTGAAGTTCCGCTCCCGAGCCATTTCAAACAGGAATAAAAACGAAACGATCTTCGCAAACGGGTGCGCTGGCCATTTATTCCCCACGCACCAGGTCCGCGCGAGACTCGCGACGGCGGACCAGGCGCAGGCGGCTTCCCTCGACGAGAATTTCCGCGGGGCGGGGGCGCGAATTGTAATTCGATGTTTGCACGGTGCCATACGCGCCGGCTCCCCAAAGGACCAGCACATCCTCCGCAACCACGTTTCCAAGCGGCCAGTCCTGCAGAAAGCAATCGCCCGATTCACAGACCGGGCCGACGATATTGGCACGAGCGAGCCGCCCCGGAGTGCGTTGGGCGCGGGTAATGGGATGCATCGCGCCATATAGAGAGGGCCGCATGAAATCGTTCATGGCGGCATCCACGATCACGAAGTTTTTGCCGCGATTTTGCTTGGTATACAAGACACGCATCAGGAGAACCCCCGCGGGGCCGATCAACGATCGCCCGGGCTCAATCAGCAGGTGGCAGCCGAGTGGCCGGACGATGCGAGCAAGTTCCGCGGCCCAGGCCGATTTTTCCGGTGGCCGTTCCGACGTGTAGCGGATCCCCAGGCCGCCGCCGGCATCGAGATAGCGGAGCTTGATGCCCGCGCGCGCCAACTCGCGCACAAATCCAGCTAAACGCGCGAGAGCGCGCCGGTGGGGAGTCAGCGTCAGAATTTGCGATCCGATGTGCGCGCTGATTCCCTGCCAATCGATCCAGCGGGAATTCCGGTGCTGGAGATAGAGGCCTCGCGCAGTCTCCCAGTCAATCCCGAATTTGTGGCGGTGCTGTCCGGTGGCAATGTGCGGATGGCCGCCGGCTTTGACGTCCGGATTGACGCGGACGGAGGCCGCGGCGCGCACATGCAGCCGCGACGCTTCCGATGCCAGCAGGTCCAGCTCCGCGGGCGACTCCACGTTGAAAAGAAGAATGCGCGCGCGCAATGCTTCGCGAATCTCCTCGCGCGATTTCCCGACGCCCGAAAAGACGATGCGTTTTCCCGGGACTCCGATGCGGCGCAGGCGATACAGTTCCCCGCCGGAGACAATGTCGAATGCGCTGCCGAGCGCGGCAAACACGCGCAGGATGCCCAGATTTGAATTGGCTTTCATCGCGTAACAGATCGTGTGCGGGAGTTTGCCGAATGCCGCATCCATGCGGCGGTAGGCCTGTTCGATGCTTGCGCGGCTGTACAGATAGGCCGGCGTTCCGAATCGCTTCGCGGCGGCCGCGACGGACACACGTTCGCAAAATAATTGGGAGCCCTGGTAAGAAAATCCGGGCGTATAACTCGCCGGATCGATCACCCCGGCGGAGCGGGTAGCGCGTAAATGGGAAGACGCCGCGCTCACTTGACTTTCATCACCACCAGCGTGCGGTCGTCTGTGATGGCGCCCCCTTGTGTGAATTTCTCTACTTCCTCGAGTAAGCGGTCGGCAAGCTCACTCGAATTCAAGTGCGCGTTGGCGGCCAGAAGATCCTTGATGCGGCCAGTGCCGAAAAATTTTCCTTCCCGGTTAGCCGCCTCGGTCAGGCCATCGGAAAAGAAGAGGAGGATATCGCCCGAATTCAGGCGCACATTCCATTCTTCGTAGGTCGCATCATCAAAAATGCCGATCGGGAATCCCGTAAGTTTAATTTGTTCGACGTGGCCATCTTTCCATAGCAACGGCTGCGTCTGTCCCGCATTCGCCAAACGCAGCGTGTGGCGCCCTTTTTGCCACGTGGCGAAGCAAATCGTCATGTAGCGGCCCTCCACGCGGCGGTCGCACACCAGTTGATTGAGCACGCGAAGAAGCTCGGCGGGCTGGAGCTTCTGCGGAGAGAGGCTGCGCAGAATCCCGGTGGCCACAGCGCCGTAGAGCGCGGCGGCGGTTCCCTTCCCGCTGACGTCTCCCAGCGCGACGCCCAACTGTTGCGTTCCGTACGAAAGAAAATCGTACAAATCGCCGCACACTTCCCGCGCGGAATGAATTCGCGCGGTAATGTCCAGCCCGTAATCGATGGCGGGCACCGGGCGCAGCAGAGCGGTTTGCAGACGTTGCGCGGCCGTGAGCTCACGCTCCATGCGTGCTTCGTCCTTGGCCAGCTTCTCATACAGCCGCGCATTTTCGAGCGACACCGCCAAATGCGCCGCCAAAATCGTGAGCGTCTGTACGTGCTCTTCGGTGAAATAATTGATCTGGGGACTTTCGAGATCGAGAACGCCCACGACGCGGCCCTGGTGGAGCATGGGAATGGCCAGCTCGGAGCGCGTTTCCGGATTGACCATGATGTAACGCGAATCGAGGGTCACATCCGGGACGCGAACCGGAAGCTCCGTGGCAATCGCCACTCCCACGATTCCTTCGTTCGGGGTCACCCGAAGTTTTCCCTGCGCGCTCTGTCCGTACTTCACGTCCAGACGATGGCGGTACAAATTCGTGGCTTGGTCATACATCAAGATTCCCAGAATTTGATAGTCAATGACGCGCTTGACGAGTTCCGCGGCGCGGCGCAGCAATTCTTCCACCGCCAGAATAGAATTCGCTTCCCGACCCACTTCGTTGAGGACCAGCAGCGTATCCGCCTGGCTGCGAACGCGTTCAAAGAGGCGCGCGTTTTCAATCGCCGTGGCCAAACGGCTGGCCATCAGCGTTAAAACACTTTGCTGATCGCGCGTGAAGTAGTCGACCTGCGTGCTCTGGATGTCGAGCACGCCGATCGCCTGTCCCTTCACCATGAGCGGAACCACGAGTTCGGATCGGACCGAATCGATGATGTTGATATAGCGGGGATCTTCCCGGACGTCCGGCACACGCACGGCGCGGCCAGTCGCGGCGGCTGTGCCGGTGATTCCCTGCCCGACCGGGATCACCCAATCCTTGCCGGCTTCCTCGCCGTACCCGATGGTGAAACGGTGGTAGAGGTGGTGCATCGATTCGTCCAGCAGCAAAACGCTGAAAATTTCGTAGTCGACCAGACGCTTTACGAGCGCGGCGGTTTTCCGCAACACTTCGTCGAGGTCCAGCGAGGAATTGATTTCCTCGCCGATTTCGACCAGCGTCGCCAGAACCTCCGCAGGAATATTGAGCGGCGATGGAACTTGTACGGGATCCATAGATTGTGAATGAGTACGCCGCTCCGGGCTTTCGCAGACGCAGCGCGACTCCCCAAGAGCCAATTAGTATAGCAGGTAGAGATTATGGGCTTGTGAAAAACCGGTGAATTGACGAGTCCCCACGCCGGGAAAAATCAAATTATGGCGGCATAAATCAATAGGCAGTGGCTACCTGCGAACTTGCGGCAATTGGCCGAGGAGGCGCCGAGCCTGCAGCCTGTTCCATAATTTTGACGCTGGCGCTGGCGCCGATTCGCGTCGCGCCCGCACACACCATTCTTTTCAAATCGTCGAAAGTCCTTACACCGCCCGAGGCCTTCACGCCTATGTCCGTCCCCACAATGGCGCGCATCAACGCGACGTCTTCCGCCGTCGCGCCGCCGGTGCTGAATCCGGTCGAGGTCTTGACGAAATCGGCGCCGGCCCTTTTGCTCGCGAGCGAGGCGCGCACCTTTTCCTCGATGCTGAGCAGCGAAGTTTCAAAAATTACTTTGCAGATTGCGCCGCCACGGTGCGCCGCTTCGACGACTCCCCGGATATCGGACTCCACCAGGTCATCCTGGCCGGATTTCAGCGCGCCGATGTTGATGACCATATCGACTTCCTGCGCGCCCAGCTTGACGGTTTCTTCGGCTTCGTGAATTTTTACCGGCGGAAGCGTCGCACCGAGCGGGAATCCAATCACCGTGCAAACTTTCACTTTTGTGCCGCGCACTAATTCCGCGGCCAGCGGCACATTCCAAGGATTGATGCACACGGACGCAAATCCAAAACGCACGGCTTCCTGGCAGAGCTTGCGAATATCGTCGCGCGAAGCTTCCGGTTTGAGCAAGGTGTGGTCGATCAAGCCCGCAAAGCCTGCTTCCAATTCGACGACGGACGGGCCGCACGAAATGCGGTCGGCGCCTGCGGCAACGACTGCGCGCGTTTTCCTGGCGCATTTCTCGGCGCAGTTCAAGTCGCAGTCAGGGCAAATTTCGTCGTCGGCGGCTGCACCGGCAATCGCCTTTGCCGGCGCGCCAAGGTAACGCATCACCTCTTCGGTGATCACGCGAACCATCTGTTCGAATTCGCTTTGATCCACTCGCTTAGCCCCGTTCGAATCACGCGGCGGTTTTCAAATCAATTGGAGCCTTGTGCATCACTGCGTTTAGACCCCGCCTCTGAAGAGGCGGGTTACAGCAACCTGGCTTCAGTCGGCGCGTTGCTGTGGCCCAGGTCTTCAGACCCGGAGTTTTCGACGCACCTTTTAGTTAGGACTTGGCCGACCGTTCCTCAATGATTCGAATTTTGTCTACGCGGCGCTGGTGGCGCCCTCCTGCGAAAGGCGTGGAGAGCCACAAGGCGACGATCTCTCTGGCGGCTTCCGGGGCGATCAGCTTGGCGCCCAGCGTCAGCACGTTCGCGTCGTTGTGCTCGCGGCTGTTGCGCGCCGTCGCGCGATCATAGCATAGCGCCGCGCGCACTCCGGGCACCTTGTTGGCCGCAATCGAGCTCCCGACGCCCGCGCTGTCGAGAACGATGCCGAGCCAAGCTTCTCCGCGCGCGACCGCGCGGCCAACCGCTTCGGCGAAGTCTGGATAATCCACGGCTTCCGCGCTGTCCGTGCCAAGATCAAGAACCTGGTAGCCCCAATCGCGGAGATGGTCCTTCAGTTGTTGTTTGAGTTCGAAGCCGCCGTGATCGGAGCCAATCGCCACGATTCGAGCGGATTTTTTCGGCGAGCTGTCTCCTGATGCCGCGCTGGAACTTCGTTCGGGTTCGCGCGGCGAAGCTATGCGAAAAGTGATCCCGCGCCGCTCGGCCTCCTCCCGCGCGAGTGGAGTGATGAGCGTGTCGTCCGTGATGGCCAGTTCGCCATTCTGCGGGATGCGCTCCAAATCCGCCGCTGTGATGAGAGGCTTCATAAAAATCAGGACGGGTCAAACCGTTCGGCAAAAGCTTTTGGTGGCGCCGACGTCTTGCCGGCGATTTTTCATTGCCAAGTACGATCCAAAAACGCCGGTGGGACGCCGGCGCCACAATAACCTGCGCTCCGCTGCGAACCGGTTAATCTATTTTATCCGCCGGATACGTCGCGAGAAATTTGAGCTAGGACGGGGGAAGCGACAAGATGCACACGTCCTTGAGATTGCGATAGCGCTCCGCATAGTCCAGCCCGTATCCGACAACGAATTCATTCGGTATTTGAAATCCGATGTAGTCCGCTTTGACGTCCTTCTTGATGCGCCGCTCGGGCTTGTCCAGGAGCGCCGCGATCTTCAGCGAATTCGGCTTGCGCTGCTGCAGAACGCGCAGCAAGTAGCCGAGAGTCAGTCCCGTATCCAGAATATCCTCGACCACGATGACGTTGAGTCCCTCGATGCTGGTGTCGAGGTCCTTGTTGAGGCGCACCTGGCCGGAAGTCTGGCTGCCATGTCCGTAACTGGAAACGGACATAAAATCGAGCGACACCTCGACGCGAATATGGCGGATCAAATCCGACAGGAAAATAGCAGCGCCCTTGAGGACACCAATTAAGTGAACGCGCTGGCCTTTGTAATCCTTGGAAATCTGAAATCCCATTTCACGAACGCGCTTCTGGATTGCGCTGCTGCGCAACAGGACTTTCAGATGCTCCTGCCCGTGACCATGCACCGTGATTCCCCTCCGCCCGAGTAGGACAGGCTTCAGCCTGTCCGGTTTTTCCCTGCTACTTCTCGGAATGCAGACAAGCTGAAGCCTGTCCTACACTCAAGTTGGAAGCGGTTACTCTAGCTCAGGGAATGGGAAAGCTCAAGGCGTCGCGATCGTCTTGTCTGCTTGGCCGCAATCAATGAGGTTTGGCACTCTGCGAAGCGTCTTCGAGTGCTTTGCGCAATTCGGGATGCTCGGACAGCACTTCCTGCATGGATTGACGGCCAAGATCCTGACCCCACTTCATACTCTCACTTTGCAGTTCAACCATGAGTTTAGGAAGCACGGTGAGCGTTTTCTGACCGAGAGGTGTCGAGTAAAACTGAATCAAACCCTTGATCTCTTCCTCTGACAGGTACTTGTCGTACATACGAACCGTCATGTCTACCAGCTCTCGAACATCCGCCTTTGAGCGGAATCTCTCAAAGAACAGATCAATTAGCCTATCGCGGTAGTCTCCGGGAGGAAGCATGTTCGCCATCATTGGTTTCATATTTTTTTGCATTCCATCCATGACCTGGTTAACAACATTTGTCCCGCCGGTCATATTGACGAGCTGCCGGATGGCGGCTTCCTTGGCGGGATCGATCTTGGAAGGGGCGGCGGAATCCGTCCCGGAGGTGGAAGCTGGCGTACGAGGTTCACCCGCGACCTGATTTGACGCGGCCTGTGGAATTCGTGCAACCGCTTGAGTGGAAAATATGCACAGGAACACAAAACAGGGCAGCAGCGCGCGGACCTTCATGAAAACCTCCTGATCGTCCAACTTGGATAAGTTTATTGTGTACTGAGGCCGTTCTATTCCGGGCGGAAAGTTTCCGCCAAGTTACTAGAAATAGCATCGGTACAATCCCGTCAAATGCCCTTGCCGGAATCTGGCCTACGAAACCAGCCGCAGCCACTTTCTTTTCCAGACGGGATCGGATTGCTTCGATTGCCGCGCCGTGGCAACCTTGAGAACACTTATGACCCTGGCGAATACGGATTGGAATGACAAGCGAGTCGTTGTGACGGGCGGCGCTGGATTCATCGGCAGCGTGCTGGTCTGGGAGCTCAATCGCCGCGGCTGTTCACAAGTCGCGATTGCGGATTATCCGGCGCATCGCGAAAAATGCGATAACCTCGCGGGTTTGCGGTACACGGAAATTATCGAGCCTGCCAAACTGTTGGCCCGACTGGAGTCCGGATCGATGGGAAAGCTGGACTTCATTTTTCATCTGGGCGCGTGTTCCTCCACCACAGAGACCAACGAAAAATATTTGCGTGAAAATAATTATGAGTATTCGCGCAAACTATCGGAATGGGCGCTGGGAAATGGCGTTCGATTTGTCTACGCTTCCTCCGCGGCGACTTATGGTGACGGGAGCGCGGGTATGGACGACTCGGATCCGCGCCAACTGGAGCGATTACGGCCGCTGAATCTCTACGGACAATCCAAGCAGTGGATGGATCTGCATGCCTGGAGGGAGGGATGGCTGGACCGCATCGTCGGACTGAAATATTTCAATGTTTTCGGTCCGAACGAGAATCATAAGGGGGACATGCGCAGCCTGGTCTGCAAGAGCTACGCCGAGGCGCTCAAAACCGGAGTGATTCACCTTTTCAAGAGCTACCGCCCGGAATATCGCGACGGCGAGCAGCGGCGCGATTTTCTTTACGTGAAGGACGCCGTGGCCATGACGCTGCACCTGGCTGCGAATCCCGCGGCGAACGGCATCTTCAATATCGGCGCAGGAGTGGCTCGGACGTGGAATGAGTTGGCTCGCGCAGTTTTCGCCGCGCTGGGCCGCGAGCCGCGCATCGAATATATCGACATGCCGGAATCGATTCGCGACAAGTATCAGTATTTTACGCAGGCTGATATACGAAAGCTGCGCGCCGCCGGCTACGATCGGCCGATCACTTCGCTCGAAGACGCTGTCCGCGATTACGTTGTCAATTATCTTGTGCCGGGACGCACGATTGGCTTCCAGTAGCAACGTTTCTGCCTGCGGGTTTGCAGTTGGGGTTACGCGAAGTAAAACTCGCAGGCTGAACAGGCTGCGGAAAAAGTAGTTTATTTTGTCCTTCCGAGCGAAACGAGGAATCTCTCTTCGATTTAATCCTATGAAAAGAAAGAGAGATTCCTCGCTTCGCCCGGAATGACAGAATTCTGGAGTGATTTTTTCCGCAACCTGTGAAGCATGCGCTACTCAACCCAATCGGCTATAAAGATGTTGGTTTCGTGCGGAGCTTTGCCATTGCGATTCGAGGCCCATACCAGGCGCTTGCCGTCGGAGGAAAACATCGGGAAGGCGTCGAAGTCGGGATGATAGGTGATCTGCTCGAGGCCGGAGCCGTCGACGTTTATCGCGTACAGGTCGAAGCCGCTGGGGTCCTTTTGGTTCGCCACATTCGAGGCAAAGATAATGCGCTTGCCGCCGGGGAAAAAATACGGGGCGAAATTCGCGGCACCGTTGTGAGTGACCTGGCGTTTGTGGCTGCCATCGGCGTCCATGACCCAAATTTCAAGGTTCCCAGGACGAATCAGTCCCCGCGAGAGCAAATCCTTATAGTCGGCGATTTGCTCCGGGGTTTTCGGCTGCTCCGAGCGGTAGACGATCTTCTTGCCATCGTCGGAAAAGAATGCGCCGCCGTCGTAGCCAAGTTCGTGGGTGAGCTGGCGGACGTCACTGCCATCGGCATTCATCGAGTAAACGTCAAGGTCGCCGTTGCGCGTGGAAGTGAAGACAATTTTCTTGCCGTCGCGGCTGATGGTGGATTCCGCGTTGTAACTGCCGGGAGAATGGGTCAGGGGGCGCAGATCGCTACCGTCGGGCTTGGCCGTGTAAATTTCATAGGAGTTGTAAATCGGCCAGACGTAACCGTGCGAATAATCGGGGCGTGGCGGGCATTCGGCGCCGGCCTGATGCGTCGAGGAAAACAGGATGCGGTCGCCTTTCGGAAAGAAGTAACCGCACGTCGTGCGTCCCTGGCCTGTACTCACGAGTTTCGGCACAGCCGGTTTGCCGTCCGGCGAATCCACCGGCATGGTGTACATCTGGTCGCACGGAACGCCCGCGCCGGAATGCATGAAGATCAGGGATTTGTCGTCCGCGGAAAAATACGCTTCGGCGTTCGTGCCGCCGAAAGTGAGCTGGCGCACGTTGCCCAGATGTTTCTCGCCGGGAACCGTGAGCGAATCGGAACTTGTCTTCGCCGCGCCGGGCGCTTGCGAGTAGGTGGCCAAAGATGCGGATGCAGCGATCAGCAAAAGGAAAATTGCCGGGAGTGCGATCCGCGATTTCAGTATCTTTTTTAGCTCGCTCATTTTCGTTGTTCCAGTTTCACGGGCGCTTTCACCGGCTTGCCGTCGCGCAACACCTGCACATCCACTACGTCGCCAACCTTGCTGCGGCGCAGCGCGTCCGTGAAATCGTACAAATTGTGGATGGGCTTGTCCCCGAATTGCACGAGGACATCGCCGGCTTTGAAGCCCGCCTTTGCCGCGGGAGATCCCGGGCGAACATCGGAAAATTTGACGCCGTTTTCCTCCTGGCCGAAATCGGGGATCGAACCGAAATAAGGACCGTAGCCGCCGCCACCACCGCTGGCCGCCTGGCCGCCCGGCTGGTCTTCTTTCACCGTGACAAACGCGACGCGCTCGCTTGCCGAATCGATTTTTAAGGCCACATCATCGATGAAATCCAGAAGCCTGGCCGCATCGGGCGCATTGATTTTGTCCCAGGTGTCGGAAGGCTTGTGATAATCGGAGTGCAAGCCGGAGAAAAAGAAGAGCACTGGAATTTTCTTTCCGACAAACGAGGTGTGATCGCTGGCCGCGTAGCCGCTGGCGGAATATTCGACGTGGAATGGAAACTTGCCCTTCTCTCCATCGAGAAGATCTTTAAACGTTGCGCCCGTTCCCGTACCGCCAATAAAAACTTTTTCGTCCTTGATCCGGCCGATCATGTCCATGTTGATCATGGCCACGCCTTTGTCGAGCGGCAGCGTCGGTTCCTTCACCCACTCCGCCGAACCGAGCAGGCCCAGCTCTTCCCCCGCAAAATCGGCAAATAGAATGCCGCGTTGGAGCCGGCCCTTTTGGGGAGCCAACAGACGCGCGAGTTCGAGAACGCCCGCGGTGCCCGAAGCGTTGTCGTCGGCGCCGGGATGAATTTTTCCGATCTGCGAAGGCGCGAGCGAATCGACATTGCCGTAGCCCAGGTGATCGTAATGCGCGCCGATGATGATGTACTCATCGGTTTTGCCGGGAAGATAGGCGAGCACATTATTCACCGCCGCGCGCGTCTTCTCGATATTGACACTCAGCGAAATCCGAAGCTTGTCCGGAAACGCAAATGCAGATGGAGTCGAGGCCGTGTTGATTTGATTTTGAATTTCGGCAAGCGATCTCCCTGCTGCCGCAAACCAGGCATTGGCGGCCTCGTTTTTCGCCTGCACGATCACGATGCCGGCGTTCTTCGGTCCGTTGACGCTGCCGAATTTCGTAAGTTGATCCTCCTCGCCATCTCCCAATTTTCCGTTGACCAGGATTACAGCTTTCGCGCCATGATTCCGCGCGTTGATCGCCTTCGTGATTAACTGGGAGTGTTGCGTCAGTCCGGCGCTTCCGCTCTTCGCGGCGAAGCCGGCGGGCTCGAAGCGCAGGATGACAACAATTTTGTCTTTGACGTCGAGATGCGCGTAATCGTCATAGCCAAATTCAGGTGCGGTTGCGCCATATCCGGCAAAGACGACGGGGCCGGATGCCTCACCGGAAGCGGAGAAATTGAAGGGAACGAAATCCTGATTCAGTTTCAAGCCCTGCTTCGACTTGCCGTCCTCCACTTCCAGGCGATTGCCTTCCTTCAATTTTGCGCCCGTAATTACAGTGAACGGCTGAAAATAGGATTTGGTTCCGGCGGGTTGTAGTCCCAGGGTCCGGTAGCGCTGCTCGATCAAGTTCGCGGCACGCTCGATGCCCTTGGTCCCGGCGCCGCGACCTTCCATTATGGGAGAGGAGAGCGACTTGACATCATCCAAGTATCGTTGTGAGTCAGCGGAATTGGAATCAGCTGCAACGCGACCGCCGAGAAACGCAAGTACGACGACCAGGGCGACTGCGGGCCAGCGTGTGTGACGAGTCGCGAGGACTGCTTTTGAGCGATTCATTCGGATGAGATCAAAGAAGGACATGTAACATTTAGAATCGTATGCCGCGGTCGCATACGTGTCAAATATGCGCTGACGGCAAGGCGTGCGGGCTACCCCGGGAACGCCAATCTCCCGATTGGCGGTTTTCGCTTCGCCAATCGGGAGATTGGCGTTCCCGGGTTAGAACCCGACTTTCAGGCGGGCACTGACGCTGGCCGGCGGCGCGACCGCGGTGCCGGAAAACAGGCTGGCAAAATTCAGGAGGTTCAGCTTGTCGGTCAGGTTGTGCCCCTCGATTTCAAACGTGATATCTCTTCCCTCTTTGTGATACAGCGTGGCGCCTGCGGCTGCGTCAAATGAGAAATTCGGACGCACGCGGCCGGCATTGAAATTCACTTCGTTCAGAATGGCGGGGCCGTATTGCTGCAATAAAAAATTAATTTGGTTGGGGCCGGCCGTTCCATTCAAATCCACGGGCAAGCCGCTGCCATATTCCGCGGAGGCGGCGAACCACATGCGTTCCGTGGCCTGAAAGCGCGCGTGCGCGCGCACCGTGTTTCTCTGGTCCTGAGAGACCGGGAATTTGCTGGTATCGGAAATACCGGAAGTTTCCTCTCCCAGAAACAAGCCTCCAGTGATGGGCCCCTGGCCAATCCCTGTTTGATTTGAGTAACTCAGCACTCCCGAAAAGCGGCCCCAGCGAGGTACGGCAATTTGAATTTCCTCGCCGTGAATCTCCGCCGAAGAAAAGGCAATCGGAAAACTGATCCCGGTGTCGAGCAGCACGTCATCGTCGGAATAGTTCGTGAAATCGCGGCGGAAAACGTTGCCATCGATGCGCAGCTTGCCGGCAAAAGATTTGCTGAAGCCTACTTCATAGTAATTCGCGCGGGCGGCCTGCACTGGCAGCCTCACAACAAGACTGCTGACCGAGTCCAGTTGCGGCGAACTCGCGAGCAAAATATTTTCCATCGCCGGCGTCTGGAAAACGCGATCGTAGGAAGCATGAACGAGAAGGTTGAGGGAAGAAATAAATCGCGATATGCCCAGGCGCGGGCTCCATGCGGATTCGTTCGCCACAAAGCCGTAATGGTCGAACCGCAACCCGGCGCTGACGTTCCATTTCCCCAGGCGAATTTGGTCCTGAACGTAAGCAGACGGCTCGATGTCCCAACGGCGATCGGAAAATTGAAAGTTCAATAGAGTGCCAGGATCGAATTGCGCTGGGTCAGTGATTTGATATTGCAGGTTTTCATTCACGGGATTGAATATTCCATCCACTCCAACCTTCCACTCGTGCCGGCCGTGATGTCCCGCGAGGTCCGCGCGCGCATATCCTTCGCGGTAGCCGCGATCCTGAGAGACGATGATCGGCGTGGATTGCGCATTGGAATTCAGAAGCGCGTAGGCGTCGCGGACGCTTCCCGCCACGCTCAACAGAATGTCCGCCGAAAATGGGTGGGTGTAGCGAACCTGTCCGGACGCTTCCTTCTGCTCCGAGTTCTGCAGCTGGCCCGCTTCCTCCTGGACCAATTCGTTCGGCACCTGGTAACGGACTTCGTGTTCCGCGAATGTCAGAAAAACGCGGTCGCCGTTTGAAAAATCGCGCTCGTACGAAGATGAAATCCCGCCGGCGTTGCCGGCATTCGTAAAATTCTGAAGAACCGGCGAGTCCAGGTACCGGCCGGAATGAAAGCCGTTGCCGCTGATCGAAAACCGGTTTTCACCCCTGGAATAGAAGAGAGCGCCGCTTCCCGAGGCCGTTGAGAAACTGCCGCCTTCCGCTTCAAACTCTCCGTGCAATCCTGCGGGATTATTTTTCGGGGAACTGACTTCCACCACGCCGCCAAGTTTTCGTCCGTACTCGGCGGGAAAACCGGCGGTCATCACGCGCATGGAATCGACGTCGCTGGATTCGATGGGGGGCGCAAAACCGGGGGACCGATTTTCGGTCATCGGCAGGCCGTCCATCACGAACTGGACGTCATATTCCGAGCCGCGCGGGTGCAGGACGCCGTTGGCTTCCTGCAGCCAACCCGGCTGAGCATCCACGACATCGAGCACACCGCGGCCGGCCTGCGACGAGAGCTGCTCACCAATGGTTTGCGAACCAACCGTGTACACCGCGTTGGTCCGCGTGGTATCGACCAGGGTTTCCGTCTCGCTGACCTGCAATTGCGTTTCGACGGGCTTCAGTCCCAGAGTCAAAGATAAATGCTGCGGCACAATGGATCGAATCTCGACAAGCTGCACGGCCGGAACAAATCCAGAGCGCGCTACACTTACGCGGTAGACGCCGAAGGCCAGATCTTGCGCGGCATAGCGCCCGTCATCGCCAATCATAAAGGTCAAATGAAATTGATTGCCTTGGCTGATTAATTCTCCAGAGGCGCTGAGGGTCGCGCCCTGCGGATCGCGCACTTCAATTTGCAATTCTCCGCGATCCCGCTGCGCGGCAGCTGGCAGCGCGAAAAAACACACGCATGCCGTTAAGCCGATGATCCGGATGAAGCGCGACATCATAGTTTAGACGTCCTGCCGAGGTCCGTAATTTGCACGCCAGAAATGCATTTATCATGGCGCCCGGCAAGGCGACTCGCTTGTAAGCATATCGTAAAAAATGGAGCGATACCTTTGTGAAGCCCTGTAGCAAGCAGTTGCGGGTCAACGTTCGGAATTTTGCGAGCCGGACTAAGACAATTTGGTGTGCACTGTTACTTGGGGGGTGACTTCTCCAGGGCCGCGCGGTCCCAGTGTCCGAGATCGGCGGCGGCATCATAGGTGCTCTGGCTGAAATCGAGCAGAGCTTCGCGGGGCGACTTGGATGCCCGCACATCGTCATACATAAGCAAGAATTCGCCCAACTGTTTGTTAAAGAACGCTGCGGCCGGGCGAGCTGGCCGCTCGCCAAATTTATCCGGCGTGGGGGCGGCGTAGGAATAGAACGCCGCTCCGTTGATGTCGCCGCCTCCCGGCCAAAAACCCACGCTGCTGACTTCGTGCGAGTACGCCTCCCGCGTGATCACATCCGCGCCGGGACGTTCCGGTGCGCGGCGTCCGGAAAACCGCGTGACAGCGAGATCGAAACTTCCCCAAAAGAAATGGACCGGGCTGGCTTTGCCGAGATAGCGCGAACGAAATTCCTTGAAGATGGCATCCACGGTCACGAGAATTCGCCAGAATGCATTGGCGTATTGAGGATCGTACGCGCCGTGCACGTGGTCCTGGTCGAAACGAATCGGATTCGGAATTTCCGCGGGCATATTCCAAATTTTGACTCCGATATCGAGAGCCTGAAGCAGCGAGAGAAATTCCGCGTGGAAATCGGCGACCGTGCGCGGCTCGAGGCGCATACTTTTCCTTTCGCCGATACATGTTGTGATGTCGAGCCTGTGATCGATGAAGTCGAATTGAACTTCAAAGACTCCTTTCGGGTAGGGGATCGGAGAGGTCGTCAATCCTCTGGCATTAACGTAGAGCGGAACTTCCCACCAATGATTGACGCGCGGGGAAAGAGCCAGGCGAACCTTGCCCACAATCTGGGTCCACATGTGCAGCGTCGCGTAAGTATCCGCCCAAGCCGAGAGTGGAAGGGGCGGCCAGGATTCCGAGGAGTCCACCACTGTTTTGGCAACAGACATTTTTTCCTCCTCCTTGCGAGTGGATCCGGGTCCGCGCAGTTGTCAATCCAGCATGATCTCGTCCACGTAGCACCAGCGCCAGTCCTCGCCGGGTTCGAGCGATTGCACGATGGGATGTTTGGTCCGGTGAAAATGCTTGGTGGCATGCTTGTTCTTGGAGGAATCGCAGCATCCCACATGGCCGCAAATTAGGCACATCCGCAGGTGCACCCACGAGTCCCCAATCTTCAAACATTCCTCGCAGCCATTCGCGCTGGGTTTCACATTCTTGATTTCTTTGACGTGCGGACATCCTTCCAGCATTGCCATGAAGTCCTCCTCAGGTCTGCATGCGGTTTTACCACATCTTGGGAAGAATCCGCACCACCGGGCAAAGCGGCACGCTTCCTGAATCTAGTAGATGCGGTTCCCGCTCCGGCCGATTCACTCCCGCAAGCTCTTCGGACCACTGACGAAGGGGCTGCCGCGTTCGTAGAAACGGCAGAGACGGTGAACGTCGCGGGTGATTCCAATTCTGATCGACGCGCCGATTGGGCCTGTGGGTCGAACCGCGGACCCCAGCCACAGCTTGCCGCCTGCGCATAAATTCAATCCATCATACCGTTTGTCGATGTCCATCGCCTGCGCGAGGCGTCCCGGGCCGCGCGCCAAGTCCAACAAACGAGATGTGCCGCGCTGCCGCTGCATGAAACGGATGCCTTCGAGCGGTTCCACCGCTCGTACCAGCACTCCCGCGCCCGTCCCTTCTTCTTCGCTGGATACATTCATCATGAAGCAGGAGCCGTAGGTAAAGTACACATAGGCGTGTCCGTGTGGAAGAAAAAGCGATCGTCTGCTGGGCGTAAGGCCGCCAAACGCATGCGCGGCCCTATCTCCGACCGGATAGGCCTCGGTTTCGACAATACGGCCGGCAAGACGCACATGCGGTAACTGGTGCACCAGCGTTTTGCCGATCAAATATCGGGCCAGCTGCATCGTGCCGGCCGGCAATTCCGAGCGGCGCAAGCGTCGAATGCGCATGGGAGCGTTTGACTTTTCCTTGCGCATCTCGCTTAATCCGCCGGTTTCACGCTGTCCAGCAATGCGAAAAATCCTTCGGTCAGCGTAGGATGGATAAACACAGCGCCTTTCAAAAGCGTGTACGGCAAATCTCCGAGCATAAGGGCATAGAGAACATGGACCAGTTCGCCGCCTTCGCATCCCAGGATGGCCGCTCCCAGGATCCGGTCATTTGCGGCGTCCACAATCACTTTCATCAGCCCGGCCGTTTCATCCCTTTCAACGGCGCGGGCCACAGAGGACATGGGAATCTTGCCGATTTTGAGTTTGCGCCCCGCGGCGCGGGCCTCTTTTTCGGTCATGCCGACGCAACCCAACTGCGGATCGGTGAAAACGCAATACGGCACGATGCGATTTGCAGTCGAGAGATTTTTTCCTTGCGTCAAGTTGGCGTCAACGATTTGAAAATCATTGAAAGAAATATGCGTGAAGGCGGGCCCGCCCTTTACATCTCCAAGGGCCCAAATTCCGGGAACATTGGTCTCCAGCCGCGAATTGACTCGGATGAAACCCGATTTGTCGGTCTCGACTCCCGCCTTTTCCAGACCGAGGTCATTCGTATTTGGACGGCGCCCGACGGCGCACAAAAGATGCGTTCCGGAAACCGTTGTCGGCCCATTCCCGCTCGCAAAGCAAACCTTGACTCGGCCCTTAGACTGCTCCATCCGGGTGACATTTGCATTCAGATGGAACTTTACGCCCTCCCCTTCGAGGATTTTCTGAAGCTCAGCGGCGATCTCCGGGTCTTCGCGTGGAACGATTTGCGCCCGATTTTGAAGAATGGTTACTTTGCTGCCGAATCTGCGGAACATCTGCCCGAACTCAAGGCCGATGTAACCTCCTCCGAGAACGACCAGATGCTCGGGCAGTTCGGTTAATTCCATGATGCTTTCGTTGGTGAGGACACTGGCCGGGTCGAGGCCCGCAATGTCAGGAATGGTTGGGCGTCCACCTGTGTTGAGGAAAATTTTATCGGATTCAAGATGGACTTCGCCCACTTCAACCTGGTGTGCATTCGTGAATCGGGCCTGCCCTTTGTAAAGATGTATTTTCGGATGCAGCCCGATCTTCTTTTGTACTCCGCCGCGAAAACCCGCGACCACTTTATTTTTCTGCGCAACAATCGCTGGAAGGTCGGCGGTTACGTTTTCGGCGTGAACTCCCCAGCGGGAGGCATTGCGCGCGTAATGAGCGATCTGCGCCCGGTGGACCATCGTCTTGGTCGGTGTGCACCCCGTATTGATGCACGTGCCGCCAACGTTGGCCATTTCGATCAATGCAACTTGCCATCCCACCTCGGCAAGCCGGTAAGCCAGAGGATTGCCCGCTTGACCCGAGCCGATGACGATGGCATCGAATTTCATGGGAGAAGCCTCCTCGCCTCAGAATCCTTGGCACAATAGTTATTCCATGTTCAGGTGGATTCAGCAAGAATGACGAGAGAATTCGGATGCGCGCGGGTGCCTCAAAAAAAGCGCGGGCACCGTAAGCTCACTGGATCTCGCGACTGCGCATAACCCAGGGCCAGCGCGCCTATCCGTTCGCTTTGGGCTTGTCTCGCTTCGCTTGCAGTTTTGCTACTCGAGCACAAGCAGCAGATCTTTTGCCTCGACCTTGTCTCCAACATTCGCGAGCCTTTTTACGACCTTGCCTTCCACAGGCGCGTAGACAGTCGATTGCATTTTCATCGCTTCCAGCACCAGGAGGCGGTCGCCCTTTTTCACCTGTTCGCCTAGGTCCACAACGATGCTTGAGACGGCGCCGGGAATTGGCGAACCGACTTGTCCGGGCACGGACGGGTCCGCTTTAGGTCTGGTCGGCACGGACGCTTGCAGCTCGCGGTCGCGGACGGTCACTTCGCGCGGCTGGCCGTTGAGCTCAAAGAAGATCGTACGTGTGCCGTCAGGATGCGCGTCGCTCACGGTAAGCAGCTTCACAACAAGAATTTTTCCGGGCTCCAGTTCGACGGCGATTTCCTGACCTTGCTCCAATCCGTAAAAAAATTGAGGCGTGGGCAAAACTTCCAGGTTTCCATACGCCGTTCGTGCGGCTGCAAATTTCAGGAAAACGTCCGGGTACATCAGGTAACTCATCAGGTCGGCATCGGAGATTTTGTGCTCCACTTTTTTCTCGACCGCCGCCTTGGCCCCTTCCAGGTCGACGGACGCGAGATGTTCGCCCGGCCTTCCGGTCGCAGGCTGGGCGCCTCGCAAAATCACGGCTTGAAGTTTCGGCGGCCAGCCGCCCTCGGGTTCGCCCAGCGCTCCGGCAAACATTTCCACAACGGAATTGGGCAACGTCAGATTATGGTTCGGCCCGAGCCGCTCGAGATCCTTCACGGTCATATCGTGGCTGACCAGAAAAATCGCGCAGTCACCCACGACCTTGCTTGAAGGCGTGACCTTGACGATGTCGCCGAACGCGAAATTCAATTCCGCGTAGGTGCGCGCGATTTCCTGCCATCGGGCGCCGAGTCCCATGGATTCGGCCTGCTCGCGGAGGTTCGTGTATTGCCCGCCGGGCATTTCGTGAATGTAAACTTCCGCCGTTCCGGCAGGAGGAGCGTTGTCGAACGGGCGATACCACGTGCGCACGGTTTCCCAATAATCCGCGCAGGCATTGAGCGCATCGAGATCCAGTCCCGTGTCACGCTCGGTGTGCTGCAGCGCGGCGACGATCGAATTCAGGTTGGGCTGGCTGGTGGTGCCGCTCATGGAAGCGATTGCGGCATCGGCGGCGTGCACGCCGGCCTCGGCCGCCTTCAATATCGAGGCGGCGTTAATGCCGCTGGTGTCATGCGTGTGAAGGTGAATCGGGAGCGCCACTTCGTCGCGCAGTGCCGAGAAGAGCCGCGCGGCCGCGTACGGTTTGCACAATCCGCCCATGTCCTTGATGCACAAAATGTGCGCGCCCATCTTTTCCAGCTCTTTCGCCAGGCGCGTGTAGTACTGCAGCGGATACTTGTCGCGTTTCGGATCGAGTATGTCGCCGGTGTAGCAAATAGCCGCCTCGCACACCTTCCCGGTTTTGCGAATCGTCTCGATCGAAAGCTGCATGTTAGGCAGCCAGTTCAGCGCGTCAAAGACGCGGAAAATATCGATGCCTTGCTTCGCCGACTCCACTATAAAAGCCTCGACCGCGTTGTCCGGATATGCCGAGTATCCCACGCCGTTGGAGGAGCGAAACAGCATCTGGAAACAGACATTCGGGATGGCCTCTCGCAGCAATTGAAGCCGCATCCAGGGATCTTCGAGCAGAAATCGCATGGATACGTCGAAGGTCGCTCCGCCCCACATTTCCAGGCTGTAAAGATTGTGCAGTCTGTGCGCCACAAAATTCGAGATGGCCAGCAAGTCATAAGTACGCACCCGCGTGGCCATGAGCGACTGGTGCGCGTCGCGGAAGGTCGTGTCCGTGATCAAAAGCCGCTTCTGCGATTTCGTCCACTCCGCAAATTTTTCCGGACCGACTTTGTCCAGAAGTTGGCGCGTGCCCGGCGGCGGGTCGCCCGGAATATGCGCGGGCAGCGGGGCCGCCCGAATCGTCTGCGGCCTCGGTTTGTCCGCGACCTCGGGATTTCCGTTGACGATGACTTCGCCAAGGTAGCGCAGCAGGCGCGTCGCGCGATCCTTGAGGGGTGCGAATTGGAAAAGCTCAGGCGTCTCGGCGAGGAACGAAGTCGTGACGCCGCCCGCTTGAAACCGTTCGTGATTCACGACGTTCACGAGAAACGGGATATTCGTCTTTACGCCGCGAATGCGAAACTCTCGCAGCGAGCGGTCCATCCGGCGGCAAGCCTGCGGAAATTCCCGGCCCCACGCCGTCACCTTCACCAGCAAAGAATCATAAAACGGAGTGATGACTGCGCCGCCGTAGGCCGAAGCACCGTCAAGACGGATGCCGAAACCGGCAGGCGAGCGGTAGGTCTGAATCTTTCCGTAATCGGGGAGGAACCCATTGGCAGGGTCTTCGGTCGTCACGCGGCATTGCAAGGCATACCCGTGCAGCGAAATATCTTTCTGCCGCGGGAGATTCATCTCCGGGCCATGCAAATCGCAGCCCTGCGCGATTTGAATCTGCGACTGCACGATGTCGATGCCCGTCACCATTTCGGTGACCGTGTGTTCGACCTGCACGCGCGGATTCACTTCGATGAAATACCACTCGCCCGTGTCCGCATCGACCAGGAACTCGACAGTCGCGGCGCTGTAGTATTTCGACTCGCGCGCCAGCGCGACCGCTGCGTTGGCGAGCCCGCTGCGAATTTTCGGATCGAGGTTCACCGCAGGAGCCACTTCCACCACTTTCTGGTTCCTCCGCTGCACGGAGCAATCGCGCTCGTGCAAATGAAGAATATTTCCGTGCGTGTCGGCGAGGATTTGAACTTCGATGTGGCGCGCGTGGCGAATATATCGCTCCAGAAAAACAGCATCGTTCCCGAAAGACGCGCCCGCTTCGGCGCGCGCTTCCTGAAGGCCCGATAAAAGCAGTTGAGAGCTTTGCACGACGCGCATGCCGCGCCCGCCGCCGCCGAACGCTGCTTTCACGATCAAGGGATAGCCGATTTTGTCCGCGATGCTTTGCGCGTCGCTCTTCTGAGTCACCGGCTCTTCCGTGCCCGGCACGACCGGCAGCCCGGCCTTTTGCGCCAGCCGCCGCGCCGCCGTCTTGTCACCCAGTAGATCGAGCAAGTCCGCACTCGGGCCGACGAAGGTAATTCCCGCCGCGGCGCAGGCTCGGGGCAGCGCGGGATTTTCCGAGAGAAAGCCGTAGCCCGGATGGATGGCGTCTACGCCTCGCTCCTTGGCAAGCGCCACGATCCCATCGACGTCGAGGTAGGCTTGGACTGGCCCCTTGCCTTCGCCGATGAGATACGCTTCGTCCGCCTTGAAGCGATGCAGGCTGAGGCGATCTTCGTCGGAATAGACAGCGGCCGTCCGGATCTTCAGTTCGTTGGCGGCGCGGAAAATGCGGATGGCAATTTCCCCTCGATTCAACGCCAAAAGTTTTTTTATCGGCATCAGTCGGAATTTCCCGGGATTTCTCCCCATTTTTTCATTGTATCGCAGTGGAGATAAGCGATGGATCGCACTGCCCAGCAGCTCCAATTTGCCCCATTCGTCGGCCTGAAAATCACAGCGTATCAGAAAAATCAGGATGCGATTTTGATGGCCTACGACTGGGTAGGAAATTCGTTTCTTGCAGTGTGGCGCCCAGGCCCGTTCGAAGACGGCCTGTTAAGACAGGAAGAAAAATTCCCGGCGACGTGGCCGAACGGACTTCAGAAAATAGATTCTACCGCAAATTCATGAATTCGTTGGAAGAACGAAAAAAGTGCGGAGTTCAATTCCAGGCGAATTCAACGCGCAGCCTCATTGCTGGTCTGAAACACGAAGTGTTGCTCGTGCCGGGTATTTGGAGTAAAAGTGAGGTCCGTGGATCGTCTTCGCCGGAGCATACACATGAAAAAGATCATTCGCGTTTTGGTCATGGGACTCGCGCTGTTTTGCGGTGGATGGGCAATCGCGCAGCAGAACGCCCCGTCCAGCGGGACGGGCATTACCCGGCTGGTCATCGCCAAACGACAGATCGCTTTTGGCGGCGCGACATTCGGCGCGGCCGGATCTTACGAAATTCTGACTGGCACCGCCTACGGCGAACTGGATCCGCGCGCCCCCGGCAACGCGGGCATCGTCAATGTAAACCGCGCCCCGCTCAATTCCCGGGGCCACGTAGAGTATAGCGTGGATTTCATGGTCCTCAAGCCGGTGGACGCGAAAAAAGGAAACGGCAAGCTGATTTACGATTTTGTCAACCGCGGCAGAAACACGATCTTGCGGCTGGACGAAAGCGGCGATTCCTTCACCGCGAAAGATGCCGGCAACGGATTCCTTATGAACCACGGTTACACCGTTGCCTGGAGCGGCTGGCAGATGGATGCGCCGGGCACTCCCGGCTACCTTAGAGCGTACGTGCCCGTCGCCATGGCCAACGGAAAACCAGTCACGGGCATGAGCCGTGAGGAGTTCACTGACGTTCCCGCCGGGCCGGTGTTTACGCAAACGCTCGACTATCCCGCGCTGCTCGATTCAACAGGAACGACGCTCACGGTCCGCGAACACGAGAGCGATCCGCGCAAGCCTCTGCCTGCAACGAGCTGGCATTTCATCGACGAACGCCACGTCGAGATCACCGCAGCGGCCGGATTCGATCGCGGCGCGCTCTACGAACTGATTTATCCGGCAACCAACGAAGCGGTCGCGGACGTTGGCTTGGCCGCTTCGCGGGATTTTGTATCGTTTCTGCGCTATGCCGATCAAGACGCCACGGGACAGCCCAACCCCGTGCGGGAAGCGGGCACGCCCTTCAAGGCGGCTCTGGCATTTGGAATCTCGCAGACCGGCCGCGTGATTAACGACTTCATCTACCAGGGCTTCAACGCCGACAGCAACGGACGAATGGTGTTCGACGGCGCATTGCCACTCCTCTCCGCGACACGCCGGACGTACACAAATTTTGAATTCGCCCAGCCGGGACGATTCTCGCGCCAGCATGAAGACCACCAATATGGCGGCGACGAATTCCCGTTCACATACGCCACATCGAAAGACCCCGTGACCGGCAAAACAGACGGGATGCTGATGCAGTGCGAAAAGTCCCACACCTGCCCGCGGATTGTGCATCTGGATTCCGACACCGAATTCTGGCAAGGGCGCGACTCGCTCCTGGTGACCGATGCCAGCGGGCATGCGTTTGCGCTTCCCGAAAACGTGCGCGCCTACATGCTGTCCGGACAAGAGCACAACCCCGCGCCGAACTGGAACACCCGCGGCAATTGCCAGCAGATTCAAAATGCGCTGAGTTACGCGCCCTACGCGCGGGCCTTGCTCGTAGCCCTCGATCGCTGGGTCACCGAAGGCATCGCCCCGCCGCCCACTACGTTTCC
>DATHPN010000075.1:0-38739 GCA_035483715.1 Candidatus Acidiferrum sp.
TCCGTAGACGATGGCTGTGGACGCTCCGCCCAAGGCGCCGACCATGTTCATCACGCCCGTAACCGTGCCGCTAAATTGACCGCCCACATCCATGGGGACGGCCCACGCAGGACCGATCACCCATTCGAGGAAGAAGAAAGATACGGCCAAACACACAATCGAGCTGATTCTGTTCGCGGTCAACGCGGCAGGGATTACGAAGGCACTTGCCAGGAGAAAGCCGGGAGCGGCAACCACGCGGCGCGCCAACTTGGCTTTGCCTGTGGTTTTGAAGATCAGATCAGAGAGCGAGCCGCCGGTTACGTCGCCGGCCATGCCCGCAAACAGAGGAAGGGATCCCCAGAATCCCATTAAGCGAATGGACATGTGGAGATGCTCTCGCAGATAGGTCGGATACCACGTCAGGTAGAAGTTTGTTCCAAAGAAAAAGCAGAAATAGCCGAGAGAGATGAACCACATGTTGGGCGAAAGAAGGATGTGTTTCCAGGGAGTGGCGAGCTTGGTAATCGCAGGCGGCTTGATGGTTCCATCCGGGTTGATGCCCCGGATGCGAGCCAGTTCCATCTGGTTGACGCCTTTGTGGTCTTCGGGAAGGTTCCGGTAGAAGAGGTTGAAGGCTATCGCCCACAGCACGCCCAGGGAGCCGAAAATATAAAAAATTGCGCGCCATCCGAAGGCCAGCAGAATACTACCGGCGATAAACGGGGTGACCGCCACGGCGAAGCGGCTGAAGAAATGCGTTGTGCCCTGGATCCGGCCGCGTTCGACGCGCGGAAACCACCATTGCATTCCGCGGCTGGCAACCGGAAATGCCCCGGATTCACTCAGTCCCAGAAGGAAGCGAGCGCCAAACAGAGAACCGAAGCCGAATGCCGCGCCCGTCATCACAGCGGTAGCGGACCACAGCGTCATGATGACAGTAAGCACGCGCTTAGGACCAAAGCGGTCCCCAAACCACCCGGAAGGAACTTGACCCAGCGCGTAGGCCCACGTAAAGGCAGCGAGGACTAGGCCCATAGCGCTTTTATTCAGACCAAATTGTTTGGCAATTTCCGGTTGCGCGACCGAAATATTGCTGCGATCCATGTACGTGATCAGGTACATGAAGCTGATCAGAACGAGGACCAGCCAGCGAGTTTTTGTGGGTTTGGATGCGGCGTTCTCGAGTATGGCGGCGCTTGCTGAAGCGGACGTGCGATTCATGTCCGGCATTCTTGCCCCTGTCTTCGCCTGGAACAATTGGAAAAAGGGATTCCAGTGGCACGGGCTTCAGCCTGCGGGGTTTTGTCCTTGCAAGTACCAAACCCCGCAGGCTGAAGCCCGCGCCACCTGAATTGGAAGCTTCTTGTGCAAGCGCTATTTCTGAATTCGTTCCGGCACCGTCGTGCGTACTCCGACGAAATCGGTTTCCCCCGAGCTGCCGCGATCCGCCGCAGGCCAAACGATATCAATGGGCCGGTTCTCCTCGGCCGATTGGTCCGCGGCCTGGTAGACCTGCATGACCATGCGGGCATGCTCGGGCGTGACGAGCGGCTGCTTGCCGCGGGCCACGCAATCCAGAAAGTGAATGGTCTCGGCCTCCATGGGCCCCGCATACACGTGATCCACTTTTTCACCGGGCATCGTGGAAAGCGGAAATTCAATGCCGCGCTTCATGGTGTTGACGCTGACGTCGCGGTGCGAATCGTCCACCATGATTGCGCCTTCGCTGCCGACCATTTCGATCCACGTGGACGAAAAATTCGGATACGCCGGCGGCAGCACCCATCCTGCCCCGATCGTGAAAACGCTGCCGTCGTCCAGAGTTACGATGATCCAGACGCAATCCGGCACGCCGTGCGTCGGCTGCATGATCTTGTTGACCAGTTGCGCGTACACGCGCACCGGTTTCCGCGGTTCAAAGCACCACAGCACGAAGTCGATGTCGTGCGTCGCTTCCATGGCGGCCGGCGAAAGCTTGATGCGCCCGCCGATTTTGTTCCCGAGGTTGCGGGTGATGTGGCGGCTCACGAGGGCGCTCACCGGTTGGCCGATCGTGCCGTCGGCGATGGAGCGCTTCACGTATGCGAATTTGGGATTGAAGCGCTGCGAATATCCGATGGTGAAGAGCAGCGACTTGGACCGCGCCAGAGCGATCAATTCGTCGGCCTCGGCCAGCGTCAGAGAAATCGGCTTCTCAAGCAGCAGGTGTTTTCCCGCGAGCAGCGTCTCCTTGGCCATCGGATAATGCACGGTTTCCGGCGTGGCGGATACGATGATGGCATTGATATGGCCATTTTTCAGCAGGACCCGGTAATCCGTTGTCGCCGTGACGGGCTTGGTCTTCTCCGCCACTTCCTTCAGGCGCGCCTCTTTGATTTCGGCGATGTGCAGTTCGCTCACGTAAGGGCTCGCCGCGCACGTTTCCGCGCGAATGCCCCCGCACCATCCCGTTCCAATAATTCCAATGTTGACCTTCTGCATTTTTCCTCCGCTCAGAAATCCCTCGATTCACAAAATCGAAGGTCCGCGCGCGGGTGCGTTTCCCCGGCCCATTCACGACTCTATGTTAGCCGATTTTGCTTTCCGGGCGCGCCATATTACAACGTACCGCGATGCGTCGCAATTCTCGGGGAGTTTTGTGGCGCCGGCGTCCCGCCGGCGATTTTTTTAACCGTGCCGAGGCGCAAAACCGCCGGCGTCCCGCCGGCGCCACCAATTGCCTTGCGTTTCGACCGAGAATGTCCGAAAGGAATTTTTCTGCGAGATCGGAGCTGTCCCTTTATTTTTCGTGAGATTCAACGGAAAAATATTGGATGGCACACGGCGCGCCGTCATAGACCACCGCGGCCGCGTAGCCTTCGGCAGGCTGGAAAGCATCCATGTGCCATCGAGCATCCACGCCGCCAAGGAATTGCGCGGGTTTCTCAGGTAACAAACTGACGGAAAAACTGTCTAGAGGAAGCTGCAATCCCATCCCGGTGGCTTTCAGATAAGCTTCCTTGCGCGTCCAGCAACGGAAAAATCCCTCGGCCCGCGCTTCCGGCGGCAAGGTTCGCAGATCGTTCACCTCGCGGGCTGAAAAATAATGTTGCGCAATATCCTCGCCTGCGGATTCCGCCCGCACGTGCTCCACGTCAATCCCAAGATTTCGCTCGCGCGCAAACGCATACACGGCCAACCCCGCAGAGTGCGAAACATTAAAACAAAATCCACTCGAAGGATTCTCTCCCGATAAAACAGGCTTTCCGTGCCGCCCGTAGGAAAACTCCAGATCGGCCGGAGCTCGATGCAAATACTTTCCGAGCAATTCACGAAGCAGGCCGCGCGCCGCGACGAACCGGTTCCTGTCGTTCTTGAAATGGAATCGGTCCGCCCGCGCTTTCTCCTCCAGCGAAAGCGTGGCCTCCAGCCGGCAAATAACACTTTCCTCACAGTCCACCGCCGCGTGCCACACGTGGATTTCGTCCCCGATGGGTTCCCATTCCTTGGAGGAAATTTGCCGCACCGCTCCCCTTTCTCCGCGAGCTGCCGCCCCGCTCAACGAGCATCTTAGGCGACCCGAGACCAGACTGGTATGGCATCCTATCGGACCCCTGCTGGAAACGAAACATGAGTGTTCGATTCCAGGGCACAGCGCTGGCGAACTCATTTTTGCTGGGATAACATTCTAGCTCCCCATGTCCAACTACGAATCGCCCTGGATGAATGAAGAATTGCGGATGTTTCGCAAGACTGTCCGCGAGTTTTTACACGAAGAATTCCTGCCGCGCCAGGCGAAGTGGCGCGAAGAGCATCGCCCCGACGCGGAAGCCTGGAAGCAAGCGGGCCAGACGGGTCTCTTGCTTCCGGATGTGCCCGAAGAATATGGCGGAGGGGGAGGCTCGTTCGCGCACCAGGCCGTGGTGACGGAAGAACTGGCGCAAGCAGGGCTGCACTTCGGTTGCGGCGTTCAGAGCATCGTCTCGCACTACATCCTGCAGTACGGAAGCGAGGAGCAAAAGCGCAAATGGCTCCCCGCAATGGCGCACGGAGAACTCGTGGGAGCGATCGCCATGACCGAACCCACGGCTGGCTCCGACTTGCAGGCCATCAAAATGACCGCGCGCCGCGACAGCAACGAGTATGTCCTCAACGGTTCCAAAACTTTCATCACCAACGGCTGGCATGCAGGCCTGGTATGTGTCGCTGCAAAGACTGATCCCAAAGCGGCCGGCTTTCGCGGCATCTCCATGATTGTCGCCGAAACGAAAAATCTTGCCGGCTACCGCGTCGGCAGCTCGCTGGAAAAAGTGGGCATGCATGAGGTCGACACCTGCGAACTTTTCTTCGACGAGGTGCGCGTCCCCTCCGCGAACTTGCTAGGAAAGGCCGAGGGGGCAGGCTTTTCCCAGATGATGGAGCAATTGCGCTACGAGCGCTTGATGATCGGCGTGGGCGCCGCGGCGACTTCCGAGCGCGCCGTGGCCCTCACCGTAAAATATGCGAAGGAGCGCAAAGCGTTCGGCCAGACGCTCATTGAATTTCAGAATGCGCGCTTCAAGCTGGCGCAGTGCAAGACGGAAGCGCACATCGGCCGCGTGTTCGTTGACAATTGCATCGCGCGATTTATCTCCGGCCAGCTCGACCCGGTGACCGCGGCCATGGCCAAGTACTGGCTGACGGAATGCCAGTGCCGCATCGTCGACGAGTGCCTTCAATTGCACGGCGGCTATGGCTACATGACCGAGTATCCCATCGCCCGCATGTGGATGGACAGCCGCGTGCAGCGCATCTACGCCGGAAGCAATGAAATTCTGGAGGAGCTGATCGGCTGGTCGCTGTGAGGCCCGACGAAACTGCGGAATCTGCGCCGAGGATCCGGCTGAGTGGCGCGCGGAAGTCCTGAAATCTTGCCAGCTACGGTTTGGAGTTCAGCGCAACGTAGTTGTGCGGCCGCTTGCTGGCGCCGAAGTGCATGGCCCAGACTTCGTTAAGACTGCCCATGCGGGTGATTTCTTTGGTCACTTCGTGATAGACCGGCGAATTGCGCGGCACCGGGTTGATTTTGTCAAAGCTCATCTGCGTGTTCTCGTACACCGCGTCGCTCATCTGGCTCCACATGAAAAACTTTCCGCGGGAATAGAAACCGTCCGCGGCCAGATAATCGTGGCCAAAGAAGAAGACGGTTCGATTGGCGAGGCCGGGATCCCAAACGGGCGTTCCCTGCTCGAAATTTTCACCTTGTTCGATCCCCAGCAGGCTGCGAACACTCGGCACAATATCAATGTGAGAGGTAACGTACGGGATTTCTACCCTGTGTTCGAGGGCCTTCGGCGCGTAAATGAACAGTGGCACGTGGAAGGAATAGTCGTCAATCGTGCCGCTGGCCAGGCTCGGGTCCTCAATCGGATTGCGAACGCCGTGATCTCCCACCACTACGATCACAGTGTTCTCGAGTTGATTGTGGCGCTGCAGGACTTCCATGATCTCGCCAAGCATTTGATCTGGAATTTGCAGTATGTTTCTACCGCGCTTTTCCACATTTTGCTCTTTGCCGTCTTCTTTCAAGTCGGCCCAGGGTCCGTGGCTTACTTCCGGCTCAAACACGTAGGCGAACTTCCGTCCTTCGGCCAGATCGCGCTCCAGGTCGCCCTTTAGCAGGCCTGCGGCAGTCAAATCCAGGGCCATCCTTATGCGTGCGGAACCATTCGAATTGAAAGACGAGGACGATTCCACGTCAAAATTGGCGGACTCAAGGGGTGGGTAAACCTGCCTCTGAAATCCCAGGGACCGGTACATTTCAGCGTCCGGCTCCCCTTTAAAATCAATCGGGCTATAGAACGCGGTATCGTACCCGAGGTCCGACAAGCTGGATATCAGCCCGGGAAGAACCACATCCGGCTGCCGGTTTTGAACCCTGGCAATCGCCGTCGAAGGGTACCAGGAACTCAGGATCGAGAACATGGCCTGATGCGTGGCCGCATAGGTGGTGTAGTGCGACGCCCCCACCAGAGACCTTTCCCGCAAGCGCTGAAGGTTTGGAAAATCGGCAAGATCGCCATCGGCCGGCAAAACTCTGGCCGGGGCAGTTTCCAGTACAAAGAAAAGAACGTTGCTTCCCTTGGCTTTGCCCCAGTAGCGGGCGTCCCGCGCTGGCGTAGAAAAAGTAGCAATGGCTCGATATTGATTCTGCAACTCCACGTCGGGTAGATTCACAAATTCAAGTGTTTGCGTGTCCGTTCGATCGGCAAGCGATCGCAGAATCCAACCGAGAACATTCCGGTGATAGGGAGTCGCAGGAAACGGCGAGGCCCACGCCGTAATCGTCACCACCGTAAGCCCGGAAAGAACGACTGCTGCGCCGATATTCCAGCGCCGGGAGCCACTTGAGTTTCCGTCGATCCGCATTTTTCGGTTCGCCTGCCATCTCCAGGCAATCATGGCGGCGGCCAGTCCAACGAGCGCGGCCAGGGGTTTCCAGGGCAAATATTTGGCAATGGTGGAACGATCGTGCAAAAGTCCCCAGGTGATCGCTGCCGACATCACGTGTGACGAAAGGAATTGCCCTGCTGCGTCGAATGAGGAAAGCTCCAGGTACAAGACCACTGTACTTGCCAGGGAAAAAAGAACGATAAATGAAGTCCGCCAGCGATGCGGGAGCACGTACCTGCTTACCAGCAGAAGTCCCAAAGGTACCAATAGAAAAGCAACGAGGAAGTCGGCCCGAAAGAAGGAGATCTTCTCCCAATAACTCAGACTGACTCGACCCAAACTTCTGGCGGCAATCACATAGCCGCCGTGCATCGCCCGTTTATTTTTCAGCAAATCAGCCTTGATATAAATGCTGAGCGTGGCCGGGATCACCCATGGCAGAACGGAACTGGCCGCGGACCGCCAGGCGTTGCCGGGCTGCGCAACTCTGGGGCTAATCATTGGCAGTTCCCACCGGCTACGCGTTTGCCGCCAGGGCGAGCTTCGGAGGAGTTAATCACAGAGCCCCAGCTGTTCGCCTGTAAACTATTCGCACCGTCACAGCTAAGCCGGTTTGCGAACGGCGAAGGCAACTCGGTGCGCCAGGATGCTCTACTTTTCCAACTCAATGGCTCGCTCCTCTTAAACTAATACGGAATTGGAGACGTTGCGGGAGACACCCGTGGTAAACGACATGACCAGACGGGAATGACCCCCGCCGAGGGTGCAGCAATCCTGATGCCACAGGAGGAGTCCGTGCACAGGCCGGGAGGGTCTTGGCGATTCATGCAAGTAAATGAAACTGCTGGAGTTACAGGCTACTTATGCCCGGAAGGGCCTGCAGAAGGTGAATGGATCGTGCCCTCCTCCGACGACTGTGAAAAAATGTTCCGCTTTTTCCCCAGGGCAAGCTTTGGATGAGACACGCTTGGTAATTATATTTTCCTATTAGTTACTCGCAGATTCTTCAGGCCAGGAGCCGCAAAAGCCGTTGGTGTGCAATTACGGTCGCGAGTTAGCGGCGGAATTTGCGGGATCCGCTCGGGAAAAGTAGAGGCTTGGAAACACAGGTTCCGCAGTAAAGCGGTGGTCAGGGATGCCAGCGATTATAAATGATCGTATAATTAATTATATAGGTAATCTCGAACAGTCGCAGGGATGACGGCGGTTGCCGCTTGGAGATTATCTTGCGCGCGATGACCGGCTGGAAGCCTGGGGCGCTTCCTTGCCGTGGATGGACATGGCGCCCTTCGGGATGGCCGGCACTTCGCCGTGCGCCTCGATGCTCCAACTCTTGGCCATGCGGTTGCCGCCGGCCGTGAGGCAGAAGAATGCCGACAGCTCGATGATTTCCGCGTTGCTGTAAAATTTCTTCAGCTCCACGTAGACTTCCTGGTCTCTTCCATCATCGAGCGTGAGGGTTCGCGCGTAGTGCAGAGCGGCGCGAGTCTTCGGGTCGGGGTGCTCCCAGTTGGGCAGCGCGCAGCTCATCTTCTCCTCTTCGGTGATCGAAGAAGCGAGCGGAGAAGTCTGCCGCGCGCAGAATTCGCAGCCGACGATTTGGGCGATCTGGATGCGCGCGAGTTCCTTGATTTCGTGCGGCACCGTGCCGCCGCGATGGAGCATGTCCCAGTAGCGCGCAAACTCCTTGGCCACTTCCGGGTTCTGGCCCATGGTGCGGTACCACGCCGGCGGCGGGCTCTTGGTCACCTTCGCGCGCTCGATCACCTCGCGCAATCCCGGATCGGCGGCATCGTCCGCAATCTGCGGAACATTCGGCACATGCGTCAAAGTGGACATCCCGGACCTCCGAATTATTTAGATGGCGGAAGGGCGCGCGCAGATACAAAACAAAATAATCGACGACGAGCGCCTCACTCCATCGGCTGAATGCGCACGATCCGCCCTGTACTGTAGTCGGCATACCAAACGGTGGTCGGAGTGGTGGACTTATCGACCCAAACCGCACGCGAGTGCGAATAAGGCTCTGGCATCGCATATTCCGTCCACTGGCCCGTTTTCGGATTGAATCTCAGGAACTCCCGGCCGTGCAATTCTCCGCCCCACACTTCGCCGTTCTTGTCGGGTTCCACGGAGTACAGATCCGTGTAAGGCTCGACCGGCCCCGGCGGATAAAATTCACGGATGCGCTTTGCTTTCGCATCCAGCTCCACCAGAGTTCCATTCTCGCCGCCGAACCAGGCATTTCCAAAGGGATCGAATCCTCCTCTGCGGCCGGCCGAGCGGCGATCCCCGGAATCCAGATTCAGCATTTCGCCGGTGCGGATATCCAAAAGCTCCGCCGAATTTCCAAACGTTCCGGAAATCGCGCCTCCGGCCCAGAAATTTCCGTCCTGGGAAATAATCCCGTCATAGCTGAAGGGAACCTTCATCGGATATTTCTGCACGAGTTTCCCGGTCTTGGGATCGATCTTTTCCGCGGCGTATCCTCCGCCCATGCTGGCCCACACAAATCCATCCGGCGTGACGTCGAAATCGGCCATACCCGCCGAGTTGATCGGGAAGGGCGCCGCGACGGGCACTTCCGCCATCTCGCCGTTGCGCGGGTCGAGCTTGAGCAGCTTGTGCGACCAGGGTTCGGAGATGAGGACTTCGCCGTTCTTCTCGACGTACACGTGATGCGTGCCGGGCTGCGCGCCCGGAGTCAGCGGCGTCTGGTATTCCGTCACCACGCCGGTGCGCGTGTCCAGTTTTCCGAAGAAGCGGCTCAGGTGGCTTGTGTACCATATGTTACCGTTACCATCTCCATACACATCATGGGCACTTTGCAGCGCGCGCGGCAGCTCGAATTCCGTCACCACCACGCGGTTGGATTCCCCGGTCAGCCGCGGGAACGCGTACATGGGTCCGTCCACCGAATCCGGCCCGCGAACCTTCGCCAGCCACTTGGTGAGCATCTTGTCGGTCGCCAGCGCCGAATCGCTCACCGGCTCCAGCGGATCGTTGATCAGCGGCCCGCCCCCGCGATGCAGCATGCGCGCCACCAGCACGCCCCAACTGCGCTCGTCATAGCGGTTCTTGAAAATCTGCTGGAAGGAATGGCACCCCAGCGCGCAGGTGTTGTGCAGGGCTTCCTTTTCCTCGACCGTGCCGGGAAGATTCCACAGAATTTCCTCGCCGCTCAGCTGCGCCTCCACTTCGGGCGTGGCAGGAAGCGACCGCGTCTTGACCATCCGCTCCAGTACAATGTCTTCCAATTTTGTAGGGCCGTCGATATGGACCGAATCGCGGCGGTACGGCTTGAATTCCAGCGGATTGGCGATCCGCAAGAGGTATGCCCCGGCCTGCATTTTTGGAAATTCGTACTTTCCTTCTTCATTGGTGTAGACCGTGGTGCGCACGCCGTTCGGCGCGATCAGCTGCACCATCACGCCTTCCGGCGAATCGCCGCTGGCGACACGCACTGTCCCGGTCGCACCGCCGGAAAGCCCGCTCTGCACCGTCCATTTGCTGGTTTCCGACCGGTACCACGGATTGGCCGGAAGGTGCTCTCCCTCGACGCAGCATTTCGCGCTGTGCAAATAGCTGACCACGTCCGCCACATCGGAATTGGAAAGAGTCGTCCCAAACGATGGCATCCCCGGCCCGCCCTTCTTGATGTGCGCGGCCACATTCTCTTCGTTGACGGGAACGCCGGTGATCAGGGCCGGTTGCTGGAAAAGGCCTTCGAGCGTCGGAGCGGCCTGCTGATATTTGTTGTGGCAGGCCCAGCATTTGTGCCAATAAATATTTTCTCCGCGATCCGCGCCGCTCTCCGCCACCTCAAGATAATGGTCGGTCCGGTACGAGCGCTGAAGATCGTCGCGATAGGAGGCAGGAGACGGCGTGTCCGCGGCGCCGTCGCGCGGCCGGCCCGCCGTTACAGGCCGAGTCATTGAAATTGCAAAGAACAGAATCACAACGAAGGCACTCGACCCCAGTAGCGCTATTCGCCGCCGCATGTTCACCTCGGCCCCTATTTATTCCTGACGCCCAGTCCGCGCATCGCCTGCGGACCACGGTAGCCCCGTAGGGCTCATGGCATACATTCTACATTGATCTTTGAGACGCCCCTAAAAAACTGTTTGCTGATTGGGTTACGGCGGTATACTCGCCCCGCCCTTTCAATTGGCGGAACTCAACATGGCCATTTTGCCCGGAAAAACCGTCGGCCCTTACCAGATCCTCTCTGCGATCGGCGCCGGCGGCATGGGCGAAGTCTATAAAGCGCGCGATACGCGGCTCGACCGTACTGTCGCCATCAAAGTTCTGTCCGCGCACCTGGTCGATCGGGCTGACTCGCGCGAACGCTTCGACCGCGAAGCGCGAACCATCGCCGGACTGAACCATCCGCACATCTGCACGCTCTTCGACATCGGTCATCAGGACGGAATCGACTATCTGGTAATGGAATTCCTGGAGGGCGAAACGCTGGCGGACCGCCTGAAAAAGGGTCCGCTGCCATTGGAGCAAGTGTTGCAGTATGCGATCGAAATTTCCGACGCGCTGGACAAAGCCCACCGCAACGGCATAACGCACCGGGACCTGAAGCCGCTCAACATTATGCTCACGAAATCGGGCACGAAGTTGCTGGACTTCGGCCTGGCCAAATTGCAGCAGGAAGCAAAGCCCGCGACTCCATTCTCGGAGCTCGCGACGATTCAGGGCGGCGAGACTGCGGAAGGAACGATTCTCGGGACGCTGCAATACATGGCGCCCGAGCAGGTGGAAGCCAGGCCGGTCGACGCCCGCACGGACATTTTCGCTTTCGGCGCGGTGGTCTACGAAATGGCCACCGGCAAGAAAGCTTTCGAAGGCCGGAGCCAGGCCAGTTTGATCGCCAAGATTCTGGAAACCGATCCACCTCCCATCTCTTCGCTTCAGCCCGTGACGCCGCCCGCGCTCGATCGCCTGGTAAAGAAATGCATGGCCAAGGAACCCGAGAAAAGATGGCAGGCGGCGAGCGACGTATGCGACGAGCTGAAATGGATCGCGGAGCAGGGCCAGGGAACGCAGCCAGCGACGCCTGCATCCGGAGACATAGCCAAACGCGGCGTCCGCGAGCGTCTTGGCTGGCTGGTGGCCGTGGTAGCCATCCTCGTCGCGGTTGCGCTCGCCGCAGCAGTCTTCTACTTCCGCCCGCCTTCGGCGGAATTGAAGGTCGTGCATTTCACTGTTGCTCCGCCGGAAAAGCAAAGATTGCCATTGAATGGTGTCGGCCCGAACTTCTTTAGTGTGTCTCCAGACGGCAGTAAGGTGGCATTTGTAGCCGTGGACGCTAGTGGCCATTCCCAGCTTTGGCTGCGCGACCTCGATTCCTCAACCGCGCGGGCGCTGCCTGGAACCGAGGGTGCATGGGCGCCCTTCTGGTCGCCGGATAGCCGCTTCATTGCTTTCGATGCTGGTTCGCTCAAGAAGGTCCCAGCTACCGGAGGCCCCGCCGAAACCATCGCGGCTTCGCCGGCCGACGCTGGGGGAACCTGGAATCGCGATGGGGTCATCTTGCTTTCGACCGGTCCTGGGAGTCCGATTCTTCGCGTCCCTTCGGCAGGTGGTTCGCCGACTCCTGTCACAACATTGGACGCATCCCAGCAGTCGCTCTGGCACGCTTGGCCATACTTTCTACCGGATGGAAAACACTTTCTCTACACAATCATTGCTTCGAATTCGGAAAATAGTGGGATATACGTGGGATCGCTTGATTCGAAAGATACGAAGCTGATTCTTAAGGGCGACTCTTCCCCACTTTATGCTCCTCCGGGCTATCTTTTCTTTAACCGGGTGGGGACCTTGTTAGCTCAACCTTTCGACGCGGATCGCCTGGAGCTGAAGGGTGACGCCATCCCCATCGCCGAAGGCGTTCAGTTCAATGGCGCGAACGCCAAGGTGGCCGTCACCGTCTCCGCTAACGGCGTGCTGGCCTACCGGTTGGTACCGTCAGCCGGACAGAACAAGCTAGTCTGGGTAGACCGAAAAGGAACGGAGCAACCACTGGACGCTCCGTCCCACGCCTATCGAAACCCAAGGCTCTCTCCCGATGGCCAGCGCATGGCCGTTACGATTGACGAGTTGGGAACCCAGGAGTGGCTTTTGGACACCAGACGGGGCACATTGACACGGCTCACCTTTGAAGGGAGCTATAACGGCGCTTTGGCATGGACGCCTGATGGAAAGAGAATCGCATTTGGATCGGACAGAGCGGGGCAGCGGAACCTGTTCTGGCAACTGGCGGACGGCAGCGGCGGGACGGAGCGGTTAGCAACAAGCGACCGATCGCAAATTGCAGGTTCCTGGTCTCCCGACGGACAGACGCTGGCCTTCGAGCAAGTCAACCCCGGTACCGGTTACGACCTGTTCGTTTACCGGGTCGGGGACCGAAAAGTGGAGACGTTCCTGCAAACACGGTTCAACGAAATCGCCCCTAAATTTTCGCCCGACGGCCGGTGGTTGGCTTATGCCTCGGATGAGTCGGGCCGCAACGAGGTTTACGTCCAGCCTTTTCCTGGGCCCGGGGGCAAATGGCAAATTTCGACGGAAGGCGGCACGGAACCCGTTTGGGCGCGCAACGGAGAACTCTTTTACCGGAGCGGAGACAAGATGATGGCCGTGGCGACGAACACCAAGGCGAACTTTTCCGCGGATACGCCCAAGGTGCTCTTCGAGGGGCACTACGCCACTTATAACACGATGCCTGCCTATGACGTCTCGCCCGACGGCCAACGATTCCTCTTGGCGAAGACCGCGGAGCAAGGCCCCCAGGAAATCAGCGTCGTGCTGAACTGGACCGAAGAGTTGAAGCAGAAAGCTCCCTCGGGAAAATAGGGAAGGCTGTTACTGCAGGACAGGCCTTGAATCATCCGTTCCCGTTTCAAATTTTGAACTGCGCCGTGTTAAACTACCTTCCCATTCCTCTTCACGGAAAATCAAACTTAGCTTCAGCCAAGGAGACCCTGGTGAACTATTATGGTGGCAAGGAATTAGCTGAAAGTTTTCGCACCGTCCGCAAGAACACCCTGGCCATTGCCCAGGACATTCCCGAAGATAAATACGATTTTCGGCCCATGCCGGAGACGCGCAGCGTGGGCGAGCTGCTCGCGCACATCGCGCTGGCCCCGACATTTCAGCGAAAAATCAACGCCGAGGAGCGGCGCACAACTCTGGCGGGATTCGATTTTCCAGCGTTGATGCAGCGCATGAACGCGGAAGAAAAAGCCCGGCGCACGAAAGCTCAAGTCATCGAGCTGCTCACCAAAGACGGCGAGTCCTGGGCCAAGTGGATGGAAGGGCTCGACGACAATTTCCTGGGCGAGGTCATTACCATGCCGCCCGGCGGAACGCCGCCGTCCCGCACGCGCTTCGATATGATTCTCTCCGTGAAAGAACATGAAATGCACCACCGCGGCCAGTTGATGCTGATGGAGCGCATGCTGGGAATTGTTCCTCACCTTACGCGCCGCATGCAGGAGCGACACGCAGCGAGCGCCGCGAAAAAATAACACGGCCAGGTGGAACACGCTTCACAGGCTGCGGGAAAAGCAGTTTATTTTGTCATTCCGAGCGAAGCGTGGAATCTCTCTTCGATTTGCCCCATGAAAAGAAAAAGAGATTCCTCGCTTCGCTCGGAATGACAATATTCTGGAGGGGCTTTTTCCGCAGCCTGTTCAGCCTGTTGCAGTTGACGTTCTTTTGGAATTTAAACCAGACAGGCTGAAGCCCGTCCTACTGGCGCGTGCCGTTTCTGTTCGGAACGTTTGCAGTTTCCTCTCTTTTTTCCGCCGGGCGCTAAAGTTAATTTCCCCGATGTCGAAGTTAATAGGGTGAGGTGATACTCGTGAGTATTTCTGTTCAATCCGTTCAGCCAATCAACGCACCCGCACAGTCGCAGCCGGCAGCACAAGCACCCAAAGCCCCGGCGCAAAGCGCAACGCCTCAAGACAAAGTCACCATCAGCCCGCAGGCGCAGCAGGTGCTGGCGAAGACCATAACCACGGCCGCCAGCGGCGATGTAAACCACGACGGCGATAGCAAATAGCCTCGTAACCATCTTCGCTTCTGTATCTTGGAAGACGCTAAAGCTATTTCCTCGTCTGCCGATGTATAGGGCAATGAGGTAATCGGCCATGACGAGTTCAATTCACTCTGTTCAGGAAGCTCATTCGCAGGCGCAGACGGAGCAAGCAGTTCAGCCACCTAAGACTTTGCAGACGCAAGCCGCTACGCAAAATCGCGCCTCTCAAGACACAGTCACGATCAGCCAGGAAGCCAGGCAGGCGCTGACGCACAGCACCACACAGGCCGGCGGCGGAGGCCCGAACGACTACGGCGATAAGCACTAATTCGCACTGGAATTGTGGGGGTGTTCAGTAGCGCAGGCTTCAGCCTGTGGGGGTTCGTCCTGGCAAAGACCGAAACCCACAGGCTGAAGCCTGCGCTACTGGCACCCCTCCCGCGACTTCAGGCATTTTTAAAATTTATTTTGTAAAAATGCGGGCTAGCTGGTCTTTCCGGCGTACTGCAATTTCACGCGCGCGCTTTTTTCGGCCACGGATTTGGCGAGCTCTTCCTTGTACGTGATAAGCCGCTTGGCGACTTCCGGATCGCTGGTGGCCAGAATTTCCGCCGCGAAAATCGCCGCGTTGATGGCCCCGGGTTTGTCGATGGCCATCGCGGCCACGGGCACGCCCCCCGGCATTTGAACGCTTGACAGCAAGGAGTCGATCCCCGAGAGCACCGTGGTGGCCATTGGCACTGCGACGACGGGCAGCGTGGTGACTGCCGCGACCACGCCCGCCAGATGCGCCGCGCCTCCCGCCGCCACGATCACCACTTTCAGCCCACGCGAGACCGCCGTCGACGCGTATTCGTGGGTCCGCGCCGGCGACCGGTGCGCCGAAGTCACTTCAATTTCGTAGGGCACCTCAAATTTTTCCAGCATCTTCGCCGTTTCGCTCATCACCGGCAAATCCGTGTCCGAACCCATGACGATTCCGACGAGCGGCTTGCGGCTGTTCTTCGATTCACTGGCCATGAATGCTCCCTGCCTTCCTGATTAGTATGATGGTTCGTTGAATCAATACCCGCGGGATACGGAATCATCGCCGCCGTGATGCGGCGCGCGCGCCTTCTCTTCCATTTCCACGCGATCGCCCCGGCGGATGCGGCCGGACTCGACGACTTTGCACAACAAGCCACGCCGCCCGCGAATGGCTTCCTGAAGACCCTGGCGAATTTCGTCCATCTGGTGGCACGGCGTGCAGGGCTTCGTGACTTCCAGCAGCGCCTCGCCTGCGCGCAGCCTCTGCCCGAGAGGCAATTTGCCTAGTGCGATCCCGCGCGTTGTGATGTTTTCCCGGGCGCGTCCCGGAGCGATGCCGAATTCCTCGAGCGTTTCGTCATCCATCAACAGAACCTGGCGAATGCTCCCGCTCCGGCCGTGAAGGCAGTCCTGCAAGCCCTTATTTTCAACGGCAATCACTTCCTCGAATTCGCGCATGGGTTCGCCGTGCGCCAGGCATTGAAACAAGTGCAGAACCTCAGGCACGCGGCGCCTCCGCCACTGCGCGCGTTCGCAGGTCCCCTTTGGCGCCGATATCGCTGCGGCACTGCGCGCCGTCAAAATTTATTTTACCCGCGGCTTTGTAGGCTTTTTGAATGGCCAGCGGCAGGGAGTCGGCGGCAGCCGTGACACCCAGCACGCGCCCTCCGCTGGTCAAAATGGATCCGCCTTCGCGCTTCGTTCCCGCGTGAAACACCGCGACGTCCGGCAGCGCTTCCGCCTCCGCCAATCCGGTGATCTTTTTTCCCGTCTCGAAAGTCCCGGGGTACCCACTCGACGCCAGGACCACGCACACGCTCGCGCCGGGCTTCCAGGCGGGCTTGAACCTCTCCAGCTTGCGCGAAGCCACCGCATCAAAAGCCGCCGCAAGATCGAAATCCATGCGCATCATGATCGGCTGCGTTTCCGGATCGCCCAGCCTGCAATTATATTCGAGGACCATGGGCCCGCTGGCTGTAAGCATCAGGCCGAAATACAAGAAGCCAGTATAGGGAATTCCCTCTTCGGAAAGTCCCGCAATCGTGGGGCACACAATGTCCTTGATGATGACCGATTCATATCTCGGCGTAATCATTCCGTCCATGGTGTAGGCGCCCATGCCGCCGGTGTTGGGGCCGCGGTCGCCATCGAAGACGCGCTTGTGGTCGCGCGTGGGCGCCATGGGCACGAAGGATCGTCCGTCCGTCAAGACGATGAACGAAAGCTCTTCGCCTTTGATGGCGTGTTCGAGCAGCACGCGCGAGCCGCCGTGGCCGAGCTCGTGATTCTGCATGAGGCGGCGAATGAACGACTCAGCCTCCGCGCGTTTTTCGGCTACGAGGACGCCCTTTCCACCGCACAATCCGTCGGCCTTCACCACCACCGGCCAATCCACAGCGTCCAGCGCGCGAATGGCTTCCATGGGAGATTCAAAATCGCCATAGAGCGTCGGCGTGGGAATGCCGTAGCGGTCCATGAACTGCTTCGCGTAGATCTTGCTTCCCTCCAGCCGCGCGTCCCGCTGCGAAGGGCCCACGAGGCGCATGTGGCGACATTCAAATTTATTGCGGATCCCGGCAACCAGCGGCGCTTCCGGTCCCACTACAGTGAGGTCCGGCTTGAGCAGTTCGGCCAGCGACACCAGCGCGCTCACGTCGCCGGCATCCACGGGCACGCATTCGGCGATGCCCTCAATCCCGCCGTTGCCCGGCGCGCACCAGATTTTTTCGACTTCCGGCGACTGACGCAGCCGCCAGACCATCGCGTGCTCGCGTCCTCCGCTTCCGACCACCAGGATTTTCACAGTAGCCTCACGATAGTCGGAGCCCCCGCCACTGTCAACCCTGATGCGAATTGTGGAGGGCTCGCCTTCCGGCCTGCGGTCATTCCTGAAAGAGTGGTATTACGGGACGGGCACTTCAATATAGCGGAAAGGTGTTTCCACGTCCTTGTACCAGTGGATCGTGTCGGGAGGAACGATGTACACATCCCCTTTGCTGATGCGATGTGATTCGCCACCCTGGATGGCTTGGCCGCCGAACTTGTCGGGCGCAGCAGCTTTGGCCGTGCCGCCGATCACCAGAGTCGCAGCCCCGCTCACGACATACACGAAGGCAGTGAAGCCCGTATGGCTGCAGCCCTCGGGTTTGCACGCCGCCTTTATGGATTCCCGGCTGTGCGTCGAGACGTTGTAGGTCCCTTTGCTGGACGTGCGGCTCCAGAGAAGGTCGCTGCCTCCGTTCGAGATTGCTCTGGTAAAAGACGCGTCCAGTTTCTCGTGATCGAAGACGGTAATCACTCCGGTAGACGAATTTTCCTGCGCCGTGGTTTTGGCATGCCAGATCGAGCCGATCACCACGACTGCCAAACCTGTCAGGACAGTCCTTCGAATATTCAACATAGTTTTCATGCCTCCATTAGTAATCTGCCGGGAATTTCAGTCCTGTCGTGCCAGGATTGGACTGCAATCGGCACACAAAAGTCAACTGACCCCGTTTGTCCAACGGGCAATTCAAGGCCGCCAGTTTCAACAACAAAATGAGAAATGCATTTGCAACATTCCGATAAGCGGGGATTCTCGGGACTTGGCCCACCTCCGCCGCAGAATTACCCCCCTGTGCCGTCACAGGTGACATTCTCCTAAGCAAGAAGAGTCTGACGCCCCCTTGAGCCGGCGTCGTTGACGATCTTTATCTAAAGGAGTAATTTATCGAGAAAATGACGTTGTTTCCTGGGAGCTGGGCTTTGCGAATTGATCGACATGCGATCTATTACGGCCCGGCTGGTCTGCTTTGTGTATTTTGACGGTTGCGCCCTGTTTCGGCCAAGTTGCCAAGGTGTTTGTTAAAGTGGAACCGAATCAGTGTTGGTTGGACGTTAAGGACGCGGTCCATAGGCGCGCGTACGGCGTGATAACGGACGAAAGCGTCCACACTTTAACAATCGACCGGTTCGCTTCGCTTGATGGAACCATTGCCATTGTCGTAGAGGTTCAAGCCGATCAGAATAAGAAGGGGGAACACGGATGCTCGATCATGGTCGCAGAAACGGGCAACGATTCGCCTCATGGCTCAAGTCAGAGAATCAATGCAGCTAGTGGCAGCGGAAACTTTCGGGCGGCAGCCTACATCTCTAGCCAGGTAAACGCTGCTCAAAAAATTAGAGATAAGAAGGCCAAAAGTAACAGCCCCTGAATAAGGGGCCACCCCATTGGCATCTGGACTTGAGTTCCGCCTGAGAAACTGGATTCTCGGAATGTGGAAATTCGTCCATGAGGCCCTGCACCGAATTCCAAACAGGCGCCTTGCCGGCGGGCAGTTCCGGTTCCTCCGGCCCATTAGAAATTGCTAGATCATGGATGAAACAGCACTGCGTTCAGCTTCAGTCGCGATATATTTCGTAAGGTCAACGTCGTTGCCTTGCGAATCACGCACGACATATTCTCGGGGCCAATAAGCGTTAAGTCCCTCGATAAGTTCTAAGGCCACGTCCAGTTCATCGCGGCAGGCCACGAACAGGAATTGGCCATCGTCAAATTGAGCGAATATTCGATACATACGGCAGCACCTCCCTTTCTGGACTATGGATACTTCTTCTGGCTGGACGTGGCTGTGAGATAGATCACGGCTCTATGTGACGAAGGAACATGGCTGATTCACCCCATGTTCGGGCGCGGTTACAAAGCGTTTCCGATTTTATATATGGGGTCAGATGGCTGCCCTCAGGCACCGGTTAACGAGCTACTTTGCGCAAGAAAAGGTTGAAGATACTAGCCTTAGCCGCCCAGCCCCGATAAACAGGCCGGTTACTGACCACTGCATCTTAGGTATCAGGCCGGCCGAAAATCCCCATAGTCAGTTCGGGCAAATGGTTTTACAATGCGGTCATCGGCATTCTGTGCCGAGAAGGAGGTGATCCAGTGAGGTACGGTTTACTTTGATTGAGCTTTAGGGAGGCGTTTGTGATTCTGCCAGGCGCCTCTCTTTTTTTCCTGCCTGTTCTGTGAGTTGACGAAATCTTCCGCAACTATACGATCAAGAAAATCTCAGCAAAGGCAAAGCGCTCGGGATAATTTTTGTGCACGCGGTGCGCTCGCGGCCGCGGCCCTTCCGCTCAGGCACAAAACGCTAATTCGTAATTCCCATCTGCCATAAGGCGTAGGCGTAGTCGAAGGCCGCCTCATGCAAAGCGTCATAACGTCCCGAGGAGCCGCCGTGGCCCGCGCACAGGTTGGCCTTCAACAGCAGGAGATTCTTATCCGTCTTCGTGGCGCGCAATTTCGCGACGAGCTTGGCGCCCTCCCAGCATGGAACCTGGCTGTCGTTCAGGGATACCTCGACCAGCATCGCGGGATAATTTTTCGCCGCGACATTGTCGTACGGCGAATAGCGAATCATGTAGTCAAACGCACGCTCCTCGTGGGGATTTCCCCACTCGATGTATTCGCTGGTGGTGAGCGGCAAAGACGCGTCCAGCATGGTGTTGATCACGTCCACGAACGGCACCTGCGCGATCACGGCTTTGAATAAGTCCGGGCGCATGTTCGTGACTGCGCCCATCAGCATGCCGCCCGCGCTGCGCCCTTGAATGACCAGGCGATCCGAGGAGGTGTACTTGTTCTGGACCAGGTATTCCGCGCAATCCACGAAGTCGTAGAAAGTGTTCATCTTGCTCATCATCCGGCCCGCGTCGCGCCACTCTTCGCCAAGCTCGCCCCCGCCCCGGATGTAGGCGATTGCATAAATTACACCGCGATCGAGCAGCGCCAGCCGGTTCGATGAAAATGTGGGCGACAGTGAAAGGCCATAGGAGCCATATCCGTACAACAGCATCGGGGCGGTGCCGTCGAGCTGCACTCCCTTTTTGTACACAATGGAGATCGGAACTTTCGTGCCGTCGCGGGCCACGGCCCAGATTCGTTTGGCTTCGTAACGCCCGGCATCGAAGCCGCCAGGCACTTCCTGCTGCTTTAAAAGTTTTCGCTCGCGCGTGTTCATGTCGTAGTCATAAACGGAAAGAGGCGTCACCATAGATTGATAGTTGAAGCGCACAACGGATGCGTCGAATTCGCGGTTGTCGCCGATCGAGAGATCGTAATCGGATTCGTCCGTCGCGATGCGATGCGACTGTTTCGTTTTCATATCGATGACGCGCAAATAGTTCAGGCCGTCTTCCCGTTCGGATACCACCAGGTGCCCGGCCAGCGTTTCCAGGCCCTCGATCTTTATCTTCGGGTCATGGTCGATGAATGGTTTCCAGTTTTTTTCCGACGGGTCGCTGACCGGCGCGGTGACCACGCGAAAGTTTTTGGCGTTCTTGTTTGTGGTGATGTAGAACTCGCCCTGGTAATAGTCCACATCGTATTCGTGGCCGGGCTGCCGCGGCAGGACGATCTTCAATGGGCCGGCGGGATTGTCCGCCGCGAGGTAGCGATACTCTCGCGAAGTTTTGGCCTCCGATTCGAGAAAGATCATCTTCTTGTCGAGAGAGCGCGTGACCTCGAGGTCAAACAGTTCGTCCTTCTCCTGATAGAGGAGATCGCTGTTGGCCGCGCCTACCGTGTGCCTGTAAAACCGGTCCACCCGCTTCGACACGGCGTCTTCGGTGGTGTAGAAGATCGTCTTGTTATCGCTTGCCCACACCACGGAGTCCGCGCGTTCGATATGCTCGCCCAGCGTCTGGCCGGTGCGCAGGTCCTTCACGTAGAGTGTGTATTGCCGGTAGCCCGTCGAATCGGTGGAATACGCGAGCCAATTGCCGTCGTCGCTGACTTTGAATTGGCCGAGGCCCAGAAAACTGTGCCCCTCCGCCAGTTTGTTCAGGTCGAGCAGGATTTCCTCGGTCGCCTCCATGCCTCCCATCCTGCGGCACCGGTACGGATACTGTTTTCCCTCCTCGGTTCGCGAATAGTAAAAATATCGGCCCTGCCGCACCGGAACGGTCAGATCGGTTTGTTTCATGTGGCCGAGCATCTCTTTGTAAAGCGACTCCTGAAATTCTCGGGTAGGCTTCATGACTTCGTCGGTGTAGGCATTTTCCGCTTCGAGGTACTTCATCACGTCGGGATCATTCTTGTCGCGAAGCCAGAAATAATTGTCTTTCAGTGTTTCTCCATTCACCTGCGTGGTGTGCGGCACTTTTTTTGCCGCGGGCGGTTGCGGAGTGGAATCCTGCGCCAGCGCTAATGGCGCAAGCAGCGCGGCGGCCAGCGCAGGCCGCAGTAAAACTTCGCTGAGCTTCTTCATCTCGTCCTCCGGTAAGCCTTCGCCACTTTTGGCCACTTGGTTTCCGCCCCGGGCGCCTCAAATGGATTTCACGCCAACGGATAGTATACCTTCCTCGCAATTGACGTGGTGAAAGGCCCAGACTACGATGCCCCGAGTGATGCCACGACAAATTTCCGGCGGGCTGCACGCTTCACCTGAAGCGTTCAGCGCAAGAGCAGAGGCCGCACCCGCGCCGCGCAGGTATTTATTCCCAGCGTTGCTCGTGTGTTTTTTCTTTTCCGGCGCGGCCGGATTGATCGATCAAGTGGTGTGGAGCAAGGAGCTCGGACTCATCTTCGGCCACACGGCGTACGCAGTCGCCACTGTCCTCGCCGTATTCATGGCCGGCCTCGCTTCGGGCAGCGCGTGGATCGGGCGGCGCGGCGAACGCTGGGACCGGCCGATCGCCCTCTATGGGTGGCTGGAACTTGGTGTCGCGGTGACTGCGGCAATTTCTCTTGCCGGACTTGCTGGCGTGCGCGCGGCGTACGTCGCCGCGTATCCCTACGCCTCCGGGAACGGCGCCGTTTTGTTGGCCCTGCGATTTGCGGGGTCGGCGCTGGTCCTGTTCCTGCCCACATTCCTGATGGGTGGAACGCTGCCGGTCCTTGTGCGTGGGCTCACGCGAAACGCCGCGGAACTCGGGGGCCGCCTTTCCCGCCTCTACTGGATCAACACGGCTGGCGCGGTCGCCGGAACCTTTACGGCAGGATTTCTTTTTCTGCCTTGGTTCGGTCTGCGGCGCACGCTGGGAATTGCCGTGACGATCAATCTTGCCGCAGGAGCCCTGGCGCTGTTTCTGGCGCGCGATGAGCCCGCCCCAGCCTCGCCGGATGAATCGAGCTTGCCGGAAAAAATGAACGCGTCGCCTTCTTCCGCGTCATCGAGATTTTTCCTCGTTTGCTTTGGAGTTGTCGGCGCCACGGCCATGTCCTACGAAATTGGCTGGACGCGCCTCCTCTCGACGCAGCTGGGCAGCTCGACCTACGCGTTCACGCTGATGTTGGGAACATTCCTCACGGGAATCGTTCTGGGCAGCGGACTGTTTGAACGATGGGGCCGCCGCCGCGCGCCGGGACCCATGACTTTCGCCGTCACGCAGACGTTGACGGCGCTGGCCGCGCTCGCCTTCCTGATTTTCTTCACGCGCCTGATCGAAGTACTCCCGCCGATTCTGCGCGCGACGCATGAATCGTTTCGCGGCCTCGTTCTCGCTCAATTCGTCACCAGCGCGCTGGCCATGCTGCCCACAGCCGTGATCTTCGGTTTTAATTTTCCGGCCGTTGTAGTGCTGATTGCCGGCTCGCGATCGGCCATGGGCGCCGGCGCGGGCGCCGCGGTGGGCCGCGCCTATGCCTGGAATACGCTTGGCGCAATCGTTGGCGCGATTGCCGCCGGCTTCTGGCTGATGCCGCGCCTCGGAAGCTTTCATTTACTCGCGGCGACGGCGGGCGTGAACCTTGCTCTCGCCGCCGTGATTTCTTTTTCATCCCTTCAGCGGCGGTCATGGAAAATTCTAGCTTTCGCGGGAAATCTCCTTTTGCTCGTTGCCGCCGACTTCATCGGCTTCTCAAATTATTTTTACGACCCCGCGGTCGCTTCATTCAACACCGTGATGTACTGGAATCTTTACGGCCGCCCGCTGTCGCTGCGGGAAAACGCGCGCGTTCTGGACATCGTCTATTTTCGCGACGGCTTGAACGCCAACATTTCCGTCGCGCGGACCGACGATTACGTGGGCCTGCGCACCAACGGAAAAGTGGACGCCTCCAATCGCGACGCGACCACCCAGCTCCTTCTCGGCCACCTCGCGGCCCTCGCGCATCCGCCGCGGCGCGTGCTCCTCGTCGGATTCGGCAGCGGCATGACGGCGTCCGCGCTTGCCGCCTATCCGGATCTGCAGCGCCTGGACGTCGTGGAAATCGAGCCGGCCGTCGTGGGCGCCGCGCCGCTGCTCGCGAAATTGAACCGCAACGTGCTCCTTGACCCGCGCGTGCACGTGACCTTCGACGACGCGCGCAATTTTTTCTTCACCACGCGCCAATCGTACGACCTGATTATTTCCGAGCCGTCCAATCCCTGGATCGCCGGAGTCGCCACTCTCTTTACCCGCGAGTTTTACGCCGCCGTTCGTGGGCGGCTCGCTCCCGGCGGCGTCTTCGTGCAATGGATGCAGGCCTATTCCCTGTATCCCGAGGATTTGCGCATGCTTTTTGCGACTTTCCTATCTGAATTTCACGGCGCCACGCTTTGGCACGGCGACGCGCCCGACCTGATCCTTATGGCGCCCAGCCCTCCCTCAGCCGAAATTCTTCAGCGCGCGCAGAATTTCTTTGGACAGCCGCGCCTGCGCGAAGATTTCGCGCAGCTCGGCATGGAAGAACCGGCAGGCGTCTTCGGTTTTTACCTGCTCGATGACGCAGGTTTAAGAAAATTCTCTTCCGGCGCGCAATTCAATACCGACAATCAAACGCTGCTCGAATATCACGCCCCGCGATCGTTGCTCGTTCATGGCCTGGAGGACAAAAACCGTGACGTGATTCTCCGCGAGCAAAAAAATCCGTTGCCCGGGGATTTTCCACCGGACGCGCGCGATGCCGCGCTCGCCGCTGCCGCCGCGACCTCCGTTAATCAGGAAGACGCGGACGGAGCTGAGCGCTTTCTGCGCGCCCTCGACAACCGCCCGGTCACCGCTCGCATCGCCACGATCCGTGGCCGCGCCGCGCTCGCCCAGCCCAATTTTCAGTCGGCGTTCCGCGCCTTTAATGCCGCGCTGGCCATTGATCCCAATTCCCTCGAAGCCGCCTGGGGCCTGGCCGAAGCCGAACGGCATATCGGCGACAACGAAACAGCGCGCCAGGCCTTCCAGCGAATTCTCGCGCGCGATCCCCGGAATCTAGCGGCACTCGAATCGCTTGTGAAGCTCGATAAGGATTTTTCGCGGTGGGCGGAAGCGGAAGAACTGCAGCGCCGCTTTCTCGCGGCCAATCCCCAAGCCAGTGCAGCCGCGCGCGCGCAGCTTGCCGAAATATTAATGCGTGAGGACAAACAGGACGAAGCCTATCAAGCGATGCTGGATTGCTTGGCGCTGGACCCCTACAACTATCAAACCCAACTCAACCTGGGAGAAATGCTGGCCCGGCAAAAAAAATGGGCGGAAGCCCGCCCGCATCTTGAGTTCGTGATGCGCTATTTCCCCGACGAGGAATCGGCGATCTACCCCCTCCTGTTTCAGGCCGACCAGGCGCTCGGCGACCCGTCCGCTGCCGCCAAAGCGGCGCGCTTTGGCCTGCGCCTGTTCCCCAGCAATTCGGAACTTCAGCGCCTGAATTCGCTGCTCTAGCCTGGAAGTAGCGCAGGCTTCAGCCTGTGGAATTTGGTCCAAGCAAGCACAAGACCCCATAGGATGTATTTTCTGACACTACAAAAAAAGAGGGCCGCCGAAGCGGCCCTCTCTTTCTAGCCCCGTGCAACAAATCGAAACAATTAGGTGCTAATTGGTCTTTGCGGAAGCTGCGACGGCCTTGGGCGCGCTCAAATAGCCCGATATCTTCTTGTCGCTGACCTGGTTGACCACCAACTCCATCGGCTGACGGGATCCGTTTGAGTAGAAGTAGATGGGCTCGTTGACGGCTCGGTTCTTCTTTTCAAGGCGCGTGTCGTCGACGTACATCGCGATGGTGTACTGGTGTTTCTTGCCGCTCGCGCTGCGGAATTCGATCATCGTCTGTCCGACGTGTTCCTTCTGGCCTTTCTTGGTCAAGTTGAATTCATAGTAGTCGCGCTCGCCCATCCGCTTGAGCTGCTCGAGTTCTTCGTGGTTACGCGCGATCAACTCGCCATGCTCGCCGCGCAGCTGTTCGAGGTTGCCCTTGGTCGAGTCGAGATCCGTCTTCACGCCGTTGACGTCGGTGCCCAGCGCCTTCACGTCATCCGCACTGGCCTTGGTTGCCAGCGTGGACTGCACGTCATTCAGCTTTTTGTTGTAATCGGCGCGGGTCTGCTTCACCTGGTTGCGGGCCGTTGAAAGTTGATTTTGGGTGAGTTTCAGCTTGTCGCCCACAAGGTTCACTTCCGCCTGCATTTCGGCGTTGGTTCGCTCCGCTTGCGCAATTCGCTGAGTCATGGCGTCCTGGCTCTGCTGTATGGTCTTGCCCTGCGTCGCCAGGGCCTGTTCCGCATCCCGTGCGTGGCCACCGGCATTCCATGCCAGGCCCACTCCCGCGAGGGAGAGAATCGCCAGCCCAACCACGGCCATTCCCATCCAACGCGGTGAACCTTCCGTTGTCTCTTGGTAGTTCGCCTGTTCGTCCATAAAGAAATAATCTCCTTTGCGATTTCCCTCGCGATAGGGAGAAGTGCATGCTTAGAACCAAATGCCAATTTGGCCGGGAAGTCTTGGTTATGTGGCTACAAACAATAGATTTATTGTAAACTCACATTCTTGGATTTATGCCCTAGGCGTAGGTTGAAACGTGTAAGTTTTACCTGCAAAATAAGGTATATCACCTATAACGATCTGAATTGATTACCTTTGGGAAGTGACACAATTTTTATGGAAATTATACAACGGTCCTAAGTGATCCCTAAGTCTAAGATATGCAGGGGATTAGGCGACGCGGGTGCGGTCGCCGGAGGTGGCTTCTACTTCGCGGTCAAAATAAACTTCAAGGGTCAGGGCGGCGGCATCAAAAACAGCACGGCAATTCTGGCAACTGCTCAAGTGGCGCTGGACTTCGCCCGCGACCTCAGGCGCTAGCCGGCCTTCCAGGTATTCGCAAATCAGACGGATCGTAGCCTTACAGGTCATGCTCACGACTGCCCCCGATGCCAAACGCCCTGTAAACATGCACGCCATACGCCAAAGGGCTGTCAAGCTCTTCATATTCGTAACCTTCGTGTAATGAGTTGCTTAAGCAATTTCTGGCGAATTGCGATAAGGACGTAAGCCGTACCAAATGGGAGAATTTTTTCTCTCGGGGAATCATTCTTACCGTAGCGCTGATCTCGAAGAAACTGTAGAAATGGCGGGAATTTCCAGCATCCCCTAACACCATGCAGCAGGATAGTTTAGCGGGTTACGGTCATGTCGCGGAGGGCCGCGATCCGCTCGGAGAGGGGTGGATGCGTGCTGAATAACCCCGACATCACCTGACCGGCGCTTAATGGCGCGACGATGAACAAAGAGGCTGTTGTGGGGGACACATCCATCGGAATTCTCTTATTGTAGGCGCCCAGTTTCTCCAGTGCGCTGATCAAGCCATAGGGATGTCCGACCATTTTTGCGCCAGAAGCGTCGGCGGAAAACTCACGCTGCCGGGAAATTCCGAGCTGAATCAATAACGCGGCAATCGGCGCAACGATCAGCATGATCAGCGCCGCGAGACCTCCGCCATTGCGGTTGTTATCGCGCGAGCCGCCGAAGCCGCCAAAAATCATGGCCCAACGCCCCATCGACGCGATCCAGGTGATGGCGCCGGCCAGTGTGGCCGCAATGGAAGTGATCAGAATATCGTAGTTGCGCACATGCGAGAGTTCGTGCGCAATGACGCCTTCGAGCTCATCGTCATTCATCAATTCCATCAAGCCGGCGGTGACCGCCACCGAGGCGTGCGAGGGATTGCGGCCCGTAGCGAAGGCGTTCGGGGCAGGCTGCGGAATCACGTACAGCTTCGGCATCGGCAATTGCGCCTTGGCGACCAGCCGCTCCATCACTTCGTACAAGCGTGGAAGCTGCTCGCGCGTTACCGGCTGCGCTCCGCTGGACATCAGCGCGATCTTGTCCGAGAAAAAATAGGCGACGCCATTCATCACCACGGCCAGAATCAAGCCCAAAGTCATCCCTTGCTGGCCGGCGATAGCATCGCCGCCCAGCACCAGAAGCAGTGTTAATGCAGTCAATAAGAAAAGCGTTTTTACGGCTCTCATAATCGCCACCTAACTATATATACGCAGAACCAGTCTAAGAGTTTCCGCCATGCGCGTCAAACCGGGGCGCCCGCGAAGAAACGGAATTTACCGCCGGCGTCCCGATTTCGCCGCGGTGACGGCGGGTGCCGCCGCCTCCTCTTTTGCCGCGGATTCCTGCGCCGCTCTCTGCTCCACGCGCTCAAAGCGCATGGAGTCGGAGTTCGGATCGATATCGACCCGCACCAGATCCCCCGGCAAAACGCTGCCGTCAAGGATGCGCATCGCCAGCGGATCCTGGACCAGGCGCTGAACCGTGCGTCGCAGCGGGCGCGCTCCGTAAGCCGGATCGTACCCGTCGCGGACGAGCCTCTCCCGCGCCGCGGGCGTCAATTCGATTCGCACTTTTCGCTCCGCAAGCAGGCGCATCACCTTGGCCAGCTCCAGGTCGATAATTTTATTGAGCTGCTCCTTCCCCAGCGGGTTGAACAGCACAATGTCATCAATGCGGTTGATGAACTCCGGGCGGAAGGCCTGCCTCAGGGCTTCCATCGCTTCCTTGCGCGCGCGTTCCGGATCGCTTCCCGCCAGATCGAAGAGCGCGCTCGATCCCACGTTCGAGGTCATCACCAGCACGGCGTTGCGGAAATCGACAGTGCGGCCCTTGCCGTCGGTCAGCCGGCCGTCCTCGAGAATCTGCAACAGAATGTTGAACACGTCAGGATGCGCCTTTTCAATTTCGTCGAAAAGAATCACAGAGTACGGATGCCGGCGCACCTGCTCGGTAAGCTGCCCGCCTTCTTCATAGCCGACGTAGCCTGGGGGCGCGCCGATCATGCGCGAGACCGAATGCTTTTCCATGTATTCGGACATGTCCAGGCGGATCATGGATTTCTCGTCGTCAAACAAAAACTCGGCCAGCGCGCGGGCGAGTTCCGTTTTCCCGACGCCCGTGGGCCCCAGAAAAATGAACGAACCGATTGGCCGGTGGGGATCGGAAAGCCCCGCGCGATTGCGCCGGATGGAATTCGCGACGCGTTCGAGCGCCGGGTCCTGCCCGATGACGCGCTGCTGCAGGCGCGATTCCATGGTCACGAGTTTCTGAGCCTCGCCTTCCAGCAATCGCCCGACGGGAATCCCCGTCCACTTGCTCACCAGCTTGGCGATGTCTTCTTCCCCGACTTCTTCCTTCAGCATCCCGCCTTTTTTCTGAGCGTCTTCGAGATTTTTTTGTGCGGCGGCGAGTTCCCTTTCGGTTGTCGCGAGTTTGCCGTAGCGGATTTCCGCGACCTTGGCAAGGTCTCCACTCCGCTCGAGGCGCGTCTCCTCCGCCTTGAGCTTTTCGATCTGTTCCTTTACGCCGCGGATTTTTGCGATGGCGCTTTTTTCCACCTGCCACTGGGCCTTGCGCGCGTTGGACTCCTCGCGCAGTCCGGCCAGCTCTGACTCCAGCTGCTTCAGGCGCTCCTTGGAATGCGCGTCGGATTCGCGCAGCAACGCCTGCCGTTCGATTTCCAACTGCAAAATGCGCCGCTCGATTTCGTCGATCTCCACGGGTAGCGAATCGAGCTGCATGCGCAGGCTGGCGCCGGATTCGTCGATCAAATCGATGGCCTTGTCCGGAAGAAAGCGGTCCGTGATGTACCGGTGGGACAGCGTGGCGGCGGCCAGAATCGCGGCATCCTTGATGCGCACGCCGTGATGCAGTTCGTAACGCTCTTTCAATCCGCGCAAAATAGCAATCGTGTCTTCGACGGAGGGCTCGGCGATCAGCACGGGCTGGAAGCGGCGTTCGAGCGCCGGATCTTTCTCGATGTACTTTCTATATTCGTTGAGCGTGGTTGCGCCGATGGCGCGCAACTCCCCGCGGGCCAGCGCGGGCTTCAGCATGTTGGAAGCGTCCATGGCGCCTTCGGCCGCGCCCGCTCCCACCAGAGTGTGCAACTCGTCGATGAACAGAATGATCCGCCCGTCGGATTCCGTTATTTCCTTGAGCACCGCTTTCAAGCGGTCCTCGAACTCGCCGCGATATTTCGCTCCGGCGACCAGCGCCGCAAGATCCAGAGCCACGACGCGCTTCGGACGCAGCACCTCGGGCACATCGCCCGCGACGATGCGCTGCGCGAGGCCCTCCACCACGGCGGTTTTTCCCACGCCGGGTTCGCCGATCAGCAATGGATTATTTTTCGTGCGGCGCGCCAGAATTTGCATGACGCGGCGGATTTCATCGTCGCGGCCGATCACCGGATCAAGCTTGCCGCGCCGCGCCAGTTCGATCAGGTCGCGCCCATATTGTTCGAGGGCGCGAAAGGTCGCTTCCGGATTTTGGGAGGTCACCCGGTGGCTGCCGCGCACCGAAGTCAGCGCTTGCAGGATCGCTTCGCGCGAAGCCCCGTGCTTGGCGAGCAACTCGCCGGCCTCGTCCTTGCGGATGGTGGCGATTGCCAGAAGGATGTGCTCGGTGGAAACATATTCGTCCTTGAATTGCTCGGCTTCGACGAAAGCCCCTTCGAGGACTTTGTTCGCGGCCGGGCTCATTTGCTGCTGCACCGCCCCCGTCACTTTCGGGATGCGCCCCAGACGAGTTTCAATCTCGCCCGCGAGCGTATCCGGGCGCACGCCGAGACGCGCGAGCAGTGGAGGAACGACGCCATCCTGCTGCGCGACGAGCGCACCCAGAAGATGCAGCGGTTCGATCTGCTGATGATCATGCCGCGCGGCAATGTCCTGAGCCGACTGCACGGCTTCCTGGGCTTTCAATGTGAATTTGTCGAAGCGGACCATGTTGTTTTGCCTCGCATCTGGAAAAAAGTGGGGCCGTCAGACTGACCAGCCCCCATGTTATCGCCACAAGCCGCCGGGCGGCGCCGGGAGCTTACTTTCCGTTGGCCGCTGCGTTGACAGTCACCTTCACCTGGCGCGGTTTGGATTCCTCGCGCTTCGGCAGGGTGACGGTCAGCACGCCGTTCTTGTATTCGGCGCCGATCGCTTCCGCGTTCACCGTGTTCGGCAGCGAAAAGCTGCGGCTGAACGAGCCGTAGGTGCGCTCGATGCGCAGGAAGTTTTCCTCGGATACCGACTTTTCAAACTTACGCTCCCCGCGGATGGTGAGCAAGTTGTTCTCGACGCGCACGTCGATGTCTTTCTCGTTCACGTCCGGCAAGTCCGCCTTGACCACCAGTTCATTCGCGGTCTCGTAGATGTCCACGGCCGGAGCCCAGGTTGTCAAAGCCGACTCCTCGGTGTGATTTCGGAAGGATTCGTTAAAAATCCGGTTGAATTGATCCTGCAAAGTAGAAAGCCCTCGGAAAGGTTCGAGGCGAGCGGTTGTGTTCATTCGGTCCTCCATTCACTCGTTTCGTTGATGTAACTGCAAGCGCATCATAAAATATTAGTGTAGTAATGTCAAGTCATTTTCGGGGCGCCGTAAGCTGCCTCAATAATCATATAAGTATTTACAAAATAAAGGCTTAGATCAAATAGGCAAACATCCGTTTGCACTTCTCACCAGGAATGCTTATAGTTTCGGCACGCATCCATGCTGCTGTCCGACTTTCAATTCGAGCTTCCCCAGGAACTTATCGCCCAGCGGCCGCTACCCGCGCGGGACGCCTCCCGCATGCTTGTTCTGCGCCGGCACGCGCAAGACTGGCAGGACGCTTATTTTCGCTCCTTGCCTGACCTGCTGCGCGGCGATGAACTGATCGTGGTGAACAATGCGCGCGTCATTCCGGCGCGTCTGTTTGGCCGCAGGGAAGGCGTGCGCTCCGAAAAGCCTGGCCGCAATCGCCGCACCGCACGCGAATTTTTGTCCTCCCCAATCGAAGTCCTTTTGACCAGGGAAATCGCTCCACATGAGTGGGAAGCTCTGGTGCGGCCGGGCCGCAAGATCCGCGTGGGAGAGCGCATCGAATTTGGAGAAGGAGACCTCACAGCCGAAGTGGTCGGCCGAGGCGAGTATGGTGTGAGGCGAATCCGTCTGACGGCCAAGGGAGACGTCACGCAGGCCATTGAGCGCCTCGGCCACGTTCCGCTGCCGCCCTACATTTCGCGCCAGGACCAACCGGCGGACCGGGAGCGTTACCAGACAATTTTTGCCGATCATTCGGGAGCCGTGGCGGCGCCCACAGCCGGCCTGCATTTTTCTCCCGCGATTTTAGAAAAGCTGCGGCACAGAGGCCTCGAAATATCCACCATCACGCTGGACGTCGGCCTCGGCACTTTCCAGCCCATTCATGAACAGGAGATCGGGAAGCACCAGATTCATTCCGAGCGCTATGAAATTCCCGAGGCCGCTGCCGCCGCGATCTGCAAAGCGCGCCGCGATGGCCGGCCCATCCTTGCGGTGGGTACAACCGTGGTGCGCGCGCTCGAGGACGCCGCGGAAAAATCGGCCGCGCGGCACGGCGAGAAGTGGGACGCGGTGAAGTCCCTGGTCGAGCCCGGCGCCGCGGAAGCCAGCATTTTCATTCAGCCCGGCCACACGTTTCGCGTGGTCAACCAGCTGCTTACGAACTTCCATTTGCCGCAATCCACACTGCTCATCCTTGTCAGCTCATTCGCCGGGCGCGAGCTCATTCTGCGAGCCTACCGCCACGCCGTCGAAGCCCGCTACCGCTTTTACAGTTACGGCGATTGCATGTGGATTGCGTAGAATCCCGCCTGCAATCCGGAACGAACGTGATTGCGCTCACAAGCAAGCGTGACCGCACTCACTGCGCTTTTGGGGCTTACAGCAGATGCTGCAGATATCCTGAGTAGTATTCCAGAATCGTCAGTCATCAGGAGGATCCTATGAAAGCAGCTGCGATCGGTTTGATTGGCGCGCTGATACTGGCAGGGGCTCTCTCCGCCCAAAAGGCTTCCGGCTTTACCGTTCGAGACGGCGAAACCTTCACCGGCAAGATCACGGACAGCCTCTGCGCGACGGGGCACTTGATCGATGGTGTCAAAAGTGAGAGAAATTGCGTCCTCACCTGCGTCAAGGTCGAAGGCGCACAATTTGTCCTCTACAACTCTGAGACCAAACGCGTCTACAACCTGGATGATCAACTGCAACCCGAACCTTTTGCGGGTCACGAAGTAATCGTGACCGGAACGTACGATAAAGAAGCCAACGCGATCCGCGTGACCAAGATCCGGCCCAAAATCTTTTATGCCGGTCTGTGAAACAGGATGTGCGCGTATCGGTTGCGCGGGATGCGGAAAAAGGGCCCCTCTCCGTTTGTCATTCCGAGCGAAGCGAGGAATCTCTCTTTCTTCTCGTCGGGAAAAATCGAAGAGAGATCCTTCGCTTCGCTCAGGATGACATTAAACAACTGTTTTCCGCTTTTTTTCGACCGTTATCTTTCCCGCAACTAAACCTCGCGTGTCCAAATGAGGCGGCGTAATAAGCCGGCCCGATTCCTCACCCGGTATTCAAGTTTTGAAATTTTATTGCTGCACGGAAAATCCAATTTTGTTTCGAGACGCCAGGAAGCCGCTAAGAAGATCCCTTCAATAGGTCGTGGGCCGGGCCATGAGATTCTTCCCCTCGAGAGATTTCCCAAGCGAAAGAGGATCCGTTCCTGATATCGTCTATAATCGGGGCGGGTCGAGGATGCGGCTCGGTTAAATCATTCAGGCACCTCACAAACGATGCGATTTCTCCTGTTAAGTGATATTCATGCGAATGTTACTGCGCTCGATGCCGCCCTCGACGCAGTAAAGGACCGTTGGGAACGCATTTATTGCCTGGGTGACATCGTCGATTACGGGCCCGATCCGAACGAAGTTGCCGAGCGCGTGAAGGCTCTTTCCCCTGTCATCATTCGCGGCAATCACGACAAGGCCGTCGCGGGCCTGACCGACCTCTCGGATTTCAATCCCGTGGCGCAACTCGCGGCGCTATGGACGCGCCAGCAAATGCGGCCCGAGAATCTGGAGTACATCAAGCAATTGCCACCCGGGCCGATTTCGGCGGACGGCATTACATTGGTTCACGGAGCCTTTGAGGATGAAGATGAATATGTTTTCGTCCCGGGGCAGGCCATGGGCGGGCTTCTCGAATCGCCCACGGACGTAACATTTTTCGGGCATACGCATCACCAGGGCGGATTTTCCTACCGCGCCGGGCAAATCGGAATGATTCAACTGCGCCCGGATCATGGGCCGAAGTTCGCGGCCCTGCGACTGGAACCGGGGACGCGCTATTTGCTGAACCCGGGATCCATCGGGCAGCCCAGGGATGGGGATCCGCGCGCCGCGTTTGCCATCGCCGATCTGGATCACCACATCATCGAATTCTGGCGTGTGCCGTATGATATTGGCGCGGTTCAAAAACGCATGGAAAAGGCCAGCCTGCCCTTTCCGCTGATCGAGCGCCTCGGAGCGGGCCGCTAGTAGCGCAGGCTTCAGCCTGTGGGGTTTCGTCCCAGCAGGACCAAACGCAAACAGTCAGAAGTCTGCGCCACAAAAACAATAGTGCAAGAGGAGGATTTCCGACTTGATCCCCACCGAAGAACGCAGCCGCCTGCCGGTCGCATTTCTGGTCGGAATCGTCATCGTCGCTTTGCTCGTTGGCGCAGCCGTTCTCTACAGCCGTTATGCCAAGCCCGCCGAATCGGAAGACGACAAGCCATTGCCGATAGGGCCGGCCGAACTTGCCTACGCGCCGCAAATCCATTTTCTCGAACCAAAAATGAGCCGCGCGGCCAATTTCCTGAATCAGGAAGTGACCTACGTATTTTGCACGGTCGAAAACGGTGGCAATCGCCCGATCCACCAAATTGAAATCACCATTGAATTCCACGATCCTTTCCACCAGGTGATCCTGCGCGACAAGCAACGCCTGTTTCTGCCCACCGCCGCTCCCTTCCTTCCCGGCCAGCAAAGGGACGTCCAGATCCCGTACGAACACATTCCCGCGCAGTGGGACATGGTATTCCCGTCGATCGCAGTGAGCGGCCTCGCGTTTAAATAACCACTGAAATGTGCAGACCGGGTTTGGTGGCGCCGGCGTCCCGCCGGCGGTTTTACCCTGCGGCACGCATTACAAAAACCGCCGGCGGGACGCCGGCGCCACCACTCCCGACTTGAAATCCCGCGTCATGTCCAGAGTTGTCACGAAAAATGACTTTCCCTTTTCGCTTTCCTATTCGATAATTCCCGCCGATGGAACTGGCTGCCGAATTGCGCCGGGCCCTTGATGGACTGTGCGCCACCGGAGCGCCCGAAGTGCGGGAAAACGGGGAATGGCTGGCAGGACTCGCAGGCGTGCAATACGAAGTCAGTACCCAGGGCGAAACTGCTCTGCTGCACCTATGGAGCGCGCAGCAATCCCTGGTTCGCCGCGTGCTTCGCGTCGCAGAGGGTTCTGGCGATCGCGTCGTGCTCGAAGTCAGCCGCTTTGGCTACTCCAGGCCCGCGCAGTTGGAGTTCGTCGCGGGCGGCGCTCGTCGCGAATCGCGCCGCGTGGAGCGCGAACAATTCTCAGCCCGCCTGCGCAGGATCTTGACGGATCAATTCCCCGATGAAACCGTTGAGTCGCTGGCGACTTCCGCGGACCTGCACCATTCCATTTCGGGTTCGTACACGCGAGGCCTCCTGCGCCGCGGTTCGGAAGCCCATGCCGTGCTTGCGGCGTCGCCCGATGAAGATGGCGCAACGATTGACGGCATCCTGACATTTGGCCTGATCTGGCTTCAACTCACGCGGGATCGCGCACGGCGATATTCGGTTCACGGGTTGCGGCTGTTCTTGCCGCACCGCAGTTCCTCCATCACGGCACATCGCATGGCCGCCCTGGCTTCTCCCCAGGAAGTCGAGTTATACGAATATGAGCGACCGTATTGGCGCGTCCGGCGCATCGCCCGATCGAGTGCGGGCAATTTAGACACCGCGGTTGTGGCGCGGCGTGAAATCGAGCAAACCATCGCCGCGGCGATGCCGCTGGCCGAGCGCATCTGCCGCCTTGCCCCCGAAGCCATCCGGGTGTGCGTGGCGGCGGCCTCACAGGAAGTGACGTTGCGTTTTCGAGGATTGGAGATCGCGCGCTGGCGGCTGGGCGCGATGTGGTATGGACTCGGTGACCGCCAGGATCCCCTGACGCCCGAAAAATGGCCGGCTCTCGAGGCGCTGGTCAGGCGACTTGAAGCTCACCGCCATGCGCTGGCTTCGGACACGAGGGACCGCCTCTATCGCGCGCAGCCGGAACGCTGGCTCGAAACCATGGTGGCCGCCGACCCGGGGCGCATTGATGCGCGGCTCGATCCGCGGCACATTTACGCGCAGGTTCCGGCGTTTTCTTCGGGCGACCGAGGAATGATCGATTTGCTGGGAGTAACGCGGGACGGCCGGCTGGCGGTTCTCGAACTGAAAGCTTCCGAGGACATTCACCTGGTGATGCAGGCGGTCGACTACTGGCTTCGTGTCCGTTTCCATCACCAACAGGACGACTTTCGCCGGTACGGATACTTCCCCGAGATCCCCTTGAACGCCAAGCCTCCTCTTCTCTACCTGGTGGCTCCCGGGTTCCGCTTCCATCCCTCTATAGATATCGTATTACGATACTTATCCCCGGAAATCGAAATCGCGCGGATCGCCCTGGCGGAAAACTGGCGCCACGGTTTGCGCGTCGTCTTCCGGCAATAGAAACGCTGAAAGGGCAATCTGCCAGGGAATTCCCGAAAAATGGGCGTAAAAAAAGAGAAGCAGCCTTGGCAGAGCCAACGCTGCTTCCCGGGGTGTGTCCTTGAAGTGGTTTGTCTAGTTAGACGCTGAGGAATTGAAAAGGTTGCACAAATTAGAAAAATTTTATCTAAGCGGCAGATTTCTGTTTCGTGACGAAACTAAGGGGATCGCTGTAGCGATTCAAACCTCAGTAAAATAAATACTTGCGCCACTTTTCATCTTTGTTCCCGATGAGCCGCATCAACTGCCGGGAAGTGTGCAATGTAAACGGTCGCGGCCGGCGCGCCAGGGCCAGCCCAGCTTCTTCAGGCGTCCGGTCACCCTTCCTGTTATTGCACTGGTAGCAGCAAGCCACCAGATTCTCCCACGAGGACCTGCCTCCGCGAGAGCGGGGCACCACATGGTCGAGGGTCAGCTCCGACGCCGGGAGTATTCGCTTGCAGAACTGGCACGTGTTGCGGTCTCTCAGGAGAATATTCTTCCGCGAGAGCGCACGCGTCTGTTGCGGGATGTGCCGGTAGGCCAGCAGGCGAATCACCGAGGGCACCTCCAGCGACCGGGTAGCCGAGTGCACCAAGGTGTGGTTAATTTCCTCCGCCTGGGCCACACCTTTGAGCATCAGGACCATGGCGCGGCGGACGGCCGTGACATTGATCGGTTCGAATGTGGCGTTCAGGACCAGGACCGGCTCCTGCATGATGGCCGGTTTCCGGACTGCGGGGGATACAGCACCGGGCGGGCGCACATCGCCTCGGATTTCCGGCGTGAACTTCAGCCGTGGCGGCCTGCCGAGTTGGCCCGGTGGTTTCATTCTCCAAAATCGTGATCTGCCCAGCCGCCATCCAGAACTGGCGATTGGAGCAATGCTCTTGCAACGGTCAGACAAACCACCCGGGCAGCTCCAGCCCCTTTGAGGGCCGTTGAGCAGGCGTCCAGTGTAGCCCCAGTGGTAAATACATCATCTACCAGTAAAAGCCGCAACTTGTCAACCTGCGCAGTCTGATGCGTAGCATAAGCGCCACGGACGGTTTCCCAGCGTTCCCGGCGCGTCAGGCGAAGCTGGTTCGGCCGCGGCCTGGTGCGCACTAACAGATAGGACCGAAAGGGGATACCGAGGAGTCGCGCAAGAGGCTTGGCGATCAGCTCGGCCTGGTTATACCCGCGCTCCCGCAACCGCCCTCGATCGAGAGGCACCGGGACTACGGCATCTGCCGCGAATCCCTGCGGTTCCCTTTTGACCATTGCGGCCAGGAGCCGGGCGAACCAGCCCCCCAGCGGCGCCACGTTTCCATACTTGAGGAGCAGAATTGCGCGAGCCATTCGGGGCGTGTACGCGCCAAAACTGCGCGCAGAGTCAAAGGCATATGTCCCTCTCCGGCAAAAATGGCACAGCGGAGCCGAAATTCCCTCGGCTACCGCGGCGGAAACGACGGGCCTGCCGCAGTGGGCGCACAGAGGTTCGGGGAGCGTTTGTGAGATAGCCTCCAAGCACACGCGGCAAAAGGGGATGGGGCTGCCGGTATCGAGCATCCGGGAGCAGATCCGGCACGGCGCGGGAAGCACCAGCGATGCAAGCGACTCGCAAATTCCGCGGAAATGGGCGCGGACCGAATTGGCGACCCCGGCCACAGTGCGCCCAGCCTACGCTGGAAGCCGCTTAAGGGGAAGTAAAATGTGGCACGATTCGTGCCAAAGATTTGAGTCGCGCACGCTTCAGCTTGCGGGGGTTGGTCCTTGCACGCACCAACCCCCGCAAGCTGAAGCATGCGCCACCACGGCCGCCCGCAGGCTTCAAGCCTGTTCTGCCATGCCCCTGAAGGTCTCCACGCCAGTGTTTGCGAATTTAGAGCAGGCCCTGCTCGTGCTTCTCGGCGCAGTTCACGCAATGCCTCGCCCAGGGAACAGCTTCCAGGCGCTTTTGCTGAAGTTCCTCTTCGCACTCGACGCAACTGCCGTAGGTATTGGCTCTAATACGCGCCAGCGCTTCATCAATCAACGCCAGCATGGACCGGTCGGTATTGGTCTGGCCGAACAAAAATTCCTTGGTGTAGGAGTTCGCAGCCTTATCCGCAAGATCCACCGTGGGATCGTCATCCGCAGTCCGGCCTTCTTCCTCGGTCCGGGCAATCGTCTTGATCAATTCCTCGCGCCGTGCCTGTAATTTCTTCTTGTAATAATCCAAACGTTTCTTATCCATAGTTCGGGGCCCTACCATCCACCCAATTGCCGCAATTACAAACGCGTGATTGTAGGCCTGCTCCTCAGAACTGTCAAGGAAGGGTGGGCTTGGGGTGACGTCAAGCTGCCTGTGTAAATAGTTTGAGGGTGTGGGTTTTCCAGTCTTCGTTAAAGCGACTGAAAATCGCATAGATGATTCGATCCACGCTGGCGAAGTTGCTGAATACGACCATGGGCCGAGTTCTCCGCCGC
>DATHPN010000076.1:0-60904 GCA_035483715.1 Candidatus Acidiferrum sp.
ACTGGAAGCCAAAGGCCTGCACTTCCGCCTGCGCATCCTCGACGGCGAACAAAAGCCGGTCGCGCATTTCGACGGCAAGGAGGTCATCAATCTAAGCTCCAATAATTATCTGGGCCTCACGACTCACAAGGCTCTGCGCCGCGCGGCGATTGAGGCGATTCGCACCCGCGGCGTGGGCGCGGGAGCGGTCCGCACGATTGCCGGCACGATGGACCTGCACATGGCCCTTGAAGAACAGATCGCAAAATTCAAAGGGACGGAAGCCGCCGTCGTTTTTCAGTCCGGCTTCACGGCGAACGCGGGAACGGTCGTGGCCGTTCTTGGAAAAGACGACCTGATTCTTTCCGACGAATTGAACCACGCTTCCATCATCGATGGCTGCCGCCTTTCGCGCGCCACCATCAAAGTGTTCAAGCACAAAGATGTCGCCGATTGCGAGCGCCTCTGCAAGGAAACGGAGAACTGGCCCGGCCACAAGCTGCTCATCACCGATGGCGTCTTCTCGATGGATGGTGACATCGCCCCGCTGGCCGAATTGTGCGCCCTCGCCGAAAAATTCAGCTGCATCATGATGGTGGATGACGCGCATTCATCTGGCGTGCTCGGCCTCCGCGGACGTGGAACGGTGGACCATCTCTCCTGCCACGGCCGCGTGCACATTCAGGTCGGCACGCTCAGCAAAGCCATCGGCGCGATGGGCGGATATGTCTGCGGCTCGCGCGAATTGATCGATTTCCTTTACCACCGCGCGCGGCCATTTCTGTTTTCCACCGGCCATCCCCCATCGGTGGTCGCTACGTGCCAGGCCGCGTTTACTCTGCTCGATTCCCCGGATGGCGAAAAACTGCTCAAGAAACTCTGGTCCAATACCAAATACTTTCAGCGCCGTCTGAAAAAATTCGGCTTTTCCATCGGCGCGACGCAAACGCCCATCACTCCCATTCACGTGGGAGAAGGAGCCAAGGCGTTTGAATTCTCGCGCCGCCTGTACGATTCAGGCGTCTACATTCCCGCGGTTGGATTCCCCACAGTCGCCGAAGGCAAGGCGCGGCTGCGCGCCATGGTAACGGCGACGCACAAGCGCGCGGACCTCGAACGAGCCAGTGCGATCATCGCGAAAGTAGGGCACTCCCTGGGCCTGGTTTAGTTTCTCTTTTTCTTCGACTTTTGCAGTCAGCTTGGCGGCAAAAAGTGGAAGTATTTTACCTCCGCAGAAATTGCTCGATTGGCTAAAAATAACCCGCTCCCAACGCTGCTCAGGGCCCGGGTCCATTTCCTAATCCTGTGACAATTAAGGAGTTGACCCTTGGCGATGGAATTGCTCCTTTGGCCAATGCTCTTTCAACTTGCAATTACTGGCGGAGTAAAAGCGGTTAGAATTATACGACTCAGCCTACGGGAGGAATTTTCTATATGAAACAGATACTTTCGTTACTTGCTATTGGCGTGCTGGGAGCCTGGACCACAGCTGCGCAAACAACGGCTTCTGGACAGGCGGGCGCCTCGACCCAATCTCAGACTGCGGTTCAGACCAGTAAGTCCGGTGCGAAGGCTTCCGGCAGCGGCTCGGCGGCGGCATCCTCATCGGCCTCGGCAAACGCCAATGGCGGAGACAATTTTGCAAGCATTTCCAATGGCTCCAAGATCGACGCGACGCTGGCCACTTCTCTTGACGCAAAAAGAAGCAAGCCCGGCGACGAAGTGGAAGCGCGTGCCGCACAGGATGTCAAGCAGGATGGCAAGGTCGTGCTGAAGAAGGGTACTCGCCTCGTCGGACATGTCACGCAGGCCCAGGCGCGAGCCAAGGGTGAGACGCAGTCCCAGCTTGGCATTGTGTTCGACCATGCCATTTTGAAAAACGGTCAGGAAGTGCCTTTTAACGCTTCCATTCAGGCTCTGGCCGCTGCGCAAACCGCAGCTGCAGCCTCAAGCGGCACCGACGACATAGTTGCTTCGGGCGGCGGGATGGCCTCGGGGCAAGGTATGGCGCGGGGCGGAGGCGGGCTTGCTGGAGGATTAACCTCGACGGCGGGCGCAACGGCTGGCGCAGCCACGGGCACGGTCATGAATACGTCCAACTCGGTTTCCTCAACCGCCGGAGGTTCGCTGAATGCAGCTACGCGCTCCACTGGCGCGGTGGGCGGGCTGACCTCGACAGGCCGGCTGGCGTCTAACAGCAGCGGTGTATTCGGCCTGGAAGGCCTTTCGATCGATTCCGCGGCGTCCAGCGCGACCCAGGGATCCATGATCGTTTCCGCAACAAAGAACGTCCACTTGGATAGCGGCACGCAACTACTGCTCCTCACCACTGCCCAGGCCAAGTAAATCGCAAGCGCAATAAAACGAATGAAAGGACGGCGTCCCGGGAGACCTGGGACGCCGTTCCCATTTTGGCCGGGTAGCGCACGCTTCAGCTTGCGGGGGTTGATCTTCTGCGTGCAAATCAAAGCCACGGGCTGATCCAAGCGCTAAAAGGGACTGGCCCAAAGGACAGAAACTCTTTGCTCACCGCGCCACCCGATTTGCGAGCCGTAAATCATGCTCTATGCTAGCCTTATAAGCGCGTACAAGGCATCCGGCTAGGCGGAGCGCAGTGGGGTTGTGCCTGCCAGCCGGTTGTAAGAAAGTCACCGGGGTAACATGTTTCGGATTCGATCGATCTGGGCAATTTCTGCGCTGGTCTTGTGTGCCGCGTTCGCAGGCTGCGGCAGCATCAACCAGTTCGGCTCGGGGAGCCAAAACACCGGGAACTCCTCGGTCGTTATCGTCATGACCGATACACCCCCATCAAACGTGACCATTCTTTCGGCCCAGGTAACCCTAACGGGGGCGACGCTGACTCCTGGAAACGTTTCCTTGTTTTCCGGATCGGCGACGGTGGACTTAGTGCGTCTCCAGACCGACGTTGCATACCTCGCTACGGCTGCGAATATCCCGGCCGGGAATTTCACGGCGGTGACTCTGACTTTTGCGAATCCGTCGCTCACGTTTGAAAACGATATGCCGACCTCAATCGCAGGCTGCGCCGTAGGTTCCATTTGCACGATTGTTCCGACCGCTATGCCCATGTCGGCGACGGTTCCATTGACGGCATTTTCGATCGCATCCAATAGCACCACGGGACTCCTGATTGACGTCAACCTGGACAATCTGCTGACGCCATCGCTGGGCGAGAACTTCAGTGCCGGTACGACCGTCTTTCCATTTACCCCTGCGGGAATCGGTGCGCCTCCGGTCGGCGCGGAAGACGTCGTGGGTCAAGTCGGAAACCTCAATACCGCAAACAGAACCTTTACATTGACGAACGTGACGGGAACGTATTCCTTGAAGGTGGACAGCACGTCGACATTTTTTCAGTTTCCTGCCGGCGGTGCGTGCACGACTCCAGCCTTCGCGTGCCTGCAGAACAATCAAATCCTCAGCGTGGATATCGGCATCCAGTCGGACGGATCTATTCTGGCCCGAAACATCCTGTTCGAGGACGCGGACAACAGCGACACCGAAGTTGAAGGCATAGTTACCGGCACGAATGCGGGATCCCAGCAATTCGATTTTGTAATCCAGACTATATCCGCGTCGGTCTCTGGATTGAGCATCGGCCAGCACGTCAACGTGCAATATTCCACCCCCTTCACGGTGTTTGACCTCGATCTCGTTCACGCGGATAACTTCCAGATCAGTACAGCGGGTTTTGGTTTCGCCGCGCCCGCGGATTTGGTCGTGGGCCAGCAGGTATCGATCCGGCGTAACAGCGCTTCCACTGCAACTTTAATCAAGGCGGATCGTGTGCGCTTGCGTATGACTCGCTTGACTGCAACGATACAACTCGGATTGCCCAACATTATTCTCACAAATCTGCCATCTATATTTTCTGGAAATGGCGTCAGCCTGATTACAGCGCAAACTTCCGTGAGCCCGCCGACTATCTATTACGAAGTCGGACAAAATATCAACTCATCGAATATCCTGATTGGTGAGCTTGTTTCGGTGCGCGGGCCCATGTTCAACGTCGGCGGCGGACGTACCATCATTACGACCAAGGTGGTCGTGAAACCCTAGTAGGGCAGTCTATCCCAGCTAATCTGGGTAAATCGGGCCGCAACCCGGGTCCTACGCATTCCCGTTCACGAAGTTTGCGAGTTGATCTATGCGGGAAGGGGTGCAGTCGGCGCGCTTTCCGCGCGCGACATCCGGTGGAAGCCAAGCAGCACCGCGCCGGTCCCCCAAAGGAAGACCGCAAGCCACACCAGCCCCCCAAGGAACGGAATAAGTCCCGCGACGCGAATAATCAGCAGGCCCACCGCCATTCGGGCGACTACCGCGCTGGTGACCTCCGGCGGCTGCCCCATAATTAAGTTGCCGAGCCATGTGCCTACAAACACTTGCGCAACGTACAGGATTGGCGCGTAGGCCATCACGCCCGCGACTCCCGCTCCGATGCCAACAATCAACAGGAGTACTCCCAGAACCAGCAGGAACGCGCCTGTGATCAGCGCCAGCGCCCCAACCCCGATGGGGAGGCCGATGCTCCCTGCTTCGCGCAATGTGGCGCGGAAAAAGCCGGGGAAGATAACCAGAAGCAAAACTCCAACCACCAATGCCCCTCCATAACCGAGAATTGCGCGGAACAGGACGCGCGCGGTGGACCGTCTAGTCCGTTGCATCTCCTGCGTGAGTTCCATTCGAATCGGGCTTGCCAGCTTGGCTCCCGACTCCACAACTGGCTGTTGCGCCCCTTCGAACGTGGCTGGCCCGCGAAGGTCCGCGCCGGACGCCACAGTGAGGCTTCCCCCGCGTATCCACGTTTGCCCGCCGATAACGCCTTCGAGATCCGTCCTGCCAATCAATCCAAGCAGGTCGCGCTGCATTTTGCCGTCCAGGTCCGCTTCGCCCGCAAACACGATCATTCCGCCGCCCACGTTTGCTTTGGATACCAGATCGATGGAGTTGGCAAATGCCGTCACGTTCTTTTCGATGGCGCCCTGGAGGATCACGCTGCGCGTAAATACGCGCACATTTCCGTCCACAGTTCCGTCGATCATAGTTTCCCCGGCAAACGCAATGACGTCGCCTGTGACATGCCCGGTCACGGTGAGACTCCGCGTGAACGCGATCACGTCGCCTTCCACGGTGCCGTCAATCCTTACCGAAGGTCCGGTGACGACCAGATCGTTGTGAATCACTTCGCCCGCGGGGATCTGAATCGATCGTCCGCGCCGCACTTCCGCGGCGCCGGCCTGCTGAGGCAGCGCCAATGCGAACAGCAAGGCCGCCATGATCACGGCAATCGCCACGGGACCCCGCAGGCGGCGCCTGATCCATCCGATGGCCACAATCACCGCCAATATCAACGCCCCAATTTGTATCGCGTCAATCATGTCGCTCCATCCTTCCCAGAACGCTCCGCTAAACACAATCATGCTGAACATGTCCGTCCCGCCGAACCCCGCACTGCTCAGTTGGTTAAACCATGGCGCGATTCCATCGGTCCAAAACCAGTACGCGCCCGCCGCGAAAGCTCCGAACGCCAGCGTCCAGACCCATGACGGCAAACTGCGCGCCCGCTCGCTTGCGAGGCGCGCGGGCATGGATTCGTTGTCCTCGGTCAGGGCGCTCGAAAGCAAAATCGTTTCGTGTTGCAGTGCGTGAAGCAGATCGCGGCATAGGGCGCACTCTTTGATATGCGCGGAAAGTTCCCGCGAGCGCTGCGGATCGAGCTGGCCTTCGAGATAGAGCAGGCACGCCATTTCGTCAAAATGAATCATGTCGCGCCTCCTGCGGCGAGCCTCGCGCCGCCTTGGCCTTCGAGAATTTCGCGCAACTGGTGGCGCGCGCGCAACAGCACGACGCCGACAAATGTCCGGCGCACCCCCAGCGTGGCGGCGATGTCGTCGTAGCTCATTTCCGCGTAGTAGCGCAGCACCAGGGCCATGCGCGAGCGCGCGGGCAGCTTGTCGAGCGCGCGCCGCATTTCCTGGCCGGTGCGGCGCTCGATGAGCCGTTCGAGCTGGCCGGGATCGGGATGCTCGAGCGGCATGTTCTCGACTTCGCCCGTCTCGAGGTCCTGACGCAGCTTTCTGCGCCGCAGCAGGTCCCAGCAATGATTCGCGGCCACGGTGTACAACCAGGCGCTGAAAGGCCGCGTGGCGTCATACTGCGAAAGTTTCTGCCGGACTTTAATGAAAATATCCATGGTGGCGTCTTCAGCGTCCTCGCGAGTGGGCATGGCCCGGCGGCAGAATCTGAAAATCGCCGGCGCGTACTGGCCATAGAGCTCGCCCCAGGCTTCCGCGCTGCCGGCCTTGGCCAGGGCAATACGCTCTTGGGCGACGGCCTGTTCCGCGGGGCTCATGCCCTCGGGATTTCTCCTCGCATCCATCAGGTACTACGCCGCTGAGGGGTAAAATATTTCATGTGTGAAACGCTCCGGCCCGATCGTACGTCGGACAGTATTGCGGCGGGCTCCAAGTAGAGCCCTTACCCGGCGGTGGCTGAAAGCACTGTATCAGACCCGAAGTTGTACGTGGGAAGGCGCTTCAGGTGTACACTCTCAGCCCGGGAATCCCTGGCGGGAACCAAGATTCGCAAAAATTTGAATTGGGTCTGCGCAATTCCTTGCGCATGCGCGTCACGCCGCGGACTCGAAACGGGAGGACTCATGTTGGGTAATATTCGCGTGCGGAATGGAAAGGTCGGCATTTTTGCGCTGGGCCTTTTGCTTGCGGGGTACGCGGCGGTGAACGCGTTCGCTCAGTCTAAGCCTGAGAGCAAGAACATGGAGCTGGTCGGTTACAACGATTTGCAGGGGCGCAGCGCCTACCAGCCGACGATCCACCATCAAGGCAATCGCTGGATCGCTTATATCGGGCATCACGGCGGCACGTCGATGAACTCAATAACGGGACAGATGGAAGACAATGGCACCTCCATCGTGGATGTGACCGATCCGAAGAATCCGAAATACCTCGCGCACATTCCCGGCGACCCGCGCGTTCCCGGTCCGGGCGAATCCGGCGGCGCGCAAATGACGCGCGTGTGCGACGGAAGCGAACTGCCTCGCGCCGGCAAGAACAAAGTGTATCTGCTGCGCGCGCGCGGCACCTCATCCCACGAAGTCTGGGATGTGTCGGATCCCGCGAAGCCCAGCCGTTTAACCGTCGTCGAGAGCGGTTTGAACGATACGCACAAGAGCTGGTGGGAGTGCGATAGTGGCATGGCGTACCTCGTTTCCGGCGCGCCCGGCTGGCGCACGAAGCGCATGGGGCAAGTCTACGACCTGAGCGATCCGTCGGAGCCGCAACTGGTTCGCAATTTCGGACTGCCCGGCCAACAACCTGGCTCGACCGGCCCGGTGCCTACTGATATGCACGGCGTGATTTCCACGGGGCCAAAGGGGAATCGCATTTACGCGGGATACGGCACGAACGGGAAGGGCATGATCGAAATTCTGGACCGCGACAAACTGATCCATGGCCCCAAGGAACCGACCGACGCGAATCTCGAATCGCCAATGGTTGCACGGCTCGATTTGCCGCCGGACGTGGGCGCGCACACGACCTTCCCGATGCTGGGAGTAGATGTGCCGGAGCTCGCGAAGTGGGGCCCGGCCATCAGCAAGAGGGACTTCCTCGTGATCGTCGGCGAAACCACGGACAATGAGTGCCACGCGCCGGAAGAGATGATGCACATTTTCGACATCACTACGGAAACGAAAATCTTCGGAGTCTCGACCTACTACGTGCCCGAGGCGAGCGGCAATTTCTGCAGCCGCGGCGGGCGATTCGGCACGCACTCGACGAACGAGAGCATGACGCCGGTCTTCTACAAACGCATCGTCTTCGTGGCCTACTTCAATGCCGGCGTGCGCGCCGTCGACGTGCGCGATCCCTACAGCCCCAAGGAAATCGCCTACTACATTCCCGCCATCAGCGACGCAACCGACAAGCGCTGCGTCGGCCAAGGCGACGCAGCGAAGTGCAAGATCGCCATCCAGACCAACAACGTGGAAGTGGACGACCGCGGCTACATCTACATTGTCGATCGCGCCAATACCGGGATGCACATCCTGCAGCTCACCGGCGACGCGCGCAAGATCGAGAATCTGCCGTAGGGGTCTGCAAATATGATTGTGAGGTAAGGTCAGTACTGTTGTCATTCCGAGCGAAGCGAGGAATCTCTCTTGTTCCCATGCAACTGAACCAAGAGAGATTCCTCGCTTCGCTCGGAATGACACCGCACTGAGCCACGCTCAAGGCAAAGAGCTTTCACGCGGCGCGCGGCGCACGAGATAACTCACCAGTTCCATCGAAGAGTTTTCCATTTCCACGTCGAAATTTTCAACAGTTGTTGTGAAATAGTTGTAACACCACACCGCGGGCACGGCGACGAGCAGGCCCAGGGCCGTGGTCACCAGGGCTTCGGAAATTCCGGAGGCGACGCTTTGAATTCCCGCCGCTCTTGCCGGCGCGGAAGCGCGGAACGCGTTCATGATCCCCACTACTGTGCCGAACAGCCCGACGAACGGAGCGGTCGAACCGATTGTCGCGAGACCGGAAAGCCCGCGTTTCAATTCCGCATGAATCGTGGCCACGGAGCGTTCCAAACCGCGTTCCGCGGCGTCAATTAATTCCGTGCCGGAAGCTTGAGCCGGTGCGGCCTGAAACTCCCCGAGTCCCGTAGCCACCATGCTCGCGATCGGACTCTTTTTGTTGCGCACGGCGATGGAAATCGCTTCATCAAGTTTTCCTTCCTCAAGCACTGGAGTCACCTGCAGCACAAACGCGCGCGACTGGTTGCGCGCCACGGCGTAGCGCAACCCTCTTTCGGCGGCGAGTCCAATCGAAATCGCCGACATCAGGATCAGCATGACCACCACTCCCTTGGCAGTCACGCTCATCGAATGCAGCATACTCATCAAGTTCCAGTCCATGGCCGCCTCCTCGCGTCGGAAAAATGTTCACTATGCGTTTAGACACCGCGAGAATGATTCGGTGCCGAGAATTGGTTGAGGTAGCGCCCGCCTTCAGGCGGGCATCCGGTCGCATCTAAAATGCCAACTTAAAGGTTGGCGCTATAAGAGGCCAGTGAAATGAGATTTCGCGCAGATGCCTTACGCCTTCTGTTTCGGCACCTTGTAGGATAGACTAGAAGATTCCGAGACTCCCGTTCAGGATTCGTTGTGTCCTCAGCAACTCGAAAAAATGACTGAAAAACTTCCTTCGGTAGTGATTGTTGGCCGGCCCAATGTCGGCAAATCCACGATTTTCAACCGGCTGACGGCTTCGCGGCGCTCGATTGTCACGGACGAACCGGGGATCACGCGCGACCGGATCTACGGGACGGCGACCTGGCAGGGGCGGACGTTTGAAGTGGTGGATACGGGCGGGATCGTGCCGGACGACAAGTCTGCCATTCCGCGTGAAATTCTTCGCCAGGCGCAGGTGGCGATTGAAGGCGCGTCGCAACTGCTGCTGGTTGTGGACGTGCGCGCGGGGCTGACGCCGCTCGATGCCGAACTGGCGCGACTGCTGCGGCGCACCGGGAAACCGCTGGCGATATTGGCCAACAAAGTTGACACGCAAATGCAGGAATCGCTCGCGGCGCCGTTTTACGAGATTTCCAATGATGTGTTCCCGGTGTCGGCGGAGCACGGGTATGGATTTGACACGCTGCTCGAAGCGATCACGGCTCGTCTCGGCGCCGTCGGGCCTGAACAAGAAGAAGCGCCTGCCGCCGAGAAACAAGACAAGCAAGTGAACGTTGCAATCATTGGGCGGCCCAACGTCGGGAAATCGACGATGCTCAACCGCCTTGCGGGTGTGGAGCGCGCCATCGTTTCCGATATTCCCGGGACGACGCGCGACGCTGTGGACACCGTGGTGCAGCATGGCGGGCGCACGTACCGGTTCGTGGATACAGCGGGGATTCGCCGCAAGGGCAAGACGAATCTGGTCGCTGAAAAAATGAGCGTGATGATGGCGCGGCGGCACCTCGAACAGGCCGACGTGGCGCTGCTGATTGTAGATGCGAGCCTGGGAGTGACGGCGAACGACGCCAACATCGCGGGCTACGCGGAGGAGTCCGGCCGCTCGGTGATTATCGTGATGAACAAGTGGGACCTGGCGCTCGAAGCCGCCGCCGAAAAGGCCGCGCGCGAATTGGAACATGCCGGATCGAAAACGCATGTGGCGGAGTCTTTCTCTCGGCAGGTTGCCCTTTCTACGTCAGGGCGAGCGAGCAAAGCCCGCATGCGAAGCCGCAAGCACACTTCGGTGGTGCGCAAGAAGGCGGTGACGGGAAGAGTGGATCCCGCGCAACTCGTGGAGGACTATGAAAAAATCGTTCGCACGCGATTTAAATTTCTCGATTATGCGCCCATCGTGTTTGTCTCGGCCAAGACCGGCGAGCATACTGGAAAATTATACGATCTGATCGACCGCGTCGCCGACGCGCGGCGCCGGCGCATTTCGACGGGCGAGTTGAACCGCTGGGTCGCGGAAGTCGATCTCGATCGCGGGACTTCGCCCGCCGCGCGCCGGGTGAAAATTTATTACGTCACGCAGGCTTCCTCTTCGCCGCCCACATTTATTTTGTTCACCAATCAATCCAAGCGCCTGCATTTCAGCTACGAGCGGTTTCTGGAGAACCTGCTGCGAAAGAGTTTCGATTTTATTGGCACGCCGATTCGATTCCTGCAGCGACTGAAGGAAAGGCGCGAGCGGGGAGCGCGGCCGTCCGGCCGGACGAGGACGGCGACGTAGGGAGTTTACAACCAAAAAAGTGGAACAGGCTTCAGCCTGTTAGTATTGCGAGCGTGCTGCAACCAGAAACCCAACAGGCTGAAGCCTGTCCTAGTGGGACATTGACACCTGCCAGAAACGGATTAGGATTAGGGCCTGAGCCGAGCGAGGTTCAAAGGCGATGGAAGGCATCGAAGTCAACGGACAATCCGAATCAACTGTTCCGGATAAGAGCTTGTTCCGGATCGGCGAAGTCAGCCGCCTGACTTCCACGAAGCCGTTTGTGCTGCGCTATTGGGAGACGGAGTTCCCCATGCTCCAGCCGGTCAAAAGCCCCAAGGGACACCGACTGTACCGCCGCGAGGATATCGAGACGGTTTTCACGATCAAGCGCCTCTTGTACGACGAAGGTTTTACCATCGCCGGGGCGCGGCGCCACCTGCGCGATCAGGCGCAGGGAGCGAACGGCACGAACGGCAGAGCGTATGAAGCGGAGGCGGAATGGCATGGCGAAATCTCCCCGCCACAAGCCGTGTCGCCGCAACTCGCCGCTCTCAACCGCAAGACCCTGCTCGACCTGCGCGACTCACTCCGCTCCTTATTGACGGTCCTCGAATCCGAGTGATAGGCTGGCAGTGCTGTAGCCCGCGTCTTTAGATGCGGGGCCTCCTGTCCAAACTTGAGAAGTACTCCGCCTCTTCATAGGCGGGCTACAGCAAACGAGATGCAACGCGGTCGGTCGGGACGTAGCGCAGCCTGGTAGCGCGCACGCTTGGGGTGCGTGAGGTCGCTGGTTCAAATCCAGTCGTCCCGACCATTTTTTGTGTTTCCGCTTTTTTTTGATTTGCTAGTTGCATATCGCGTATTAGGAAACCATCCTTTCTCGCCGCCTTGTTGAGCCCTGACTCTTATTGGTAAAATGCCAAAGTTGAACTAGATGAGTCCCAGTTTGCCGGCGGGAAATGAAGTGGGTGACCGTCCCCTTTTCCTCGCACTCAGAGAGCGGCTTCCGGGAACCTTCCCGGGCTGGACCGATTAGGCTGGCTGACGAGTAGGACGGGCTTCAGCCTGTCTTCTGTTTCGAGCTAAAAAGCGAACCAAAACCAGATAGGCTGAAGCCTGTCCTACTGAAATTTATGGCGCACATTCTGATTACTAACGACGATGGGATTCAAGCGGAGGGTTTGCGCGCGCTCGTCCAGGCGGTCGAAGGGCTGGGGACGATCAGCGTGGTCGCGCCGAGCCACGAGCGCAGCGCGTCCGCGCAGTCGCTGACGTTGCGGCAGCCGATATTTTGGGAGCTGATTGCAGAGCGCGAATGGGCGGTCGAAGGCACGCCGGCGGATTCGGTGATCCTGGCGCTCAATAAATTGCTGCCCAACCGGCCTGACCTCGTGATTTCCGGGATCAATCGCGGCGGCAACCTGGGCGAAAACATTTTTTATTCCGGGACGGTGGGCGCGGCCATGGAAGCCGCGATCAATCACATTCCTGCGATCGCCGTGTCGGTGGCGCATAAGGGCAGGGGTTTCCGCTTCGAGCAGGCCGCCAAATTCACACGCGAGTTGGCGGTATTGGCGCTGGCCGAAGGCATGCCGGACGGCGTTCTTCTCAATGTGAATGTGCCGCTGATCTGGAACGGCAGCGTCCGCGTCACGCGGCAATCCAAGAAGGTCACGCGCAACGTGTTGCAGGAAGGCACCGATCCGCGCGGACGCACCTTCTACTGGCTCCATGAACAGGAGCACATCGAAGGAATCGATCCGAGAAGCGATTACGCGGCTGTCTTTGAAGGCGCGGCTTCCATTACTCCCCTCCATCTCGACCGCACGCACGAAACTTCGCTCGATCATCTCTCGCAGTGGGCCGCCAAGCTGGAATCCGCAGCAGAGAGCGCGGAATCAGTTCCTGTTGCGCGACTCAATCCGAAATAGCGTCTGCGAGATGCTCCAAATAAAATCCGATTTCATCACCCCCGTATAGGTGGTTCGATTCAAGACTTATTCCGTTTGGACGATAGTATGACCGAAATGGTGTGCCGCGTTTGGGCGAGCGATTCGTCGCACGCAACCCGGTGCCGGCCAAAGGAAGCTGAATGAAGCAACGGATTCTTGTGGTGGATGACGATCCCGCGTATCGCGAGCTCCTCAAAGACTGGCTCGAATCCGAGGGCCACGAAGCCCTTCTTGCGGAAACTCTGGAAGAAGGCTTCGTAGCCATCGCCGCGGCACCCCTCCCGGACGTTGTCCTTTTGGATATTCGCTTAGGGAAGAAAAATGGCCTCACGCTGGTACATTGGGCGCGAAAGCAAAGGCATCTTGCGCATGTGCCAATTGTCGCCGTGACCGGGTTAAGTTCTTTCAAGGAATTGAAGAGCATTGGGGAAGCAGGCTGCAATACTTGCTTTACCAAGCCGATTGATTTCAGGGCCTTGCGCGAATACCTCGCTGGTTTGAACGTTCCTTTGGTGAGCTAACAGGAATTTTGAGCCTCAGCAAAGTTTGAATTTGTAGCGCATGCTTTAGCTTGTGGAATTTTGGCCTTGCATGGCTTAACTGCCACAGGCTGAAGCCTGCGCTACTTTAATTTTTTTCTGGCCCAAAGCCCCGCAATGGCCCCATGATTCTTGTGTGAATCACACGACTGAGCGTTCCGCGCGGGCATTTCCTTCCCCGGTCGACTTTGGCCGCGAAATTTGCGGTGATCTGCGCGCCGCGGAATCGCGCGAGTGGCTGGTGACCAACGGCATCGGCGGCTACGCGTTCGGCACGGTCGCCGGCCACCAGACGCGCTGCTACCACGGCCTGTTGGTCGCAGCGATGCAGCCGCCTCTCGGCCGCACGCTCCTCGTCGCCAAGCTCGACGAAACGGCCCGGTACGGGTCCGAGAAATTCGAGCTTTTCACCAATCGCTGGGCGGACGGGACGGTATCTCCCGAAGGCTACCGCAACATCGAGCGATTCCATTTGGAGGGGACCACGCCCGTTTGGACATTTGCCCTGGCCGATGCGCTGCTTGAAAAGCGAATCTTCATGCCTTCGGGAGCGAACACCACTTACGTCCTGTACCGGCTGGTGCGCGCCAGCTCTGCGGTTGAATTGTCGATCAAATTGCTGGCGGATTATGGCCAAGAGCACTGCGTGACGAACGCGTGGACACGGCCTATGGAGGTCACGCAAGTCGAGCGCGGATTGCAGGTGCTGGCCGCCGAGGGCGCGACGCCGCTTTATGTATTGAGCGACGCGGCGACGGCGTCACCAGCCCGGGAGTGGTACCGCAATTTCGAGCTGGCAGCCGAGCGGGCCCGCGGCCTTCCGGACCGCACCGACCACTTTTTCGCGGGAGAGTTTCGGGCCACGATCGCACCCGGAGAATCGCTGACGATTGTTGCCAGCACGGCGGCAGCGACTCCGCTGAACGGCGAGGTGGCGCTGGCGAAGCGGCAGAGCGAAACGGGCGCGCTGCTCGACCGCTTCTTCGCGGCGAACGACGGAGCCTCGCGGCCCACCTCTCCAGCGGTCCAGCAACTTGTTCTGGCGGCGGACCAGTTCATCGCGGCTCGCCCGCTCCCTGGCGCCGCCGATGCCAAGACCATCCTTGCGGGATATCCCTGGTTCAGCGACTGGGGCCGCGACACCATGATCGCGCTGCCGGGGCTGTGCCTTGCCACCGGCCGCCCGTGGCTGGCGCGCAACATCCTGCGAACGTTTTCGCGCTTCGTGAGCGAAGGCATGCTGCCCAACCGCTTTCCAGGCGCAGGCGAAGCGCCGGCCTACAACACGGTGGATGCCACGCTGTGGTACTTCGAGGCGGTGCGCCAGTATTTTGAGGCCACCAGCGACATCGGACTGCTGACCGAATTGTATCCCGTGCTGGACAGCATCATCGACGCGCACGTGCGGGGAACGCGTTACAACATTCACGTCGATGCGGCCGACGGGTTGCTCTTTGCCGGAGAAGCAGGCGTGCAACTCACCTGGATGGATGCGAAAGTCGGTGATCGCGTGGTGACTCCGCGCATCGGAAAGCCCGTCGAAGTAAATGCACTGTGGCTTAATGCCGCGTCGGCGATGGCGCGGTTCGCGCGAGCCCTGGGCCGCAACGCAGAACGGTACGAAGGCCTCGCGGACCGCGCGCGAAGCGGCTTCGCGCGGTTTTGGAATCCCGGGAAGAAATTTTGCTTTGATGTGATTGACGCCCCGGGAAGCCCCGAAGGAAAAGACGCCACACTGCGGCCCAATCAGATTCTTGCCGTATCGCTGCCCATTTCCGCTTTGGCTCCGGAGCAACAGCGCGGCGTCGTGGAGGTGTGCGCGCGCGAGCTTTTAATTTCGTTCGGCCTGCGCAGCCTCGCGCGGAACGAACCCGGGTACCAAGGACGCTACGCGGGAAGCCCCGAAGAACGCGACGGAGCCTATCACCAGGGCACGGCGTGGGGCTGGCTTCTCGGTCCATTCGCGCTGGCTCACTTGCGCGTGTACCGGAACCCTGGCGAGGCGATGTCTTTTCTGGAGCCTATGCTCGGTCACATCCAGGCAGCCGGGCTCGGCACGGCCAGCGAAATTTTTGACGGAGATCCGCCGTTCACGCCGAACGGATGCATTGCGCAAGCATGGACAGTCGGGGAAACCCTGCGGGCGTGGCGAGCCATCACGGCGGTGCGCGATACGGAAGAGGCCGCGCGCCGCGCTTTTGCAGGCTAGGATTCGCGGGCGGACAAAATCCTTGTAGGTCGCCTGGGCCTAAGCTCGACAGTGGCGCCGCCGTCCCGGCGGCGATTTTTCTGGCCGCGAAGCGTTGCAGAAGACACCGGCGAGACGCCGGCGCCACAACCCCACGCGCTCTGCTCTCGATACATTCGTGATTTTCGCGCCTGCATTGGTTGGAACCACTGAGGAGAAGCGCGCACGAACCTCGTGCCTAAAGAGGCTACGGAAAAATTCCGCCACGATTTTGTCATTCCGAGCGGAGCGAGGAATCCCTCTTTCTTTCTTTTCATGGACTGAAACCGAGGAGAGATTCCTCGCTTCGCTCGGAATGACAAAATTGAATATTTATTCCGCAGAGTATGAAAGAGCTATCTATGCAGTAAGTAATTACTCATTGAACTTACTACCGCCTACTACCGCCGGAAGCCGCCATACCTGCCCCAGCCGCCATAATATCCAAATCCGAAAAACGGCTGCGGAGAATAACCGTACGGGTAACCATACGCGTAGTGATAAGCATAGGGATAGTAAGGATACGGCGGAGGCGGCGGGCCCGGCCTGTTCATGTGCGGGCGGCCTTGCTGCGCCGAACGCGAATCGTAATCCGCCTGCGTCACGGGTTGAAATGCAAGCTGGCTGTTTTCTGTCGAGATCGTCACCGGCGCCTGCAATCGGAAGGAAAGGACCGTTTCCGGAGGAATCACAGTCGGCTTGCCCGGCGTGGACATTACGCCAATAATTCCGGCAGTCGCGCCGACTCCAGCGCCGATGGCAGCGCCCGTTCCGCGGCCCGCAATGGCGCCAATCACCGCTCCCGCGATAGTCGTCGTGCCAATGACGGCCGCGTCCCGATCATGGGAAGTGCCGGCTGAAGTCTGGAACAGTTGCGTCTGAAGATGTAATTGCTGGCCGTCAACCAGCGTCAGATCGGGCAATTCAACTCCCAATTGCGAAGTTCCGCCGCCATGCCCCTTGTTCACCAGGGCAACTCGCCCCGTTTGCGCCTGGCCGCGCCGCGCCACAACCCATCCGTTCACAACGATCGGCTCGCTCAGTACGGCGCTGAAACTATCGCCGATCAAGTTCCGATCGGTCGAAAGCCATTCGTCCACGCGCACTCGAATCACCGTACCAGCGGGGAGGGTCAGCGTCTGAGGGAGGACGGCCTGGTTCGGTTGTTCCTGGGGCTGTGCGTCCGGCTGTTGTTGCGAGGGCGTGTCCGGTTGCCCCTGTGCCTGAGAATCCTGGGGTGCGGCAGGAGCTTGGACTTCGCCAGGTTGATCCGGTTGATTCTGCTGAGCGGCGGCGGGCCAGGCGCCCGCACCGAACGCTAGCCCTAAGCTAGCCAACATCAAAAACTTAAATACAATCCGGTGTTTATTGCCAGCCATCTGGGCGATCATAATTTATTTCTCCTGATTCGTCTGTATCCGCCGGCTCCCGATAGCCAGGGGCAAAAAACAAGTCACCTATGCTTATAGCGTTTTTGATGATCATTCCCGGGAACGGAGTTGTCCAGCAGAAAAGCACCGGTTTGCCGGAAAGGTACCCGTTGTTGCGAAGATCAGCTGCGTGCTTTCGGCCAAGCCTGCCGCCTGGACCGTTGACGAATTAATGATTGCGCCAGGCGAGAAATGCGATTGCGCGGTATTCCGGTGGACCAGACGAATCAACAACGCAATGCCAAAAGCCCCACCATTGGCGAGGCGCGAAGGATGGGGCGACCGAATCCTCTTCCAAGCCAGGGCTACGTAACCAGCCACGCGATGATTGCCGCGCTTCGCGTGCGGGCACACAAATAATGCGTGTCACGGATTGCCTGACATCTTTGCAATCAGGTTTTCGGCTTTTTCGGTTTCTTCTTTTCGCGCTTTGGTGCGTCTTTGTTTCCCATATTCACAGCTTGCCACGGATTCCGGCGCTTGGCTAGAGCAAATGACCTGCAATTCGCGCCTTTTCGTGCGAGTCATAGCCTTAGAGCGGCCAGGTCAGGTAAGATGACCTCTCCGGTACCATCGCGGGGAGTTCGCAGCAGCGGAGGTGCCATGCCTGCCAAGTGGTCATTCGCAATTGTCGCCTTGTGTTTGTGTTCGGCAACCCTGACTGCCGATCGAGCCGCGTCTCAATCCGCTCTATCCGCGCAAGTTGAGCAGCAGGCTTCAGATCAGCAGCAGGGAACCTCGCAATCGGGCTACGTGTTGAAGGTCACCACGCGGCTCGTGACGCTCGACGTCACCGCCACGGATTCCCATGGGAATCCCGTGCGCGACCTCAAGCCGGAGGATCTGCAAATATTTGAGGAGCATAAATCGCCGCAAAAGATCGAGCACTTTGAATATATTGAAAAGCTGGCAGGCGCGGGCGCGCCGGGCAAATCTTCCTCCGCGAATCGCAAGCAGGCAAACGTCCTATCAAATCAATTGCTGCTTGACCAGCTGAAGATTCCGCCAACCGTATTGTTGATGGATGGTCTGAACACGCAGACGCCCAACCAGTTGCTGGGACGGGCCCATATGATTGAACTGTTGAAGTCCCTCCCGCCGGAGACTCCCATCGCCGTTTTTCTCCTGGGCACTTCTTTGCGAATCCTGCAAGGGTTCACCAGTGACGGAGGATTGCTGCGGGCCGCGTTGGATCAGTCCGTGATGGGGGCCTCAATTGTACCGAATCCGCTCAATGATCTCGGCAACACTTCCAACTACATACAGGATCAAACCGCGGGCCTGGAAGTGAACATGGGAATACAGAGCCAGGTGGGCTCGGTACAGAATTTTGAGAAGGAAGAATATTCCATGAGCATCGATCTCCGGGCGAAGGAGACTCTCGGAGCGCTGGCCCAGATTGGGCAGTTCCTCAGCGGCATCCCCGGCCGCAAGAATTTGATCTGGATTTCAGAATCCTTTCCGCTCTCTATCGCGCCCGACCCGGACACCGGCAACAATCCGTTCGGAGGCATGCGGGAATACAGCGATCAAGTCAAAATCGTTGCGAACACTCTGACCGATGCACAAGTGGCCGTGTATCCGATGGACGTTCGCGGACTCCAGGCGCTGCAGTCGCTATCAGCTTCCCAGAATGTGAATCTTCCCCAGGCCCGAACGAATGGGCGTACGTACGGCAACCGGTTGCATGTTGAGGGCGTCGACCTCCAGCAATCTCAAGATACGATGGACGCTCTCGCCCAAGACACCGGCGGCAAGGCGTGCAAGAACAACAATGACCTGGCCGGTTGCGTGATGACCGCGCTGAAAGACAGTTCCTCCTACTATGAAATGTCTTTCTATCCTCAGAAAGTCAATTGGGATGGGAAGTTTCATAAGCTGCTGGTGAAGACCTCGCGGCCGGGCGTGAAGCTCAGCTATCGCCGCGGTTACTATGCCCTGGATGCGTTTTCCCTCGCCAGGAGACAACTGCCCGAGGATCATCTGCGGCAGGCGTGCGCCGATCAATTGCCCTCGACGACCATTCCTTTGACCGTGCAGGCTGTGTCTCCCGGCCAAAACGGAAGCCCGCAAAGCGGGCTTCAATATATGCTCTTGATTTCGCCGGCCGGGCTTGGGTCGGTACAAGAGGGCGGCTCGTACAAACTGAATGTGCGAGTGGCCGACTGCGAATTTGCCCAGAAGAATACGATTTTTAGATTCAATGAGAAGGAATTGACGAAGACAGTTTCCGCCGAGGTATTCCGGAGCTGGCAAGCTAACGGCATTCCAGAACACGTTGCCTTGATGCCGGCTGATGACACCCGGAGGATCCGCTTAGTGGTGCTCGACGTCGCCTCGGGTTTGACGGGCGCCATCGACATTCCCGTGCTTCCGTCGGAAATTGCCAAGGCCAGGGAACTCGTGCAACCGCCGGCGCCTGTCGCGACGACTCCCTATCTGGAGTTGCCGGACAAAGTCAGAGGGTCTTCGTCGCCCAAAGTGGTTGCGTCGTTGACATTCCATTTGAATTCCGGCGCATCCGGAACCCTGGATTGGAGCGGCGATAGCCTCCTTTACCAGCCGGCGGGGGATATGCCCCTGGACCAGTCCGCCAGCGGTTTTTCCAGCTACGCATTCAGCGGCCGGTTTCATTGCCAGGGAGGGCATTTTGTCCCCGTGGACCCGGCCGATGGCGAGCCGGCTCTGCGCTTCACGTTTCACAACCACAGCGGAAAGGTGGTCGTCGTGGATCTGAAGGGCGATCAGCCCGTCTATCTGGGCGATCTACCTGTCGATCCCAGCGCGCAATCGCTCTTCGATCAGGTCTGGAAGACGAGCCACTGCCAGGAGCAATAAAACCTGGGAACGCCAATCTCCCGATTGGCGTTCCCGGGCCTGCCGGACTAAAATCGCCGCCTATGGCCTCTGAAAGCGAGATTCGACTGGGCACATCAGCGTTCACCGCGGCTGGCTGGGAAGGCGCGTTCTACCCCGCGGGGATGAAGCCTGCCGATTATCTCAGCTATTACGCCACGAAATACGATGCCGTGGAATTGGACAATACGTTTTACCGCACTCCCGCGATTTCCACTCTGAAGAGCTGGTATGCGAAGACTCCCCCGGGATTTATGTTTGCGGCAAAAGTTCCGCAGATCATTACGCACGAAAAAGCGCTGGTGGACTGCGACGAGGATTTTCGCGATTTTCTGAAGGCCATGGATTGCCTCGGCGAAAAACTGGGGCCGCTGTTGCTGCAATTCGGATATTTCAATAAGAAGGCGTTTGCGGGCGTGAACGAATTCCTCGCTCGCCTCGTGCCGTTTCTGAAAAAAATTCCCAAGGGATATCGCTTTGTCCTCGAGATCCGCAACAAGAATTGGCTGGTGCCAGCTTTCATTGAGGCGCTGAGGGAGCGCCAGATCGCGCTCGCGCTTGTAGACCACGTTTGGATGCCGCGCCCCAAGCAGCTGTTCGATCGCTTCGATCCGATTACCGCGGATTTTGCGTATGTGCGCTGGCTGGGCGACCGCAAGGGCATCGAGGAAAAAACGAAAACGTGGGACAAAATCATCGTGAACCGGACGACGGACCTGGGCGAGTGGGTCGAAGTGCTGAAAAAAGTTCACGAGCGGAAAATTCAAATTCTCGCTTTTGCCAACAACCATTATGCGGGGTACGGCCCCGGCACCATCGAAGAGTTTCGAGGATTGTGGCGGCGCGCGACCCGGTAACAAAATATTGATCGGGGAAGTAGAAATCAATTGCTTCAAGTTGGAATGCGGAGTTTCGTGGCGCCGGCGTCCCGCCGGCGGTTTTATTTGCCTCCCAACATTGCAAAAACGCCGGCGGGACGCCGGCGCCACAAAACATCGCGCACCGCTTTGCGCCATTGGCGTGCGCCGAGATGTTCGATCACGGTGAGAATATCAGACTAATGCGACAAGGCCGATTCTTCGATAATCCCGGTCTCCGCATGCTCCGCGGGCAAATTGCTCCGCAGACGCAAGCTCAGGAAGGTTGCCAAAGCGGCGCACAGCGCCGGAATCGATCCGGCCAGAAGAATTTCGCGCGGACTCCAGTCCAGCTTCAACATCATGCCGCCCAGGATGGGGCCAACGATCGAACCGATGCGCCCGACTCCCAGGCACCAGCCGATCCCTGTGGAGCGGATCGAAATCGGGTAAAACGTGGCGGCGACGGCGGACAGGCCTCCTTGGGCGCCTTGCACCACGAAGCCGAGAACGAACGTGATCGTCATCATAAGCGGAAACGAATTCGAGAATGCCAAAGAAGCGATGAGCAAAGTGGTGCAAACGAATTCCGTCAGCAAAACCGTGAACGCGCCCCAGCGGTTCATCAAATTTCCCTCGACGAACGATCCCGCAATTCCTCCGACGCTGAACAGCATGATCGCCGTCGCACCCGCGGAAACGGGTTTGCCGGTTTGGCGCAGCAGAGCGGGCAGCCAGAACACCACGAAATACAACATTAGAAGATTCATAAAAAATGGAATCCACAGCAGAATTGTTCCGGCCGCGCGGCCCTCCGTGAACAAACTGAATACCGGAGCTTTTCTGCGCAGATCCTGATGTTGGGAGCGGGACACTGGAGCCTTCTCGAGTTCGGGCGAAATGCGCGCCAGAATTTTTGAAATTTTTCGCTGGTCCGCGCCGGACACTTCCAGGTAGCGCACCGATTCGGGCAGAATGGCGATCAGCAGCAGCGCCAGCGTGAGCGGCAGAACCCCTCCCGCGTAGAAGACCGATTGCCATCCCCAGCGCGGCAGCATAACCGCGCTCACCCGAGTTGCCAGCACGGCCCCCGCAGGCATTCCGCAAAACATGATGCTCACGATAACGGCCAGCAGGCGCTTCGGCGCATACTCGGACATCAGCGCCACGGAATTGGAAAGCGCCCCGCCCAGGCCCAGGCCCGTCAGGAACCGGCAGGCAAGCAACTGGTCAAACGTAGTGCATCGGGAAGTGAGCATGGCGAACAAGCCAAAGATGAGCGTGCAGGCAACGATCGGCCATTTCCGTCCCCAGCGATCGGCGATCGGGCCGGAGGACATGGAAGAGATCATCAAACCGATGAGCGCGGCAACGAAAATGGGACCGAAGGTTTTGATCGGAATGTGCAGGGTTTCGGCCATGGAGGGGGCGAGGAAACCGATGCTCTGCGTGTCGAAGCCGTCCAGCACGATGACCATGCCGCACAAAGCCATGGTCCAGATCTGATAGCGGCCCATGGACCGCCGATCGATAATTTCGCTGACAGTCGGAGCGCGCTCCATGCATTCTCCCGGGGCCTTCACCCCGCAAGTTCGATTGTGAATGCAGAATACTACCGTTTCACGAAGGAATGATAGCGGCACTCAGTAGCGCGGGCTTCAGCCTGCGGGGTTTAGTTCTTGCAAGGCTCAAAACCCGCAGGCTGAAGCCCGCGCTACAAAAACATCCAGCAACGGTTTCGGTCCGGTGGGCATGACAACGCGACTTTGTCTACGGAACAATGGCCACGGCTTCCTTCATCATCCCGAAATTGGCGCTGCCGGGGTCCAGGGCGAGCACTTGCAATTCCAGCGCTCCCGGCGCGGTGACGGGCACGTCGACATGAAACGTGTTCTGCGCCCCTGCATACGTCATTGGGATTTCCGACTCCACTTTGCCGTCCCGGAGAAGCCGCGCGACCACGTGAATCTTATTGGCGTCCCACAGGCCGTCAGGCTCGGTCGGACAACCACAGGCCATCGTGACAGTGGCCCGGACTTCAAACGGCGATCCTGCCTTCACCTTCGTATCCTGCAGCGGCGCAAGGGCCGTCACGATGAAGCCATGAATTTCCAGGAGAACTCCTTCGCCGAGCACATCTTCGCCCGGCACGAGGAGGAGGGTCTTCGACGAGCGTTGCGTGGCTTGCGCATTGCCCAGCGGCCCTTCCGCCGATATTTCCACGACTGTCGGTTTATCCAGATGCAAGACTGCGAGGTAGCCGGAGGCGTCCCCCGCGCCGAAGACCGTCATGCCGCGAGTGTGCGGCTTTTTCATGATCACGTCCGTATCGCCTGTCCCGCCTTGCTGCATTCCTTGTGCCAGAATTTCTCCGGTCGCGGCGTCCTTGACGGTGATCCGCGCGCCGCCTACGTGCGTTCCAATGACTTTGGCGTCGCGCGCGATCGCGCGAATCATCACTTTGGTTTCTTTGCCGCTGGTTTGAGCAAAGAGCGGGGAAGCAAAAATCAAAATGGCAAATGCAATCGCACTGAACAATCCTCGAGTCGTCATGGGCACCCTCCGTTGACGGGACAAAACATATCACATTTTCGGATAGACCGAAGGCGGCTGCTTGAGGAGATGCCTCCTGGCACACACGGTGGACGATGCCAGACTTTCGAGCGTATGATTTGGGCGAGCCGGAAATCGCACGGCCGCTTTTGTGCCAGTGCGACGAAAGGAGAAAAATCCATGAACGAATTCTCACGCCGAACCCTTCTGGGCGGAGCGGTTGCCGCTGCGGCCACAACGATGTGGAACGAGCCGGTGCACGCCCAATACGTGTGGCAAAAGACCGATTGGCAGCAGGCCGCGGAGTTCGATGCGCTGACGCATTCCCCCAGACGCATCAAGCAGGCCATCCACGGCTTTGGCATCAACGATGGGAGGTTCCTGAAGAACGCCAAGAACTCTCTCAATGGCCTTCGATTCGGGGCCGGTGTCCCCGCCGACCAGATCCAAATTGTCTGCGCGCTCAACGGGCCGGCCAACATGGTGAATTACACCGACTACGTGTGGGAGAAGTACCGCATCGGCGAATGGACGAAAGAGAGCGACCCCAAGACCGGAGAGCCCGCGGTGCGCAATTTTTATTATCCGAGCAAGGCCGGCGTGTCTCTGACGTACACGTCCGATGATCCCAGCAACCCGGACTCCGCCGCGCAGGACTTCAGCGTGCAAGGCCTGCAGGCGCGCGGCGTGAAATTCTTGAGTTGCCACTCTTCTATTGAGGAGGCGGCGCGCGCGCTCATCAAGATGAATAATTTGACCGTGCAGCCGGAGGAAGTCGTGAAAGACATCCAGGCCCATATCCAGCCTGGCGTCCTCCTCGTTCCGGCGTTGGCCTCGGCGCTCGCCCTGCTGCAGGGTGACGGACACTACAGTTACATGTCCGCTGGTTAGCAAATCAGCAACAAGATTTGAGGGTGGGACAGAATGGCGGGTTCTCAGAAGTGTGTTTCAAGACGTCGCGTGATAAAAACGCTCGGCGCCGCTAGCGCCACTTTGGCGGCCGCGCAGATTTTCGGAATAGCGGACGCGATGGGCCAGGAGCCCTCCGGCCAGCAAGCGGTTCCAGAATTTACCGGGCCGGGCGCAAATCCGTATTGGACTTCGCCAGGGCAGTTCGCCACCTATCCCCAGAAGGCGCCTTTAATTCTTTTGACCGACCGCCCGGTGCAACTCGAAACTCCGCGCCAATATTTTCTTTCGACCTTCACACCCAACGATGCGTTTTTTGTCCGTTGGCATCTTCAGACCATTCCCAATGCGGTGGATTTGAAGGAGTGGCGCCTGCATGTGGAAGGAAATGTCGAGCGTCCGCTGGCGCTCAGCTTTCCGGAACTGGTTGCGCGATTCAAAAGCGTATCGGTAGCCGCGGTGAATCAGTGCTCCGGCAATAGCCGCAGCCGGCTGCAACCTCGGGTCGCGGGAGGGCAGTGGGGCAACGGCGCGATGGGCAACGCGGCCTGGACAGGAGTAAAACTCCGCGAGATTCTCGATGCCGCCGGGGTGAAGAGCGGCTCGGTGCAGGTGCAATTCGAGGGGCTGGACCGCGGCCTCGGCCCCAAGGGCTTTGGCTCGAACCGCTTCATGAAGTCGCTCGATTTGACCGATTCCGTTTTGGACGAATGTCTGGTCGCCTTCGCAATGAACGCCGAGCCTTTGCCAATGCTCAACGGATTCCCCGCGCGTCTGATTGTGCCCGGCTATTTCGCGACGTACTGGCTGAAGTCGCTTTCCGCGATACGCGTTCTCGACGCGCCCGACGATAATTTCTGGATGAAAGCGGCGTATCGAATTCCCGACACGCCGCGCGGCACGACAACTCCGGAGGAAATGAAATCCGGGAAAGTCGCGACGGTGCCCATCGCCAGGATGCCGGTCCGCTCGTTCCTTATCACACCCGATGGTTCAAAGAAGATTCCCGCAGGATTTCTGCTGCGTTTGCGCGGAATCGCATTCAGCGGCTACGCCGGTATAAAAAAAGTTGAAGTTTCCACTGACAACGGAGCGAACTGGAGCGAAGCGCATTTAGGAGCGGACGAGGGGGAGTATTCCTTCCGGACGTGGTCGCTCGATTGGACTCCCAAAAGTGCCGGGCGTTATTTCGTGGCGGTTCGCGCGACGGATGCGAAGGGGAATGTGCAACCGGACGAAGGGGTCTGGAACCCCGGCGGCTATCTTTGGAATAAAATCGAACGCCAGGAAATTGTGGTTGGGAACGCGAGCTGACAGGAGCGAGAAGTGCGCACACGGAAATGGTATTTCATGGTGGTCGGCGCGCTGTCCATTTTGGCGGCGCGCGTTCTTTACGCTGATTTTCGCGCCGGATATTACACGCCAACGGGGCCGGAAACGATTCACCAGACGCTGCCGGACGTGTTATCCACGGATGCGACCTACGACGCGGGCCAGTACCCGATTTATTATCCCGAACTCGCTCCCGGCGAGGGCAAGGCCGAGGTCGAAAACAATTGCGAACTTTGCCACAGCCCGCGTTACATCACCATGCAACCGGCCCTGCCGGCGCAAGTGTGGGCGGACGAAGTCAACAAAATGAGGAAAACGTTCGGCGCCTCGATCCCCGAGGATACCGCGCAAAAGATTATCCAGTACCTCGGATCGCACTACACTCCTGAAACGCGAAAGCGGTAGAATAAACGCCAAGGGAGCGCAATTGCACCCTGCCCGGGGAGGATGTCCATGATTCGAGTGATCGCCATGCGATGCGGCTTGGTCATCGTTTTGGCTTTTTCCGCCATCATCTTATTTTCTTCAAGTTCGATCAGCTTTGGCGCGCCGCGAACCCCGCAGGCTGCTGATTCCTCCAAGACTTGGGTAGCGCCTGATCCCGCAACGATTCCGGTGGGCCCGCTGGGCGACAGCATCCGCCTGGGCCTTCACGTTTTTAATGAGACGCCGAAATACGCCGAGCGCTACGTCGGCAACAAGTTGAGCTGCACGCATTGCCACATTGATGGCGGCACAGTTTCCAAAGGCATGCCGATGGTGGGCCTGCCCGGAATATTTCCAATGTATCGGGACCGTGAAAAAACCGTCATCACCTTTGAAGAACGGATCGAGCAATGCTTCCAGCGCAGCGAATCCGGACATCGCGTTCCAAACGACAGCGCCGAGATGACCGGGCTCGTCGCCTATGCGCAGTGGCTTTCCAAGGATCAAGTGACAGCAAAGCCGTTTCCGGGACGAGGCCTCGTCGATCTTCCTGAACTAACCGGTGACGCCGCGAAAGGAAGCCAGATCTACGCGCAACAATGCGCCCTTTGCCACGGCGTGGACGGCGCAGGAAAACCTCCCGCGATCCCGGCGCTCTGGGGTCCGGATTCGTACAGCGACGGCGCCGGCATGCATCAAATCGCCAAAATGGCTGCGTTTGTGCAACACAACATGCCACAGACCGATCCTGACAGCCTCACGCCGCAAGAAGCGTACGACGTCGCGGCGTACGTGCACAGCAAGCCGCATACCGTGTTTAACATGAAAGACCACATGTAATCGGCCAGCACAGTCTTAGTTTGCCTACGCGTCCAAAAATTGCAGCCAAACCCCGAATTCTTGAAGTCAGTCTATTGTGTAAGTGATTACTTCAGTCTGAGTTCTCGAGCGGAAAGACTCGGGAGCAGGAGAAGCTTTGCATCGTTTGTTATCAATGTTGCCCCAAGACTTAGAGCCGTTGCAGCCACTATCGCATCTGGCAGTTTGAGTTGGTGTTCGCGGCGCAACTGAATGGCCACCTTTTTCACAGGTTCGATGAGACCGACTATCGTAATTTCCGATAGGAAGCTCTCAATTTTAGTTTGTGCAGACTTGTCCCGCAGGGGGTAGGAAAGTAATTCCATTTCTGAAATTACCGAAATGAAATATTGGCCCCTCGGGAGGGATTCCACCAGCCTACCGCCGAGAAGATAGAGAATCGCATTGGTGTCGAGGACGCTTTTCAAGACCATTCTTGCCGGATGCGCGATTGGTATCCGAGGGGCTCCTCAGAAAGCGTAATAATCCCCTCGTAGCCGGACAAGTCCGTGTTCTGTGGTTCCATGTCCTGTAAATTCAGAGAGCGTTCGATCTCCAACCAATCGGCGTACTCAATTTGGACCGCTATTGGTCTTTCAGCCTTGTCCGTGAGGATCTTCTTTTTGATTTTTCGCATATGCACTTCTATGTCCACGCAAAAAGGCGGACAGAACACAAAATCCTGCCCGACGAATGTTGCGATACCACCTAGTTTGAATATTATAACGCATCCACGTGAAACAATCCGATTGAATCTGGCCAAGGCAAAGCCGCGCTCAATGCGTCGTGCTCCCGCGGACTAGCGTAAACTTTTGAATTCTTCTGCCGGTTTCAACCTCGCCCGTATACAAATTCCCCTTGGAATCGGAAACGATGGCGTGGACATGGTGGAACTGGCCCGCGCCGCGTCCGGCGTGGCCCGTCGTGCCCTGCACGGAACCGTCGCTGCGCAACAGCGTCCAGATCACGTTGTTTTCGCCGTCGGCCACCAGTAAATATTTCTGCGCTGCGTCATGCGAGAAGGCCAGGTCGTAAGCCGATCCGTTGCCCAGCGTTTCCGGCCGCAAAATAAATTCCTTCACGAATTTCCCTTCTTTGGTGAAGACCTGGATTCTGTCGTTCACGCGATCGCAAACATAAACGAAGCCATCCTGCGAGATGTGGACCGCATGGAGCGGATTTCTGAACAGCTGGCTCGGCGAATCGCCGGGAGCATACGGGGCGAGATCGGCATCGCTCGGCGTTTTTCCGTAGGCGCCCCACATGCGTTTGAAGGCGCCCGTTTCGGAGTCAAACACGATGACTCGCCGGTTGAGATATCCGTCGGCGAAATAAATTTCGTGGGCCTTTTCGTCCAGGTCCATTCCCGCCGGGCGGCCGAGAATGGTGGTGTCCGAATTATTCATGGGCGCGGCGGAAGGGTGGCCAATCTCCAGAATAAATTTCCCGTCGCTCGTGAGCTTGATCGCCTGGCGGTCTTTGGAGCCGTTGCCGGTAATCCAAACGTTGCCGGCCTGGTCGATGAAGATGCTGTGCTCCGTGCCCGGCCAGTCATAGCCGGAGCCCGGACCGCCCCAGGACTTGAGAAGATTGCCTTCGGCATCGAACACAAGGATCGGCGGCGCGGAAACGCAGCATTCGGAAACGGGAGGAGTTTGCGCCGCGCCGAGATCATCTTTCGTGTTCGAGCCCGGACGCTGCAGAACCCAGATGTGATCTTGCCGGTCGACGGCCATCCCGCCAACCTGACCCATGATCCAATTGTTGGGCAACTGTTTTGGCCAGGAGGAGTCGACCTTGTATGCCGGCGGAGCCTGCGTCTGTGCCACGGGGCAAACACCAAGCGCAAGCAATCCAATTCCGCTCGAAAATAAAAGAGCTTTCATCCATCCATTGGTGTTGGCCATGACACGCCCTCCAAATCGCAAGCCTGGATTTCCAATTCATTCCAAAGCCGACCGGGAATATACACCCGGCCGCCCCCTCATAGAACGCTTCAGTCCAGATTTTCCGCCAGTTCGGTTTTTTCGCCAAAACACAAGGGAGTTACGCCATGCGATGTGCACGGCGAGCGAGTTGTTGTGGCACCGGCGTCCCGCCGGCGTTTTTTGCGCACCGTGCTAACCAGAAAAATCGCCGGCGGGATGCCGGCGCCACGAAAAATCATCGTCCATTTCCCGGTCGTTGGCATGCGCTCTACCGATCAGGATTGCCGTCAGAAAATCACGGCATGATGAGCGGCCATCCTCTTGGGCGTTCGAATGCTGGTATCATTTGCAACGGTCCTGTCCAAGCCGGAACTGCTTCTTGCAAAAGAATATCAACGTTGGAAGTTCCGGGTGAAGCCTCAACCTTTTGACTTAGCGAAAAGGAACGATATGAAAAAGAAGATGAGTTTCGTTCGAATAGCAGCGGTGTCCACAGGACTTGCCCTGGCACTAGCGTTCTTGTATTTCGCTCCAATGCACGCGCAGAGCAAGGCTCCCAAGTTCGAAGTCGATCCCTCCTGGCCCAAGCCGCTGCCGAATCTCTGGGTGACCGGTGGAATCGGTGGCCTGTGCATAGATTCTCGCGATCACGTATTCATCTTGAACCGGCGCGATTTGACGGACAACGACCTCGACGCCGGGCATCAGGCGCCCGTGGTTATTGAGTTCGACCCCGACGGCAACGTGGTGAATTCCTTCGGCGATCCCGACACGACTCCAAACAACCCTCACGGCTGCGCGGTGGACGCGGAGAATAACCTGTGGATCACCGGCACGGGCGACGGCATCGTGCAGAAATACTCGCACGACGGGAGCAAACTCCTGCTGCAGATCGGCAAACGGGGCGTGGTCGATTCATCCGACGGCACGGCCAAAGGGAAAGCTCTCAACTCCAGCCACGCGGGGTTCTTCAAACCCGCGGGTATCGCGATCGATCCCAAGAACGAGGATGTTTACGTGGCCGATGGCGAAACTCCCGGCGGCAACCACCGCATCTCGGTGTTCGATCGCGCCGGGCAGTTCCTGCGCCAATGGGACTTGCACCGCACGGAAGCCGAGACCGGCGACGCCTTTGTGCCTGTGCTGCATTGTGTGGCGCTCGGCAACAATGGCTTGGTCTACGTTTGCGACAGACGGGGCCACCGGGTCCAGGTGTTCGATAAAATGGGCAATTTTCAAAAGAACATTCCGGTGGAGTTCGAACAGATGTCCAAGCTGCCTGCCGGCCCAGAGCACCAGTCCGGCGCGTTAGGATCGGCAGTGTGGGTCGACTTTTCTCGCGACCCGGGGCAGAAGTATATGTACGTCATCAATCAGGACGACGAGAAGATCGATATCCTCGATCGCGCCAGCGGGCAAATCCTTTCAAGTTTCGGGCGCCCGGGTCACCAGGCAGGAGAATTCACGTACGCACATTTTCTGGCGGCGGATTCAAAGGGCAACCTCTACATCGGCGAGGTGGGCACGGGGAAACGCATTCAGAAATTTAAACAGGTGAGCGGTCGGTAGCGCCGAGTGGCGCGGGCTTCAGCCTGCGGGGTTTGGTTGCGCCTGGCGTATCCGTCTCAAAATTCAAAACCCGCAGGATGAAGCCCGCGCCACTCAAATTATAGATGCAAAAGCTTAATCGCGTTGCCCTTCAATATGCGCTCGCGCTCCGCGGCCGGGTAATTGAACTGGTCGAGGACCAGGCTCGGATACTGCACATCCTGCGCCGCAAAAATATCCGTGCCCACCACGATGCGGTCGGTCCCGACCATGGTGACGAGGAATTGGAACGCCTCAGGATAGTAGATTAGATAGTCGTAGTAGAAGCGCCGCAGATATTCCCGGAACGGGCGAGCAAGCGGGACCCGCTGGTCGTTGAAGTGCGCGAAGAAATGCTCGATCCTTCCGGCAAGGTACGGGAAGGCGCCACCCGCGTGCGGCAAAACCATTTCCAGCTTCGGATATTTGTCCAGTATCCCGGACATCATTAACTTAGTTGCCAGCACAGTGTGGTCGGTGGGCGCGTCGAGCCCCGCCGCCAGATTCGGCGGCCCAGATACTCTGTCAGCGCCGTAATTGTTGGGAATTCCGTCCATCTGATGAAAAATGATCGGAAGATTCAGTTCTTCAATGCGCGCCAGCACCGGCGCAAAGTTCGGATTGATGATGTAATCGTGACGCTCGATCGAGTCCGGCAGATGCACGGCGCGCACGCCCGGCTTGCCCGCGACGCGGTTCAATTCCTTCAGCGCCAGTTGCGGATCGCGAATGGGTATCTCCACACCCAGAACGAAGCGGTCGGGATGCTTCATGTGCACTTCAATTCCCACGTCATTGATGATCTGCGCGAGATGCGCGCCCTGTTCCGCCGACGTCCATTGCCAGGGCATCGAGCCGGACAGCGTCAAGCAATGCATGAGGACGCCATGCTCGTCCATCCACTGCAGCCGTTTTTCGAGATCGTAATTGAGCGGATAGGGATTGGCGAGCGGGTTTCCCAGATCGGCCAGAGCTTTGTTGTACGGCTCCGGTGACCAGTGGGCGTGGCAGTCAATTGCGATCGGCTTTCCGACTCCGGCCTTCCCTGGCTTCGCATCCCACCAGTCCACGCCTTTCTCTTTGGTCTGCGCGGCCAAGCCGGCGGGAAGCGCAGTCATCATCGCGCCGCCGGCGCCGATTTTCAAAAAGTCTCGTCTTCCGAAAGCGGAACCTGATTCCGGTGCGTCTGAATTTTTCATCGTCCATTCTCCTGGGAAGCTTCCTTATATCACTAACGCCCGGAACTCCCAGAATTGTTTTCCAGGCGGGCGTATGGGCCGGCGGCGTAAACAATCTTTCCGCCGACCATGGTGAGCAGCGATTCGATGCCGCCGATGTCGGCCAGTGGCACGGTCATGTAGTCCTTGCTCAGAACAGCGAGGTCGGCAAGTTTTCCGGGCTCGAGCGAGCCTCGTTTGTTTTCATTGAAAGAAAACCAGGCGCTGCCGATGGTGTAGGCGCGAATGGCGTCCTCGCGCGTGGGCGTTTGCTCCGGTCCGCGCTGCACGCCGCCCGCGTTCTTGCTGTCCACGAGCGACCATTGGAGCGCGGTGAACGGATTGTAGGAGGCCACGCGATGAGCGTCGGTCCCGGCGCCCATGTTCACGCCGAGTTCCTTGGCGTTTTCCACCGATGCGGCATTCGGGCGTTGAATGGTCCAGCCTACGCCCATCGCTTTCATTCGCTGCAAACTCTGCGGCGAGGCGTTCATAAGATGAGCGACCGACCAGCGCAAATTAGTGATGGGAAATTCTCCATTCACGCGTTCATAAATGGAGAGCAGCGTGTCGGCGGTTTCGTCCTTTGGCCAGTGCATGGTGACCGGCATTCCTTGCTGGGCGGCCCAGCGGACGATCTGGTAATACTTTTCCTTCTCCTCGGCGGTCGGATGGTCGTTGTTGTTCATGCCCCAGGTGACGCGTTCCCCGAGACCGTTGAATTTCAACATCTCATCCCCAAAACCCTGCGGCAGCATTTGCGTCAAACTTTTCAACTCTTCAAATTCCTTGCCGGCGGTCGGCCCGCACAAACTATAGGCGATCCGGAGCGTCAATTGGTGCTGCCGCCAGATCTGGAAGAGGGGCTGATAATTGTCAGGGTTAAGATTATTTCCGCCGGGATCGCCGACCCCGGTCAAGCCCAGCCGGTTCAGCTCGTTGAAAAATTTCTTGGTGCCTTCCACTTGTTCGTCAAACGTCGGATGTGGAAGCTTTTCAAACAGGGCGATGGCCACATCAAAGCCGCCGCCATCTTCAATCGCTCCCGTTGGATTGCCGCTCGCGTCTCTTTCAAATTTACCCGGGCGCGGCAGGTCGGCCTCGCTGTTGATTCCCATGGCCTTGAAGCCCGCGGGCGTCATTACTTCCCAATCGTAATCTTGCTGCACATAAACAGGATTGTTCGGCGCCGCCGCGATGAGGTCCGCCTGGGTTGGCCTGCGCTTTTCTTTGAACTGCTCTGGGTGCCAGCCGCCCGCAACGATCAGCCAGGATCCCGGCTTCTTGGCGAGGGAAGCTTCGTGGATCCGGTTCATGGCCTCGGCGATGGAAGTTGCCCCGACCCAATTTACTTCGCTTGTGAACGTCTGGCCCGCCCGGATGGCGTGGATATGGGAATCGATGAAGCCCGGAATTACCGTGCGGCCCTGCAGATCGATCACGCGCGTTCGCGGCCCCGCTTGCTTTCGAGCATCCGCGTTGCTGCCCACCGCAGTGATTTTGCCGTCGCGTATGGCGAGGGCATTGCGAGTGGAGAAATGGCTGTCGACTGTCAGGATCTTGCCGTTCACCAAAATGGTGTCGGCGTTTTGGGACCATGCTGGTGTGGCCGCGGCGAGCGCGACGGTGGCGAGAAACATAGTGCGAATAAAATTCGCGATCGGAATATTCATTTCGCCGGCCTTCAAAATTATTTAGTTGAGGCGTTTCGGTGCCCCGTCTTTTTGGTACCAGTCCGCAGTCTCGCCGCTGGTGTTCACCGTGACGGCGCGCAACTCGGTGAACTGATCGAACGACTCGATACCCGTCTCGCGGCCCATGCCGCTGTCCTTAAAGCCTCCCCAGGGCGATGCAGGGTCGAGACGGTGATGGTCGTTTACCCAAACCATGCCGAAGAGCAACCGGCTGGCCACGCGGTGAGCGCACGCGACGTCGCCGGTCCACACGGAAGCGGCCAGCCCGAACCTCGTGTCATTGGCAATTCGTATCGCGTCGGCTTCGTCTTCGAAGGGCATGACCACGGTCACTGGCCCGAAAACTTCCTCTTGCGCGATCTCGGAGCGAGGGTCGGCATCGTAAAGCACCGTTGGCTCGATAAAAAATCCAGCTGGCAAACTGCCGGAAGCGGCCCGCCCACCCGTCAGCAGCTTCGCGCCCGCGGCTGTGGCGCGGTCCAGCATCGCCAGGATGCGCCGCCGCGATTTTTCCGAAATGACCGGTCCGAGCTGCGTGCGCGCGTCGGCAGGATCGCCCAGACGGATCGACGCGGCTTTGGTTCGAAAGCGCTCCAGGAAGGGCGCGTACATCGAGCGCTGAACGAGGATACGCGAACCGCACACGCAGGTCTGCCCCGCCGCGACAAACGCCGCGAAGGCCGCGCCGTTCACGGCTCGTTCCATTTCCATATCATCGAAAATAATCACGGCGCCCTTGCCGCCGAGCTCCAGCGTGGCCGCCGCGAAATTGCGCGCGGCGGCGGCGCCGATCGGGCGTCCTACCTCGGTGCTGCCGGTGAAGGTGACTTTTCGAATTTTCGGATGGGATGCCAGCGCGGCGCCCGATTCAGCGCCAGCGCCGTTGACCACATTGACGACGCCCTTGGGCACGCCAGCGCGGTCCAGAAGCTCGACCAGGCGAACGGTTGTGAGCGGCGTCTGTTCGGATGGCTTGATGACCACGCTGTTGCCGGTGGCGAGCGCCGGGGCCAGACTCTTTGAAAGAATCATCAATGGATGATTGAAGGAAGTCATGAGCGCGACGACGCCCAGCGGCACGCGCACTGTGTAACACAGGTATGGGCCTTCGACCGGGATGACGTCACTGCGGCGCGTTAGGGCCAGCGCCGCGAAATAGCGATAGAACTGCGGCAGGCGCGAGATCTGCGCTCGCGTCTCCACGATCGGGCGGCCATTGTTGAGCGTCTCGAGCTTGTAGAACGCTTCCAGGTCGGCCTCGAACAAATCGGCGAAGCGGTTGAGCACGGAGGCGCGCTCCTGAATTGACGCGCGGCTCCATTTCCCTTCGTCGAAAGCGCTCTGAGCGGCGCTGACGGCGCGGTCCACGTCACTTGCGCCGGCGTCGGCGAGCCGCCCGATCACGACGCCGGTTGCGGGGTTGACGATGTCCAGCGTCTTGCCGCTGGCGGCATCGGTGAACTGGCCATCGATAAAGAGTTGTGCGTCGTAGGTGATGGGCAAGACGGTCATGGATTGCGCACCTCGGCAGGGAAGGAGGTGGCGGAAGGCTCCGCCTCGATTTCCTCGAGGCGCCGCTTTTTCGGTTCGACGCCGAGCGCAAGGACAACCAAAATTTCCACGGCCAGCAGCCCGATCATGAAAACCAGGACGCCTCCAATCCCATGCGACCTGAAAAGCGCGACGACCAGGAAGGGTGTGAATATGATCGCGCCGCGCCCGAACGTATTGCAGATTCCCGAGGCCCGCAGCCGGACTTCCGTCGGAAAAAGCTCCGGGATGTAGATCGCGAACAGCAGCGCCACAAGGACGTAAATCGGAACGATCAGCGCGAAGCCCGTCACGATCAATACGGCGGGATTTTGGATGAAGGGATAAAAGCTTCCGATCAGAATCGTGAGCAGGGAAGCCCCCACGATTGTGGGCTTGCGTCCCCAGGAATCCGCGGTGAATGCGCCGATCGCGGAGCCGATCGGCGCGCCAAGGGCCATAACGAGAGAATAGTTAAACGACCTGGCAATACTGAGCCCCTGCTGCACAAAAAAGGTAGGCAGCCAGGTGACGAATCCATAGAGCAGGCTGTTGATGACGATCAGAGAAACCGATCCCAAAATCATTCGCGGAAGAATCGCGGGGCTGAAGAGCGAAGAAAGATTTCGTGAATGTTTTACGAGCGGCGAAAGTGTGGGTGGCGGCAGCGGAGAATGTTGCAGCGAAACTTCGGCTTCGATCGACTGCAGCAGGACCTCGGCTTCCTCGGTCTTTCCGACGGATTCGAGCCAGCGCGGCGATTCCGGCAATTTTTTCCGCAAATACCAGACGACCAGCGCGCCGACCCCGCCAAGGACGAACATTGTGCGCCAGCCGAGCCTCGGGATGATGAGCCTCCCCAGCAGCGCGGCAACCGGCAAGCCGGTGACGACGAAGACGGTCATAAAGCCCAGCCATTTGCCGCGGGATTGCGGGGGTACAAATTCGGTTAATGTCGAATAACCAACCACATTTTCAGCGCCCAGTCCGAATCCGATGATGAACTGGATCAAAATCAAAATCCGCATGGAGGGCGCAAAGGCGGCCGCCAGCGACGCAAATCCGAAGATGGCAAGATTCGATTGATAAGTGAAGCGGCGCCCGAACCGGTCGCCGAGGAAGCCAGTCACAAACGACCCCAGCATCATTCCGACAAAGGTGGCCGAGACGAACTCCGCGTTTTGCCCCAGCGTGGAAAAGCCGCTCTTGACCGTGGCTCCGAGAACGATTCCGGCCAGATAAATATCGAAGCCGTCGAAAAACATTCCGGCGCCGATCAGCCACATGATGCGACGATGGAAGGAGGAAATCGGCAGCCGGTCGAGCCGCGCTCCTGCGTTTACGGGCACGGCCGGCTCACTTTTGCCTCGAAAGCACGGCCAGGCTGCCCACCGTCAACGCTTCCGTGGCCAAACGGCAATTCTGATCGAACGAATTCTGCAGCGCCGCCTGAAAAAATTCCTTACAGTTCCGCGCCGCGTTGGGATCGAGCCGCAGGATGCGGTCGATGAGGGCATCGACGTCGGATGCCAGGCGGCTCGCTGGACTGACGTGCGAGATGAGGCCGATTTGTTGCGCTTGCGGCGGCGTGATCGGATCGCCAAAGAGCACGAGGGGAAACGCGAAGCGCGGCAGCGCGTACTCGCCGAGATAGGCCATGATTGCGGCCGGCGCGAGGCCAAACTTCATTTCGGGGAAACCCAGTGTCGCGCTCTCGGCGACGTAGACAAAATCGCAAACGATCGCCAGGCCGAAACCGAAGCCGAACGCGTCGCCCTGCACCTCCGCGACGCTGATCAGCGGCGAAACCCGCAAGGCGCGCTTGAATTCGATAAGGCGCGCCGATTCCTGGTGGATTGCCGCGGCGTCACGGCCCGCGCGCTCCCGCCCCGTGCAGAAAGCTTTGCCGCGCGCCCGAAGGCGCAAGACCCGCGCGCCTGGGCGAGCCGCTTCGCGGCGAAGCTCGGCAAGCATCGCGTCAAACATCGTGCCAGTCACTTCATTTTCGTGCTCGGAGTTGTTCAACGTGAACGTCAGAACGTCGCCGGCCCGTTCGATCACCACCCCGGCCGCGGCATTCGCGCCGAAAAATTCAACAGGTTTAGATGACATTCCGACACGGTACACACGGAGTGCAAGTCATGTCAACCCGCGGCGGCGGCCCGCCAGGTGTGAGATGCGGGCCAGTTTTCCAGGCCCCGTTCGATCCCTTATTCACCGCTAAGGAGTTTTACTGACAATCTTCACAAACTCATCATTTGTTCCGATGCGCCCGTGGATGGGGACGTGCTGTGCGACATCGAGCTTCAGTTTCAGCATGTTTTGATACAGCGTGCGCATGCCGGGAGTGGGCGTGGGTGGCTGCGCTCCGGGCTGCGGCGGCGAGTAGAGATCCGCATTCACCAGGATTCTTTCTTTTGGGAGATAGGCCATCAACATGTCGGCGCTGTGATTTCCCTGGCTGTACGATGGATCTCCCAACTCGTAGGCCATGTCCTGCACGTGCAGGATTTCCATCAGGCGCGCGCCATCGGTCACCACGTATTTTCCTTCGCCGCGCGTGTCTCCGCCCACTGTGTCAATCGGAGCGGGGCGCCTGCTGATCATGTACATCGGACTGAAGATCGCCAGACGGTCCGGCTGCAGCGTCCTGGGAGCCGGGTAGAACATAATGTCCAGGTAATACTGCTTGTTGGACTCGTGGGTCACGATCGTGGTGCCTTGCGAAAGATACGTGCGCAGGCCGCCGGCGTGATCCATGTGGTGGTGCGTATTGACGAGATAGCGGATCGGTTTGTTGGGAACCAGGCGATTCACTTCCGCAATCACGGCCAGCGAGCGCGCCTCGTTCTGCGGCGCTTCGACCACCGCGACGAAGTCGCTATATTCGACGAGCACGCTGTTGTGGGATCCGCCGCCGAGCAGCCAGACGCCGTCCGCGAGCTTCTGGCTTTCCACTTTGACCGGCGGCGCGGTCGCCGTGCGCACCGCCTCGGGGACCGCCATCGGGGTCACGGCCACGTTTTCTTTTACATCCGTTACATTAATCTCGTAGTAATTGTGCGCGGGGTTCAGCCTGGGGTCGCCCTGGTGCACATGGATTTGCCCGGGAAACATGATGCCGCCGAAACTTTTGTATTTCGTGTAGCGCATCTCGTAGTCCATGTCCCCGTACATCGGATTGGGAAACCAGGTGTCCACCAGTTCGACCAGGTTCTGGTCGTTAATCGTTCCGTTGAATTTGTATTTTCCCATAGTGAAGGAGACGACCGTCACTTTCCTGCCGAATTGGGAGAGGCCGATGTCCGATGCTCCAATAATGGGCAACGTGATCGCGGTCGCATCCGGAGCCGCCAGCGCCGCTTTCAAAAACCCGTGCGGAGTCAGCACGATCTCCATCTGCCGCAGATCGTTGTAAGGAATGCCGTCCAGATACATTCGCGTGAGGGGCACCGGCACGTCCCCCTGCATGTCCCAGGCGTAGTTGCCGCTCAGGATGGACGTGATGTGTTGCTCCGGCATCGGAGTCCTGCCGAGCAGCGGATATTTTCCTTGCCTGCGGGTGTAATCCTCGCGCGACCATTTGGCGTCGTAGTCAATCACGCGCGTGTAATCGGAAACTTCGTAGTGAGGCCAGTCTTCGGCCAGACCGTACGTTTGGCCGATTTGCGAGAACCAGCCGCTCGCCGTGTATTGAATCGTCTTCAAGTTGGCAAGGCCCATGGCCTTGGCAGATGCCTCCAGAGCTTTACGGGCATCCACGCTCTGCGCGGGCGCGGTTCCCGCGAGCACCAGGAACAGTCCAACGAGAATGCAGAATTTTCGCGCCATACGTTGTCCTCACTCTCAGAAAATCAACCTTAGAACCAAAGGCCTGGATTTCACTTTTAATATTCCGAATGGGCACACTTATACACCCGAGGTCCCTCGGACTGAACCAAATTGTTTTTTCGTCCACGAATTGTCGACCTCGGGACGCAGTCGGCTGGTCGCATGGCCAATTTTAACGAGCATGTCCCCGTTTCTTTGCGGGCTGGATAATCCTTGGAAGGAAGCTTCGTCGCATATGTGATCTACACCACATACATCTTTCCGATACTATTCTAATCTAGGAGATGTTAGGGATCGCTTCTCCTGTTACCGACCTTGGAGGATCCCATGCGTAAACCCAGTCCAATAAAACTGCATTCCCTGAATCGCAAGCGCCGACCTGTTTCGCGCTCCGCCAAAGACGCCATATTTAAGTACATCCCCAATGACCTGGCCTCTCTTATCCGAGGGCTTTACCGTCGGGTGGCCGGGCAGCTTCGAGTGCATCCCTCCTATGTCAGCCGTGTCGCCCGCAGAGAACGGCGGTCAAAACTCATTGAAAATGCCTTGAGGCGCGAGTTGGGCAAGATCCTCAAGAATATCGGCGAACAGAGCGCAGGAATTGGTTGGAAGGCGGCTCGCAAGATCGGCCACCAAAAGCGGAGCAAAAAATCAAAGTGAATCAGCGATGATCGAACCTGTAAGGCGCTCCCAGCTTTGTGATGTTGAAAATCGCATCGCAGGGCGCGCGCCGCAATTCAAGGAAGAAAAGGTAGCCGGCACATCCCACAGTCCATTCGAACTTCAGAGCTCGACGGTCCCGTCCTAAAATCCGCCGTGTTTGAACAGGATCTTCAATTGCGAGGAGCGCCGGAGTCCCGACTATGGAGCGCTATCCTTCAATTCATACAGGACCAGAATCGCTGAGCTCTGAGGCAGGGGTTGCGCTTTGCTGCCGGCGGCGTTCACGAGCCAGCGGCGGCTCGAGCCGCAGGACTTCACCGAATTTGACTCCACCACGATTGCGCCGCTCGCCGTGGTGCCGCTGACCTCCAACGTCTGGCTGCAGCCCGGCGGCGCAACACGGGCGAACTGCATCTTGAGGTCGATGATTTGCACCGGGCCGCCGCCCTCATGGTAGTCAAAGAGCAAAATCGTCGGATACTTGCCGCCTTCGGCAAGAATTCCGAGCACGCGCTTGCCATCCTGCGAGAAACCAGAGAGACGCAGCGACAAAGTTCGCCCATAATCGCCATCCGAAGCAATGATATCGGCCTCTACCGGAGCGCCGCCAGGAACGGGAGCGACTACAAGCTTGTATCCCGCCATGCAGTCATGAGAGTTCTTGCTGTGATCGTCAGCCGAGGAAACCATGAGCACCGCGGTGGCGCCGCGCGGTCCGCGCACCTGCTCGGTCTCTGTGGCGGCGATGCTGGCGCCTGTGTCGACACATTCCATAGATGCCTTTTGTGAATGCAGGAGTGACGCAGCGAGCAGGATCAGCGGCAGCATGCAAGGAACCCTTCCGAAAATGATGAAGGTGGACACATTGTTTCGCCACCTCCCTGCACAACGAAATTCTACCTGCCCCCCTTGCATGCGTCCAGAATTGCCGTTGATGGCCGGGAGGGCCCGGTTTTTTGCAGCGCAGGTGGTGTGGCTGGACAATGTCCAGGCGGAAACAACTTAATTTGAATTTTACGTTTTCAGCCTGGGAAACAGACGCTCGGCGTTGCCGCGATTGATGGCCTTCCAGTCGTCTTCCGAGAAGCCTGCGTACTGTACGAGCCATTCATCCGTTAGCTCGTAATTCCGGATGGGCGCGTCGCTGCCGTACATGATCTGCGAAACCGGCACGATGTCTTTCAATGCGTCGAGCGCGGGCGCGCGCCCTGCGTGCGCCGTGTCGAAATAAAGTTTCTTGAATTCGTAGTCCACGCCGTGCGGCACTTTGTCGGCGCGATTTTTTGGAAAATCGTCGATGATGCGCGCGGCCAGCACCGGGAACGCTCCGCCGGAGTGGGAAAAGATGAAGCGGATATTCGGATTTTTCGCCAGTGTTCCGTCATAGAGAAGGCTGTCGATGGCGCGCGCGGTGTCAATGTCATACTCAATGATGCCGGATTGTCCCGGAAGATTGCGGCAGCAGGAGGCGCGCGCGGGGTGGACAAAAACCACGGCGTTGCGGCGGTTCAATTCTTCGTAGACCGGTGCAAAGGAGGGATCGCCCATCCACTTGTCCATGTAGCTGGTCCACAGACCGAAGCCGTCCGCTTTCAAAACGTCCAGCGCGTAAGCGATTTCTTTCAAGCTGCCGTCTGTGTCGGGAAGGGGCAGCGCCGCAAAATTTCCGAAACGGCCGGGATAATCCTTGACCATCTGAGCGGCGTATTCGTTGTTCTGCCGCGCCAGGCTTCGTCCTTTTTCGCTGCGATCGCTCATGGAATCCATCACCAGGCGCTGCACGGGCGAAACGAAGGCCGTTGCGATTCCATGCTTGTCCATCATGTCAATGGATGTTGCGGGAGTCCAAGGCCTGGGTTTGAATCCGTCGGAGCGCATTTGTTCTTCCATGGCCTTCAGGTAAAACGGCGGAAACAAGTGGTGGTGCACATCAATCCGGCCGGGCAGCGCGCGGACAGACGGCGATGTGACCTGCGCGAACAACCCTTTGCCAGTGCCGCCCCCGGGAAGAATTGCGCCCGCTCCGGCCATGGCCAAGGCCTTCAGAAATTTTCTGCGCGAGGCGCCGGAATCGAAGGGATTTCCATTTGGGTTGCCAAAATTCGCGTGCGTGTCGAAGTTTCCGGAAGCGCGATCGGCCATGCTTATTTCCTCCCAGCTTCAAAAGGACTGAGTGTTTCGTCGGGGCGCAACATAGCACGTTTACAGGGCGTGTGTCAGCGGCCCACGCGGGGAATCAGCGCGGCTCGGAAGACGGCGGGACGATGCTCTTGATACGCATGTAGGTGACCAGGTTGCCGTAGTGCTCGTTGTTGTGCGCGAGATTCGAGATCAGCCGGCTGATTCGCAACACCGGAACTTTCGTGCCGTCGTCCCGGGTGCCTTGCACCAGGTCCATGGAATTGGCATCCGTAAGCATGGCATAGGCGCCGTCGCAGTAAGTGAGAGCGCTGTTCAACGCCTTTATCAGATCGGCCTTGGCAGTGACTTTTTCAAAATCCGTTTCTTCCATGGGATTCTTTTCGCCCTTGGCATCCGAGCACCAGCGGTAATTAAAATTGGCCAGATGTCCGATCAGCTGCCCGAACGTACGGACCTCCGGCTGCGCGCCTGGACGCAGGCCATAAAATTCCTCGGGCATCTTCTCCGCGGTGCGCGCAATGAATTTCCGATTCATGCCGTAGGAATTGCGAAGCCAGGCGGAGAGATCTTTGGGGGGAGCCTGCTGGCCAGTCTGCGCCGCCAATGGAAGCGCCACCAGGAATCCCAGAAGCGCGCGGAAGAAAATCTTCACCATAAATTTGCCCCCAAGGTGGTTCGAGCTAAGAGCTCTGAGATGCACAGGATGAAAGCGCGCACGGAGAATCGCAATCCAGCTTGGCCCGGCTCTCGACGTTGATTTTTTTAAGTCGTCGCAAATTATACCGCCGGCGGCCTCTGCGCACAATTTGCTCGCGGCTTAGATTAAACGATCCGCTTGCTGTCCTCTTTGAAAGATTCGGAATTCCGGTGCAAATAGCTGGACTGGAGCTAGAACCTCGTGACTGAGTCGTCCAGACTGCTGGATGGGAAATCGCTCATGATCACTTCCTCTTCACGCATGGCCGGACGATGCTCGCAAAGGGCCAGGAATTTGACGACTTCTTGCCGGAACGTGGGGGTTTCGCTGTCTTGCAGAGCTTCCAGCGAGGCCCACATGGAGACTACGGTTACTTCCAATCTTTCGCCGGGGCCGCTTCGCAGCACGAACAGGCCGCCAAATCCACGCTGTCGTCGCAAAATCGGCAGCATGGCATTGGTCAAAGCCAGAAATTCCTCCATTTTTCCGGGGAGGATTACGACCCTCCAGACCCTCGCGTACATACGCACCTCCGGGTGGGTCCTGGCGATGGATGGGGTGGCCAAAGTTACCTACCGTTCCAGCTGATGTAAATCGAGGGGCTGCCTGAGAGTCTCCAAAATTTCAGGAGTTCGATTACGCGCGTCCGCCTGCCAGTACGCTCGCTGGACTCGAGCCATTCCAGGGACGGGATAACTCCTGCTGGAATTTCTGTTTTGAGTTTTCCCTTCGCCCGGAAGCCTAGTCCTCCTTGGTCGTGGTGTCAACGGCAAGTCGCGCCGTTCCTCGGAGGCGGAGCGAGCGCGAGGCTGCCATTTATCGCACGGCGGGAAACTGCTAGGAAGCCATCACATAAACGGCGCGACGTGCGACCTCAATAGGGCGTCAGGGGCTGACGCCCTTGTTTTCAGGTCTCTGAATGTCGCGGCTGAAGCCGCGACCCACAAGACGATTTATGAGGTCACTTCATTTCACGGTTGCGCCGGCCAATTGCGCCGTGGCGGCCAGCGTGGTCTGCGCCGCGTTCAAGCCAAGACGAAAGTCTTTGTCGTTGTAGGTCGCATAGACGTCGGTGGGCTGATGCCACTGCGGGTCCCAGCCGTTTCCGATCTGCGTGCCGCGCTCATTTTCCCGCACGCTGATCGCGGCTACCTCGTTCATGAAAGACGACGAGTCGGTGTTGGTCATGTGGCTGCCAATCGCTGCCGGATAATCCGTCGCATATTTTTCATCGGATTGCTCAAACGTCCAGGCCAGGGCTTGCGACTGCGCGGCGAATTTCGAATTCAATTGGAACTCGATGTTGACGTCGGCTTCGGGGCGTTGGTCCTTGCTCAGTGTGCCGTCCTCGCGCGGCATGCCGTGATCGAACAGCATCATGTCGTGCTGAATCATCCCGAGCCACTTCGGTTCCGGATAGCGGCCTGAATTCGGCGGAGCCTCTTTGCCTTGAAGATCCTTGCGCTGCTCGACGTATGCGGCGCTGCCGTTCAGTCCCGTTTCCTCGTTGTTCCACAAAATAAAACGAATCGAGCGCTCGGTCTGCACGTCTGGACTGTTCAAGATGCGCGCCAGCTCCATCACCAGAGCCGTTCCAGAACCATCGTCATTGGCGGCTTCGCCCCAGCCGATGCCGTCGAAATGGGCGGCGAGGATGTACATCTCTTCGGGGTGCGTCACGCCGACCTTCGTGCAATAGATTTCTTCCCGGGGCCCCGCCACCGGCGGCTGGGAATTGAGTTCGCGCAGCTTTGGGTCCGGTTGCGCGTTCGGATCGTTGTTCACACCGGTGCGCACGCGCAGGCCCTTCGGCCGTCCTCCCCCGACGGAAGTGGCTGTGGGCGGCGTTGGCGTGCCCGGCCCGCCCGCGGTATTCGCCATGGTGTTGCGCGTGTCCGGATTAGGGGGTTGGTAGTTGTACTTGAGGCGCTCGATGTTTGCGCAGCCGTAACTTTTGAGTTGAGCTTCGATCCAGTCGAGGGCCCTGCGATTGCGATCCGTCCCCTGCTTTCGATCACCGAACTGCGTTAATCCCTTGATGGTGGCCTTGTAGCGTTCCAGATCGAGCCGACCGACGAGAATTTTTGTAGGATCGGCAACTGTTTCCGCTGGGCTCTGCAAAGTGGCTGCACTGCTGCGCCGAGCAAATGCGTGCGGAATGAGACACATCGCGACGCCGCAAGCCGCAATCTTCAGTTCTGCTCGCATGTCCTGATTCTCCTCGGTCCAAATTGTGATCTTGAATTCAGCTTGCAGACATACTTAGCCGCAAAAATGGTCCACAAAGCAAAGCAGCAACCGCAGGCGTCGTGTCACCGCGCGGCTTGTTCCACTTCTGCAGCCGCTGAATTGATCAGCGCACTCTCGTTGTTCAGGACGGCTGCAACGCGCTGGATTTCAGAATCGGCCTCGGCCCAACGCTTTTCTTCGATTGCCTCGCGAATACCGGGCAGCGTCTTGACGCCGTAGCCGGAATATACGCCGGGCGCATAGATCATATGTTTGTACCAGGAGCGTCGCAGCAGCCCCTCGGGAGTGGTCAGGCGGCGTTCGCTTTCCATCAGCTTCTGATTCAGATCTGCGAGCGTGGCGGCGGAAAGGCCGGCGGGCCAGGCCCTCTTGATCGCCGCGCGATAACGTTCCGCGCTCTGCGTGAGTGTATCGGCGGCGTTGTCCAGCGGAGTGAAATTTAAGAAGGGGGCAACGTCCTCATGTGGCGGAGGCACCAGGGGACGGCGCGGGTCATTGGTCGCGGTGAACAAGCCTTCCTCGATTTCCTTGTTGCGCTCGATGATTTCTGCGCGCTTGTCGTCCCCCAGTTTTTTCAACTGTTTCTGATAGAGGTGAATCGTGTCGGCGAGATCGGTGAATTCAAAGGGGAGCAAGTCGGCATCGGCCAGGCGCAGAACGGCCGTGCCGCCAATTTGCGAAAGCGCGCGCCCATAGACGAAGTCAAGGTCGGAGAAATGTGTGTACCAGTAGAAATCGTCGTAGGCAGAGTGGTAAACACCGGCATCGCCTTCGCCGCCGTATCGCACATCCATGGAAGCGACGCCGATGTGATCGAGGAACGCGGTGTAGTCGGAACCTGAGCCCAGCGCTTCGATGCGCAGATCGGCGCGCTGCCGCAATTCCTTGCGATCATCTTCCGTCCTGGCTTGCTCGATCCGGCGCAACTTGGAGCGGTTCCAAACGGCAAGTTGTGTTTCCGGATCCTGTATGTCGCGGGCGAGGTCGTTCACCAGGTGCTCCAGCGTGTGGGAGCCCTCTACCTGGAGATACCCGCGCCCGGTGGCGTCGCTGTTGATGTAGGCGACGGCATGTTGCGCGAGCTCCTTGTCATGCTGTTCCACCCACTCGGTCGAGCCGAGCAGCATGGGCTCCTCGCCATCCCACGCGCAGTAAATGATGGTGCGCTTGGGCCGCCAACCCCGCTTCACGAGTTCCCCGAGCGAGCGCGCCTCTTCCAGTAAAGCGACCTGTCCGGAGGTCGGGTCTTGCGCGCCGTTCACCCAGGCATCGTGGTGATTGCCGCGGATTACCCATTGCTCGGGGAATTGCGCACCCGGAATTCGCGCGATCACGTCGTAGATTTCCTTCATGTCCCAGTTAAAACTCACCTTGAGATGAACTTTCGTTTTACCGGGTCCAACATGATAAGTAATTGGCAGGCCGCCGCGCCATTCCCTGGGCGCCAGCGGACCCTCCAGAGCGGCCAGCAACGGCTGCGCGTCGCCGTATGAAATGGGCAGATCGGGAATCTTGGTAAGGCTGGGCGCATCCTTGATCGCCAGGCGCTTGGCTTCCGCCGTTGCGCCCACACCCGGAGTCAAAGGGTCGCCGGGGCTCGAGGACGGGAAATCCATTACGCTGCCGCGCTGCACGCCGTCGGGAGGGCGCATGGGGCCTTGCGGAAAAACATTGTCAACGGAATAGCCGTCGTCGGCGGGATCGGAATAGATCAGGCAACCGATCGCGCCGTGCTCGGCGGCGACTTTGGGCTTGATCCCGCGCCAGGAATTGCCGTACTTGGCGATGACGATGGCGCCCTTCACGGAAACTCCCAGGCGGTCGAGTTCCTCATAGTCCCTGGGCAAGCCGTAATTGACGAAGACCAGCGGCGCGGTCACGCCTCCATCGATGGAATAGATGTTGTAGCTGGGCAACTGCTCGCTCTGTTGATTGCTGGTGGGGTCCACGGGGAGCGGCGGCTCCTGCAATTTTGCCGTGAAGCGCGTGGGCGCGACCATCTCCAGCACTCGTTCCTTGGGCGTGGGGAAAAGAACACTGAATGTTTCGATTTTGGCGTCCCAGCCCCATTCCTTGAATTTCGAGAGAATCCACTCCGCATTCTCTTTGTCGTAAGCCGAACCGACATGGTGCGGGCGGGCGCTCAGCCGGCGCATGTATTCGCGCTGGTTCTCCGGACTGGGAAGGGCCCGAAACTTCGCTTCCCAATCGCGCTCGGCCGCGGAGCTAGTGCGAGTGAAACCCTGCAGCGGCTCGTCCTCCGCTCCCGTCGAAACGATACCAAACAGAAAAACAATCAGCGCCCCAGTCATCACCACGCGTCGCATCGCTGCACCTGGCTTTCGTATTTTGCCCGCCGCTCCGGCCGGCTATCGAAGCGAAGCTTACTGCAAAGAAATCGCGGAACCAAGTCTGGCGATCCTTGGAAGGCAGCTCATAAATGCCCGGACCGAGGGGAATTGGGGCGAATTGCCAAGGGCGATTCATGAGTTTGTCTCTCGAAGCAAGGCGCCCCTTTTAAATATCTTCAATTCGCTTGGCCCTGCTATCGCCCATCAGCATCAGACTGCGCTGCGAAAAGGGCAGGTAGAGCAGCGCCGCGGTCGCGGCGAGTGCCAAGCCCACACCGATTTCATCCACCAGGAGAAACGGCGCCAGCGCCCAAAGTTCATCGAGCGGAAGGATAAAGGGGAATAAACGCAGGAATTTCACCGGCAAACCGCGGTATCCAAGAATGGCGGCGGAAAGCAGATACAAACGGACCGGGATTCCGACGAGCGCGGTTACGATGAGCAGCGCGAGGAGCCCCTTCGGATGCGGAACAGCCTGGGAGAGCAGAAGTTCCACCCATTGCAGCAATGCCAGCGAGAGAACGTAAAAGGAGAGGTACATGACTTGAATGAGCGAAAATAGCACTTGCACCACGCGGCGCGGCGCTTCGGGAAGATCGCTCGCTTCACTGAGCCCGAAGCTGCGTTTCTCGCTGGGAACGGCCGCCGGAGTCTCCGCGGCAGGGCCGCTCTTCGGTTTGGGTTCCCCTGAACTTGGCGCGCCATCCGCCAATACCTCCACCGAGGCGATGAAGCGGTAGCCCCGGCGTGGAACGGTTTGGATGAATCGCGGGTTTTCAGCCGAATCGCTTAGCGCGTCGCGCAGTTTGTTGACCGCCGTGTTGAGGCTGTGGTCGTAATCGACGAAGGTGTCCGCGGGCCAGAGCAGCAGTCGCAATTCCTCCCGCGTCACTACGTCGCCGGGGTGGGCGAGCAGGTACAACAGGACTTCCAGCGGCTGCCCCTGCAGGCGCGGGCGCGCTTTGCCCTCTTTGCGCAATTCGCCCGTGCCGCCCTCCAGCTCGTACAAGCCGAAGCGAAAAATAGATTTTTGATTGGTTGCTTCCGGCACTGACCATTGCTCACGATGGATTTCGATTCCTATTTTAGATGATGTCTTCCAATAAGACTAAGGCTTTATTGGACTTACGGAATGATTGAGATTCGACTGGTATTGAGCCGGCGTGTATTGCAACATGACCAGGTTTTCGGGCAGTCTCGCGCTGCCCATGGAGGCACCCATTCCAAACCGAGTTCCAATTAGCCTGCGACGCGGTCTTTTCATTTGCCTGATCGTTGCGGCTTCCCCCGCCGGGGCCACGGACCTGAAGCCGGAGGCCGCGCAAGGGTTCGATCAATATGTGCGCCTCACTGAAATGCGCATGCACGGCGAATTGGCGACAGGCGGCGTGTTCCTGTGGGCCGACGGGCTGGCGGAACCGCGCCGCAGCGACGCCTATGCCCAGTTGCAGCGCGGCGAAGTGGTCTCGGCGAGGCTGCAGACCCCTGATCCTTCGGGCCGGTCTTCCACGCCCGGGGCTCTCATTCATCATTGGGTGGGGACAGTTTTCATTCCGGGAGTTTCTCTGAGCCAGGTGCTGGCGATCGTCCAGGATTACGACCACCACGCCGAATATTACAAGCCGGAAGTCACGCAGTCGAAAATGGTCGAGCACAACGGCGGCGATTTCAAGGTCCACTACCGTTTGAGAAAAAAGAAGGTCGTCACAGTCATCCTCGATACCGATTACGAGGTGCACCGCCATTCTATCGACACGACCCACGCGTACAGCGACTCCTATAGCACGCGAATCGCCCAGGTCGAAAAGGCGGGCGAAGCGGACGAGCATGAATTGCCGCCGGGAAAAGACGGCGGATATATGTGGCGGCTCAATTCCTACTGGCGTTATTTCGATACGGGCCGCGGCGTGTACGTTCAGTGCGAAGCCATCTCTCTAACACGCGATATTCCTGTCGCGCTCAACTGGATGATCGCGCCGTTCATCGAAAGTATCCCGAAGGAGTCGCTCGAATTCACACTGCAGTCCACGCGCTCCGCGGTTCTGCGCGTGGGTTTGCACGCTACGGATTAAAGCGCGCTTGCTGGTTACAGCCGGAGATTGATCATGACAGACGAAGGAACACAAATCGCCGCCACACCTGCCATTGTTGCGCGGAAGATTCCGGTCCGGAAGACTGCAAAACGCGTTCCGTTCAAGAATGCGTCCCGCCTTCAGCAAAGTTTCACGGCGGCCGCTGAGCGCAAAGCCCTCGCGTGGCTCGCCGGGAAGTTGCCGGAGCGAGTGAATTCCGATCACCTGACGCTGCTCGGTTTCCTGGCGATGTTCCTCGCTGGCGCGAGCTACGCGCTGGCGCGAACGCACCGCGCGGGTCTGCTCCTGGCGACTTTTTTTCTGGCGCTGAATTGGTTTGGCGACAGCCTGGACGGCACGCTCGCGCGCCTTCGCAACCGGCAGAGGCCGCGGTACGGTTTCTACGTCGATCACATGATCGACACCTTCGGCGGATTTTTTTTGATGGGAGGCCTGTCGATCTCGGGCCTGGTCGACTGGAGGATCGCGCTGGGAATGTTTGTGGCCTTCTTGATGCTCTCGGTCCAAGTTTATCTTGCGACGTACACAGTGGGAACGTTTCAACTCTCGTTCGCGAAGTTTGGTCCTACCGAAATTCGGATTTTGCTGGCGCTCGGAAATGTGGCGCTGTCGTTTCATCCCGATGCGCGGATCTTCGGCTCGCCTTACCGAATTTTCGACGTGGGAGGGATCATCGCTATTGCGGGGATGTCACTCATGCTGATTGTTTCGACTATCTTTAACACGGTGAAGCTGTATCGCGCGGAGCCGGTGCGTTGAAGCCGAGTGGAGGAAGCTGAAATGATAAAACCTGCCATTTTGAAAATCTTACTGGCCTTTGTCGTAGCGTTGATCTTTGCTTTTGTGCCGAAGTCCGCGTCTGCCAAGCGCGGATCGGGGTCTCACGGCGGTGGAGGCTCACATGGAGGCGGAGGCTCACGCGGAGGGAAATCACACGGAGGCGGCAGCTTCCACGGCGGAGGGCACTCCAGTTTCCGCGGGGGCGGACAATCTTTCGGCGGTTCTCATGGCGGGAAGGCCATGTCGTCGGCTCGGCTGGGCGGTGGAAACATGAACATGGGGCGAATGAGCCGCGGTTCAAACGCAAGGCCGGGAGGGTTTTCTTCATCCATGTCCGGTAATTTTCAGCGGGGTTCTGCATTCGGAGGGGGAAACTTCAACTCATCGGTAAACTCGCGCAGTTTTGGTTACTCGGGTGGTTCGCAGTTGCCAACTCGAGGTTCACGCATCGCGATGAGCGGGGGATGGAATTCATTCGGCAACACGAATGGTGGCGCCAGGGCGGAAACGTCCCGGAGTTATGGGGGCAGTGGACGAGTTGACGGGCAAAGGCAGTCATTTGGTAACTCGGGCTTTCGATCGACGTCTGGATTCACACGCGCTTCGATGAACGCTTCGGGCGCCGGATGGCATTCCTTCGGCAACATGAATGGTGGCGCCAGGACGGAGGTGTCTCGCAGTTATGGGAACAATGCACGAACTGATGGACAATGGCATGCGTTTGGAAATTCAAGGAATGGATCTTTTGGCAGAAATATTTCAGGAAATTCTTTTTCCGCTGCGGGTCGCGCGAATTCTTCGGACCTGCGCGCCTATCGCGGGGGATTCGGCTCCAATCGTTTTTCAAATTCGCCGGCAACGTCGCGGTTTTCGTCCTTCTCGTCTTTTTCCGGCGGCCGCTCGATGACGAATTTCGGAGGCTCCAGTCGCTTTGGGAGCGGGGATTTCGCCAGTTCCGGTTTCGGAAACTCCGGCTTCGGCGGTTCGGGTTTCTCAAATTCGCTTCTTGGATCGGGTTTGTCGCTGTTCCCCAACTTATTATTCGGTGGCTTGCTGCATCTGGGGACATCGGTCTTGGGAGGAGGAGGCATCCTCGAAGGGGGCCTCCTCGCAGGAAACGTAATTTCATTGGCTGCGCGCTGGCTGGGATCCGGGCTAGGCTCGAACGGGTACGGCCAGGGAGACTCCGCTGGGGTTGGCTTTGGTTACAGCCCAGGCGGGTTTGGCATAGGTTTCGGATTCGCGCCGGCCCCGGTGTGGCCCGTTTGCAATGGTGTCGCCGGTTTTCAGGGGCCCGGCTGGGGATGGAGCGGCTATTGTGCTCCCACTTTTTATTATCCTCCAGCCTGGAACGGCATTAGTCAGTTCGGCGATCGCGGACCCAACTACAACATGGCTGGCAATCATTTCGGCAATTCTGATTTCCACCCGGAACAGAACTAAGGCGATGAAAGGTCTTAGATTAGAAGAGACAATTAAGCGGCCTTCCTGCGATCCAAGGTATACTGTTCTCCCCCCTACCTGAGTCCAGAAAAGGTCTTCATGTCTCTTTTTAATGTTTCGCGCCGCGAACTGCTAAAACTCGGCGGCGCCGCAGCCGCCACCGAATTAGGGGCTCTGCTTTTACATGGTTGCGGACTGAGCGGAATTCATTCCAACCCTTCTCCCGGCCCTTCCGGTTGCGGCAGCAAATTGACGGATATCGAGCACGTGGTCATTTTCATTCAGGAAAACCGGTCCTTCGATCATTATTTTGGAAGTTACCGCGGTGTGCGCGGGTTCTCTGACCAGAGCCTTGCGTTCCAGCAGCCTGACTTTTCCAACACGGCTGACCCGCCGGTCGGAAAATTGCTGCCATTTCATCTGGACACTTCCACGGCCAATGGGGCTTGCACGCATGACATCACCCATGCCTGGGCGCCGCAGCATCAGAGTTGGGACAACGGCGCGATGGACATGTTTGTAAGTTCCCGCCTCCCGATCGATGGCAGTTTCGCGCCATTGACCATGGGTTACTACACGCGCGCGGACATTCCTTACTACTACGCCATCGCGGATGCGTTCACGATTTGTGATAATTATTTTTGTTCCGTGATGGGCCCCACCGATCCGAATCGCCTTTATACCATGGCAGCTTCCATTGACCCCGATGGCAAGAACGGCGGTCCGTTGGTGGAAACGCTGGGCATAAATCGTCCTTCTTTTGTAGGGCGCCTGACGTATACCACCATGCCGGAACAACTGCAGGCTCGCGGGATTTCCTGGAAAGTTTATTCGCCGCCTGAGGCCAACATCCTGAACAGCATCTTGTCGGATAATGTTCTGTCCTACTTCAAGAATTTTCAGGATCCGGCGTCGCAGCTCTATCAAAACGCTTTCCTGCCGCAGTTTCCCACGGATTTTTTGACGGATGCCGCGTCCGGAAATCTGCCCCAGGTTTCCTGGGTGATCGCGTCCCTGGTGGACTCCGACCATCCGCCGGCCCCGTCGCTGTTTGGTGAAATCACTTTGTCCGCGATGCTGGCGGCTTTAACTGCCAATCCGGCGCAATGGGCAAAGACGGCCCTGTTTCTAACCTTTGACGAGAATGGCGGTTTTTTTGATCACGTTCCGCCGATGACAGCGCCGCCCGGCACTCCGGGCGAATACCTTACCGTGCCTGCCGTGCCCGACCCGACGGCGGCGGGCGGTTTCACCGGCCCGATTGGACTTGGTTTTCGCGTCCCTATGCTCATCCTTTCTCCCTTCAGCCGCGGCGGTTTTGTCTCGTCGGATCTGTTCGATCACACTTCGATCCTGCGATTTCTGGAAACTCGATTTGGCGCGGAGGTGCCGAATCTGAGCGCGTGGCGTCGCGCCGCGGTCGGCGATCTAACCAGCGCATTTAATTTTGCCGCGCCGGATGCGTCGATTCCGAATCTGCCATCCACAGCGCAGGCCGTTCCTCAAGTCGTTCAGCAATGTGTAGCCAATCCGGACGGCATCATGCCGTATCCGTTGCCGAGCCCGCAGAGTTTGCCCTCTCAGGAATCCGGCGCTGCTCCAAAGCCCAGCGGTCAATGCTGATCCCCTGCTTTCACGCTGAGAGGGCTTCGCAGCGATTCGCTTGACAAGACCTCGGGGCTGTCGCAGCATCGCTGTCAACCCCGAGAGGAGTTACCACCATGTTATTCATCGTAGAGCACCCATTTGTTTGTTCGTCTATCTTGCTGATCGTTTTTTATTTATGGATGTCGGTCCGCGTCGTGGGGCCGACCGAAGTGGGCCTGGTCATGAAGCGTTTCGGATTGCGGAAACTTAAGGACGACAATCCGATCGCCTTTCACGGGGAAGCGGGCTACCAGGCCGATCTGCTGATGGCGGGGCGCCGCTGGAAGCCGTGGCTGCTTTACGAAGTTCAAATGTATCCGTGGGTGCAGGTTCCTGCCGGCGAAATCGGAGTGGTCATCGCCCAGGTGGGATCGCCCCTGCCGATCGGGGCGAAATCAGCCGTTTACAAGAAAGTGTTCGCAAACTTTTCCGATCTGCGCTCCTTTGTTGCCAACGGAGGGCAGAAGGGCGTTCAGCGTCCCGTATTTCCCCCCGGCACATTGGCTCCCGTTCATCCCGTCGGTTTTCTGGTGATTACCAAGAGCAAGGCCTACGGGCTACCCGTGTCGCCTGAACTTCGATTGCGCGCGGGCAAGAATGAGACTCTGACGCCAGAGGCGTTCGGTTTGCGCCCGGAGCAACTCAATTTGGTGCGCATCGAGCCGAAGGCGACCGGGAAAGACGGCGCGCTGCTTGATATGGTAGGCATCGTGACGGTGTTTGAAGGCGACCCGCTTCCCTCCGGCGACATCGCCAGCCGTCTGGGTGCTTTCGTCGACGTCGATAAGATGGAAGCCGCGAACGCAACCGACGGCGACATCATCGAGGTGCTGCTCGGAAACAAAAACAATCTGCACAATAACTATCAGGATTTTCAGGCCTTTCTGGATAGCGGAGGACGCATCGGACTGCAACACGACCCTCTTCTTTACGGCGCCTACGCGCTGAATCCGTTCTTGGTCACGGTCGAGCTGGTGTGGATGCTGGTGGTGCAACAAGGCCAGGTCGCCGTGGTCAAAGCATACGTCGGCTTGCCGACGCACGATACTTCGGGATCGGATTTCAAATTCGGCACGCTGGTTCGGCCGGGGCATCGCGGCATCTGGCAGGAGGCGCTACGCACGGGAAAATATCCGCTTAACCCGCGTTGCTATCAAGCGGAAATTGTTCCAACTTCCATCCTGACTTTGAATTGGGCCGATGAGGTATCGGCGGCCCACAATCTCGACGCGCAGCTGAAGCAGATCGTCGCGAAAAGCAACGAAGGCTTCGTATTCGCGATTGATCTGCAGGTGCAAATTCACGTGCCCGATACGAATGCGCCGCGCGTGATTTCCATGGTCGGGACCATGATGAACCTGGTGAACGAAGTTTTGCAGGCCGCCGTGGGCAATCATTTCCGCGACAAATTGCAGAGCATGCCCGCCATCCGTTTCATCGAAACGCGCCAGCAAGTGCAGGAAGAGGCGTTCAAGCACATCAAGGATCAGCTGGACCAATACCGTGTCGAGACGCGCGGCGTTTATATTCAGGACGTCGTATTGCCGCAAGACTTGGTCAACGTCCTGACCCAGCGCGAAATCGCCAACCAGGAGATTGAAACCTATCGCAAGCAGCGCGCCTCGCAGGAAGAACGCATCGCCATGGAAAACGCCAAGGGCACGGCGGAAATGCAAGCGGACCTGGCCAAATCAAAAGTAGGTGTGGACATCAAGACGAACGATGCGAACGCGCGAACCGAAGAAGCGCGAGGCGAGGCGGAGTTTATTCGCCAGACCGGCACGGCCAAGGGAGCCGAGGTGGAGGCCGTCGGGCTGGCCAGGGCTCGCGGGTACGAAGCCCAAGTGCGAGCGCTGGGCTCAAACGCAACCGCGCTGGTCAACGTCATCACGGCGCTGGCCGACGGAAGCATGAAATTTGTGCCGGACATCCTCGTCGCCAGCGGAACGAACGGAGGAGGCGCACTCGATGGCCTGGCCGCCACGGCCATGCGATACCTCGGTGGAAATGGCGGAAAGAGCTTGCCCGGAGGCCCGGCCGTGGAGGCGGGAGCCAGTGCCCCGGCGAGTCCGAGTGCACCTTTGAAGCAATCGGGACAGGTGTAGGGCGATCGCAGCGCGATCGGATTCGTGCGTGTCTTGGCGACATGCCGGTTTCGAAGCCAGTAGAACACCTTCCTGAAGCTGCGGCGGGTAATGCGAAGCACGGGACGAAAGCCTGAGGCCCGGTAGCACTTCTTCCCATTCTGGTCCATGCCTTCACCTGCTAGTGCCAGCCTGATACCCCAAGCAATCTTCTGTCTTTACCACAGGGTTATTGGATGATTTCTAGAAAAGTAAGCTATTCATTTTTAATAACTTAGTGGGGCGGCCTCATGCCTGGGATGGCGTGGAACATGCTCTCTGGATTTCTGGAGGAGAATGTGTCCACCCTCAAGAGAGCGCTCAGCTCACGGATTTTCGCGAGGCGGATCGCTGGTCTATTGAGCCTGAGCGTAACACTGCTGGCCGGGAAAGCACTGGGGCAATCCTCACCACCGACGCCACTGCCTGCCACGCAAGCCGCCACGCAGCGCGATCTCTCCCAGGTGTCAATCGAAGATCTGATGAACATTCAGGTGACTTCCGTTTCCAAGAAAGAACAAAAGATGTCGCAGGCGGCGGCTGCTATTTTCGTAATCACGCAGGAGGACATCCGGCGATCCGGTGCGACGAATATTCCAGACCTGCTGCGCATGGTGCCTGGCCTGGACGTGTCGCAAATCAACGCCAACAGTTGGGCCGTTTCGGCGCGCGGATTCAACGAGCAGTTCACAAACAAATTGCTGGTTCTGATTGATGGACGCGCGGTATACACGCCGCTCCTTGGCGGGGTGAACTGGGACACCCAGGACGTGCCGCTGGAAGACATCGACCGGATCGAAGTAATTCGCGGGCCGGGCGCGACGATCTGGGGGGCTAACGCTGTTAACGGAGTGATTAACATTGTGACCAAGAGGGCTGCGGATACGCCGGGCCCTCTGGTCAGTGCCGCCGGAGGCACGAAGGGACAAGCGCAAGGCTTGGTGCAATATGGGGGGGCCATTAAGGAAAAAATAAACTATCGCGTTTTCGCGGACTATCTCAACTTCGGTTCCTTGCCCGCTGAGGGCGGCAGTTCCGGGGAAGACAATTGGAATCGTTTGCGCGGCGGTTTCCGGACCGATAGCAAGCTTTCCTCGAGCGATTCGCTCACAGTGCAAGGCGATCTCTTCACGGGACAGGAAGGCGCAACCATCATCCATATATTCTCGATCGACCCGCCTGTTGTTGGCAATTTAAACGCGGACAACCAGCTCTCCGGCGGCAATCTTCTCGGCCGATGGAACCATACTTTTTCGAGTCGTTCCGACGCCACCTTTCAGTTTTATTTTGATCAATATGCTCGAACGGGTCCCCAAACGAGAGAACATCGTGACACGATTGATTTCGACTTCAATCACCACCTTGCATGGGGATCGCGTCAGGACTTGATCTGGGGCGCAGGATACCGCCGCACCTGGGACAAAACGGTCGGCACAATCGATGAGGCGTTCGTCCCGCCCGATACCAAACTCCACCTATTCAATTTTTTTGTTCAGGACACAATCGAGCTCACTTCCGATCGGCTGTATCTGACAGCGGGAACAAAGGTTGAAAATAACTACTTCACTGGTTTCGACCTGGAACCGAGTGTCCGCCTGGCGTGGACTCCTTCCAACCGGGAAACTTTCTGGGCCGCTGTTTCGCGCGCCAGCCGCACCGCGGCCCGCAGAGACACGGACCTCGTGGCGCCCCTCGCGGTATTTCCCGATCCGGCAGGATCGAGCACGCCGGTGGAAGTCATTCTATTGGGCAACCGGAATTTCCAGTCCGAGCACGTTGTGACCTATGAGGCGGGGTTCCGGGCACAGCCCAACACGCGGCTGTCCATCGATTTGTCCACGTTTTTCGATCGCTATGACCATCTGGAGAGTCTCGAGCCGGGGCCGGAAGCTTTTCAGACTAGTCCCGCTCCGGCTCGTATCGTAATGCCCATCACGTTCGGAAATCTGATGTACGGCACAACGGAAGGCGGCGAGTTATCCGCGAATTTCAAAGTCACGGATCGCTGGACGCTGAGCCCGGGCTACGCATTTTTGGAAATGCATCTGCACACCAAACCTTCGAGTCTGGACGCAACGTCGGTAGCGGAGTTCCAGGGTTCGAGCCCCCAGCATCAGGCGCAGCTGCGATCACACGTGGATCTATCGCACGGCCTCTCGTGGGACGCCGGCGCCTATTTCGTCAGCGAACTCCCGGTCCAGGGCGTCGCAGCCTATTCGCGCATCGATACACAATTGAGATGGAAGCTTGCCGAGCGCGCGGATATCAGCCTGGTGGGGCAGAATTTGCTGCAAGACCATCATCTGGAATCCATGGACCAATTGACCTTGGTCAATTCATCCATGATCAAACGCAGCGCCTACGCGAAATTCACCTGGCGATTTTGGTAGATCGCCCTACGGCGCCCGCGCAGTGCCTTCCGAATCTTTGCAGGGCGCGGCCGCAAGCCTCGCCAAAAAGCACGCAGAATCAACAAGGCTTCAGCCGCCGGCCTATTCGATAGGGAGGATTCACATGGGCTCTGCGGAATCTTGGCCAACAGTTCAGCCGCGCAGCACGCCCGGATCGATATCATGTTGCCGGGCGAGATCGCTCAGCTCATCGAGCTGGTTTTGGACTTCCTGCACCTGCGCTTCCAGATTAGCGAGGCCCTCTGCAGGAGTCATGCCGGGGCCATCCTTGTCCAGAGCGAGGCCGGGGGTGGTGATCCGTTGGTTGACCGCCTGAGCGATCGCTGCCTGCTGCTCGAGCAGTGCGGCTTGGCGCTGGTCGAGTTCGGCCTGAAGACTGGCCGCCTGATCGGCATACCATTCAGGATCATCGAGCCTGGACTCATAGACTGGGAAGGTGGCTTCGACCGCAGCGGCAGGCGCTTGCGCCGCCGGTGCCGGCGCTTCCTGCCCGACGATGGAAATCAGGCCGCGCGCGCGCAGCTGATCCATATCCTCGTTCGTCCAGACCTTCTTCGGCTGATTTTGATTTCCTTGCGCGGGGCGAGGCTTCTCTGCCGCTTGCGAAGAGCACGCAATCAGCAAAGCAAGAGCCGCCGTGAGCGGGAAAAAGTAGTTCCGCATGATTCCTCCTCGGCGGGGACAAACAAATTCTACACCTTTTCAGACATCGGGAATGTGCAAATCCAAGAACTGCTAGTGTGATCGTTTAGCTTTACTGAGGAGCGTTGCAATCCCGGCTGCGACAGCAATATAAATGGTGGCATCTAATAACGCGATTATCGACCATGCGACGACCATTTCCCAAGTGTGAGGTTCAAAATCAATGAGAAAAACAAACAACAGCGAGGCGGGACACAGAAAAACAGCTGTGACACGCAAAGGTATGCTAAGAATCGCGTAATTTGTGAATTCAAGATATGCAAATAGTGCAGCCGTCAGTATTAGTCCGGTTGCGCCAAAGATAATGCTGACGAGTCTTATCCGTTTAGGCATAAATAACGCTCACGCGCCAATATTCCAGGATGACAAACCGAGTTTGACGGAGAAAAGTAGCTCCTAAGACTGATTGATGGACGCAGCAGCAGGCGCCGTGACGTGCGGCGCATACCTTGTTCGAATGTAGTCGTCCACCAATTTGCGGAACGCGGCGGAAAGCTCATCGTAGTTGCCGTGCAGCGTGACATATTTTTTGCCGTCGATGTAGACGGGGCAGCTGGGCTCCTCGCCGGTGCCGGGGAGGCTGATGCCGATGTTGGCGGCTTTGGATTCGCCGGGGCCGTTGACGATGCAGCCCATTACGGCGAGCGTCATGTCCTCGACGCCCTCGTACTGCTGCTTCCACTGCGGCATGCTATCGCGGATGTAATCCTGAATGCGCTCGGCAAGTTCCTGAAACGTGGTGCTGGTGGTGCGGCCGCAGCCGGGGCAAGCCGTCACGCTGGGCGCGAACGAGCGCAGTCCGAGGGACTGCAGCAATTCGCAGGCGGCGTAAACTTCCTCGCGGCGGTCGCCGCCGGGGCGCGGCGTGAGCGAAATGCGTATCGTGTCGCCGATGCCTTCCTGCAGCAGGATGCCGATGGCCGCCGAGGACCACACGATCCCTTTCGTGCCCATGCCCGCTTCGGTCAGGCCTAGGTGCAGCGGCTGTTCGGTCTTGCGCGAGAGGTCGCGGTAGACCTTGATGAGGTTTTGCGGTTTGGAAAGCTTGCAGGAAATGATGATCTGGTCGTGGCGCAGGCCGCACTCCAGCGCGAGTTCAGTCGATTCGATCGCCGAGAGCACCATGCAGTTATTGATGATCTCCTCGGAGTCGAGGCCCAGGTCGCGGTCGGTATTCTCCTGCATCTTGCGCATCACCAGCTCTTGGTTGAGCGAGCCGCCATTGACGCCGATCCGCACCGGTTTTCCATTGTCCACGGCGACTTTGCAAATCGTGGAAAACTGCTCGTCGCGGCGCGCGCCCGCGCCCACGTTGCCCGGATTGATGCGGTACTTGTCGAGGGCCCGCGCGCAATCGGGATATTTCGTGAGCAGGACGTGCCCGTTGTAATGAAAATCGCCGATGATCGGCGTCGTGCATCCCAGATCGCGCAGACGCGCCACAATTTCCGCCACCGCCGCCGCCGACTCCGGCATGTTCACCGTGATGCGTACGAGTTCCGAGCCGGCGTCGGCCAGCTCCTTGCATTGCGCCACGGTCCCGGCAATGTCCGCCGTGTCCGTGTTTGTCATGGACTGGACTACGACCGGCGCGCCGCCACCAACCTGGAATTGGCCGACTTTTACGCCATAGGTCTTCCGCCGCGTTATGGGAAAAATCTGCATGTTTTCTCTGCCGAATTCTTCTGGGAGCTAATGATAACAGGGCTGCGCCGGTCCGCAAAATAACACTGGAAGTCGGCTTGCTGAAATGCGCAGACGACGTTCGCCTTGAAGTGGCGCGGGCTTCAGCCTGCGGGCTTTTGACCTTGCAAATACCAAACCCCGCAGGCTGAAGCCCGCGCCACTTTATGAGGCGCCCGCGGCTTGATTTCCGCGCAAGCCCAAAGTATCCGCAGCTTCACGCATGGCGGCTATGCAGAAAGCAATATGTTCCTCAATCGGGATGCCCAATTCTTCGGCGCCTTTGCGCACGTCGTCGCGATTTACGCCGCGCGCGAAGGCTTTGTCCTTGAGTTTGCGCTTCACCGAATCGGGCTCGACCTCGAAAATGCTTTTGCCTGGTTTGACGAGCGAGCACGCGGTGAGGAACCCGGCAAGCTCGTCGCACGCAAACAAAGTGTGTTCGAGCGGAGTCTCGCGCGGGACGTTGCAGTAGTCGGCGTGCGAAACGATGGCGCGAATCATTTCTTCCGGGTAGCCGCGCTCGCGCAGGATCGCCGATCCGCCAGCGGGATGTTCTTCCGTGGGGCTGTGCGCGTCATTCGGCCAGCGCTCGTAGTCGAAGTCGTGCAGCAGGGCGGTAAGGCTCCATAGCTCTTCATTGGCGCCGGACTTTCGCGCATAGGCGCGCACGCAGGCCTCGACGGCCAGCGCATGTTTGCGCAAATTTTCGTTCTGCGTGTATTGGCATAACAGGGTCCAGGCGTCATTCCTCGTTGGCATGGATTTCTCCCGCGGCGCCGGCGTCCCGCCGGCGATTTTCTCTACCATCTACAACTCGCAATTTGCCGGCGAGACGCCGACGCTGCAATGGGGGGAACAGCCAGCCCCTCAAAACAGCAGGGTAAAGATAGCCTGCCCAACTCAATCCCTGAAAGAATACCGCAACCTGGCGGCCTATGGCGGGTTGTTGTGCACTGGAGGGCCGAATACGCAAATTAAAGTTCTAATGCAATTCCAGATTTGACCGATTTGTGTATCGGAGTACAGAAAATACTTGACACCGGGAGCGGATACCCCCATGATGTCGTTCGCGCCAGCTGCTGCCTTCCCCACGTACGAAGTCCCTCTCATCCGCATGCCGGAATAGTCTGCGAGGAGCACCGGTGTCGGAACAAAACAGTACGAATGCAATGAACGGAACAAACGGAAATAAGGTTGCCGTGGATATCGACCTGGACCGCGAAGTAATCCGTTGCAAGACCTGTGGGCTCGTGCAGTATCGCACCCGCACGGGGAATTGCCGCCGGTGCCTGCGCTTGCTGCCGCCGAAGGTGGAATTTCTAATTCCTCCTCCCGAGCCGCAGGAGCTTCCGGGCGACGACCGGCAACTCTTCGAGAAATGGCCGAACCGCGAGACGGTGGAGAATATTGGCCAACGCATCCGGCAGTTGCGCGAATCGCGCGGGATG
>DATHPN010000077.1:0-16309 GCA_035483715.1 Candidatus Acidiferrum sp.
GAAGTGAGTGTTCCAAGGATTGTGCGGTGTGCGAGTAGCAGCATCGCTCGCCAAACCTCCAAGGTGGGAGCCGTATGCGGTAGTGCCGCTCGTACGGTTCTGTGCGGGGGGCGATCAGTGATGATCGTCCCTACCGCGACAAGAAGTGAGGCTATGAATCTCCTCAAGACTCCTTCATCGCCGGTGAATTTCGGAATGCATTACTAGACAGGCTGCGCGAAAAATACTTCCGAGAAGGTTTAAGTAGCACAGGCACTCTTGGCTGTGCTACTTAGTTCCCGCTTTTCGATTCACGCGCCGGCGCATACAATAGGCGTTTTCCTTTCAGCCTTTGGAGGAATCTGTGCCCGTGGAACGCGCGCTGGTGAGTGTCTACGACAAGGCTGGGCTGACGGAATTTGTGCGGCAACTGGCCGCGCGCGGAATCGAGATTGTTTCCACCGGCGGCACGGCCAAGCTGCTGCGCGAAGCCGGGATCACTGTCCGTGACGTTTCCGATCTGACTGGCTGGCCGGAGATGTTGGGCGGGCGCGTGAAAACGCTGCATCCGAAAGTGCACGGAGGTATTTTGTTCCGGCGCGGCGAAGCGGGCGACCGCGCACAGACTGCGGAACACAAGATTGCGCCCATCGATCTTGTTGTGGTGAATCTCTATCCCTTCGACGCGACTGCGGCGAAGCCGGACCTGACTCCCGATGAGTTAATCGAGAACATTGACATCGGCGGGCCGACCATGGTTCGCTCGGCCGCCAAAAATTTCGAGAGCGTGGCAGTAGTTACCGATCCTGCTGACTACGCCGCAGTCGCCGCCGAAATTACGGCGCACGGAGAAGTGAGCCTCGCGACGCGGCTGGACCTCGCGCGCAAGGCGTTCGCGCTCACCGCGCGTTACGACGGCAAGATCGCCACGGAACTCGAACGCCTTTCAGCGAGCAGCGGTTCGATCGAGCTAGGCCGGCGCCCGCTGCTGCCCGAGCGGCTGCACTTTGCCTACGCGCGCCGGCAAGAACTGCGCTACGGCGAAAATCCGCACCAGCGCGCGGCGCTTTATGTCCCCGCGGGATCCGCCGCCACGGGCCTCGCTGCGGCGCGCCAGCTCCAGGGCAAGGAGCTTTCCTACAACAATCTGGTAGACCTCGAAGCGGCCCTGGAACTCTCCATGGAATTCCGCCGGCCCGCGGCCGTGATCGTGAAACACAACAATCCGTGCGGCACGGCCGAACAGGACATGCTGGCGGAAGCCTACTTAAAAGCGTTGGCCTGCGATCCGATTTCCGCTTTTGGCGGCGTGATGGCGTTCAATCGCCCACTGGACGCTGCGACCGCCGAAGAAGTGGCCAAACTTTTTGTCGAATGCATCGTCGCGCCAGGTTACGATCCGGCCGCGCTCGAAAAATTCGCGTCCAAGAAAAATCTGCGGCTGCTGCACCTTCCCATGTGGGATAGCGCCGCGCGCGAATCCGATCTCGAGTTGAAGCGCGTTTCCGGGGGCGTTCTGGTGCAAGAGCGGGATCGCCACGAGCTCGCCGAGAGCGACCTGAAAGTGGCCACCCGGCGCGCGCCCACGCGCGAGGAAATCGCGGCTCTGCTTTTCGGCTGGAAAGTCTGCAAGCACGTGAAATCCAACGCCATCGTATTCGCGCGCGCGGGACAGACCGTGGGCATCGGCGCAGGCCAGATGAGCCGCGTTGACTCGGTGAAAATTGCGGTCATGAAGGCGCAATTGCCGCTGGCAGCAAGCGTGGTGGCCTCGGACGCATTTTTTCCTTTCCCCGATGGCGTGGAGGAAGCGGGAAAAGCCGGCGCCACCGCAGTGATTCAGCCCGGGGGCTCAGTGCGCGATGCGGACGTCATCGCTGCGGCGGACCGTCTGGGCATGGCCATGGTGTTCTGCGGCGTGCGGCACTTCCGGCACTGAGAGAACGGTTTGCCTGGGAACGGCAATCTCCCGATTGGCGTCTGCAAAACCGCCAATCGAGAGATTGGCGTTCCCGGGGAACCCAAGAAGCGTGCCATGCATCCAACGAATTGGTAGCATGGCAGTTCGTAATTTTCTCTCTTCCCCTGAGCCACCCTGCGGCAGCGAGCGCGGTTCCGGAGAGGAAACCATATTCAGGATGCGTTTTGACTGGCGGCTCGGCCTGGCGGATAATCCCATTTGCGGGGAATAAATGAAAACTGGCTGGCATCTCGGCGTACTTTCGCTTTTCTTGCTTGCGGGCGGAACCCGTGCGGGTGCGCGGCAAACCAAAAATAATCCTGACGCCCAGGCCCCAGCCGTTTCATCTGCTTCCCAAAACGATATCGCGACACAGTCCGACGCCTATTATGACTTTGTGATGGGGCATTACTACGCCCAAGAATTTCAAATCACCAGCCATTCCGAAGACGCCAACAAAGCTATCGATTTCATGAAGAAAGCCTTCGCGCTGGACCCCTCCAGCCGGCAAATCGGCGACGAATTGGCCGAAATCTACTACCAGTCCCAGAGGATTCGCGACGCGGTGACCGAAGCGAATTCGATCCTGGCCAGGGACCCGGACAATTTGCCGGCGCGGCGCCTGCTCGCGCGAATCTACGTGCGCACGCTCGGCGATTTGAGCAACACCACCGGCCAGCGCGACACGCTGGCGCACGCCTCCGACCAGTACCGCGAAATTCTTCGCCTGGATCCTACCGATACCGACGCCGCGCTGTGGCTCGCGCGCCTCTACCGCCTGCAAAACGAACACGAAAAGGCCGAAGCCGTGCTGCGAAGCCTGCTCGCGCGTGAACCGGCGAATGAGAGCGGCGTCGAGCAACTCACCCAGCTTTTGCTGGATGAAGGGAAATCGCAAGAGGCGGTCTCCTCCCTGCAAGCCATCCTGGATCGCGCGCCTACTCCCCGGCTGTGGGAATTGCTGGGCGACGCCTACAACCAGATCCACGATTTGCCCAACGCCGAGCAGGCCTATCGCAAGGCCGCCGACGCCCAACCCGACGACATCAACCACCACAAGGAGCTGGCGCAGACGCTCCTCAGCGAAGAAAAATATCCGGAAGCACTCGAACAATATCAGCGCCTCGCGCAGATGGACGCCGACGATCCGGACAATTATCTCCGCCTCGCCGAAATTTACCGCCAGTTGAAGCAACTCGACAAGGCCGAGCAAAACGTCCTGCTCGCCAAGCAGCGCGCGCCCAACAGCCTGGAAGTGACCTATTACGAAGCCTCGATTTACGAGGACGAGGGCCGCCTCGACGATTCCATTCGCGTGCTTTCCGACGCCGTGACGGCTGTGAAGACGGAGTCCGAATTCACGCCGTCGCGCCGGCGCACGCTCGCCATCCTGTACCAGCAGCTCGGGCAGTTGTATCGCGAAACTAGCAATTACACGGCGGCCGTGAACACGTTTGAAGAAATGCTGCGCCTGGGAACCGAGGAAGACCGCCGCGCCCGCGTCATGATTATTGACACCTATCGCGAAGCGCGCGACATTTCCAAAGCCCTCGACGCCGCGCGCAAGGCCGCCGAAGCTTACCCGAAAGACCGCCCCATTCTGATGTCACAGGCGCTTTTGTTGGGTGAAAATGGGCAAGCGGATCAGGCCGTTTCGCACTTGCGCACTCTCCTCGATGGTTCCGCCGGCGATTTTGAGATCCAGCTCGATATCGCCCAGGTCTACGAAGAAAGCAAGCGCTGGGGAGAGGCGGAACAGGCCATCCATGCCGCGGAAAAAATCCAGCCGGATTCTTCCGGGAAAGAGATGTCCGGCTTCCTGATGGGCGCCATTTTTGAACGGCAGAAAAAATATGACCAGGCGGAAGAGGAATTCCGGAAAGTGCTCAATGTGAACCCGCGTAATTCCTCGACGCTGAATTATTACGGCTATATGCTGGCCGATCGTGGAATCCGCCTGGAGGAAGCGACCGATCTGATCAAACGCGCCCTGGCCGATGACCCAAACAACGCGGCATATCAGGACAGCCTCGGCTGGGCCTACTTCAAACAGAACAAGCTCGATGAAGCGGAAGGATTCCTGCGCAAGGCCGCTACGCGCGAGAGCCATGATCCGACCATCCTCAGCCACTTGGGCGACGTGTACGCCAAGATGGGCAAAGACAGCCTCGCAGAGTCGCAATGGCAGAAATCGATTGACGAATGGCACCGCGTCCTGCCCGCCGATTTCGACGCCGTAAAAATGGCCGAAGTCGAACAGAAGATTTCCGCGTTGAAGCGCAGGCTCGCACAGCAGAAATCGCCCGCCGACCAAAAGCCGTAGTAGCATATCCCCCCTATGAAATCCGTTCGCTTGCCCGCGTATGCCAAGGTCAATCTGCGCCTGGACGTCCTGGGGCGTCGCGCGGACGGCTATCACGAACTGCGCACGATCTTCCAGGCCGTGTCCCTGCACGACACGCTGGAGTTGCAAGCCTCGCGAGAACCCGGCATCGAGTTGCGCATCGCCGGAAATTCTCAGCTTGCCGCGGAGCCGGGACCGGACAACCTCGTCTATCGCGCGATTCTTCTGCTGGCCCGCGAAATTGGATTCCCGCATGGAGTACGCGCCGTGCTGACCAAACGCATTCCCGTCGGCCGCGGCCTGGGCGGCGGATCGAGCGATGCGGCCGCCGCCCTCCTGGGCCTCCTGCGTCTGGCCGGGAAACGCATCGAAGCAGAGCGCCTGCATGAAATCGCTTCCAGCCTTGGCGCCGACGTTCCCTTTTTTCTGCACGGGGGCCGCGCGCTCGGAATCGGACGGGGCGACGAGATTTACCCCTTGCCCGATACGGCGCGGCGGCAGGTGCTGGTGATTTCGCCGCATGAAATTGCTGTGCCCACCAGGGACGCCTACCAGTGGTTGTCAGAAGAATTGACAAACACTCCCAGCCCCTCTACACTATTGCGGTTCTGTGCTCAATGTTGGAGCCCTCAGGGGGGCGTCCTCTCAAACGATTTTGAGGCTGCTGTCTTTCCCCGGTATCCCCGCTTGGCTGCGATCAAGAGGGAGTTGCTTCAGCAAGGAGCCGCAGAGGCCTCGCTGGCGGGTAGCGGTTCGGCGGTGTTTGGAGTCTATCAACACCCAGCGAAGGCGCGCCGGGCTGCCCGAGCGTTTCCGAAGGATCAGGTTTTTCTCTGCTCGACTCTATCCAGGGTGGAGTACCGCCGAAAAATGGGTGGAGGCGATCTGGTCTGAACGGCTCGAGCACTCGCAAGGATCATCAAACTTGATCGACGACAAGTTCAAAATTTTCTGCGGCAGCGCGAACCCGCGTTTGGCGGAGGATATTTGCGCCCACCTGGGCACCAAGCTTGGCGAGGCCAAGCTCGGCAAATTCAGCGACGGCGAAGTGTATTTTCAGATTCTGGAAAATGTGCGCGGCGCGGACGTGTTTGTGGTGCAGCCATGCTCGAACCCCGCTGATTTTCATCTGATGGAACTGCTGATGATGATCGACGCGTTCAAGCGCGCCTCCGCCTGGCGCATCACCGCGGTCGTGCCTTACTACTGTTACGCGCGCCAGGACCGCAAGGACAAGCCGCGCGTGCCGATTTCCGCGAAGCTGGTCGCCGATCTGATGGAGACCGCCGGAGCCAACCGCGCGTTGACGCTCGATTTGCATGCCCCGCAGATTCAAGGCTACTTCAACGTGCCGGTGGACCACTTGTATGCCATGCCCGTGCTGGTCGAGTACTTCGAGAAGAAAAAAATCGGAAATCTGACCGTCGTTTCGCCCGATGCGGGAGGCGTGGAGCGCGCCCGCGCCTTCGCCAAAAAACTCAATTCCCCGCTGGCCATCGTGGATAAGCGCCGCGTGGATATTGACGTGAGCGAAGTGATGAACCTGATCGGAGACGTGCGCGGCCGCGCCACGCTGATTATCGACGACATCATCGATACCGCCGGCACGCTCGTGAAAACCGCCGAAGCCCTCTTGAAAGAGGGCGCCACAAAAGTGTACGCGGGCTGCACGCATCCGGTGCTTTCCGGACCGGCCGTGGAACGCCTGTGCGCTTCGCAGATCGTCGAAGTCATCGTCACCGATTCGGTGCCTCTGACCGAGGCCGCCAAAAAAGTTTCCAGGATCAAAGTGCTGAGCGTCGCTGAACTGCTAGCCCGCGGCATTCATTCGATCCACGAGGAAACTTCGATCAGCGAACTGTTTTTCTGACGACCGAGTAGCGCAGGCTTCAGCCTGTGGAATTTGAAGTTTGCGAAAACTAAAACTCGTAAACTGAGCCCTGCGTCACCAACAGCAAGAATTGTTTTGAGAATTTTCAAACGAACTACGCTTCAGAAATGGGGAAGGATTTATGGATCAAATCATCGTAGAAGCAGCCCCTCGGGAAACCAGGGGCAAAAACGCCGCGCGGCGCCTTCGCGTCGCCGGCACAGTTCCCGCCGTCCTCTATGGCGGCAAGGGGGGACCGCTGGCGCTGCAGGTGAATACAAAACATTTGTCAGCGATCCTGCGTTCGGCCTCGGGACACAACACCATTCTCACTGTGAAGACCCAGGAGGGCGAGCATTCCGCCATCGTGAAGGAATATCAAGTCGATCCGGTCAAGGGCACGCTCCTTCATCTGGATCTCTTGCGCGTGGCCATGGACGTCCGCATGCGCGTGAAGGTTCCCGTGCACGTGTTTGGCGAAGCGCAGGGCGTCAAGCTCCAGGGCGGCGTCTTTGAAATGGTCACCCGTGAAGTTGAAATCGAGTGCTTGCCCGCGGATATTCCAACCGAATTCCGGATGGATATTTCCCACTTGATGATGGGCATGCAGCTGCGCGCCTCGGACATTCCGCTCGATCCGCAAAAAATGAAGCTGATGACCGATCCGCAGCGCGTGCTCGCGCACGTCGTCGCTCTGCGCGTCGAGGAGGAGAAGCCCGCCGAGGCGGTTGCCGCGGATGCCGCAGCAGTGCCGGCCGAGCCCGAAGTCATCAAGAAGGGCAAGAAGGAAGCCGAAGAAGGCGAGGAAGGCGAAGAGGCCGCCCCTGTCGAAAAGGAAAAGAAGAAGTAGGACAGGCTTCAACCTGTCTGCGTTTGGGGCGAAGATGCCTAGAGCCCTCACACTTAGAGCAGAGCCCAACGGGTGGGCCGTATGCGCCTGATCGTGGGCCTCGGCAATCCCGGCATCGAGTACGCCTGGACGCCGCATAACCTGGGTTTTCTGGTCGTGGACGCGCTCGCTGAGGATGCCGGGATTCGCGTCTCTCGGCCGGAAGCGAAATCGCTGGTGGGGCTGGGCCAGATCGCAGGGCGCGAAGTGGTCCTGGCCAAGCCGCAGACGATGATGAATCTGAGTGGACTGGCGGTGCGGGAGCTGCTGAGCCGCGCCGAGTGCCAGCCGTCCGAACTGATCGTCGTATGCGACGACGTCGCGCTCCCCTGGGGGATGTTGCGCGTCCGCGAGCGCGGCACCGCCGGCGGCCATAACGGACTCAAATCCGTGATTGGCGCCACCGGCACCACGGAATTTGTCCGCGTGCGCCTGGGCGTGAAGCCCGAGGAAATGCGCGGCGATCTGAAGGAGTACGTGCTTCGCCAGATCCGCCGCGACGAAGAGGATCTGGTCGCCGAGGAAATCGAGCAGGGCGCCGAAGCCGTGAAAGCGATTTTGGCGGAAGGAACGCAAGCCGCGATGAACCGCTTCAATCGCCGCGTTTCCCCGCAGGACGAGGAAGCAGCAGAAGAGTAAGCGCGGCCACAGATTGACTCTTGAGGGCGGATGGAAGCCTTGTCGCCGTCAAGCTTCGTTGCTGGAAAGGTTTGTGGGACGCGGCTTCAGCCGCGACATCAAGACGATCGAGAGATTGGGCTTTAGCCCCTGGCGCATCAAGCAAGTTGGCTCGACCCTTGTCAATGAAATTGAGTTCTAGGTTGAAACCGGAAAGTTTGAGAAACGGAGTTAAAAAATGGACGAACGCATATACGACCTGATCTTCATCTGCCGGCCGGCCACGCCGGAGGAAGAGGTCAACAAGATCGTGGCCACGCTGGAACACTCCTCGGGAGAGCACGGTGGCAAGATCGAGAAGACCGAGAAATGGGGCACGCGGCGCCTGGCCTACCGCGTGGCGAAACATCGCGAAGGATTTTTCGTCTACATGGTCGTGAAGAGCACGCAGGGCGACTTGATCAAGGAACTCGAGCGGCGCCTGAAGGTTTCCGACGCCGTCATCAAGTATCAGACCATCCGCCTTGATGAAGAACTGAAGCGCCAGCAGAAACTCGGGAAACATCGCGAGCGTCGTGCCGGCCGCCGTCCGCGCAAGCAAGCGCCTCCGGCGCCGCCGCAACCGGCGCAGCAGGTTCCCGCAGCCGCCGCCGAATAAGCGGCGGCCAGCGATTTGATTTCTACAGGGAGAGGAAACAAGATGCTCGATCAACCGGCACCACCAGCACCACCAGAATCACCGAGCCCAAGCCCTGCTCCTCGCTCAGAGGGAGGACACACGGGCGGGCCCCCTCGCCGCTCGGAAGGCCACTCCGGCGGAGGAGGAGGGCCGCGCCGCGAAGGCGGCGGCCCCGGAGGACCGGGCGGCGGTCCCGGCGGTCCGCGCCGCGGCGGCAAGCGCCAGTATTTCCGCAAGAAGAAAGTCTGCCGCTTTTGCGTCGAGCACGTGGACTTCATCGACTACAAAAAAGTCGACATGCTCCAGCCGTTCGTGCAGGAGCGCGGCAAAATTCTGCCCCGCCGCATGACCGGTACCTGCTCGCGCCACCAGCGCTGGCTCGGCGAAGCCATCAAGCGCGCGCGCAACATCGCGCTCTTGCCTTTCGCGACGGAACTGTAAAGAAGGAAAAATCTTTCAACACAGAGAACACAGAGGGCGCAGAGAAAGAGTAAAAAAAGCCCAATAAATATTGTTATCAAAGGACCGATGATATTCGGCGATCGCCAGAATTGTTTTTTCAGCCTTTCTCTGTGTTCTCTGTGTTCTCTGTGTTAAAGATTTTGACTTTCGCATTTGATTTTTTGTGTTTGCGCAATATATCAGGACGCACCCAAGAAGAGGACCGCCATGCAAATCATCTTGCAGGAAGACGTCGAGAAACTTGGCACCCGCGGCGAAGTCGTGGAAGTCGCCGCCGGCTACGCGCGCAATTATCTGCTGCCGCAGAAGTTGGCGCTCGAAGCTTCGCCCGCCAACATCAAGCGACTGGAAAAAATCCGCATCACGCTTTCCAAGCGCACGGCCACGGAAAAGGACGCCGCTCAGCAGCAGGCCGCCCTGTTAAATCAGGTGACCGTAAAGTTCACGCGCAAAGCCGGAGAAAACGACCAGCTGTTCGGTTCGGTGACCTCCGCCGATTTGTCGGATGCCCTCAAGGCGCAAGGCTTCGAGATCGACAAACGCCGCATCCAGCTCGACGAGCCGATCAAGATCATCGGCGAAAGGCCAGTCACCGTGAAACTCGTTCACGGAGTCACCGCCGAATTCAAGGTGCTCGTCGAGAAAGAAGCGTAGGACAGGCTTCAGCCGGTCTGCTTTTGGTTCGCAGCCCTGCCGTAAATGCGAAGGGCTGAAGCCCGTTCAAAATGTAATCCACACCTTTTCCTCAGCGGAAGTTGTCAAGCATATTCGAAGAGATATTCACAGGTCCACACGAATTCCACAGGGCGCACCGATCCTTTTCGAGTTAAAATTGCCCTGACGACCACACTCGGTCCCAGCTCTGCTCCGCGAGGCGCAAAGCGACAATCAGTTGAACCAAAGAATCCTCAACCCCAGCGGAGGATGACATGACAACCGATTTGAACAGTCCGGTGGCTATTCTCGACAAAGAAATTGCCAAGTATCCGACCTACACGATTGAAACGTTCGAGTTGTGCGATTGTTGCGGCGCTCGTTTCGGCATTGGCTACCACCAGGCGTGCAAGCATCACGCCGATGCCGCGAGCCAGACGGACGAACTCCCAAAGAAGTTGCGCGAAATGCTCGCGGAGGACCACGGGCACGACCGCAAGCACAAACTCTTCACCGAAATCTGGATCATTCCCACTTGGGAAAGTTCGGCCAGCTCGCCTCAAGCCCGCACCAGGGTGTAAAGGCGCGATAGCAGCCCGTTCTTCTTGCCCCCGCGATCCGTTTTTCCGGGGTCACGGATCGTCGCCCGTTTTCGTCTAGCGTTCGAATTGTTTTCCAGCATATCCACAAGTTTTTTTTCCATCCACAAGCCATTGCGTGTTTCTTCGTTGTGACTCCGGATGGAAGCGGCCATGATCCATGCGTATTTCAATTGAGATTTGCGCAGGGATTCTGGTTTGCACGGGTGGTTGACACGAACACCCTTCCTAGGCGAAATTAAGGCGAATCAACTATGGCCACCGCAAGCACATCGCTGGAACGTCCCCTGCCCCACAACGTCGAGGCGGAACGCAGCATTCTCGGCGCGATCCTGCTCGACAACAACGCCATCAACGCAGCCATCGAGAAACTAAAACCGGAGGATTTCTTCCACGATCATCACCGCCGCATTTACCAGCAGATGATCGCCCTCGGTGAAACGCAGCAAGCCATCGACCTGGTGACCCTCACCGAGCAGTTGCAGCGCAGCGGCGAATTGGAATCGGTCGGCGGCGCGGCCTACGTCTCTCAATTGATGGACGGCGTGCCGCACATCACCAACGTCGAGCACTACGCCCGCATCGTGAAGGAAAAATCGCTCCTGCGCGGCCTGATCCATGCCACCAGCGCGATTCAGCAGCAGGCGCTCGAAGCTGAGGAGGACGCCGACACAATCCTGGACCGCGCCGAGTCCTCCATCTTTCAGCTGGCCGAGGATCGCGTGCGCCTGGGTCTCGTCGGATTGCATGACGTGGTCACGGAAAGCCACGATCGCATCTCGCGCATCTACGAGGGAGGCCACCGCATCACCGGCCTCTCCACCGGTTACGACTTGCTCGACGACCTGACCTCGGGCCTGCAGCCTTCCGAACTGATTATCCTGGCGGCGCGGCCTTCCATGGGGAAAACCGCCTTCGCGCTGAACCTCGCCGAAAATATCGGCGTGCGCGGAAACAAGCCCGTCGCGATTTTCAGCCTGGAAATGTCCAAGGAATCTCTGCTGTTGCGCCTACTTTCCGCCGACGCCAAGGTTGATTCGCACAAATTCCGGACCGGCCACCTGAATCATGACGACAAGGCCAGAATTCCACGATCGCTCAGCCACTTGTCGGAAGCGCCGCTGTGGATCGATGACGCGGGCTCCGCCACGGTCGTGGAAATGGGAGCGAAGCTGCGCCGTTTGAAACGCGACAAGGGCCTTTCGCTGGTGGTCGTGGATTACCTGCAACTGGTTTCCGCGCGCGGAAGGTTCGGCAACCGCAACGAAGAAATTTCCAGCATCACGCGCGGCCTCAAGGCCATGGCCAAGGAACTCAAGGTTCCCCTGCTGGTGCTCTCGCAGCTCACGCGCGCGCCCGAACGGGAAGACCGCGAGCCGCGCCTTGCGGACTTGCGTGAATCGGGCGCGATCGAGCAGGATGCCGACGTGGTGATGTTTATCCACCGCCCCAACTTCTTCAAGAAATCCAGCGAAGTCACCCCCGAAGAACGCGGAGAAACCGACTTGATCATCGCCAAGCAAAGAAACGGCCCCACCGATACGATCCGCTTTGTGTTTCAAGGCTCCTTCACGCGCTTTGAACAAAGAGCGCCTGACGCCTGGACCGAACCCGAGTAGCTTTCCTCTAAAGCCTGCACGTCTTTCGCTAGGGCACGAGTGCTGGCACAATGGTGGCTCAGTAGCGCAGGCTTCAGCCTGTGGGGTTTCGTCTTTGCAAAGTCCAAAATCCACAGGCTGAAGCCTGCGCTACTTAAACCCATGACCACGCGCAACGAAAAAGCGGCGATTCTCATTGTCGAAGACGAGGCCAAGATGCGCCGTCTTCTCGAATTGCAGCTCGGTGAAGAAGGTTTCCTCGTGCACTCCGCGGCAGACGCGGAGACGGGCCTGCAACTCCTGGTGCGCGAAAAGCCGGACCTCGTGGTGACCGACTTGCGCCTGCCGGGAATGAGCGGGCTGGAATTTTTGCAGGCCGTGAAGCGCGCCAACGCCGCGCTCCCCGTCGTGGTGATGACCGCATACGGCACGGTCGAATCGGCCGTCGAAGCCATGAAAGTCGGGGCGAGCAACTACGTCACGAAGCCGTTTTCGTTCGACGAGCTTGTGCTGGTGATCCGCAAGGAACTCGATACGCGCCGCCTGCGCGAGGAAAACCTCACGCTGCGCGAAGCCCTCGGTCGCCGCTACGCCTACACCAACATCGTCGCGCAGAGCGACAAAATGCAGGCCGTGCTCGCAATGGTCGAGCGCGTCGCTCCCACGAACTCGACGGTGCTCCTCGGCGGCGAAAGTGGAGTGGGAAAAGACCTGATCGCCCGCGCCGTTCACGAACATTCGCAGCGCGCCTCCGGCCCTTTCATCAAAATCAATAGCACCGCAATTCCGGAAACTCTTCTCGAAAGCGAACTCTTCGGTTACGAGAAGGGCGCGTTCTCAGGCGCGACCGGAAGCAAGGCGGGAAAATTCGAGCTGGCCGACAAGGGCACGCTGTTTCTCGACGAAATCGGCGACGTGCCCGGCGCCATTCAAGTGAAGCTCCTGCGGGTCCTGCAGGACCGCGAATTCGAGCGCCTGGGCGGAACGAAAACGCTTAAAGTGGACGTGCGCCTGGTCGCAGCCACGAACCGCGATCTGCGCGCCGCGCTCGAAGAAGGCACCTTTCGCGAAGACCTCTACTACCGCCTGAACGTTGTGGCCATCGACATCCCTCCGCTGCGCGAGCACAAGGAAGATGTTCCTGCTCTCGCCAATTATTTCCTCGAGCGCTACTCCAAGGAATCCGGAAAAACCATCACCGGAATCACGCCCGAAGCGATGAAGCGCCTGATGGATTATCACTGGCCGGGCAACGTCCGCGAACTGCAGAACATCATCGAGCGCGGCGTCGCTCTTTCCTCCGCCGCGACGCTCGACGCCGCCGACATTTATCTCGACGATCCCTCCAAGCGTTCTCCCGCGCCCGGGAGTTCCACCTACGTTCTGCCATCCGGCGTCACGCTGGAACAATGGGAAGACGAAGCCATTCGCGAAGCCCTGCGCCAAGCTAACGGCAACAAAAGCCAGGCCGCCCGCGCCCTCGGCCTCTCCCGCAACGCCCTGCGCTACCGCCTCTCAAAATTGGGGGTACCTGATCCTGCAGACTCGGAGAATTAAGAAGGTTCTTGCGAGGTTCGAAACATAAACGCGACAATCCTCGCGCTACATCCTTGGAAATGGGGATCTCCAAGCAGGCGATCGTCACTGCCTATACTTCCAATAGCCTGGCCAACTTCGTCCATGGGCAACGGCAAGAATTCGAATATGACCTTCAGCCTCCCAATAAATTACCGCAAAGGGGAAACAAGGAAGGATTAGTTTTCGGGTGCCATTTCTACTGCGGGGCAGCGACGGGGTGCTACAAGAATCCTGTCGATAACTTGATTGAGTTCATCTACGAATCTTTTTGCCGCCCGAGGGCTACGTTCGAAATACCAACGCGCCGCAGCTTCAGCCTCTTCAATAGCGGCGGGATGAAGAGAGGAATCTTGTGCCGTCATTCAATGGCCGAGGAAAGTCTCCGCCGTGCCTCTTCCAGGGAAACCGGTTTGACTTTTCCCGAACTCAGATCTTCCATTCGCCGGACGATTTCAGCGTCCCATGCGGCCTGAACGGATTCATCTTCAGTTTCATCCAGACTTTCGATCAGAGACCCTGCATGCAAGTTCGGCACGTTCCGCCACGGGGAGGTTGAGCGTCTTCTTGAGGAGATCCGATGCCTCTTGACTCATATCTGAAATTATATATCGAAAACAGGCCATGGGGGCTCCGATATTGGGGCGCTGGCTGAAAACCACCACCCCCTGCGTGGGAACCACCGCGTTTCTCACCAAGCGGGCCGAAACCCCTCGCATACGTATCCGCTAGCACATTGATAATAAACATTTTATTTTAAATTTAAGACAAGCCCTCGTTTGGCACCAGCCCTGCAACCATTGAATACGAGTAAAGGAATAAGTTGACCTGAGGAGTTGTGGGAGGTCGGCCATGAGAAGCTATCTTGGGAATCTGGGGACGGTTCTACTGAGCGGGGCGCTGTTCCTGGGAATGGGCGCAGGCGCTGGCGCGCAACAAGGGCCCCCGGCCTCGCAGCAGCCTATGGAGATTCCGGCGCAGTATCCTCCGCAATCGCAAGGCGGGCCACCTCCCCAAGGAGGGCCGCAGCAAGCGCCGCAGAATGACCCCGGTGCAGCGCGCATCAGCTTCATTCACGGTGACGTCTCGACGCAGCACGAGGGGTCGAATGACTGGGTCGCGGCCACGCTGAATACGCCCGTGGTGAGCGGCGACCATATCTCCGTGGGGCCGAACGCGCGCGCCGAAATTCAACTGGATCACGCGAACATCCTCCGGATGGACGGCCAGTCCACGGCAAATGTCGTAAGCCTGGCGCGGAACCAATTGCAGATTCAGATCGGACAAGGCCTGGTGAATTACGACGTCATGAAGAACAACGATTCTGGTGCGGAGATTGAAACGCCTAACGTTGCCATCCGCCCACAAATGGGGGAAGGCAGCTTTCGCATCCAGGTGAACTCCGACAATGAAACAGTCGTCGATGTGCGCCGGGGTTCCGCGGAAATATCCACGCCGCAGGGAAGCACCCGCGTGGAGCGCGACCAGCGCATCACCATTCAAGGCAACGCGGATAGCGCGCAGTATCAAGTTTCCGGAGCGCCCGGCAGGGACGAATGGGACAAATGGAACGGCGATCGCGATCACGTAATCGAAAGCGCGGAAAGCTGGCAGCACACCAATCCCAACTACACGGGAACGCAAGACCTGGACGCTTATGGCCATTGGCGAGACGTCCCTGACTATGGACAAGTTTGGTTTCCTGACAGTGGTGCGGAATGGGCGCCGTATCGCGACGGCCGCTGGGTGTACGAGCCCTATTATGGATGGACCTGGGTTTCTTATGAGCCCTGGGGCTGGGCTCCCTACCATTATGGACGCTGGTTCGTTTATGGCGGCAACTGGGGCTGGTGGCCGGGACCGGTCTACGCCGGTTACTATCCAGTCTGGGCCCCGGCATATGTGTCCTTCTTCGGATTTGGCGGGGGAGGATGGGGTGTCAACTTTGGTTTTGGTTTCGGCGGCGGCTTCGGGAGCATCGGTTGGCTGCCTTGCGGGCCGGGAGATCGCTTCTTCCCGTGGTACGGCCGCGGTATCAACCGCGTGAATGTGGTCAACATCACCAACATCCATAACAACTTCGGCGGCATGAATCCGCTGAGGGGGGGTGCGCACGCTTACTCAAATATCGACCGGGCGTCCAGCGATGCGCGTGTGCGTGGCGGGATCAGCTCAATGCAGAGCAATCAATTCGGCCGCGGGCGCGTGCCGGCGCAACAGTCGAGGATCGATCCGGGTTCGTTCCGAAAAGCCAGTCTGATGACGGGCGCAAATCCGGTGTCGCCATCACGTGAGAGTTTCCAATCGACGAACCGGCAAGTGAACCCCAGCTCGATTCCAAGCCGCGCAAACAATAATCAGCGATTCTTTAGCAGCAACGCTCGCCAGGGTTCATCGGTTCAGGCCGGGCGAGGTGTGAACAACTTCAATCGCGGCGGAAACCCCTCCGGTGGCCAAGTGCAGCAGAACACGGTCCGGTCCGGATCCAACGGGTTCGGGCAGGCGAATAACGGAAATGTGAATCGTGGCAACGCGGCCGAGCTGTCATCCAGGCCGACGTCCTCGACGAATTCCGGGCAGCGCGGTTTTAATTCGCCTTCCTCGCAACAAAGTCAGTCGATTCAGTCCTCGCGGCCCGGATGGCACACTTTCACTCCGCCGTCAGGCCAAGCGCAATCCAATGGCGGCAGGGCGTTTGAAGGGCAAGGAGGCGGGGCTCAACCGCGATCGAACTATTCGCAACCCTCCGCGCCTACGCGGCAATATGAAAATACTGCGCGCGGCGGCTACTCCAGCGGCGGATCGAATCGACCTGCGCTCAATATGCACCAACCGGTAGTAACGCCCCGCGGCGGAGGCTCTTATTCTGGAAGGCCGATGCCTAGCGCGCCCAGTAGTGGCGGCTACGGAGGATATCGCGGCGGGCCGCCGAGCGGCGGGTCCTATTCCGGTCGGTCAATGCCCAGCGCGCCTAGTGGCGGCGGCTCTGGCGGCGGATATCGCGGCGCACCGTCTGGCGGCGGATCCCACGGCGGCGCACCGAGTGGAGGATCCCGAGGAGGCAGCTCCGGAGGCGGATCGC
>DATHPN010000078.1:0-3782 GCA_035483715.1 Candidatus Acidiferrum sp.
TTGGTGCTGATCATTATTTTCATGGTGATCACGCCGACGGTTCCCCAGGGGCTGGATGCCCTGGTTCCGCAGCCGACTCCTCCGAACCAGAAGCAGGATGACGCGCTGCTGGCGAAGACCATCGTCGTGCAGGTCACCTCCAACGGAAAAGTCATGATCAACCAGGACGATACTACTTGGGACGCACTCGGACCGCGGCTGGAAGACATTTTCAAGCAGCGCGCGGAGAAAGTGGCTTTCGTGAAGGGCGACGACGCGGTGGAATTCGCGCAGGTGGCTCGCGCCATAGATATTATGCGCGGCGCGGGGATTGACAACGTCGGCCTGATTACCGCGAAGATCGAAGCAGGGCAGTAATTCCTAATCGGCGGTTGCGTGCGCCGGAAACCTCGCGAACTTGCGGGTGTTTTCGTTTTCGGCGCAGCTTCATCAAGGAGAGCAAGGGATGCAGCGGAAGCCTCACACAGTTATTCTTCTCGCCGTGGTAGTGGCGTCACTCGGCGCAGGCGCTGGATGAGACAAGCTGCGCGCGCGCGACAAGCTCAACAAGGGCGTGCAAGCTTATAAGGCCGGCCAGACCGATCTGGCCATTGAGGATTTCAAGACGGCCAAGGACCTGGACCCGGGGCTGACCAACGCGCGGCTTTATCTGGCGACGGCTTATTCCGCGCAGTACATTCCGGGCGCTCCTTCTCCCGAAAATGTGCGCAATGGGCAGCAGGCCGCGCAGGAATTTAAAGACATCTTGGCGGCCGACTCCGCTAATCCAAATCTTTCCGCGATTGATGGGCTGGGCTCGGTGCTTTACAACATGGCCGGCGGCCCGCCGTTCGATCCCAAGATGATGGAGGAATCGAAGAGCTACCACCAGAAGCACATCTCGCTGAAGCCCGACGATCCGGAGCCGTATTACTGGGTGGGCGTGATTGATTGGTCGCTGGCGTTCCGCGGCAACCGGGAGATGCGCGAGGATTACAACAAGACCGCCAAGAAGTCCATTTCGGACACGGACCCGATGCCACCCGCGCTCGCGGCGCAGTTCCAACAGAAATACGGCACGGTGGTGGATGAAGGCATCGCCAGCCTGCAGAAAGCGATTCAGTTGCGCGAGGACTACGACGACGCGATGGCCTACCTGAACCTGATGTACCGGCAGAAGGCGGACATGGAAACTACGCCCGCGGCGCATGATGCGGACATCAAGTCGGCGGAAGACTTGGTGGACAAGGTGAAGGCCATCAAACAGAAGAAAATGGAAGCGCCGCAGCCGGCGTCTTAGTCGCGGCGGTTTTTCGCGGTTGCAGCATTTCGAGCCGGCGGGTTTTGTACCCGCCGGCTTTTCTTTTTTTGGGGGCGCGTTTTAGAATCGTGACGGCGCTAGTATCCGGCAGTGATCGGAGAGAATCTTGCAGATAAAAATAAATCGCGGCGTCGCGGCGGCACTGCTTTGCTTTCTATTCGTGGCGCTAGCCGTAATCAGTTCTCGCGCTACGCGCGTTGTGGCGTCGGCACACGCTGACGATGGCGACGATCCCTGGTCCAGCGCGCAAACGGTGCAGCCGGCGGATCTGGTGAAGGAACTCGCGGCCCCGCCTCATCCTGACGAGCCTGCCGTGGTGTGTGTGGGTTTTCGTCCTTTGTATCAGGGTGCGCACATTCCTCATGCTGTGTTTCACGGAGCTGCTTCCACTGACGCGGGACTGGCCGAATTGAAGAGCTGGGCGCAGAAGATTCCCAAGGCTTCGAACGTGGTTTTGTATTGCGGCTGCTGCCCGATGGCGCACTGCCCGAATCTGCGGCCGGCGTTTGTGGCGATGCGCGATATGGGTTTTACAAATCTGCGTGTCTTGATTCTGCCGAACGATTTCAACACAGATTGGATTCAGAAGGGCTATCCCATCGAGAAGGGGAAGTAGCGGCGTTACTCCTGGCGCGGAATTTCGTAGCTACGCGCTTCTAAGTCCGACTACGGTTTGCTGTCGGGCGGTTTTTGCGGTTGCAGCGCCATGCCCAGCAGGCCGGCGATCAGCACGGCGGGATAGAGCTGGCCGATCAGCCCTTCGCAAACCGCGAGAGTACGCGCGATGGGATGCACAGGGACGATGTCACCGTAACCGAGAGTGGTGAGCGTGGTAAAACTGAAATAGACGTAACGCGCCATGGGCGCCACGTCTTCCTGCGCGTTTACGGTTGGGTGAATCGAGCCGGGGATGATCATGTCCGCCAGAAAATAGGCGTAGGACCACATCAGGCCGATCAGCAGGTACGCTGCAATCGCCCCGAGCACGCGATGCACGGTGATCGCGCCGGGACTGAACACTTGAATGAGGGTTATCACGGCAAACGCCAGCAGGCAAGCGAGCAACAGAGCCGATTCGAGAATTGGATGGCCGAACTTCGGAGCATAAGCGCCGGTCCAGTGCACAATCAGGCCCGCGATCGTCAACAAAACTACCAGGATCGTCAGCGTGCGACTGCGCGTGGTGGCTACCGCGCCGGATATCAGCAGAATCGAGAGCACCAGGTCCACGATGATCTTCCCGAGCCAGCCCAGGCCGGCGAGCGGGAAGACCACAAAAATTATCAGGATCAAAATGGCCAGGAAAAATGTGAGGCTTTGGTCCAGCAGGCGGACGCGCGCGAAGATGCCCTGCGGTTGCGACGCCTCATCAATTTTAAATTCCGGTGGATTCAATTTTCCTGCCCCGCGCTTCGGCAGTCACGGTACTTCTGCGGCGCGCGGGTGTCAATGTTTCGGTGGCAGAGTGAAAGACCGGTTTTTTTGATTGCCGCGATAATCAGGCGCAAGGCGAAGGGAATTGGCAAATCTCTTTTGGTTCGGCATCCTCGGCAATTTTTCCGAGTTTGAGATCGTTCACCGCTCACACTAGGCTCTGGTCGGATTCGCGTGGAGTCTGTAGCTCGAAGGGCGCCCGGAGCTTCTACGGCAGCGGCTGTTTGACCTAGGAGACACATGAGAGAGTTCGTGCGCGTGACGCTTTGCGTATTTTTTCTTCCGCTGGCGATGATGATATCCGCCCCGCAGACGAGTGCGCAGGACCGCACGCAAGGCCGCTCCATGGTTATTTCACGCCGGGGAGTGGTGTCTGCGGAAAACCCATTAGCGGCGCAGGCTGGAGCGAACGTACTGGCCCACGGTGGCAACGCGGTGGATGCGGCCATCGCAACCAATGCGGTGATGGGCGTGGTTGAGCCGATGATGAACGGAATCGGCGGCGATCTTTTTGCGATTGTTTATGACGCGAAGTCCGGGAAGCTGTATGGGCTGAATGCGAGTGGATGGGCTCCCGCCGGGCTCTCCGTCGAATTTCTCAAGTCCAAGGGCATTGCGAAAATGCCACAAAAAGGAATCCAGTCGGTCACGGTTCCGGGTGCCGTTGATGGCTGGGCAAAATTGATTGCACGATTCGGTACGAAGAAATTCGCCGAGCTCCTCGCCGCCGCGATTTACTACTCTCGCGAAGGGTTTCCTGTGCCCGAATGGGATGCCGCGTATTGGGCGGACGAGGTGGACCTGCTGAAGCAGGACAAGAATGCCGCGGCGACGTATCTGTCCGGTGGCCACGCGCCGCGAATGGGCGAGGTTTTCCGCAATCCCGATCTCGCGCGTTCACTTGAGGCGATTGCTTCCGGCGGCAGAGACGCCTATTACCGGGGCGAATCTGCGAAGAGCATCGTGGCGCTGTCCGGCAGGCTTGGCGGCACCATGACGCCGGAGGACTTGGCCGATTATTCCAGCGAATGGGTCGAGCCGATTTCCA
>DATHPN010000079.1:0-63905 GCA_035483715.1 Candidatus Acidiferrum sp.
AACGACCTGGGTCCATAGGACGGCTTCACGGCCAGGTATCGCTGTTTTCCCCAGGGAGTCATCGGAGGAATGTCCGGGGTAAAGGAATAAGTGGCCCACTTAAGATCCGGCATGTTGGCTTCCCAAACTCCGGAAAGGTCCACTGTGGGGGAAGTTACGCGAGCCGTTGGCGCGCCCGGCTGTCCAGCGGTCTGGGCGCGAAGAGAGGATGAGAAGACCAATACAGCGCCCATGGCCAAAACTAAACTCGTCCAGTTATTGCGCATTTTGCAAAGTTTCTCCCGCGGCTTGGAGCCAGCCCTTAAACGCGGTTGAAAAGGAAAAAATACGTCGTTTGCTGCCGACGTTCCTGCGACTGACCCCGGCTATCTACTGGTAAGGCCAAACCTTGCCTTGCGGATCGGTCACCGAACATTCCGAGCATTGCAGCTCCAGCACACGCGCGCCGTTCCTGGCGCGATGGCCGGCAATCGTGACTTGATCGCCCGCCTTCAGCGTATTCTTGTCCCAGCCGCTGCGGCTCAGATGGTTGTTGCTGCTCTCTTCCGCGATCCAATGTTCGACTTCGCCTTTGGTGCCAGCCACGTCAACATAAATTAATGCGTGGGGATTCATGAACTCGAATCTCGTGACGGTTCCCTTGACCGTGGTCAATTTCTCCATTTCAAACGCGGCCGTCCCGTGATGAGCCGGCACCGGAACTGAAGCCAGGAGAAGACCGCCGGCCAGAGCGATGAGGATTCCCCGTTTATTTTTCATGAGCCACCTCGCCAGTTGAGAGGCATTTTACCCTTTCCCGCCGCCGATGTCGCTGCGATCGCTGCCTTATGGTTTCGGCACCGCGGCGGGAGCGGACTGAATCTCCGTGTCCCAGCTCTCCATCATCTGCCAGATTCCTTCGTGGTCGATATGCCAGATGCGCGTGCTGAGTTCGGGCTTGCCGATATACGGTTTGTTTCGCGAGATGATCACGACCGAGTCCCCGAAGTGAAAGAACTTCGCGGGTGGCACTGCCGCCAATTGTGACTCGCACAGCTTCCCGGCAACCCACATGGGTCTGCACAACGTTACTCGAGGACCGCCGGGCTTACTGATCGTGGCAATGCGATCCGCCTTGGTGATGGGGCCGGTAGCGCCCGAAGTGGCCATCAAATACTCTTCGGGAAAGTGGGGAGTCCATGCTTTCGTGTCATGGTCGGTGAGCGCCAGCTCCAATCCCGCCCAGGAAGTGCGGATCCCTTTCTCGGCGTCGTCCTTGGGCGGGTAGGGCACATCCTTGCATGGATTGTCGCAGTCGTTGGCGCTCAGCGCGCTGGCGCCCGCGTGCTCTGCCAGCGCGACCTCGTGGTAATGAAGAATTCGCCAGCCCGCTGGACGCTTCACCCATACGCGCAAAATGTACATTTTACCGCGGGCGGCCCGGACCTCTCCAACCTGACCATAGGTGTACTCAATCACTGGAATGCCGCTCTCGTCACCGAGAGGGGGTTTGGGCAAATTACCCAAAACTTTCGCCCGGCTTAAAGTTTTCCCGGCCGAGTTTGTCCACATGAATTCCGCGTCGAGAAATTTCTCAGCCGCGGCTTTGTCCGCCTTCCCGAGCGCTGCGACCAGGGCGTGATCCGCTTGCAGGACGCTTGGATCATCCTTGCTGTCGGCAGCGGCAACGGGCCGAATTTGCAGTGCGCCGGCCATGACGGCGCACACAATCCCGATGACGAACGCATTCGTGATAAAGCGTCTCAAAGTAATCTCCATTGGGTCGAGGTCTCCACTTTAATTTGGGTTGGCCCGCAATATACACGCATCCGCCTGCCCGCGACAATGCGAATCGAAACTCCAATCCCGGTATCTCACCGCGATGCGAGCAATCGGAACGGTCGTCGCAAGCATCGTTGCAGTGAGCGGGGTTAGGTAGCGCCGACGCTGCCAACTCCGTGCTGTCAAGCCGCGTTGGAAAAAAATCGGATTCCTAAGATTGCAGGCCCCTGATGATGAGCCGCAACCCTTGCTCGAAGCGCGCGCCGAAATCCCAAAAAGCGTGCTCGCCCGCGGCCACCGAGAGCGGGTATCTTTTGCTGTCGATCCGCCTGGCGCGTTTGGCCAGGTCATACCGTTTGCACCGTTTGCCCGGCCACGGATAAACTGCCTGCATGAAAGCGATTCGCATTCATGCGTACGGAGCCCCTGACGTGATGTGCCTTGAGGATTTGCCCACGCCGGTTCCCGGCCCCGGCGAAGCCCTCGTGCGTGTCCACGCCGCGAGCGTCAACTTCCTCGACGTTCAGAAACGCCGCGGCGAACTGGTGGGCCAAGCTTTTTACCAACGCTGGGGCGGAACGGACTTGCCGTTATTTATGGGGAGCCAGGGAGCCGGAGTCGTGGAAGCACTCGGATCCGCGGGCGGCAAAGTGAAGGTAGGAGATCGCGTCAGCTTCTGGGGAAATTCCTACTCCACGCATGTCGTCCTCCCTGCGGAACGGCTGATTCCCTTGCCCGATGAACTCAGCTTTGAAAACGCCGCCGCAGGGCTGAACCAGGGATTTCTGGCGTGGGCGTTTACGCACCGCACGTATCCCGTCAAGCCCGGCGATTGGTGCTTGATCCAGGCGGCGGCCGGAGGCATTGGGCTGCTGCTCTGCCAAATGGCCAAAATTCGCGGCGGGCGCGTGATCGGCGTGACCTCAAAAGAGGAAAAAGCCAAATTCGTCCGGGAGGCCGGGGCTGAGGCGGTCATTATTTCGACGCGCGAGGACATCGCCAAAGAAGCGCGCCGCCTCACGGACGGCCGGGGCGTCCACGTGGTCTACGACGGCGTCGGCAAAGATACTTTCGAGGCCAACTTGAATAGCCTCGCGCCGGCCGGTTACCTGGTGATTTACGGGCAATCGAGCGGCTTCGTGCCTCCGCTCGACCTGATGATACTGCAGGAAAAAGGCTCGCTGTTTCTTACGCGCACGAATGGTCTTCCCTACGTTGCCGAGTACCCGCAGTACATGCAGCAGTTCGTCAGCTGGATACGCGAGGGGCGGCTGTCGGTCCGAATCGATCGAAGCTATCCGTTGGTGGATGCCGCCAAGGCGCACGAAGCCTTTGAACGGCGGGAAATCAGCGGCCGCATCCTGCTCCTTCCCTAGACGCGCAAAATCTCGCGAGCAATGAAGCTGCGCGCTTGAAACTCGCAGGCAGCTATTGCCTTGGCCACTCAAACGCGTGGTACTCTTGCCCCGCTCTCGATCCCGATGGTTTCGAAGGAGGCCTGCATGCGCCGTGTGAAGAGGACGTCATCCCCCCTGCTCGTACTGGCGTGTCTGTTCCTGGCAGTGGCTTGGTCAATTCGAATTGACGGCCAGACCAGGAAGGCCAGCGTAACCGTGTTCGAAGGGGCGCGGCTCATCACGGGCGACGGCAGCGCGCCCATTGAAAACTCCGCCTTCCTCGTGGAGAACAATCTGTTCACTCGTGTCGGCCGTCGAGGTGAGCTGCAGGTTCCGGCCGGGGCGGCGCACGTCGACCTGTCGGGCAAAACGGTCATGCCTGCGATGGTCGACCTCCACGGCCACCTCGGATTCCAGCACGTGAATGATGGAACGATGGCCAAGGAGTTTTTCACGCGCGAGAATCTCATCGACCATCTGGAGCGTCTCGCCTACAACGGGGTCGGCGCGGTGGTCGGCGTTGGCGATCTGGAAGACCGTTCCGACCTGCATGGCGGCAGGACCAATTGGGGCGACGTGCCGTTGCAGGTGCGGGAAGAGGTTGTCCCAAATGCGGCGCTGTTCCGCACGGCAGGCACGGGGATCGCCTGGCCCGGATCAGGAGCGCAGGGCCACCCATCAAGAGTGGACGTGTCCTACCCGGTTACCACTGTGGAGGAGGCTCGAGCGGCGGTTCAGGACTACGTACGCATGAAACCGGAATTCATCAAGATCTGGGTGGACAACCGCGGCGGGACCAAGCCGACGCTGACGCCCGTTCTCTATCGAGCGATTATTGACGAGGCCCGCAAGTTCAATGTCCCCGTCGGGGTCCATAACGTCACTCTGGCGGATGCCAAGGAACTGATGCGCGCGGGCGACGAGGGTTGGCTGCACGTTCCGGTTCGCGGCGGCGAAGCGGTCGACGACGAATTAATTTCCATCGTCAAAGAGCGCATCGCCAGGAACGATCGGCCGAATATCTGGATGACGCCGGCGCTGATCACGGCCTGGATGCTCACACAGGGCGGCGGACGGCCGGCATGGCTGGACGATCCCCTGCTGCGGGATACCTATTCTCCGAAACATATCGAAGAATACTGGGGCGAACCGTTGAAGAACATGACGCACGACGCCGTCGAACGCGCCCGCAAGGATTTCGAGTTGCAGGGACGCAATGCCATGAGGCTCCGAGCGGCGGGCATGCGAATCGTCACGGGAACCGACACCGGGCAAAGCCGGTTCTTGATCGGCTATTTCAACCAACTGGATTTGGAAAGCATGGTGGCCATGGGCATGACGCCGATGGAGACGATTGTTGCGGCGACGCGCGATGCGGCCAAAACCGCGCACGTCAATTCCGGGATGGTGGCGCCGGGCAAAAACGCCGATTTCATCGTGCTCGACGCGAATCCCCTGGAGAAAATCGGGAACACGCGGCGGATCAACAAAGTTTTCCTGCGTGGACAAGAAGTCGACCGCGCCGCATTGAAAGCGAAGTGGCAGGCGGAATGGAGCCACGAGACGAAATAATTCGCTTCGCACGCGTTTGCCGTTACATGGTGTGGGGTGCTGTTTCGCCGCTCAATATTGAATAGGCCAGCGGCTGAACAGGCTGCGGAAAAAGCAGTTTATTCTGTCATTCCGAGCGAAGCGAGGAATCTCTCTTCGATTTGGCCCCAAGAAAAGAAAGAGAGATTCCTCGCTTCGCTCGGAAAGGCAAAATTCTGGAGGGGTTCTTTCCGGACGGGTGGCCCGCCTTTTTGTGTTCCACAAAATTGCCTCCACTCCACGGTGTAAAACTACTGCTGTAGGGCCACTCTGAGTTACGATTCTGAACTCGGGGCGCCAATATAGCGGTCTTCTATCCCCGAAGGCATGTAGCAGGTTGTTCAGAACGATTCTGATTGCGAGCGATAGGAGGAATACGATATGAAGCGAAGAGCATTTCTCGGCAAGGCCGTAGCGACTGGACTGGTCGCAGCGGTTGGATCCAGTGTAGCCGCCAGTTCCGATAACAAGCCCGCTGAAACCTCGAAACCAAAACTCCGTGCAATTTCGACGGATCGCGCGCCGAAACCCGTCGGACCTTTTTCGCAGGCCATCAAGGCCAACGGATTCGTTTTCGTCGCGGGCATAACCGCGCGCGACCCGAAGACCGGCCAGGTGATTGAAGACGACATCACCCGCCAAACGGAACTGGTTATGGAAAACATCAAGGCCATCCTCGAAGCGGCCGATTCGTCGCTCGATCGCACGGTGAAGACAACCGTGTATTTGAAAGACATGAACGATTTTGACGCGATGGGGAAAGTTTACAGCCGCTATTTTCCGGCACATCCGCCGGCGCGCGTCACCGTCCAGATATCCCAGTTGCACGGCGGGCGCATCGAAATCGAACTCCTGGCCCTGGCGTGAGCGGGACTTTTACGTCTTGAGCAGAAATGGAACCCGGGGATTCCACCGGTTCCCGCCATTGGAGATGAATGGAACGAAGAGGCCTTTCATGATGACGCGCCGCCAGTTTTCCAAATTGATCGCCGGGTCGAGCCTGCTGGCATGCGCTGATTTCGGCCTGGAGAGCGGGCTGCTTGCTCATCCAGCTCAAAGTGCGAATCCGGATTTTGATCTGCTGATCAAGGGCGGGACGGTCATCGACCCGGGACAAAATATTCATGCCGCTCTTGATGTGGCCGTAAAGAACGGCAAGATTTTACAGCTCGCGCCCGACATCCCCGCAGCCCGGGCGCGCAGCGTTGTTTCAGCCAAGGGAAAGATCGTGACCCCGGGGCTCATCGATTCCCACGTGCACGTCTTTGAGAGCATGGGGCCGATCACGGTGAATGCGGATCTCTATTGCCTGAATCGGGGCGTTACCACGGCTGTGGACACCGGGTCGACAGGCTACGCCGGCATCGCCGCATTCAAAAAATACGTCATGGGGTCCTCGGCTACCCGGATCTACGCGCTGCTGGACATCAATGGCTTCGGAGTGATGATGGGCCTCGCGGGAGAGTATGGAAATCTCAATTGGGTGAATCCGCAAGCTACGGCGCGTGCAGCCGAGGAAAACAAGCCGGACGTCGTGGGAATCAAGTGCCGGCTTTCCAGGGAAACCGCCGGGCCAAATGATCTTGAGGTTCTCAAACGAGCGCTGGAAGCCGCCGAAACATCCCGCCTGCCCCTGATGGTGCATATCGGGGACTCCTATTCGCCGCTGCCGGAGATCGTCAAGCAAATGCGTAAAGGCGATGTGCTGACGCACTGCTTTAACGGGCGGCCAAACGGAATTCTCGACGCAAACGGGAAACTTTTGCCCGTGGTGCTGGACGCGCGCGAGCGGGGAGTTTTTTTCGACCTTGGCCACGGCAGCAACAGTTTTGACTTTGACGTGGCAGAGAAGTGCCTGCATCAGAATTTTATCCCCGATACGATCAGCAGCGACCTCGCCACCACGAGTATCAATGGACCCACGTTTGACTTGGTCACTACGGCCTCAAAGTTCCTGCTCCTGGGCCTGACCCTGGACCAGGTGATTGAACGCGTCACCGTGAGGCCGACGCGCGTGTTCAATTTCGGCGTTGAACTGGGCAGCCTGCGCCCCGGAACAGTGGCGGATATAAGCATCCTCGAGGTCCGCGAAGGGTCGTTCGTTTTTGATGACACCGACGGAAAGAAACGAACGGGCCGGCAAAAGCTTCAGAGCGTGGCGGCGATTCGAGCCGGGCGGCTATACGTAAACCGAAGCGAGGACCAGTGATCTTATTAAGCCCAGCCTGGCTTGAGGTTCGATGACAGGCAGCAATCTAGTACAACAAGACTCTCGATCGGTTTCCGCTACTTGGAACTGGCGCACGCGAAATTCGCAGCGTCGTCCACGCTGCCCGAACCTTTGTACAACGCCACCTGCGGATACGAGCACACGGGTCGCGTGCGCGCCACGCCTTGCCTCGGATCATCGTCCTTGAATTTAGTGGCAATGAGCTTCGTGGGGGCGACGCCCTGGTCCACCCAGCGGTCGAGCGCGCCGATGATGTCTTGTTCAGGGTCGTTTTTCTTGAATCCCTTCTGTCCGAGTCCGCCGAACATGTTCGGGCCGGGACCACCGTTGCAGTGATACAGGCCCGGCATCATGAACAGGCGCACAAATTCATCGGTGGCTTCGCCATTCTTCTGCCGGACGTCGTTGTAATACTGCACCGTTCGCAGCGGAGGCGTGGAATGATCCGCCCAGCCGTTGTAGATAATCAGTTTTCCGCCGTGGGCTTTGAATCCGGACAAGTCGGTGTTGTCGGCGTCCTGATCTTTTTCAAACGGGATCAGCGACTCGGGATTCTTGTCGTAATCGAAATCCCTCACCGAATCGAATTTCGGGCCAAAGACGATCCAGCGCATGAAACTGTCCATATACATGAAATTGCTGGAGGGATACCCGTGCATCGTTCCGACCCCGGTGATGTAGTACGGGTAGTCGTCTTCATGACCGGGTGAGTATCCGACATACAATCGCTTTCCCGCGGAATTTACGGGTCCGCTCAAAATCTTTTGCCACGCCGTCACTTGTTTTGGCGTCAGGCAATTGGGACCGTCCGCGCCCTGGCAGGTCAAAACCTTCGGATCGAACTCGCATTTGTCGGGGCGATCGATCAGGCCGTCCGCCAGGCCATCTTTCGCGTCGCACGCGGCCAGGGTCGCTTTTTTCATCGCGGGAATCTTGCTCGGCGGGATCTCGGAACCGAGGAGAGCTCGCTGCGTCCAGTCAAACATCACCATGTTCTTGGTGCGGTCGACCACGGGGCCTCCGGCGACCACGCCTTCAAAATCGTCCGGGTACCGCTCGACCTCCATGAGCGCCATCTTGCCGCCGTTCGAACATCCGCAAAAATAGGAATGCCGCGCCGGCGCGCCGTAATAGGCCTTGACCACTTCCTTGGCCAGCAGCGCCACCAGGTGCGTGGCGCGATGCGCATAGTTCACCTGCGATTGCGGATTGCCGTACATGGCCGACGCATCCCAGTGGAAGCCGCGATGCCCGGTATCCGAACCGGCCGCGGCGTAGCCCCTGGCGAGCGCGTCGGTAAGTTCCGGAACCGATCCGTTATACCCGCCTCCGCCCACGTAGAAGAATTTGTTGTTCCAAGCTTTTGTGGGAAGCGCCACCTCGAACAGAATCACGGTCTCCAGTCCGCCCTGCACGCGGCAGTATTCCGGCACATCGCCCTTCGCCGCGATGACGGTCGCCTCGGTGATGACGGTGTCCTTCAGTTTCAGTCCGAGCAGATTTGAACAGTCCGCTGCCCTTGCTGGAGACGTTCCCAAGCCAAAGAGTACAAACAGCATCACGGCCACGCCGGCAAGTGACACGCCTGACTTCTTGAATAACTCAATGCATCCCCGTAAACAGCCAAACGTATGCAGGCGTGGGTCGCGACTCTTCATGGTGTTCCTCCCCAAAGCAGTGCTATTTGCTTTGCCCAATTTCTTGCCCAGCGTGATCCGAGAGGATTCTGATTGCTGCATTCGCAAACAGGCGGCCCATTCTCGCTGGATGGTCTGGACACTCACATTCATATTCCTGTTTGCGGGAAAGGTACTCCCACGCCCGGTGTCGCGTCAACTTGAACATGGGCTCTCAGAAGGAACAGCGATCCGTAATGCCAACCCCTCAGGAGTCCTTTACTTATTTGCACGTACGGCGGGAGGTATTGCGATTGACAAGGAACCCCACATCTTCAAATATGTTCAATATGGAACAGACGCAGAGGTGCTAAAGGAAGGATGCTTGACCCTGTCCCTAACATAACCAGATGGCGAGGCCGTTCATGCCAAGATCAATGCGCGCTGACATGATCAAGGAGCACAGCGATGCCGCGAACAGTCTCAATCGGCGGTCATTGGCCCGTTAAATCATGACATCTAAAAAAGTCTCCTCAGCGGATTGGAAAGCGGATCCATAGCGCAAGGAAGTCTGATTCACTGCCATACCCCGGGGCAAATTCGACGACGTTCTGAAGGCAAATGACGGAGGAAAAAGTATGTTCCACTTAATCTGGTATGTTTTTATTGGGTTAATCGCGGGGGTTATCGCGAAATCGGTGATGCACGTGCATATAACAATGTTCTGGACGATCGTGCTCGGCATCATCGGATCGATCATCGGTGGCGCCGTTACTCACATGTTTTCGCGCCCGGCAAATGAACGATATCATCCCGCCGGGCTGATTTTTTCCACACTGGGCGCGATCCTGGTGCTTTTCATTTGCTACAAGCTGAACATTCATTTTCCCACGCCAAATCTCGCATTCCGATAGGACGATCCCGAAACCGCCGCAGTGCTGGCGGACCACTCGCTGTGACGGCTTCTGCTTCTGCGGGAAATTGCGGCGCGGGGCCAGTCAGTTTTTCCAGCTATACTTTAAGCATAATTTCCCGGAACAGCGGGAGCGCGGCCAGAGCGCCGGTTTCCCCCGCGCCCAACGAGCGAGCAAAGTGCGGGATGTCCCACCGCTTATTCCATTCCGTGCGCCCGATCCGAATGGCTTGTGGATCGGGCTACCGGACCGTCTGAATAAGATGTCGGGCTATTTTCGTTTTAGGTCGCATCCGAGAATTGGCATCACACACATCTGGCTGGGCCAATCTCTTCCCTATTCCATCGATCCCTTACGCTATGGCGCTTCTACCCGTCAGAAAATGGACGAGGAGGAGCACTAATCCCACAACGAGGGCGATGTGAATGAATCCAGTGGTAACGTGAAATGCGAAAAATCCGAGCAACCAAAGAACGATCAAAACCGCTGCGATTATCCCAAACATGTTGGTCTCCTTGCTTCTCAGCGCGAGAAGCGGCATTCAACTTTTTGCGTAGTCCCCTGATGTCAATTTGCGTGACGTCATTCCCAACAGGATGATAGTAGGGGCCTGCGAGGGAAAAGTCTGTTCAGTTCGGCACACTGTCAATTTGGAATATGAATCCGTGGCGGCGATCAAAGAGGAAATTTATCCCATTTTTTCGAGGTCTCAGAATCGTTGATTCATAGCTCACGGAATTTGGCCGCTTATCCGAAAGTTCTGCAGGGCCCTCGACCAACTCTTTCCTAAATCACGCCCATAGCCCGCGACAATTGCTCCGCCTCCTCGATCAAGGCTCCCAGGCTGACCGTGACGCCGTCTTTCCAGAAGGCCTCGTTGCGCGCGTCGAGGCCGAACGGGGCGAGCAACTCCACGACGTCCTTGGTGGCGCCGGAACGCAATAGGTCCAGATAGAGCGGTTCGAATTTTGCTCCGAGACGCTGGCGCTGAGCGTAGAGGCTTTGCGTCAGGAGCTCGCCGAAGGCATAGCCATAGACGTAAAACGGGCTGTGGAAGTGCGGAATGTAGGCCCACAAGTGCTCGGAGTTTTCGTAAGTAAATATCTCACCTTGCTTGCCGTAGAGCTCCTGCGCCGTCTTCAGCCAGATCGCGTCCAACTCCTCCACCGAATGTTTGCTCGGCTCGGTCCAGGTTGTGTAGGACTCGTCCATGCCGTGGAGACGGCGCTCGAAGTTAGAGAAGCCGATCTGGCGGACGACAGTGTTGATGGTGCTATCAATCTTGGCCATGATCAGCGCGAGGAGCGAGTTTTTGTCTCCCGATCGAACGAGTCGGTCCTTCAGGAAAGTGAACGTGGTCATTTCGCCGAACACGGAGGCCGTTTCGCAATAGGCGATCGGGGCGTGGAACATCAGCGGGCCCTGCGCTTCTCCCGCGAGAATGCCATGCACACCGTGTCCTAATTCGTGCGCGAGAGTCATCACGTCCCGGTTTGAGCCCAAATAATTCATGAGCGTGAAGGAGACCGGTTTTCCGCCGGGCAGAACGTGGGAGGAATTGAAGGCGCCGCTGCGTTTTTCCTTTACCACGGGCACGTCAATGCGGCGGTCGGCAAAGAAGCCCTTCACGACGTTGGTGAGAGTCGGGCTGAAGCTTTCGTAGGAACTGGTGACAATCCCGGCGGCCTCGTCGAAGGGAATGATGGTGGTATCGGCAAAGGGCATGGGAGCGTTGCGATCGCTCCAACGAAGCACGGGTAATCCCAAATGCCGCGCCTTCAATTTGTAATAACGCCGCGTCAGAGAACCGCCCAGCGCTGTAACGGCATTGTGGAGGACATTGACGACGGAATCCGGAATTCGGTTGGCCTTGTTGCGCAGGTCCATGGGGTGCGCGTAGCCGCGTTCCTTGTCCTCCACCGCTTTCAATCCGGCAACCATGTACAGCGTCTGCGCGGCATATTTCGCGAAAGGGCCGGCCAAACCCGCATTCACGCATTTCAAGGCTTCGGCGCGCTCGGCGCCATCCTTGGATTCGGCGATCAGGTGCATCATCTCGGTGAGATTTTTCGTCGTGCCGCGGAATTCAAAATTGAGATCGGCTTCCACCTCGTCAAAAAAATCGCTCCAGGAACTGGAATCAAAAGGCGAGCGCTTGACCAGGGCGGATTCGACGGGCTCGGTCAAAAAGTGCGGCTTGAAAGTGCGTATATGCTCGATCCAGGGGCGGTGCTTGGCAACGACCGGATCGCTTTCATAAAATGCCTTGAGCGTGTCATCGCCGAGCTGGACGAGTTCCAATTCAAAGAAGGTCAAGTGTTCCCCGCGGATCGCGCTCAGTTCGCGTTGAAAGGCGGCATGCTTGGCCTTGATCGCCGCGTTGGTCAGGTCCGTGCTCTCGCGTAAAAACAGGTACGAGTTGATTTTGCCGCTGAGCATCTCAATTTCCGAATAATCCCGGATGGCCGCGCCCAGCAGTTCCGCCAGCTTGCCCTTGTAAGTAAGGGAGAAATGCCTGGCCATGGCCGTGAGGCCGCTCAGGTCGGAATCCAGCCGCGGATCGGCGATATCCGCGTACAAGATGCTAAGGTCCCAGCGGATTTGCTCGGTGCTTTCGATTGTGTTTTCCATTGTGAGCCTGGGTCTCCTGAATCGCTCAATATTGGCACGCGGGTCGGAATTTTCGGCCGAGGCTTATGGCCTCGGCTACCCTGGCACCCGATACCGCCGGATATTGTAACCCGGCACCCCTATTTGAGTTGTTTTTAAAGGGTTTAGGCACGAAAATGACCTTGGCCACGGGTACAGATGGCTGATTCGTCGCATTTTTTGCGGACCAACTGGATTTTTGGCAGGCGCGGTGCTTACAATCATAGACTCGGGGTATGCCCCCAGCGATGGCACTACACACGGCATGCAGTGAAAACGGGTGCAAGGGACAGGTGCCGTCGGCGCTTGAGTCGGTCCATTTGTGCGTGGTGCATTTCACGCTAAAGGTCGAAAACGACTGCGCCCAGATGCGCCGGGAGACGGTCTACGGAAAGACCCCGCGTGGGCGCCAGGTCGAAATCATCGAGTACATCGCAGAGCACGGCGAAATGCTGGCGCGCGCTTCGACCAGCGGCCTGCACCTGGCTGATGAAATGAAGGCGCGTATCCTGAACACCTTCCTAACCTTGATGAACTTGCGCGAAAACCTGGACCGTGCCGCCTTGCGGCAACCCATCGGCCGGAGCGGGTAGGCTGCGGCTCTCCTCGATCGGGATTCCGATTGCCCGCGAAGCTGCCCACTCCGTCCCTGTGTTAAACTGGCCCGCACGAGCATGCCGCCACAAACGGAAAAAAACGTCACTGCCAGCCCCCACGTCTTTACCATCGGACATTCCAATCATACTGCGGATCACTTCCTCTGCTTGCTGAAGTCGCAGGGAGTCCAGGTGGTTGTAGACGCGCGCTCGCAGCCGTACTCCAAATATGCCACGCAATTTGATCATGACGCCCTGAAGGCGGCTCTTCAGGACGCGGGGATACGTTATCTCTATCTTGGGCGGGAACTGGGCGGGCGCCCTGAGGGAGATGAGTTCTACGATGACGAAGGGCATGTTCTCTATGACCGCGTCGCGGCGACCGGCCTTTTTCAAGAGGGTCTGTCGCGGCTGGAGCGTGGAATCCGCGAATACAAGGTTGCCATGCTGTGCGCCGAGGAAAATCCCGCCGCGTGCCACCGGCGATTGCTGGTGGGCCGGGTGCTCCTGGAACGCGGGATTCGAGTGGAACATATTCGCGGCGACGGACGGATTCAAACGGAAGAGGAAGTCGCTGCGGAAGCGGACCCGAACCAGGATCAATTGCAGCTATTTCAGACCACCGAGGCGGAGCCGTGGAAGTCCATTCCATCGGTTTTACGAAAAAAACGGCCGAACAGTGAAACGCCATCCGAGTTTGCACCCACTTAGCCAGCACCACCATTTCGCGCTGATTCAGGCACTGGGGATGCGGCGCGCGGCCGAGGCGCCGGGGGAAAAGCGCGCGGCGGCGGTCGAGCGGCAGGCGGAGAAGTTCGTCCGTTTCTGGCATAAGACGGGGCAGGTGCATTTTCGCGAAGAAGAAGAGGTGCTGCTGCCTGCGTATGCGCGGCACACGCGGCTCGATCGGGACGCAGAAATCATGCGAATCCTCGCGGATCATGCGGAGATTCGCGCTGCCGTGCTGGATTTCGAGCAGCGGCTGGCGGCGAAGACTCCGATTGCAGCGGAAGAAATGGGCCGCGTTGGAAAACTTCTTCACGATCACGTACGGCTGGAAGAAAACGAAGTGTTTCCGCGGATTGAAAAAGCGCTGGGCGAGAAGCAATTGAACGCGATGGGGCGCGGGCTCACGCGGCTGCATTCCAAGAACGATACGTGCGAGATTTGAAATGCAAGTAGCGCGGGCTTCAGCCTGCGGGTTTTGCTTGGACCAAATTCAAAAACCGCAGGCTGAAGCCCGCGCCACTAAACACCGATGTAACGGGCGTAGAGGGAGCGCGCGACGCTCGTGTCGCGCGTGCCTTTAATGATGGCGCGGCCGTCGGCGAAGATGGTCATTTCGTAGGGCGGGACGCGGAAGCGCAGGAGGAAACCGTTCTCGCGCACCTCGGCAACCGTTGGCGCAATGCGTTTGCCGAGAGCGGAGAGATCGAGTTGGCGGCGGCGCTCGTGGATCTGCACGGAGTCGCGGCCGCACAGGGTCAAGTGCGGTTGCGCTTCGCCCTCGAGGTAGCGGAAATCGCGGCCAACGCAGGCGCGGCAATCCGGATTGCGCGCCACGCGCACGGACTGAAATTTTCCTGACCAGACGTCGAAAGAAACGAGACGCCCTCCCGCCTCTTCGGATTTTCCGGAAAGCAGCTTGATGGCTTGGCCGGCTTCGATCGAAGCAATCACGCCCGCTGCGGCGCCGAGAACGCCCACAGTGTCGCAGGTATCCTCCGTGCCGGCGGTCTCAGAACTGTTTCCGTTTTCGGATTCGAGCGCGCACGCCAGGCACGCCGTTACGCCGGGACGCACGGTCAGCGTCACGCCATAGCTGGCGACCACGGCGGCATAAATCCACGGAACATTTAAATGAATGGCGACGTCGTTCAGAAGGAAGCGCGTCTCGAAATTGTCCGTTCCATCGAGGATGAGCGGGAAGCCGCGCAACAGCTCTTCGGCGTTTTTCGCGCTCACGTCGGCGACGATGCCCTCGACCGAAACTCCGGAATTAATCGCGCGCAGGCGGCGCTCCGCGGCGACGGCTTTTGGTAGGGCTTCCTGCGCGTCGGATTCCTCAAAGAGAGTCTGCCGCTGCAGGTTGGAGGGATCGACAAAATCACGGTCCACGATGCGCAGCTTACCGACGCCCGCTCGCACCAGCAGATTTGCGAGGGCGGTTCCCAGCGCTCCGCAACCCACTATAACGGCCGAGGATCGGAGCAGGCGCTCCTGGCCTGCTTCGCCGATCTCGCTGAAAAGAATCTGGCGCGAGTAGCGTTCGTAGGATTTTGGGTCCATAGGCCGATCCAGTAGAACACGGTTTACAGGCTGCGGAAAAAAACCCCTCCAGAATATTGTCATTCCGAGCGAAGCGAGGAATCTCTCTTTCTTTTCATGGGGCCAAATCGAAGAGAGATTCCTCGCTTCGCTCGGAATGACAAAATAAACTGCTTTTTCCGCGGCCCGTTTGGCCTGTGGGGTTTTCGTTTACGCCGGCGGCAACTCGAAACCCAACAGGCTGAAGCCTATCCTACCTTCATGATAGCGCCACCGTGGCCGTGGGGGGAAATCAAGTGGCACTTTCCGCGTGCCGGGGAGAATTCGCGGCGGGCAGGCAACCTCGACTATGCTAGGCTAGTTCTGTTGTGAAGAGTGATGCCGATCGTTCATCGTCCCTTCGTTCGGTTCGCCGCATGGCTGCCGGCGTTCTGGTTGCTCTGCGCAAGCCCTGTCGCCGCGCAGAGCGGTTTTTCCGGTGAGCCGCCGCAGGTCGTGGCAGTGCGCGTGGTCACCGAATCCGGCGCCGTGCTGGAACAGAATCCTCCCAAGCTGACGATCCAGCCCGGCCAGACTTTTTCCATGGAAGCGGAAAGTGCCAGCCTGCGCGAGCTGTTTCGCACGGGGCGCTATGCGGATTTGCGCGCCGAATTGGCCGACGTTCCGGGAGGAGTGCGCCTGGATTTCGTCGTCCGCCAGAATTTCTATATCAGCCGGGTGCAGATCGAAGGATTGCATGAGCCGCCGGGAGAAGCCCTGGCGCTTTCCGCTCTGCGGCTCAACGTCGGAGAGCCATTCCGCGATAGCGACATGAAGGAAGCGCTCGACCGCCTCCATCAGACCCTGGAGGACGATGGCCAGTATCAGGCCAAGGTCGATTACTCGACGACGCCGCATCCCGACACGCTTCAAATGGATATCCTGGTGCGCGTCACGGCAGGTCCGCGGGCGCGGATCGGGGCGATCACGATCCAAAATCAAACGCAATTTGCAAACGCGGAGGCTCGCAGCCAGGTGAAACTCAAGGAAGGGGCTCAAGTGACCATCGACCGGCTGAACCGCGCGGCCGACCGGACGCGAAAATGGCTGGCGGGGAAGAATTACCTCGGTGCTAGGGTGACGATTCATCGCGGCGCCTATGATGCGAAATCAAACCGCGTACCCGTCGAATTCACATTGTATGCGGGGCAAGAAGTGCGCGTGGCTGTGGTAGGCGCAAAGGTTCCGGCGAGCACTTTGCGCAGGCTGGTGCCCATCTACCAGGAAGGGGCGGTGGATGAGGATCTGCTGCAGGAAGGCCGCCGGTCTTTACGCGATTGGTTTGAACGCGCCGGATACTTTGACACGCAAGTAAGTTACACGGTATCGGATGCACCCGCGGAGGAATCAAGCCGTGTCGTTCACCAGGCTGCGCGAGTGGTCACGTATCAAGTCATTCGGGGTGACCACCATCGATTGGTAAACGTGGAATTTACCGGCAACAAATACTTCGGCTCGGATCTTCTGCGGAGCCGCGTAAAAGTTCAGCCCGCCGCCTATGCGTCGCCGGGGCGGTATTCCACTGAGTTGTTGCAAGGTGACGTCAGTTCGATTCGCACGCTTTATGAAGCCAACGGTTTTCAAGATTGCGAAGTGCAGAGCCAGCTCATCGATGATTACAAAGGCCACCGCGGAGACCTGTCGGTGAGTTTTGTGGTCATGGAGGGGCAGCAAACCCGCGTGGCGAGCCTGGCCATCGAAGGCAACCAACAACTCAGCGAGGATGAACTGCTCGGCGTGATCGGCTCCTCGAAGGGACAGCCCTATTCCGAATTCAACGTGTCGACCGACCGGGACAACATTCTGGCGACCTACTATGACCAGGGATTTTCGGAAGCGCAATTTTCAGCCGACGAAGAGAAATTGCCGCCTGCGGGGCCGAACGCAGGTCCCACGGTCCGCCTGAGGTATCACATTACCGAAGGACCCCAGGTGCGGGTCGCGCGCGTGCTGCTAGGCGGCTATGAACACACGCGCCCCGGGGTGATCTCCCGCCAGGTGGGAATCAAGGCCGGCGAGCCGTTGAGCGAAGGGACCGTCGTTGAGACGCAGCGGAAACTCTACAATCTGGGGATTTTCAGCCGCGTTTCGATCGCGCCGCAAAATCCCGAAGGCGAGGACACGGAAAAGACGATTGTGGTCATGGTGGACGAAGCCAGGCGTTACACCATCGCCTACGGACTGGGATTTGAGGCGCAGCGTCTGGGCAGCTCCACCAGCGCGACTTCCCAATCCCTCAGCTTCGCGCCGCGCGGCACGCTCGAACTCACCAAGGCGAATCTGACGGGGCGCGCGGACTCGCTCTCCTTCAAAGCGCGGGCCAGCACGATTCAAGGACGCGCGCTGATTACGTACATAGCGCCAAATTATTTTGCCTCCCCCAATTTCAGTTTGCAGCTTTCCGCTTTCTACGAAACTTCGCGGGATGTGCAAACGTTTGATTCCCGGCGGGCGGAAGGCTCCATCGGGCTGGCGCAGAAGCTTTCCGCCAGCAGCTCGATCCTGTACCGGTATGTTTACAGGCATGTGGTGGCCAGCAACATCCAAATTGCGGTCGAGGAAATTCCGCTGTTCAGCCAGAATACGGAAGTTTCCGAATTCGACGTGAACTGGCTTCGAGACCGGCGGAACAGCGTCTCCGATCCCAGCCGCGGGGATTTCGAAAATGTGGATGTGAGCCTGGCTATGAAACCGATTGGCTCGTCCGCGAATTTTTTACGCGTGTACTTGCAGAATTCGACTTACCATCCCATCGGCCGGCGCCTGGTTTTTGCGCGCTCCACACGCTTCGGGATTCAAACGGTCTATGGCAACTCCGTCTCCACGGATATACCGCTGCCCGAACGGTTCTTCGCCGGCGGCGGCACATCGTTGCGCGGATTTGGCCTCAACCAGGCGGGACCGCGCGACCCCGTCACAGGGTTTCCCATTGGCGGACAGGCCGAGCTCATCTTCAACCAGGACCTGCGCTTTCCCATGCATTTGCCGCTGATCGGCGATCGCCTGGGCGGGGCCGTGTTTTACGACGCCGGCAATGTGTTCCCCAGCATCCGGAAAATTTCGCTGCGCACCACACCGCCCGCGCCGACATTCGACCCGAGCAATCCGAATGTGTGTTTGACGAACTGCACGAACGATCTGAGGTATTTCTCGCACACCGTGGGATTTGAGTTTCGCTACGGCACGCCGATAGGACCCGTGGCGCTGGATCTGGGCTATCAATTGAACCCCGCGCAGTACCTGATTCAGAGCGGCGGCACGTGCCCGGGCACCCCGACGGCGGCCTGCCTGACTACGCTTGCGAGGCTCCCCGCATTCCAATTTTTCATCAATCTGGGGACGACGTTCTGATGCGCCGCGCGATTTTCATTTTCGCTTTGGTCCTGGCCGCGGCACGAAGCCCGCAGTCGTATGGTGAAAGCGCGCCGCCTCAATCGACTCGCGTGGTGGACCGCATCGTGGCGCGCATCGAAGGCGACATTATATTGCAGAGCCAGGTGCGCGAACTTGGCGCTTTCCAGCAGCTCATCGAAGGGCATGCGGAGAGCGACGATAAGCTGCTCGAGGAGTTGATCCAACAGTGGGTCGTTGAGACGGAGGCTACGGCGTCGCATTTTCCGCAGCCTGCGCAATCGGAAGTCGACCGCGAAATGACTCGGGTCAAGGAACACTTTGGGAGCCCGGAAAATTATGAGTCTCGCTTGAAGGAGCTCGGCCTTTCCGCCGTCCAGGTCCAGCAATTGCTGAGCCGGCAGATTTACGTCGAGCGCTATATCGATTATAAATTCCGGCCCTCCGTGCAGATCGAACCCGCGGACATTGACGCCTATTACAAGAAGGAACTGGTTCCAGAGCTGGCGAAAAAAAATGAGCCGGCTCCGGCGCGGGCCGGGGTCGAAGAGCAGATTCGCGAACTGCTGATCCAGCGCGGGATCAGCGAACTGACGGTAAAATGGCTGGACGATACAAAATCGCGGTTGAAGATCGAAATTGAAGTTGCCGGTGGCAAGCCTTGAAGCGCCGTCGAGACCCGGAACGATGAACGGAACGAAACGAAAATTCGGACTGAAACATGGGGTGGGCCTGGTCGTCGTCCTGGCAGTCATCGTTGGCCTGGTCATCGCCTATGCGATTGCCAGCGGGCTGGCCGATCGCCTGGCCCGCCGGACCATCGTGGAACAGCTTGAGAAAACCACCGGCGCGCGCGTCGAGCTGGGGAATTTTCATTTTGGCTGGCGGTTGCTCACCGCCCGTTTCGACGGATTGACTTTGCACGGGCGCGAGGCGGCGGGAAGTCCCCCGCTATTTCACGCGGACGTATTGCAGTTCGACATCCACATCGAATCGTTCTGGGGCAGGAAGATTTCCTTGGGAAACGTGCGGATGTCCCGCTTCTCGGCGCATGTGCAAGTCGAAAAAAACGGTTCGACAAACTTTCCGGGACCTAGAACTATGGTGACGACCGGCACACCGGACATGCGGAGCCTGCTCGATTTGAAAATTGCGCAGTTGCATCTCGAACAGGGCGAGATCTTATGGAACGACAAGCGAATTCCACTCGAAGCCAAAGGCGGAAATTTTGAATTCGCAATGAACTATGCCAGCGAAGCGGGACGCCCCGTATACCTGGGCCAGGTCAGCTGGCAAAAATTTGAAATCGCAACATTGCGTTACTTGCCCTTCACGTCTAGTTTCTCCGCGCGATTCACTCTGCGTCTGGATTCGTTTTCCGTGACGCAATTGCAATGGAAGACCGCCGGCAGCGAAATCGATGCGCAGGCGACCCTTGCCAGTTTCGCGCAGCCGGCCTGGACATTGCGGTACCGGGGCCAGCTGCGCCTGGAAGACCTTTGGACGATCCTGCGCCAGCGTGGCGCGCCGGGCGGCCATATTGAATTTGCCGGAGATGGAGGCTACTCCCCCGAACTGATGAATTTCAGCGGACGTTATACCGCTGACCGCGTCACCATGAATTATCAATGGTTTCATCCCGGGAACATTTCCGCGCATGGCAGCTACCACGCCGATAATCACACCGTGGATTTGCCCGATATGGAAGCCATGATTCTCGGCGGAATGGCCAGCAGCCACGTGCGCGTAAACCTTCCGAAGCTGGAATTCCGCGCCGATACGAAAGTGCGCGGAATGGACCTGCGCCAGGCGCTGGCCGCGGAAGACAACCGGAGCCTGCCCATTAATCCTCTGCACTGGGGCAGCCGCATGGATGCCGACGCCACCACCACATGGATCGCCGATTTCAAGCATGTCGATTCGCGGGGGCTTTCGATATGGACGCCTCCGGCCACGCTTCCGCCGGGGCAGATTCCCACGGCGGCGCACTTCGGTTTTCATTATGACATGGACCACAAACAATTCGAACTTTCCCCGGGCGAGATTACAACCCCCACGAGCCGCATCCAGTTTCGCGGCGCTCTCAGCGCCGTCGACTCTTCGATTGACGCGACGGTAGACACCGAAGACCTCTCGCCGTGGGACGACTTCATTAACCGCCTGCGCGGCCCGACCGCGGAGCCCCAAAAGATCGGAGGAAAGTTCCATTGGGATGGACGGTTGACCGGGCCTCTCGGTGGCCCCACATTCACGGGACGTTTCAAGGGAACCGAAGCGCAGTACGGCTCGTTGTATTGGGACGATCTCGAGGGTGAGCTTACCTACTCGCCCGAAGAGTTGCACCTTGCCCGGGGCCGCGCACGCAGAGGGCGGTCTTCCGCGGAGCTGGAACTGGCGCTGGATCTCGACAACTGGGGTTTTAATCCTGAAAGCGGATGGATGTTTGACGTCAACCTGGTGGGAGCCGATACGGACGATTTGCAAAAAATGCTAGGGACTTCCTATGAAGCGCACGGGGTGCTGACCGGGCAATTTCACGGAAAGGGAACGCGTGAACAGCCCGAATTTTCGGGTTTGTTCGACATGTCAAACGCAACGGCGGGATCCTGGCGCTTCGAGCGGGCGCGCGGGCAATTGTCCATGCACCCGGGCGAAGTGCGAATTGCCAACGCCGAGTTGCGCCTTGCGGCATACGCGCCGGGCGCGCCCATGGGCCTCGTAACAGGCAATCTGGACTATCACACAGGCACGGGCGAAGTGTCTTTTGACTTGACGGGCGCGGCGATTCCCTTGGAGGCCATCGACAAAATCCAAATGGCCCGCCTCCCCGTGGGCGGCCGCTTGAATTTGCAGGCCCACGGCCAGGGGCCGTTGCGCGCGCCCGAATTGCACGCCACGCTGAGATTGGTTGACTTGAAACTCGGCAATGACGTGGTGGGAAGCTTTGACGGGAAAGTGGATTCGGATGGGCGCCATCTGACTGCGACGATTGATTCGGCGATGACCTCGGGGCGGTTTGCAGGGAAGATGGACATTGGGCTCGGGGGAGATTATCCGGTGACCGCGCACGTCACAGCGGAGCGAATCGATTTCAATCCTTTCCTAGTCTCCGCGCTGCATCTTTCCCGGATGAACGGCCACAGTTTGGTGGACGGCCAATTTGACGTTGCGGGCTTTGGCGCGCGCCCGGAAACGCTGGCCATGGAAGCGAATCTGTCCCGCCTGACGATTGATTTTCGAAACGTGAAGCTGGAAAATGACGGCCCCGTGCGCCTGACCTACCGCCGGGACGAAGTGCGCGTCGAGCAGGCCAGCCTCCGCGGGACAGACACGGACTTTCGCGTGACCGGGTCAGCGCGTTTCGCCGGGGATCAAGCCCTCAATTTACGCACGGATGGAGCGGTCAGCCTGCAGTTGCTGGCCGGGTTCTACCCGCAGCTGGAAGCCAATGGCCAGGCGCAGATCAATGCCGCAGTGAGCGGGACGCTGGCCGCGCCGCGCTTCAACGGCAAAGTTCACATTGGGGGTGCTTCCATGCGCTACGGCGATTTTCCGGCGGGACTGAGCAACGTCACCGGAGATTTCAATTTTGACGCGACCCGCATGGTGTTCGACAACGTGGTCGCGGAAAGTGGAGGAGGACATCTTGCCATTGGCGGCACGGTGGCATACGGAGAAGGGCCGTTGACCTATGCCCTCAACGCGCGTTCCGATCAGATTCGCATCCGTTATCCGATCGGCATGAGCTGGCTTGTGGGCGGAACCTTGCGCCTCTCCGGAAACGAGCAAGCGGCCACACTTTCCGGACGGATTGTTGTGGATCGCCTGCTGATGGCGGAAGGGTTCGATCTCGGAAGCTTCATGGTTTCAGCCAAGGAGCCGGCCAGCGGACCGAGCACTACTTCCTCGTTTCTGCAAAATTTGCAGTTCGACATTCAGGCGGATTCCAGCCCCGATTCGCGGATGGAATGGGCCGGCGCGCGCCTGTTGACGGACGCCAGCCTGCGCCTGCGCGGAACCTGGGAGCATCCCATTCTCCTCGGGCACATTCACTTGTTGAGCGGGGAAATGAGCTTTCGCGGCAACCAGTACACCATTTCGCGCGGGGACATTAATTTCGCCAATCCGTTCCGTCTGGATCCGGTGTTGAACGTCGAGGCCACCACGACGATCCGGCAGTACGAAGTCACTCTCGATTTCACAGGCCCTGCGAGCCGGCTCACGCTGGCGTACCGGTCCGACCCGCCATTGCCCTCGAGCGATATCATCGAGTTGCTGGCCCTGGGCCAGACCGGCGAAGAAAGCGCGGCGCGAACGGCCACCGGGCAGAACGCGGGAGTAGGCGCCTCGGCGCTGCTCTCGGAAGCCATTTCCAGCCAACTGGGCGGGCGAATCCAGCGACTGTTCGGGATCAGCCACTTCAGCGTCGGGCCATCGGTGGCGACATTGAACACGCAGCAAAACTCAATCGCCAGCGTCACCATCGAACAACAGGTCACTCGCGGGCTGGTGGTTACCTACATCACGGATGTCACCACAACGCAGTATCAAGTGATTCAAATCGAATACACCATCAACCGCGAATTCTCCGTGGTAGCCCTGCGCGATGAAAACGGGACTTTCGGCCTCGACGTGGTGCGCAAAACGCGTTTCAAGTGACGAATGCCCGCTCTTGGAATGAGTGCACTGGCACGACACTTGAGCCGCTGATTCCCGGGGGGCGCACGCGGGTTCGTGCTATCTTGACCGGCGAGGAACCGACATGAGACAACACGCCTTGAATTATTCAAAATGCTTCCGGAACTGCGTCATCCTGGCGCTTGCCTGGATGACCATCGCTCTTCCGGCGGGCGCGCAAAAAAAGGGAAAGAATAAAGACGCGCAACCCCCCGACCTGGGAGAGGACATCAAATCGGCAATGCACCTGCCGGACGGGCAGGCTATCGATCAGGCCATTGGCGAAGCCATGGGTTACTGGCAAATCGGCGACGTGGCATCCCTGCATAAATACTATGCCGACGATGTGGTCCTGGTGAGCGGCACATGGGAACCGCCTATCGTCGGCTGGGAAAATTTCCTGAAGGACTATCAGGCGCAGCGAGCGCAAGTCAGCGGCGCGCGCATGGACCGGTCAAATACTCTCATTAAGGTGAATGGCAATTCGGCCTGGGCCACCTATCAATTCATCTACGCTGCGCAGACGGATGGCAAAGTGGCGCAGTTCCGCGGGCACACCACACTTTTCCTGGTAAAGCAGGCGGACCGATGGGTGATTACGCTAAACCACTCCTCGGTCGTGGACTCTTCGATGCCTGAGCCCGCCGCCCCGATGAATTCGGCCCAGCCTGCCAATCGCTAAAAGCTCTTGAAGCCCTGGTAAACCCAAACCGCCACGCTGGCCAGCAAGAGCGCTCCGGAGGCGACGGAGAGAGCGATAATCGGCCTGGTCAGACCTGAGATCCGGGCAATGATCTCCACTTGTTCCTGGTAATGATGCTGTTCGGCGTCATCAATGAAGATCTGATCGTCTTCTTTTGATGACAGCGTTACCCGGTACACGACCAGCACCACCAAAACTGCCGTAATTACGCCCCAGGAACTCATGAGCAGATCGAGAAGCAGTGATCGGGATGCTTCCAAGGTTTCCTCCCCGCGAGAACGGCGCTGGACGGAACAGACCAAGCGACTGCGCCGTGCTGCAATAGCAAAAACTTGAGAAAATTATATCACCAATGCAAAGGTGTTAACGGCCGGTGTTATCTAATGGTGACTAGACTTTGCTGGGGAAAGCGCCCCCCAGAAGGCACGTTTTTCTAGCTCATTTTCATAGGACCGCAGGATCTCTTGGTGTGCCGAATGGGAACGTGGGCCGTCCCGGGCATCGCGTTGACAAACGCCGCCACGGGCGGGCACAATCAATTTGCCTCGCAACACCTGCTTGTAAGCCCGAATGGCGGAATTGGCAGACGCGCTAGCTTCAGGAGCTAGTTCCCGCAAGGGAGTGGAGGTTCGAGTCCTCTTTCGGGCACCAGAATTTCCGTGACTGGTGAGTGGTGACTAGTGACTGGTGATTCGTACCCCCTCTAATTCAATGCCGTGGGATTGATCTCTCGACCTTTCTTGAGCCTGGGATTGATGCTAATTTCTATCCGGCGCGCCATTCGCCCCCTGTAAATCCATGACCGAGCATTTTGTTTTTCGCGACCTGCGCGACTTGCTGGCCAAGGCCAACGAGGAAAAATCCGGCGATCAATTGGCGGGTCTCGCGGCGCGATCGGAGCGCGAACGCGTGGCCGCCAAACGCAAGCTTGCGGATCTTTCCCTCGGTGAGATTGTCCGGCAACCTTTAATTGATCCTTCGCGCGACGATGTCAGCCGCCTGCTGCTTGAAACCTACCACGCTGAACGGTTTCGACGAATACAGGGGATGACCGTAGGTGAATTTCGCGAATTTATTCTCGATGACGCCACCAGCGAAGAACGATTGAAAGAGTTGCAGTGGGCGATCCTTCCGGAAATCGCCGCGGCCGCTGCAAAAATCATGAGCAACAAGGATCTGATCCTGGCCGCGGCAAAAATCAGGAATGTAACGCGCTGCCGGAACACCATGGGCGAGCGCGGAGTGCTGGGAATCCGCACTCAGCCCAATCATCCCGTGGATGATATTGGCGGGATTTTGCTGGCCGCATTCGAGGGGCTGCTCTTCGGTTGCGGCGACGCGGTGATCGGAGTGAACCCGGCCTCGGATTCGGTGGAAACGGCCGGCGCAATTCTGAGCGCGCTGGCGCGGCTGATTGACGCCTACGGTGTGCCGACGCAAACCTGCTGCCTCGCGCATATCACCACACAACTCGAAGCGATGAAGCGCGGCGCGCCGGTGGATTTGCTGTTCCAGTCCATCGCCGGGACGGAGGCGGCCAACCGCAGTTTTGGCGTCACGCTGCAGATGCTGCGCGAAGGGCGCGAACAAGTCCTCGAACACCATGCGCGGCGCGACGTCGCCTGGAAGGGCGCGAACGTGATGTATTTCGAGACTGGGCAGGGAAGCGCGCTGTCCGCCGAAGCGCACCACGGAGTGGATCAGCTCACGCTGGAAGCTCGCGCGTATGGCGTCGCTCGCGTGTTCCATCCTTTCCTTGTGAACAGCGTCGTGGGCTTCATCGGGCCGGAATATCTTTGCGACGAGCGGCAGATCATTCGCGCAGGGCTGGAAGATCATTTCATGGGCAAGCTGCTGGGACTTCCGATGGGCTGCGACGTTTGCTACACGAATCACGCGGCGGCCGACCAGAATTCCGCGGACAATCTGCTGGTGCTCCTGGCCGCCGCGGGCTGCAATTATTTCATGGGCGTTCCGTCCTCGGACGACGTGATGTTGAATTATCAATCCACCAGCTACCATGACGCGCTGGCCGCAAGGAGGCTCCTGCATTTGCGTCCCGCGCCGGAATTTTTGAGCTGGCTGCAAACGAAGGGAATTTTTCGCGACGAGGAGCCCGCGCTGATCGATGCCTCCGCGCGGCGCGAGCTGATGCAGGGACTCGAATCTTCCCTGGGAGAAATCGCCTGAATGCCGCGAGACGCCGATTCCTTTCTTGCCGCCGATTTTCCCGAGGCGTTGCGCAAAATTCGCGAACGCACGCCCGCGCGCATTTTTGTCGGCCGCGCCGGGGCCGCCTATCGCACGCCCACGCAATTGGATTTGCGCGAAGCCCACGCCGCCGCGCGCGACGCCGTCCGCGCGGAGCTCGATCTGGAATCCGTCTTCGGCGCAGCTTTCATCAAGCAATGGAATCTCTTCGAGGTTTGCACCGAAGCGCGTTCCAAAGAGGAATATCTCCTGCAGCCGGACCTGGGGCGCCGCTTGAATGAAGCGTCGCGGCAAGAATTGGTGAGCCGTTGTTCGCACGAGATCGACATTCAATTCGCGATAGGCGACGGCCTCTCCGTCACAGCAGTCGCCGCGCAAGTTCCCTCGCTCTTGCCGTTACTAGATGAAGGAGCCCGGGCGCGCGGCTGGGCGGTTGGCAATCCATTTGTGATTCGCCACTGCCGGGTAGGCGCCCTCAACGAAATCGGCGAATTGCTCGCTCCGAAAGTAGCCGTCTTGCTGATCGGCGAACGCCCGGGTCTGGCCACCGCCGAGAGTTTATCCGCCTACATGGCCTACCGGCCCGGAAAAATGCAGACCGACGCAAATCGAAATCTAATCTCCAACATTCACGCGCGCGGGCTAAAACCGCAGGCAGCGGCAGACCGAATCCTGAACCTCGCGGCGCAGATGATGGCGCTTCAAACCAGTGGGTTCATTATCCGCGAACAATTGCCGATGCCACCGAGCGGACCGGCAATTACGGCATAACATTTTCAGAGAAAAGGGATGCCAGCCCAAGGCTTCCGCATCAAGGAATTTGAGCGCGTTCATAGATCCGTTCGTTGGACATTTCGACTTTGGGACCTTTGGAGACGATCAGAGGGAAGCTAACCCTTTTCATTCGCGGGTGCTTGCGATCCAGGAGAGTTGCTCTGATGCCCGCCACAATGAGTTTCCGGACCGAGCGTCCCTGTGCCGCAGCTTGTTCTTTCAGCCTGCGGTAGAGCGGAGCGGGGATATCCACGGTAGTTCGAATGGTTTTCGATCTCATGTAAGCATGATCCCATGTTTGCCATAAATAGTGGAGATCCCCGAGCGGGGTCTGTAACAGCCGGTGCTATCCGCTGGACGATGGTGTGTATTACAATTTCCGATTGTGAGGTGCTTATGAGCGCTGCCTCTTTGAAAGTAAATGGACGGGTGCACCACGTGGATGTGGATCCAAAGTGTCCCTTGCTGTACGTCCTCCGCGACAATCTGGAATTGAACAATCCGCGCTTCGGCTGCGGCGTCGGGCAATGCGGAGCTTGCACCGTGCTGGTGGACAATCGCGCGGTGCGCTCGTGCCAATGGATCGTGGCGAATGCCATCGGAAAAGAAATCGTGACGCTCGAAGGCGTGGAGACCGCGGGGAAACCGCATCCCGTGCAGGCGGCGTTCATTGCGGAACAAACATTTCAGTGCGGCTATTGCCTGAACGGCTGGGTGATGACCACCAAAGCGCTGCTCGACAAAAATCCCAGTCCCTCCGACGCCGAAATGCGCAACGCATTTGAAAGTTTAGTGTGCCGTTGCGGAAGCCATGTCGGCATTTTCGCCGCGGTTCGCCGGGCGTCGCAATCCGCGAAAAGGAGCGCATAAAATCATGGCTCCCAAACTCACCGTAACGCGAAGAGAATTTGTGAAGGACGCGGGAGGCTTGCTCATCGGTTTCAGCCTGGCCGATTCCGCCGTGCTCCCGCGCGTTTTGGCCGCTGCATCGCCTGAAACGGTCGCCGCTCCTTCTCCCGGCCGTCTGGATTCCTGGCTGCGCATCGACAAAGAAGGGCTCGTTCACGTGTTCACCGGCAAGCCGGAAATTGGAATGGGCGTCGGCACCGCCTACGCGCAAATCGTGGCTGAGGAACTGGACGTTCCTTTGGATCACGTTCAACTGGTCATGGGCGACACCGCATCGACCGCCAATCAGGGCGGCGTCGGAGGCAGCACATCCATCATGCTGGGCGCGAAGCCGTTGCGCAACGCCGCGGCCAACGCGCGCTTCCTGCTCACGCAAATGGCTTCGCGGCGCCTCGGCGTTCCCGCCGATCAGCTCGAAGTGAAAGAAGGCGTGTTTCGCGTGAAGGGCGACGCGACCAAGAGCGTCTCCTATGCGGATCTTGCCGGCGGCGGAGACCTCAACGACGCGCTGAAAGTTTCAGGCGACGGATTTGGACTGAACGTGGAAGGCCCGGGCAAGCCGAAAGATCCCTCCACGTACACGATTGTCGGAAAGCCCGCGCCGCGCGTGGATCTTCCGCCGAAAATTCTCGGCCATTTCAAATACGTTACCGATGTCCGCGTTCCCGGAATGCTGCATGGCCGCGTCGTGCGTCCCTCGGGAGTGGGCGCGACGTTTGTGAGCATGGACGAAACCTCCGCGAAAGCCATACCCGGATTCGTGAAAACAGTGGTGAAAGCGAATTTCGTCGGTGTGGTCGCGGAAAATGAGTGGGCTGCGATCCAGGCCGCCAAGGCTCTCAAAGTCACCTGGACCCAGCCCAAGCAGGCGTTCCCCGAGCAAATGGATTTGTATGCCTACATGCGCTCGGCGCCCGTGAAAGCCAGCAAGGAAACCCTCAAGCGCGGAGATGCCGCCGCGGCGCTTTCCAATGCCGCGAAAAAAGTGGAAGCGAGCTATGAGTTTCCGTTCCAGTCGCACGCCACGATGGGGCCGGGTTGCGCCGTCGCGGACGTTCACGCGGACGGCATCACCACGGTCTGGTCCGGCGGGCAGAAACCGCACGAATTGCAAAAGGGCTTCGCAGAACTGTTGCGCGTTCCGATCGATACGGTGCGCGTCGTGTGGGTGGAAGATGCCGGCTCGTATGGCCGCCCCGGCTTTGAAGACGCGGCTGCCGATGCCGTGCTGCTTTCCGAAGCCGCCGGAAAACCCGTGCGCGTGCAGTGGATGCGCGAAGACATGACGGCATGGGGCACCAAGGGTCCTGCAGTCCTTTGTGACCTGTCGGCGGCGATTGACGCGCAAGGCGAAGCCACCGCCGTGCAATTTACTTCGCGCGCGTTTTCCGGAGGCGAGACGCATTTTCGTCCCGGCGACGCGGGAAATTATCTGGGCGCCCAGTTGACCGGAATTCCCAATACGACTGGCGTCGACGAATTCGCGCAATGGGGCGTGGAAGCGCCGCCCTACGCGTTTCAAAATGTTCACGCGATGGCGCACGTCATTCCCGCGTTTTATGACAGCGCCTCGCCGCTCCGCACCACTCATTTACGCGACCCGGAAGGGCCGGCCACTTCGTTCGCGGTGGAATCCTTCATCGACGAAATCGCCGCCGCAACGGGCGCCGATCCGATCGAATTCCGCCTCAAGCATCTCGAAGACGCGCGCGCCAAAGCAGTCTTGACCGCCGCGGCGCAAAAAGCCGGCTGGGACACTCGCCCGTCTCCGAAAAAAGCAGCGGCCGGCGGCGACGTTGCTACAGGCCGAGGGATCGGGCTCAGCACCCGCAACGGAACCTACGTCGGGACCGTTGCAGAAGTGCAAGTGAATCGCAAGACCGGCGCAGTCCGCGTGACTCGCTTTGTCTGCGCTCACGACTGCGGACTGATCATCAATCCTGAAGCGCTGCGGACCACGATCGAAGCCAACCTGATCCAATCGCTTGGCCGCGGCTTGAAGGAAGAAGTGACCTTCGACCGCAGCAATGTGACCAGCGTGGATTGGGTCACGTATCCCGTGGCCCGTGCATCCGACGTTCCCGATCGAGTCGAGGTCGTCCTGATCAACCATCCGGAACTTCCGTCAAGCGGCGCAGGCGAACCTTCAAGCCGTGCAACCGCAGCCGCCATCGCCAACGCAATCTTCGACGCAACCGGAGCGCGAGTCCGTCAAGCGCCGCTCACTCCCGCTCGCGTAAAAACTGCGCTAGATGCAGTTCGATCCGCGTAGCGATCCAGTAGCACACGCTTCCGCCTGTGGGTTTCCGAAAATGGCTCCGCCAAATGGACCACAGGCAGAAGAGTCTGTCTGGCAGCTCGAATCCCGCCGGCCAGCTGCTAAACAGGCTGCGGAAAAAACCCCTCCAGAATGTTGTCATTTCGAGCGAAGCGAGGAATCTCTCTTTCTTTTCATGGGGCCAAATCGAAGAGAGATTCCTCGCTGCGCTCGGAACGACAAAATAAACCGCTTTTTCCGCAGCCTGTAAAGCCGCGTTAATCCTGCACCCTTTATGGCACGGCTCGAGGCCGCGCCCTGCAAAAATTCGGCAAATTTTGAGCACGCAGCCCCGATGCAACGAGAGCACGAGTCCGCCGGCAACTCACTGCATGCTGCGCAATATATCTGGCTCCGGCGTTGCGCACGGAGTCGGCGAGGTATAAGGTATCGCTCAGTTGGAAGTCCAAAACAGAAATTCCGAATGGAAAATTGCCTCGTAAAAAAGGAGTCGGCGATGAAAGCAATGCCAGGCCTTCTCGCACTTCTGTTCGCGCTTTTTGCGGCCGCGCCCAATGCGGCCGCACCCCAAAACGCGCCTTCGTCCGCGAGTTCTCTTCCCGCCACCTATGTAAGCGCAGCGGACATTCAGGCCAACCTGAACGGAGCGCCAAATTCAGCGACGAATCCCCTGCCCAACATTCGCGTGGTGGACGCGGGGGGATACAACGTTGCCGTCGGCGTAATTCACCGGCCGCAAACGCCGCCCGGCGTCGTCGCCGTGCACTACAAGGTCACGGAAATTTATCACGTGACGGATGGCGGGGCCACGCTGGTGACCGGCGGCGCTATGGTCAATGCCAAGGAGAGACCTGCTGACGCCATATCCGTCAAGCTGGAAGACGGCCCCGGCGCAAGCGGCACATCGATCCAGGGCGGCGTGACCCGCAAGATAAAAGCGGGCGACGTGGTCGTCATTCCCGCGGGCGTGCCGCACTGGTTCAGCCAGATCGACGGCTCGATTACATACGTGGTCGTGCGCGTCGACCCTGGCCGCGTACTAGCCCCCAAGTAAATCGCGATTCAATTGGACGGGCTTCAGCCTGTCTGGTTTTCGTGTAGAGTTGCATGACAAAATCCACAGGCTGAAGCCTGTGCTACTCAACCCGCAGGAAATTGCCAGGACTCCGAAAAATCCAGCACGTCTGTTCTCTCGCTGATTCCATTCCTCAAAACCAAAACGCCCCGGCAAGCCGGGGCGTTTTGGTCCTTCCGCGATTCACATGATTCCCGTTGGTGCGGCGCGGCCATTCGCACAACCGCGGCGCCGATTCTCCGTCTTGCCCGCTGATCCTAAGCGACGGCCGTGCTGGCAACCGGCTTCGGCACGCTATTAACTGTCTTCAGAATTCGGGAAACGATCTGGTAGGGATCGCCTTCTGAGTTCGGACGGCGATCTTCCAGATAGCCCTTGTATCCGTCCTTGATGAAGTGAATGGGCATGCGGATCGACGCGCCGCGATCGGAGAGGCCGTAGCTGAACTTGTCGATGGCTTGTGTTTCGTGCAGGCCGGTCAAACGCAGGTGGTTGTCCGGGCCATACACGCCGATATGCTCGGGGATGTGTTTCTCGAAGGCCTTCATGAGGGCTTCGAAATATTCCTTGCCGCCCATTTCGCGCATGTATTTCGTGGAGAAGTTGCAGTGCATGCCCGATCCGTTCCAGTCGCCCTTGATTGGCTTGCAGTACAGTATCATATCCACTTCGTACTTCTCGCAGAGGCGCATCATCAAATAGCGGGCAGTCCAGGTATCGTCAGCGGCTTTGGCGGAACCTTTGGCAAAGATCTGGAATTCCCACTGGCCCTTGGCGACTTCCGCGTTGATGCCTTCGTGATTGATGCCCGCGGCATGGCAGAGTTCCAAATGTTCTTCGACGATCTTGCGGGCCACGTTGCCCATGTATTTGTAGCCCACACCGCAATAGTACGGGCCCTGGGGGGTGCTGGGGTGACCCTCTTTCGGGAAGCCCAGAGGGCGCCCATCCTGATAGAGGAAGTACTCCTGCTCAAAACCAATCCACAGGTCCGGGTCGTTCTCGATCGTGGCGCGCGCATTGGTGGAATGCGGCGTTCCATCCGCGTGATAAACCTCGTTCATCACAACATAGGCGTCCTTGCGGCTGGCATCGGGATACAGTGCCACTGGTTTGAGAACGCAATCAGAGCTATGTCCCTCGGCCTGCATGGTGGAACTGCCGTCAAAACCCCATTTGGGAAGATCGGCAAGCGTCGGTAGATGGTCAAATGGTTTGATCAGGGTCTTGCCGCGCAGCTCGGGAACGGGCTTTTTGCCGTCAAGCCAGATGTATTCCAGTTTGTATTTCGTCATAGTATTTGGTGGATCTCCTTATTTAGACCTAGAAAGATTAAAATCCTGAGACATCGTTAGGCGAACCTGTTCCAGGTCACCGAAGAATCAGCGTATCGCTTGGGACCACGCTCGTCCAATCGAAGAAATCTCTCGTCAGGTTCTCTTTTTGTGATGCGACGGGAAAAGAGTAGCGCAGGCTGAAGCCCGCGTTACTTGACCTGTGGATCGGTCTGTTTATAAGTATTCCCGTTTAGTGTAAGCTTTTTGGCTCAACCACCGAGGCTATGATGAACCGTGTAACCGCCATTCTTCCTGCGGCAGGGCTGGGCACCCGAATGGGCGCCGACACGCCCAAGCAGTTTCTCTCGCTCGACGGCGTACCTGTGCTGCTCTTCACGCTGCGGCGCCTGGCGGCCTGCCCTGCAATCAAGGATTTCGTCATCGCCACGCGGGCCGAGGAAGTCGATTCCGTGGCGGCCACCGTCAAATCGGAAAATCTTGGCCGGCCTACCTGCGTGGTTCGCGGCGGGGACACGCGCCAGGATTCCGTCGCCAACGCCTTAGCGTACGTCCCGGCCGATGCCGACTTGATTCTGGTGCACGACGCGGTCCGGCCTCTCGTGACGCTCAGCCAGATCGAACGAGTGATTTCCGAGGCCGACGCCTGCGATGCGGCCATCCTGGGAATTCCGGCCATGGATACGGTGAAGGAAGTGAAGCGCGCCAGCCTGCCGACCGACGTCGCGCTGGTCACCGCCACGATTCCGCGCGAACGAGTGGTCCTGGCGCAGACTCCGCAGGTGTTTCGCGCATCGCTGCTTCTCGAAGCGTTTGCTCGCGCGCGCCAGGACGGAGTGACCGCTTCCGACGAAGCGGGCCTGATCGAACGCATGGGGCGAGACGTTCACGTCGTCGTCGGATCCGAACGCAATTTGAAGATTACCCGTCCTGGGGACATGGAGCTGGCGGAGTTTTATCTCCGCCAGGAGCGCGCGGGCCGATGACCCGCGCGGGAATCGGATACGACCTGCATCGCCTCGCCGAAGGGCGTAAGCTGATCCTCGGCGGCATTGAACTTCCCTTTCCCAAGGGGCCGGTCGGCCACTCCGATGGTGACGCGCTGGCGCACGCGCTCTGCGACGCACTTTTGGGCGCCGCCGGGCTGGGCGACATCGGAGGCCATTTTCCCGACACCGATCCCAAATGGAAGGACGCGTCCAGCCTGCGATTTCTGGAGCACGTCCGCGATCTGCTCGCGGAGCACGGGTTTCGCATCGTGCACATCGACGCAATCGTCATCGCCGAAAAACCGAAGCTCGGTCCGCACTTTCCCGCGATGCGCGAGGCGCTGGCCAAATCGCTGGGCATCGCTGCCTCCACGATCAATTTGAAAGCCAAGACCAACGAATCCGTCGACGCCATCGGACGCGGCGAAGCGATTGCCGCGCAGGCCATCGCCACGCTCGATCGCTGAGTCCGCGGCACACTGATATGGACCGCCTCACCGGAATCCACGCCGTTCGCGAAGCGCTGGAATCAAACCGTCCACTCGATTCCCTGCTGGTTGCCAAGGGCACGCATGGCAACCGAATCGAGGAATTGGTGCGCCTGGCGCGAAAACAGGACGTGCCCGTGCGGTTTGAGGAGCGCGTTCAAGTGGATCGCGCCGCTGGAACTCGCGAGCACCAGGGCGTCGTGGCGTTCGTTTCTTCCTCGCCGGTTGCAAGTTTTTACGATTTGTTGAAACCGCGCGATACGTCCAGCGCTCCGGGATTGCTAGTCCTGCTGGACGGCGTCGAAGATCCGCAAAACCTCGGCGCGATCGTCCGTACTTCACTCGCGGCCGGCGCGCAAGGTGTGGTCATACCCGAGCGGCGCGCCGCCGGGCTTACAGAAACCGTGGCGCGCGCATCCGCCGGGGCGCTGGCGCACTTGCCCGTGGCGCGCGTCACCAATCTTTCTCGCGCCATGGAGGAAATGAAGGAAGCGGGCTATTGGCTTGTGGGACTCGACGAGCGCGCTGAGCAGCGCCACACAGAAGTGGATTTCAAAATTCCGGTGGGAATTGTCCTGGGAGGCGAGGGCAAGGGATTGCACGCCTTGGTTCGTGAGCGCTGCGATTTCCTGGTTTCGATTCCTACTACAGGACCGGTTCGCGCCCTCAACGTATCCGTAGCTGCGGGCGTAGTTCTCTTCGAGGTCGTCCGCCAGCGGGGAATGAAACCCCAGATGAACACAGATGAACGCAGATAAAGAAAAAGATTTTCTTGTATGGAATTGCAGAAGTCGCGTCGCGACACATCAATAGCTCGCTTGAGGCTCCTCTATTTGCTTTGTTCTTTCTTTTATTGGTTTTATCTGTGTTCATCTGTGGTTGCAAAGGTTTATCTCACTTGTCGTACTGGATCATCGTGAAGACATCGATCCCCGGCAGTTTCGCCCGGCCGTTCAGAAAAGTAAGTTCCACGGCAAAAGATGCGCCGACTACTTTTCCGCCCAGCTTCCGCACGAGTTCCACTGTAGCCGCGGCGGTTCCGCCGGTGGCCAGCAAATCATCGCTGATGAGCACGCTCTGGCCTGGCTTGATGGCGTCCTCATGGATTTCCAGCGTATCCGTGCCGTACTCGAGCTGGTAGGTAACGGAGACGGCTTTTGACGGCAGCTTTTTGGGTTTTCGCACGGGTACAAAACCCGCTTCGAGCCGGTACGCCAGCGCCGGCGCCAAAATAAATCCACGCGCTTCGATGCCCACCACCGCGTCCACTTTTTTGCCCGCATAGTGGTCGCACAATTCATCGACAAGGCTATGGAATGCGCCCGCATTCTGCAGCAACGTCGTCAGATCGTAGAAGAGAATTCCCGGCTTCGGATAATCGGGAACCTCTCGAATGAATTCCTTCAAATGGTTCATTCCGCTTGTCCAGCCTTTCCAAAAGAATTGCAGTTTTCAAATCGGCCGCGCTTACCGCAGGCCGTATTTTAATTCGATCTCATTCGTCGCTCTCGATCGAGAACACGTTCGCATACTCCCGCCGGATCTCCGCGTCCTGTTCGTCCACCCGGTCCACGCCGGCCATGCGCGGTCCGCGCCGCAACGCGTTTTTTAGCGCGTCCATCTGCTCGGCGCTGCCGATGGCATAAACTTCCACGCGCCCGTCGTACAGATTCCTCACATATCCGCCGACACCTAAACTTGCCGCCGATCGCTCGACGAAGAAACGGAACCCCACGCCCTGCACTCTGCCCGACACGAAAAATCGCTTGGCCTGCGTTTCCACGGCAACACTTCGCGCTCTGACTTGTTTTTGCAGCCGCGCGATTGTAGCAAAGGTCCAGCGCTCGCGGTAGGACGGGCTTCAGGCTGTCCGGGCCAGTGGGAAAGCAGTCCCCTCGTTTCGGCTAAAAGCGACAGGCTGAAGCCTGTCCTACTGGACCGCGCCGCGATACACTGTTGCTGGGACCGCAAAGCTGCGCGAAGTTTTATTCACGAATCCGGGCCGCAAAATGCTTGCGGATTGCATCCAACAGATGGAAGCAAAATTCATGATTCAAAGATTAAACCTGTCAGTCGCGTATTGCGCGCTCGTCCTGATTTTCGCCGCGTTCCCTGCTTCGCTGCGTGCGCAGGATGCCGGGCCGATGCAGCCGCCGGAGTCGACGAAATTCCCCGCGCCGCCGCCCGCCGGCAAGCCCGAGCCGCCCACGCTGCCGCCCGACGAAATCATCCGCCGATTCGCGGCAAAAGAAGACGATATGCTTCGTGCGATCATGGGCTACACTTTTCAGAAAGACATTCGCCTGCAGGAAATCGGCCCGGATAACAAGCCCGCGGGCCAGCTCGAAATCGTCACGCAAATGCGCATTGCTCCCGATGGCAAGATGTATGAGAAGCCCGTCAGCCGCCAGCCCTCGACCCTTCACTTTCTGGATCTGCAGAGGGGAGATTCCGATCTTTTGGCTCCTACGCCTTTGTTTCCGCTCACGACTGCGATGCTTCCGAAGTACGAAATTACTTATGGAGGGAAGCAGCCGCTCGATGAGTTGAGCGCCTACTATTTCACCGTGAAACCTCGCGCCCTGGACCGCGCCCGCGCCTATTTTTCCGGAGTGGTCTGGGTGGATGCACAGGACCTGGTCATCGTGAAGACCATGGGCAAGTGGGTCACCGAGATCGGCGACGTTACGGCTTCCGACCTCCCGTTCACCGTCTTCGAGACGTACCGCCAGCAGATCGGCAAGAATTTGTGGTTCCCCGCGTACTCGCGCTCGGACGACACGTTTCAGGCCGGCAACGCCAGCGTGCCGATCCGCGTCATCATAAAGTGGACCGATTTCACTCCGCAGGCGGGCCCACCCGCATCAGCTCCACTGCCGATGGCGAAGCCTCCCGACAGCAAAGGTACGCCTTAATTTCACCGCCGCCAGCCTACCCTACCGCCAATCGTCGACGAGGAACACGTCAGGCCGGTTGTAACCGGGGTCACCGTTCCGTTCCATAGCCACGCCCTGCCTGGTTGCCCGAAACCCCGCCTTTGACATTTCTCGAAAGGCGTCGAGGCGCGCGAGATTCATGCCGGCGGCCAACTTTTCGGCCCCCCTCGAACGGGCGAATTCGCGACTGGCATCGAGCAGTCGGCGAAATTCTTGCGCTGCTTTGGAGCCGCTCCGCACAGCGCCAAATTTGATGTAGCATTTTCCGCTGCCCGCCTCCGTTCCCGCTCCGGCATGGCACACGGCAAATCCGGCCAGCACCCCGCCGCCCCAGGTCAGGACTGTATCTCCCAATTGCTGCTGATCCACCGCGCGAATTTCCCGCTCTACGTCGAGGCCCTCGTAAATCGAGTTGGTCAGCTTCCTGCAAGCCTGCACGCAAAGTTGCTTGTCCCCAACGGTAAGATCGCTGAATCGCGCCCATCGAGGGGCGCCAGAAGCAGGCTCCGGTTGAATTGCCAGCTCCATGATGGAAGTAAGAAATCGGGGCCAGAAACCGAATTTTTGATAGAGACTCACGTGCTTCGCGCTGTCCGCGAACGTAAACAGGCCCGCGTGGCGAATTCTCCAACGCTCAAATAAATCCATCGTGGGGACCAGCAGTTTTTGGGCGATGCCGCGATCCCACAAGTCTGGGCGGATCGTGAGCGGGCCAAAAAAACCGACGCTTCCCCAGCGCGTGGCGAAGTTTGTTCCCACGAGTTCTCCCGACATCTCCGCGCCAAACGCAGCGGAAGGATCGGCCAGCCAGCGCGTCCGCACATAATCGGCGTCGCCCATGAATTTCAATGGTTCGGGCATGCCCAGAAATGTTCCGAACGCCAGTCGCATGATCCGGTCAGCAGCGGGAAGATCCTCTTCGCGCAGCGAGCGAATGGCGATCTCCGGCCGCTTTTCCATCGAGGATGCAGGTGATGAACTCATTGCATTTTTTGCCCCCGTTTAATTTTGAGACTTGCGGCGAAGCGTGGGCCTTTCGGGCTCCTCCGGCGTTTTTTCCTGCGGCGTTTCGCTGGGGGGCGGGGCAGGAGCTTTCGGCGGCTCCAGAATCCACTGGAATCCTGCATCATAATCGACCTTTGCCATGGCGAGCTTCGTCTCCGCGGGAGTGATCGCCGGAAGCGCCGCCTTCATGAAATTGACCACGCTCGCAGCGTCGGCTTTCTGGCTCTGCCCTTCCGCGGCGAGTGTAACGGATTTGGCCTGAATCTCATTGGCCGCGCGAAATTTCGTCAAACGCGAATCATTCCGCTGGAGCAGGTCGAGAAGTTCTGGCTCGTCCTTCGCGCGATTCTCCGGCGGGTAGCGCACCTCCATGAACGTTTTTGGCTGGCCCTTCTCGGGCGGATAAATCTGGTTGTAGCTCGGGCGCAGGACGCGGGTCCGCCAAATATCGTTGCCCAGGGCGTCCTGGCTGATGTGGTAGTCGATCGTCCAGGCCTCGGGACCGTAGTCGCGCACATACCCGGCCAGGACGATCCGGATCAACGGTTCGTCCTGGCCCAGATTAACTTTGTGGTGCAACAATCCCGCCAGCACGCGAACACGCTCGAGCACGGCGATGCCGATGGACTCGATGTCGCTGGTTTGAAAACTACGGTCTTTCTGGGGCCCGGTATTCAGAGCCGCGGCGATGAGCCTGTGGAATTCTTCATCGAGCCGTATGGACTTGTCCTTGGAATCCGGCTGTACCCACTCGACGGCGCCCATCATCACCCCGATGCGTTCCGCGGAAAGTATGGCAATCGCTGGAGTCCGCGAACCTGCTTCGCCGTGCGCATCCATCGCCGCCAAAATGATCGCATCCTTCGTCGCGCAAATCACCACCCGGCCCTCGGCCAGATTAACGGCCACTTCCTGATCCGCGGCGCCTTGCGCGATTGCAGGCGGAGAGAGAATCGACAGATGAACACAGATGAACGCAGGTAAAAGGAAAACAAATGAGGAGAAAGAAAATCTGCCATTGTGCCGTGGTTTCAGCATTGTTCCAATTCCGCAAACAGAAATCTTAATCTCTAAATTTATCTTTCTTTCCTTCCTTCTTAAATCAGTGTTTGTCGGTGTTCATCTGTGGTTCCAAAGATTTCTCTTTCCGCGCCATGGCCTGCAGCGCCGTGAAGGCCACGACGTTGGCGACATCCTCCGCCGAGCAGCCGCGCGAAAGATCGTTCGCCGGCCGCTCCAGCCCTTGCAGAATCGGGCCGAGCGCCTGCGCGCCTGCGAGCCTCTCGACAAGTTTGTAGGCGATGTTGCCGGAATCGAGGTCCGGGAAAATCAGCACGTTCGCACGTCCCGCAACAGGCGAGCCTGGGGCCTTTGCATTCGCCACGTGCGGCACCAGCGCGGCATCGACCTGAAGTTCGCCGTCCACCGCAAGTTCGGGCGCGCGCGCCTTCAGAATACGCAGCGCCTCCCTTACTTTTTGGACGTGCGCGTGGCTCGCCGATCCTTTGGTCGAAAAGGAAAGCAAGGCCACGCGCGGCTCAGCTTCGAGGATCGCGCGCGCATTTTCTGCCGTGGCGCGCGCGATCTCGGCGAGTTCCTCCGGATTCGGGTCGGGCATGACTGCACAATCGGCGAAGAGCAGCGCGCCGGCAGGTCCCAGTTCCAACCCGGAACGCTCCGGAATAATCATGACGAAAAAACTAGAAACCAGCTTCGCCTCCGGCGCCAGGCCAATCGCGTGCAGAGCCGCGCGCGCGGTTTCTGCGGTCGTGTTGGCCGCGCCTCCCACCGTCCCATCGGCGTCTCCGGCGGCCACACTCAGCGCCGCGAAATACAGCGGCCGCCGCGCGATCTCTCTTGCTTCGTCGAGCGCGACGCCGCGAGCGCGACGCCGCTCATAGTAAATCTGGGCGTAGCCTTCTGCGCGCGCGCTCGCCGCGGGATCCTCGATTGCCACGTCCCCCAACGCCACGCGCAAATCCGCTGCGGCTGAGCTGATGATTTGTTTCCGCCCGAGCAGGGTGATTTTCGCGAAACCTTCGCGCGCAATCGCCGCCGCGGCGGAGACAACGCGCGGGTCTTCGCCCTCCGGCAATATGATGCGCTGAGGCCGCACACGCGCGCGGGCCTGGAGTTTCTCAACCAGTGTCATCACACGCCCAAGTTATCACAGGTTTGCGCGTCTCGCCGATTTCTGTAGAATAGAAGCCTACCCCAATCTATTTGGTGCGCGGCAATGGAGCCACTGGCGCGATTGTCGGGCGGCGCCTGCGGCCGAGGAAGGTGGAAACTATTCGACACAAAGGCAAGAAGCTGAAAGACATCCTGGACGCGCACGAGAAATTCCATAAGGGCCATCCGGGCGGGGAGCGCGCAGATCTTTCCGGCGCCGATCTTTCCGGCGCGGACTTGAAGAAGCGCGATTTGACCGGGGCCAACCTCGCGGGAAGCAACCTGCGCAAAGCCGACTTGCGCGGAGCCAAACTCAGCCACGCCGATTTGAGCGGGGCGGACCTGCGCAATGCGGATTTGCGAAACTGCGATTTTACGGAGACCCTGCTCGAAGGCGCGGATTTGAGCGAGGCCGATTTGAGCGGCACGGAATTGTTTCGCGGAGATTTGCGCTCCGCGAAATTGCATAAAACGATTTTGCGGGGAACGGTCCTGCGGCAGGCTAATCTTCGCGGCGCGGATTTTTCCGGCTCGGACCTGGCGCTCGCCAGCTTCCGCGAAATCGATTTGACAGATGTGAAGCTGGACGGCGCGGACCTCAAAGACGCCGTGGTTCGGGACAACCGAAAAAGCTGAGTGACAAGCGGTCTTTAGTGGCGTGGGCTTCAGCCTGCGGGGTTTCGTCCTTGGAAAGACTAAAAACCGCAGGCTGAAGCCCGCGCCACTGAAAACCGTCCTACTTCCCTGTCGCGGAAGCGGAGGATTCGGCGATTCCGGCGCGAGCGATCCCGCGGCGGCGCACGTCGATCCCCAGCCTCTTGATCTTCTGATTCAGCGTCGAAAGCGGAATCTGAAAATTCTCCGCCGCTTCGGTTTGATTCCATTCCGTGCGTTCCAGCATGTCGCAGATCACCCGCCGCTCGATCTCATCCATGATCGCAAACAAGGAAGCTTTCGCGCTGTCGGCCACCGTGCGCGAGCCGTGTTCGCCCGGAAGCGGGGGCATGAATTCGGAAAGTCGCAGCCGCACGCCGCCGAGGAGTTCCCTCGTACCCACGCTCTCGGGCAAGAGATCGACGTCCAGATCTTCCCGGGAAGATAGAACCACCGCCCGCTCGACCACGTTTTCAAGTTCACGCACATTTCCCGGCCATTCGTAATCCACCAGCAGCCGCAGCGCCGCCGGAGTAAATCGCCCCAAGGGGCGGTTATTTTCCTTGGAAAATATGCGCAGGAAATGTTCCAGCAGGAGGTGAACGTCCTCCCTCCGCTCGCGAAGCGGCGGCAAAGGAACCGCAATCACGTTCAAGCGGTGATAGAGGTCTTCGCGGAAACGGCCTTCGCGAACCAGATTGAGCAGCTGCACGTTGCACGCGGCGATGATGCGAACGTCGACCTTGATCGTTTCCGTGCCGCCCAGGCGCATGAATTCGCGTTCCTGAATCACGCGCAGCAGTTTTGCCTGTGTCTCCGGCCCGATGGTGGAAATTTCATCGAAAAAAATCGTTCCCTGATCGGCGACTTCGAAGAGCCCCTTCTTCGACGCCACCGCGCTGGTAAACGCGCCCTTTACGTGGCCGAACAATTGCGATTCGAGAAGATCCACGGGAATGGAGCCCGTGTTGATCGGGACGAAGGGCTTGTCGGCGCGCGCCGACGCCGAATGAATCGCCTTGGCGATCAATTCCTTTCCCGTTCCGCTCTCGCCGTGAATCAGCACCGTGGAGCGAGACGGCGCCACCTGGCCGACCAGGTCGAGTACGGCCAGCATTTTTTCGCTTTTCCCGATGATGTTCGGAAAGTTGTACCGCTGCTTCAGGGCGCGCTTGAGCTGGACATTCTCCTCGCGCAAACGGCGGCCCTCGACGGCCTGCGCGACCTGAACCAGCAATTCGTCGTTGGACCACGGCTTGGTGATGTAATCCTGCGCGCCGCTTTTGAACGCGGCCCGCGCCATATCGATGGAGCCGTACGCGGTAATCAGGACCACGGAAAGATTCGGATCGCGGCGGCGGATATCGCGCAGCAAATCGAGTCCGTTGCGGTCGGGAAGGCTGACGTCCAGCAGAACAAGATCGAATGGCTTTTCCTCAAGCATCGCCAGGCCCGCTTCGCCTGATTCGGCGCTCGCTGTCGAATATCCTTCCGTATTGAGCAGAAGTTCCAGGCCTTCTCGAATTTCGGATTCGTCGTCGACGACCAGGATGGAGCCCTTAGACATGCACGGCTTTCCGCGCCACCGGGAATTCCAGCCGGAACGAGGTGCCCTTGCCTGGCGTGGAGCGCACGTCCACCTTCCCGGCGTGCTCCTTGACGATGCCGTAGCTCACGGAAAGTCCCAGCCCCGTGCCGCGTCCTGAGGATTTGGTTGTAAAAAATGGATCGAAAATGCGGTTCAGATTTTCGCGTGGGATGCCGCCGCCGTTATCGATGATTTCCACTTCCACCGACCCGTTGTGCGCCGCCGTGCGGATCTCCACGACCCCGCCGGAGGGCATGGCATCGCGAGCGTTCAGAAAAAGATTCAGAAAAACCTGCTGCAATTTGTTGGTTGAGCCCAGCACCGCGGGCAACTCCTGCTGCAGGTTTCTGGTCACCTGCACCTGCGCCGTGCGGAACGGGTGGGCCACCAGGGTCAGCACTTCTTCCACCACCGCGTTCAGATTCACTTCCGTAAACTCCGTCGCGCCCGTGCGCGAAAAATTCAGCAGGTTGTTGACAATTTCGCTCGCGCGGAATGTCTGCTTGACGACTTTCTCGATCAACTGGTGCCGCGGGTCGCCGCTGGGAAGCTGTTTGGCCAGCATTTGAATGTAATTGGAGATCACCGCGAGCGGCGTATTGACTTCGTGGGCGACGCCTGCGGCCAGCAAACCAAGGGAGGTGAGCTTCTCGTTCTGGAACACCTGCTCTTCGAGGCGCATCCGCGCCGTGACGTCATCGAAAAGAATCAGGCGGCCGATGCGGTCTCCCGATTTCCCGACCAGCGGGGCGATCGAAACATTGACCACCAGATTCCGCCCCTCGCGATTCTGCATGTGGAATTTGTAGAGGCTGGAGACGCGCTCGTCGCCGGAGCGCGCCGTGATTTCCGCCATCAGATCGGAAGGAAGCACCTCCTCGAGCTTGCGGCCCACCGCTTGCTCGCGCGGAACGCCGATCAATCCTTCGAGTTGCGTGTTCCAGGATTCCACGGCTCCGCCGAAATCCACCGCCAGGACGCCCACGTTCAGCGATTCCACGATATTTTCCGAAAAATCCTTGAGCCGCTCGATCTGCGCCGCTTTTTGTTCGAGGGAGTTGTAGAGCTGCGCGTTGTCGAGCGCGATGGCCAGGTACCCTGCAATGGTGTGCAACAGTTCGACGTCCTCGCTCGATAAAAAGTCGCCGTCGACCGTTTTCCCCAGGCCCAGCACGGCGATCGCGTGGTCGCGAATCTGGCAGGGAATAAAATAATTCAAATCCAGCTGCTCGAGCGTCTGGCGCACGGAGGGAGAAGATTCCCGCGCGGCGCGCGCCGATTCGTAAAACAGAATGCCATGCGCAAACGGTTTGTTCTCGCCCTCCAGAAAACTCAAATCGAGCGCGCCTGCATATCGCACGCCCACCGACCGCGCCATGCGATAGGCGCCAGGATGGCTCTCGTCCTCGATGAAAATCGCCAGCCGGTCGACCAGCAACGCCTGCGAGATGCGATCCATCACCGATGCCAGCATCGGGTCGAGGCGCACTTCCGACGTGAGAGTGCGGCCAAACTCAATCAAAGTGCGGCGATAATCCAGGCGATCCCGGTAGAAAAAGCGGTCCAGGCGGGCTTGGATCCAGTCGCGAAACGGTTGAAACAAAAATGCCGCCACGACAATGGCGATCACCCCGCCCATCATTCCCGAAGGCCACGCGGTGTGAAACAGCGCTCCGATGATCGCCACGATCGCGATGTACACGGCCACCACGCCGCCGCTCGCGGCCGTGTATGCGAGGCCGCGCTTGAAGATAATGTCTACGTCCATCAGGCGGTAGCGGATGATGGCGTAACCGAAGCTCAGCGGAATGAGCACCAGGGAAATCGTGGACAAATTCATCCACGGCCGCGGCACAACTCCGAGGAAAAACGGCACGATGTAAAGCAGGAGAAACGGGACGATGCCCGCGAGCGCCCCTCCAGTCACCCACTTCAACTGCTGCCGCAAGATTCCGGAAGAGGCGCGGCGATAGCTGACCACAAAAACGAGGGCGGCGAGGAGAAAGTAAATCCCCAGGCACGCCAGATCGAGCCGGTCCAGCGTGTTGCGCGCCTCGATCGAGGGCATGAAACCCAACTCGCGAAGGCCGACCAGAATCCGTACCAGCAACAGAATTCCCGGCACGCCGTAAATGGCGCCCAGGATCGCGCCATGCCCTTTGGACAGGGGGCGGCGCTCCGGAAATACCAGCGCAAAATGCAGCAGCAACGCCGGCTGCAAAAGCCGGGCCACGATCGCGGCCCAATAAATTTCCCAATCGAAAGGCGTCAGCTTCCCGGTGTACTGGAAGGAATACAGAACGAAGGACACCAGGCAAAAAATGTAAAAATGCACTGCGCGCGTGGCGTTCCACCGCCGGGCAAAAATGAAGAGCCCGATGAACAGGTAGAGCATGCCCACAACGCTCAAATAATTTTCGATGGAGGCGGGCCGCGCGGCGGGCTGGATTACGAGTTGCGCTTCAAACTGCTTGCCGCCCCGCTCGATGCGGTAATGGGCGATGGACCACAGCCCGATGCGCCAGAGACGCTTGGTCACATCGATCGGGCTATGGACGGGCGCGTCATTGATTGCCAGGATGCGGTCATCCGTCCGCAGGCCGGCGTTTGCCGCAGGAGAGTTTGGCGCGACATGCCAGGCAACCACACCGGACTGCCGTTCAATCCACGACACCCCGTCATCAGGCGCCGTGAACATGGACCGCTGCTGGAAATTGATGATCCCAAAGACAATCGTCGCAAGTGTGGCCAAAGCGAGGACGGCTGCGCCCAACCTGACCCGAAGATTGTCGTTGATGGGAGCGCTCACGTGTTCTACCTAAAAGGTTCCAACAGAAACGACATTGTGCAACCCTGCTTCCAAATTATATAAGTTATCTCAAAACAATAACCACCTGAATTTCAATCAATTGCATGAAGATCGAACGCGGGAAGGGGGACGGAACTTCCTACCCTCCATTTTATGGAAGGGGCTTTCCTGTTTTCAATAGGCCCTGCCTTGCTAAAACTGGAAGCTCACTCCACCCCGGAACGATCGCATATTCGGAGAAAGCATCATGCGTGAATCCTGCCCACTCACCGTCACGTACCCTTGCGCCAGGAGGTTGCTGAAATCGGCTAGCGCTTCCCAGCGCCCATTCAATCCCGGCAGAGGCTGGCGAATCGAAAGGTGCAGGTTTGGATCCATCTGGTAGGCGGCCTCGCCGAATTGATCTATCCGCGACAACAGGGCCGTGCCGGATACCCATTTATAACTTGCCGAAACGTGCGTGCCGGATCGCGGAATCTTGCCGGAAACGCGCGCAGCAAGGCTGTGATGGTTGCTGGTCATAAAACTGTCGCGCAGATCGGACGACGCAGTGGTCAAATCGCCTGCAGGCGTGAGAGCGCCCGCCCAGGCGTAGATAGCGGCCACCTCCAGGTCGTCCGAGATCTTCTGGCGGTACGCCGCCCGGCCGCCCCACGAACTAGAATTGCCTCCGTCGTAAAGGAACGCGCTCGAAAATGCGTCCTGGACGAATTCAGGGCTGGCCGTGGGGCCAATTCCAAAAACTGCCTGATCTCTTGACGAATCATGGAACGCGGCAACCTCAAAGGCGGCCTGGCTGCCCATCTTTCGCTTGACGGAGATTTCCTGATGCCAGCCGCCCTCCAGGACCGGCCTGCCATCATGAAACAGGACGGGCGGGAGGCTGTCGAGTTCGTCAATCGCCGATTCAAGTGCGCCTGTGCGCCCCCACTGTTCTGAAGGAGGGTTAGCCGCAACAACCAAAGTAGCAATTAAACTCGGAGTCAGGTTCGCACTCAATTGCACGTGCGGACGCAGTGAAGAAACCGAGGAAATGATGCCGGCACGAAGATATTCCCCGCCAACCCGCAACAGGAATCGGTCGCCCAGATCAATCTGTTCCGTGTGATCGATCCGCATGCCCTGAAACTCCATACCCTCGGCGCCAAATTTGGATTGGCGCCAAACGAATATTGTTTCAGGGCCATTTCCTGCAACTCCGGAAGGGAGCCAAACGCCTGCAAATGAGCCTGACGCGCCCCTGTCGTAACTCATCTGGCCGGCAAGCAAAACGCGGCCGAGATTCCCAAGGTGTTGATCATAAGAAACAGCGGTAGCGGGAGCGCTCGGAAGGTTCGATGCGGATCCGGGCCGCAACGCCCCGTTCGTTACCTGGACCAGACCGCGCGGGCGCTGTGTGCTGGGAATATCCTCACTTAGGGTGTTGGAAGCGGCACGGTTGTCGCTTTCGTCCCACTGCAGAATGGTGCGAGTGGCTGTCGAAGAACGCAGCACCCACTTCCAGTCGTCCTGTTCAGGGGGAGTGTCGGACTTGCGGCGCAGCGTATCGAGCGATGAGAATATCGTATCGACTCGCACGCGCAGGAGAGTCGTCAGATTCGACATCACCGCGACGTGGCGTTCCATCGCCGGCAAAAATCCCGCCACGGAAACGCGTACCGCATAACTGCCGGGTTTGAGGTGATCCGACAGGAACGCACCATATTGATTCGAAAGGATTTGCGCTACCATTTGGCCACCCGCGTCCTCGGAGATCAGCCAGACGCTGGCACCCATCTGCGGCGTCCCAGAGGGATCCAGAACAACGCCGGAGATCGTGCCGTAGCCCTGCTTGGCAGCCGCAGGAGCGGTCATTACGAGCACGACAACCATCACCCAGCCCAAAGTTCGACAAGTCGACTTCATAGGGCCTGGTTACCTCCCTGTGGCTCCATTCGCAGCCACTTTCTGAATCACGGCGGGGGGAGTTACGGTGAAATCCGCGATGCGCGATACCGTCTGGTTCGCCACCAGATCGGTGGCCTGAATTTGCAATTTGTACTTGCCTGGAGCCAGAGTCTTGGTCTGAATCACCTCTTGGACAGTGATCTGCTCGCCACTCTGCTTGAGATCCTCCCCCGTCTTAACTTCATGAGAAACGGTTTGCTCCCCTTGGGTCACCTTGAAGTCCAAGGACACATTGTTCTTATGGGTTTTGTCATCGACCTTCAAGTTGTAAAACTGAAGGTAAACGTCGAGCGGCTGATCAACATGAAATTCGGCGTCAAGTTTGGGGCGAACCTTGGTGGAGCCCAGTACAAATTGCCCTACGCCTACGTCCTTGGAGGAAACAGGCTCCATCTGGTCGGCAAGAATCAGCGAACTGGCCTCCAGCTTATCGTCTGGAATGGGAGAAACTGCGAGGCGCGTATTCACCACTCCCACGTTCCCGCTGTTTACGTCCTTGATCACCAAGTCGAGCTTGTACAAGCCGGGGCGGAGTGGAACGGCCTTCTGGTAAATGGAAAAGCCCTTCAGGGAAGGTTCGAGCAGGGAATCCGGGAAATCGCGCTGGATGACGTCCTCGAACGTTTGAATCACGCGCCCGGTCATCGAGCTGATTCGCCCGAACAAATTGAGCGACGCCGATTGAATCCCATCGCGTTCGCGGAAAGTCATTTGCTTGTTCTGAATCTGCACGGTTACCGGGACAAGAATTGTGTCGCCGGTAATCCGCATGAAATCGAAGCGGTAATCGAAGGAAATCTGATTGCGCAGGATGCGAGAGCTGACCACCTCTTCCAGGTCTTTGAACTTGACCGGCGGCGGGGCCTGCACCTTCGCGAATCGTTCGAGCCGGGTGAACTCGTCCTGGCTGTCGAGGGCGCTCGTCCCGGCGGGCCCCAGCGGGGCGGTGGAACCGTCAGTTCGCGTGAAGCGGGCGGCCTGGGTCGACAAGCCCATCTGTTCCAGCATGCTCGGCCCGCCTCCGGGAACATGCGCCATGGCGTCCTTTTCACCGGGATCCAGACTGATGTGATATTCGCCCGTGCCGGTGGGATCCACGAACTCGATGGTGATGTTTTGCCCGATCCCTTCCATGTAATGGTAGGTCCAATCATCGAATCCATAGACCGTGGTTTGTCCGCCGCCTTCCGACATGGGGCGGTTATAAGTGCTGCCTGAGGAATGGCTCTCGATCTCGTCGGGTGGACCCCACATGATGTAAATCCGGCCCCGGTCAGTTCTCCACCCGGGTATGCCCGAGGAGAACCGCTCATTGGCGTAGGCGATGCGGCGGTAATGCTCTTCCTTGAACTCGTTCTCGACCGTGTCCGGCGTGGGATCGCGCCTCTGCCAGAATGCCTCTATGAACTGCTCGCGCTCTTCGTTGGTCTGCAATTGCAGGAATGCCGAGCGCTCTTCATCGGTAATGATGTAGGGGACTTCCTCTTCAAGCCATTTCTTGTAGGGAGTGGCGAGCTCTTTTTCCAGCTTCTTCAGATTTTTCTTGCCTTTACCGTTGTCGTCGCCTTTTTTCTTCCCAGAGTCCTTCTGATTGTCGGCAGGAGTCCCATTTTGGCCTTGATCTTGATCCTGAGCGTAGGAACGCGCGCAAACAGGCAGCAGGAATGCCCCGCCCATCAGTAGCACTAGTGAAAAGCGTCCCAAGCGGTTCATAAACATACCTCGTCCCTGATTCGGAAGCTCGATTCTAATCCCGGGTCATGTACCCGTCAATCAATGAATCTCCACCTCTGGCCCCGGCATTGAAGGCGCTCTTTTCCCTTGCGGATGGAACGCCTGGGATGGACCGATGACTACTAAGAACTAGGCGGGTGCTGCCGGGTTGCCCGCCAAATCGACGGATTCGAAGGAAGCACCCAAGGACTCATGTCCAACGATTCTGCCGGGCCGTGAATCCGAGAGAATGGTGACGGGTTTCAGAACCGATGCGGCACAACGGGCAAATTCCTTTCATCCGCGCCGAAATAACTGTAAAATTACATGCTGAGTGGGGCCCGGTGCGGGTGCCTGCCCGAGCTAGTGGAATTCCGGCCTCATACGCAGACCAATCGAAACATGCTTGCTCGATGGGCCCGCCGATTGATTTGCCCGCTTGTGATGTCTGCCGCCGGGAAACTTTTGAAGCTTTCTCTGCGTAAAAATTAGTGATGACGGCTGGAGGAATTTACTCGGAACTGGAAACCAGACCTGCAACCCCCATGACCAGGTGGAAAAAAATCGGGATTACCGCGGGTGTTGCCGCTATTTTGGCGGGTGCCACGTGGCTCGCTCTCTGGCAGATCAACAAGGGCGTCGTCACCATTCAGACCGCCCCGGCAGTCCGCCAGGATCTGACTTCCGTGGTCACGGCCTCGGGCGAAGTCAAACCGCTCACGTACACGAATGTCCTGGGGGAGGGGATCGGCAAAATTACGGATATTGTGGTAAAGGAGGGCGACCACGTCAAGAAAGGCGACGTCCTGCTGCGCCTGGAGAGCGTGCAGCCCGCGGCCGACGTCAGTGCGCAGCGCGCCGGCATCGGGGCTGCGGAGGCCGGAGTGAAATCCGCCGAAGCCAACGATGTTTCCTCGCAGGCGGACATCAAGTCGCGCGCCGCGGATCTGGAACATGCGAAACTCGATTGGGATCGCGGCCAGGTGCTCTTCAAGGAGGGCCTGATTTCCAAGCAGGATTACGATTCTTTAAAGGCCACGAACGATGGCGCCGTGGCGGCCCTGGCCTCCGCGCAGGCCCGCGCGGAGCAGGCCCGCGCGCAACTTGGCCAGGCGCGTTCGGCGTTGACCCAGAATCAAGCCATGCTGGGCCGCCTGAGCGATATCTTGAACAAGACCACGTATACGGCGCCGATCAATGGAGTGGTGACGTACATCGCCGTGCGCGTTGGCGAAAACGTGGTTCCCGGTATCCAAAACGCGACAGGCAGTTACCTGATGACGATTTCCGATATGTCTGTGGTAACTTCGGAAGTCATGGTGGATGAAACTGATATTGTTAGCGTGAAGCTTGGGGAAGACGCCGAAGTTACCATCGACGCGATTCCCGGAAAATTTTTTAAAGGAAAAGTGACCGAGGTCGGGACGCAGGCGGTGCTGCGCAGTTCCGGCCTGGCTTCCACACAATCCACAACAGGCAATCAGGAAGCCAAGGATTTCAAGGTCGTGGTCACGCTGCAGAATCCGCCGGACGGTCTGCGCCCCGGACTCTCCTCCACGGCCAAAATCACAACGGCGCAAAAGAAAAATGTAATGACGGTTCCGATTCAGGCGCTCGCGGAGCGAACGAAAAAAGATCTGGACGAGGCGGCCAGGGAAAACGGGCAGAATTCCGTCACGCTGGCTGCCGGCCGCCCCGCGCCTGGCGCCGCGTCCGGCGGGTCCGCCTCCTCTTCCGCCCTGGAAAAAAATCCGGAGATTCAAGGAGTGTTCGTGGTTCGCGATAAACGCGCCCAATTCGTGCCGGTCACGACTGGAATCACCGGCGTCACCGATATTGAAATTCTAAGCGGTTTGCAGGAAGGCGATCAAATTATCACCGGAAGCTACAAGGCCTTGCGCACGCTGAAGCCTGATACGCGCGTCAAGGTGGACAATTCCACGCCAAAAGCGGCGGAAGAAAACTAGATGCCAATCCGCGCAGGATTGAGGAGCTGAGGAATGCCTGAGCCAGTCCTCTCACCCGATACAATTCGCCAGGACCTCATCGATCGGGGTGTGGCCATCCTCACGGAGGGCCTGTGGAAGACCTATGACATGGGCGGCGAAAAGCTGCACGCTCTGCGCGGAATTGACCTCACGATTCGCCGCGGCGAGTATGTGGCCATTATGGGGCCGTCGGGATCTGGCAAATCCACGCTCATGAACCTGATCGGCTGCCTGGACACGCCGAGTGAGGGGAAATATTGGCTGGCCGGGCGGCTGGTGAGCGAGCTCGACGATGATGAGCTTGCCGCCATCCGCAACAAGGAAATCGGATTTGTTTTTCAAACGTTCAATTTGCTGCCCCGGGCCACGGCCCTTCACAACGTCGAACTCCCCATGATCTACAACGGAACTCCCGCGGAAGAGCGCCTGGCTCGCGCCAAACGCGCGCTTGAAGCTGTCGATCTGGGGCCCAGAATGTTTCACAAGCCCAACGAACTCTCCGGCGGACAGAGGCAGCGCGTGGCGGTGGCTCGGGCCCTGGTAAATTCGCCATCCATTGTGCTCGCCGACGAGCCCACGGGAAATCTGGACACAAAAACGGGCGATGAAATCATGGCCTTGTTCGCGCGCCTGCACGCCGAGGGCAACACCATCATCGTGGTCACGCACGAATACGATATTGCCCAGCGGGCCAACCGCATCATCCACGTGCGCGACGGCAAAGTTGAAACCGACGAGCCGGTGGTTCATAAGTAGCGCGGGCTTCAGCCTGCGGGGTTTAGTTCTAACAAGGCCAAAACCCCGCAGGCTGAAGCCCGCGCTACTTGGAGTTCCTCCAAAACTTCATGAATTCCATTTGTATCGCAGTCCTCGAAAGCGCATCCAATCCTTATGGTCGAATCCAATACTCCCGAACTTAGCGCCACCACGCGTTCCCCTGCGCGATCGTCCGCCGGCGTGCGCGCCAGAATTCCCATTGCCGTTTCCATCATTCAGGCGTTCCTTTTTCTTGTGCATATCGCCATCTACGCGACCTGGACATTTTTCTGGAGCCCGCAGGATGCTTCGAGCGACGTGACCCTGCGAATCGCGCTGGCAATTTTGTCCGTCAGCTTCGTGGCCGCGTCCCTCTTGGCGCACCAGTATTTCAATCCGCTGCTCCGGGCCGTTTACACCGCCGCCTCGGTCTGGCTGGGCCTGGTAAATTTCTTTTTCCTGGCTGCCTGCGCAAGCTGGATCGCCTATGGCGTGCCGCTGCTTTTCGGCGTGCACCTGGAAAAGCGCGCGATTGCAGCCGTGTGCTTCGGCGCCGGACTGCTCGCGGGAATTTACGCGATCGTGAACGCGTCATGGACCCGCGTCGTGCGCGTTACCGTAAAGCTGCCCAATCTTCCCGCGGCCTGGCGAGGCCGAACTGCCGCCGTAGTGAGCGATTTGCATCTCGGCCACGTGCGAAACACCGGGTTCCTCCGCCGCATTGTCCGCAAAATTTCGCAATTGGATCCGGACGTTCTGTTCATCCCGGGAGATCTGTTCGACGGCACAGCCATTGACCTTGAGCGGTTGAAAAAACCCTGGGCCGAATTTTCCGCTCCCCTGGGCGCTTATTTCATCACGGGCAACCACGAAGAATTTTCCAGCCCCTCGAAATATCTCGACGCCGTCCGGCAGTCCGGAATTCGCGTGCTCGAGAATGAAAAAATTATTCTCGACGGATTGCAAATCGTGGGCGTCAACTATCACGATTCGGTGAGTGTGGAGAGGTTCCGAGCGATCCTGCGGCAAGCGGCCCTGGACCGCAATGCGGCCAGCATCCTGCTCGTGCACAATCCCAATCGCTTGCCGCTCGCGGCGGAGGCCGGCATTTCACTGCAACTGTCTGGTCATACCCATCTTGGGCAATTTTTTCCGTTCACGAAAATTGTGTCCCGCATCTATGGAAAATATGCCTACGGATTGAATCGCTTCGGCGACCTTCAAGTCTATACTTCCTGTGGTGTGGGAACATGGGGCCCGCCCATGCGGCTGGGATCTAATCCCGAAATTGTCCTGATCCAATTTGCATAAACTTCATGGCGCGCGACGGAGAGACAAGGCCTGAATCCTGCGCGCACACATTTGAAATTCAGAATACCCCTGACGGACCGACGTTTCAATCTGGCACACAAATCCCTGGCGTTCGCGCACCGGACTTAAAGTTCCGACGGCCCTCGCCGATGATGCTTTACGAAGCAACCCAGCTAGCGGCTCGTACAGGCCCTCATAAAGACCTTTCCGCCGCGGAGGTGGATCATGGCGGTTGAAGGCATTAGAAATCTCGCGCAAATACTCGCCTTTCAACTGCGTCAGCAAGCATTGGCTTCACGAGTGGGAGCAAACGAGCCCGGACCAGGAAACGCAGGCAACGCAGCGGCAAGCGAAGACACCTTTACGCCATCGACGCAAAACAATTCCGTGCAGGCGACCGCGCAAGACGCGGGGATATTCCAGGTAAGCCAGGGAGCACTCAGCGCTGTTACGGCGAATGCACTGTTCGCGCAAACATCTTCTAACGCGGCACTGAGCGGGGGTCCCGCGCTACCCGCGTCCGCTACAACTCCGAACGCTGGCAATGCGCAAACGGCCGCCACAAAGAACTCAGACCCGCCGGGAAGCCCGCAACAGCCCCACGCGGCCACACTCCCGGGGCAAGCGCCGCCCGCCAAGGCAGCGCCCGCAACCAATGTACAGGAACAAATTCAATTCCTGAATTCAGCGCTCCCCGCACTCGGATTGAGCAAAGTTGAAATCCAGGAGATTGATCGCATCGCCGCGCAGTTTCAGAATTTCAACCCTGCCGCGTACACCGATCTGATCAACCAGTTTGAAGCGCTGGCACATCAGGCAACGCAGCAAGGCGCCGCCAACGCAGCCGCAAACAACCCCGCGAACCCGAATACGCCCGCGAACATCAAGGTGATCGGCGGCGCTGCCCAAGGCTAGCCCTGGTATCTCATCCCGAGTCTAAGAATTGGATTGGCGGCCACGCGTTTCATTTTGAAAACAGGGGTTTGGTGGCGCCGGCGTCCCGCCGGCGGTTTTGCCTCGCGACAAAAGTACAAAAACCGCCGGCGGGACGCCGGCGCCACCCAACCCGCTCATCACGCCAAGTTTGAACGCGATTCAAAATCAGACTGCATCTGCCATCCGAAATCCCGGTTGGGAGATTTTGTACAGCGATGGAAAATCTGAGCGCGTGGTATAAATTCAATGCTCATTTTACGTTCACATGTTTGCATCGCGCACGAATTGGGGGCTGGAAACGAACCGCTTGACGCGGGCTCTCGAAGAGCACCGGCGAAGCGGGAAGGAACTCTTCGATTTGACCGCGTCGAATCCCACGACGTGCGGGTTCGATTATCCGCAGCGGGAAATTTTCGCGGCGCTCAGCGATCCGCGCGCGCTTGTCTATCGCCCTGAAAGCAAGGGCTTGCGCGAAACGCGGGAAGCGGTAACCGGATATTACGCCGGGCGCGCGGGTTTTTCCGGGCCGTCCTCGCACATCGATCCCGAGCGCATTCTGCTCGCCTCGGGAACGAGCGAAGCCTACAGCCACATTTTCCGGCTAATGTGCGAAGCGGGCGACGAAATTCTGGTTCCCGCGCCCAGCTATCCGCTCTTTGAATTTTTGGCGGACCTCGCCGACATTCGTCTCGTACCCTATCCTTTGCTTTACGATCACGGCTGGCAGATGGATCTCGCTTCCCTGGGCGGGGCGCTCACGCCGCGCTCGCGCGCCGTGCTGGTCGTGCATCCCAATAATCCCACCGGCTCGTTCGTCAAGCCGGGCGAAGCGGCCGAACTCGCGGCGATTTGCGCCGCGCGGGAAATGGCCATAGTGGCCGATGAAGTATTCCTCGATTACACGGGCGGTCCCAACCCGGCGCAAACATTTGCCCTGCACGATGCGGCGCTCACGTTCACGCTGAGCGGGCTTTCAAAAATTTCACTGCTCCCGCAGATGAAACTTGCCTGGACGGTCGTGAGCGGGCCGCCTGCCGTGGTCCAGGCAGCCGTCGATCGCCTGGAAATCATCGCGGACACTTACCTTTCGCCGAGTACCCCGGTCCAGCTGGCTCTGCCGAAATTCCTCTCGCTGCGGCGCTCCATGCAGGAACAATTGCAGCAGAGAATTTCCGCGAATCTTGCCGCACTGGACGGCATGTTGCGCGAATCGAAGTCTCTTACGCGCCTCGGTCGCGAAGGCGGCTGGTACGCCATCTTGCGCGTTCCGGTCACAGCTTCGGACGACGACCTCGCCGTTGCGCTTCTCGAACGCTGCTCCGTCCTGGTCCACCCCGGCCACTTCTTTAATTTTCCTCGAGACGGCTTTTTAGTCTTAAGCCTAATTTCTCCGCAAAACGAATTTCGAGAAGGGGTGCGCCGCCTGCTCGGAATGTTCGCCGCCTAATTGGCAGGGGAACCCCGCAGTCAGCGAGAGGAATGCGGGCACAGCTATTTATTTTCATTCGCGGCCTGGGATTTATGGCCGAGATCCACCCCGTAATGCGGAGACTGAGCGGACCCCGTGATTCTAATCGGGAGGACCGTGCCTTTACCGCCTTTTGAGAAAAACGGATCGGCAAATTTCAGCAGAAACGATTTGAAGCCCGTGGTGGTCTGGGAAAGCTTTGCCTGCATGGTGAGTGTACCGTGAAGATCGAGAGTTTCGGATTCGAGGGCGTAAGTGCCGCCCAGCTGGACATCCGCGCCGGGGATCCCGTAGTGGAGCGCGTTCAGGGACAGGATTCCACGGTCGATCCGGAAATTGCCTTTCATTACGCTGGCAACATCATCCGCTTTTATCGCTTCCTCGGGATTCACCGCCTCTTTGGGTTTTCCCTCGCTGCGTTTACTCATGTTGTCCACTTTTTGCTGCGCCGCGCTGCTGGTGAAGCGCAGGGAACTCAAATCAAAGGAGCCGTCCAAACGCAGACGGTCCGGAATCGGCTGCGATCCGGGCACGAGAATGAATTTTGTTTTCAGACGAATGGGCCCGGTCATGGAGGGCGAATCCTTGATGGCCAGCAGGAGTAAATCCTGGATCCGCGACTGGCTCGCGCTGACGTCGAGGGTGATCGTTTTTCCTTTTGTGCCTGCGTGGCCTTCGACGCTTCCTTGCGCCACCAAAACGGTTTGTCCAAAATGAGATTCCACGGGCTGCAAGTACGTGTCGCCAGTTGTCCCGTCCACCGTCGCATGGAAAGTGGTGGAGAGGTGCACGGCATGGCCGGCAATCGTGACACGGAAATCGGGAGTATCCGTCATTCCATCGACGTTGATTTTTTCCAGAACCCCCTGGTAGTTTCCGGTCGAGGACAATATTCCCGCGATGCCGGGAAAGACGCCAAGGTCGGCTTGCTCAAATGAGTAATCGCCGGAAACCGGCGTTTGGGCGGGCACCTCCGCATTCCAGGGCCCGAATTTTCCAGTGGATACAATTTGTCCGGGCGGCATGGGGTTGGAGAGAGTTGCATGGAACTCCAGGCCGCCGTCATTGTCGGTAGAATTCAGGCTGAGTTTCTGGATGTCGAACTCCAGAGGTTCCTTTCCCGGCTGTGAAGTCAGAATCTTGAGAGTCGCATTCTCGGAACGAATTTCACCGAAACGCAGCATGCGAAACTGTCGCAGGGCTTTTTTCGCGCCGTCACCGCCGCCGCTCTTATCGTGAGGGGGAACATTTATTTGCAGCCCTTCCAGTTGGACGAAGGAAATTCTGCGCGTATTGCGAATGAGTCCCCATATCGAAGTCCTCACAGTCAAACGCTTGATCGCAATCAGCGGAGGCAAATCCTGGCGGCCTTGAAAATGAAGCGTCACGTCGTCGGCTTCGGACTCCACCAGAGGAAAAGGAATGGCCACATGAAAGCCGGAGAGGTCAACCTTGCTGTTATATTCGTGCGAGAACCAGTCTTGCATCCAGCTCTGGGACCTTCGCGATATTTCCACGGACACGGCAATCAGCGCCGCTACGAGCCCCACAATCGTGACGCCTGCGATCCAAAGCCCGATTTTCCATCGCGCTGACACATGATCTCCATTGCAATTCTACGCGGCCGGTTTTTTTGTGATATAGGTGATTATGCTTAGAAGCGCTGCGGCGTTAGCGGTAGATGTCGTTTCGGCGCCCAATTCGGATGACCAGGACCACCAGGCGATTGTCCTCGATCTTGCAAATGATCCGGAAATCACCCGTGCGATATCGCCACAGTTCCCCCAAGCGGGAGCCTTGCAGGGCCTTCCCGATGCTGCGTGGATTTTCCAGTTTTGCTATTCGTTCTTGAAGAAATTTCAAGATACGCCGGGAATGTTGGGGATCAAGTTTGGTCAGTTCGCGATCTGCCTGCTCTGAGAATTCAATCTTCCATGCCATGGCGCTTCAGGACATCTTTGAGGGGGATCGTTCCTTCTTCTCCGTCGCGAATGCGCTGGAGGGTGCGCTCGGCGAGATAAATGTCTTCCAAGTCCTCCAGATGCTGCAGGATGGCCTCGCGCACGTAAAAGCTTTTGGTGCGGCCCGTACGCCGCGCAAGTTTCTCCAGCCGTTTTTCGATCGCCTGAGGAAGACGGATGGCCAGCATGAGTGCCTCGCTATACAAGTATAGCATATGGAGTTCCGCGGGTGCGCGAAGATTGCCAGGGTCGAACAAGGGTGATCGCCAATTGCTGCTGCGGGTGATTCCGTGCGGTGGTAGACTCCCAACATGGCACCCAAAAAGAAAAAGGATAAAAACAGGTCCAAGCCCAAGAAATCCCCGACAAAGAAGGCGCCGTCAAAGAAAAAAGCGCGCCCAAAGAAAGCCGCATCACGGAAAAAGGCGCCGCGGAAGAACCGCAGGCCGCGAGGAAAAACCGAGAGCCTTGCGACGGTAAGGTTTGAGCCCAAGGGGCTGGGCGCGAACTCGAGCGGCCAATCGGGCGACTTGCAGGGCTTGTCAAACGCCGCAGGGGCGGATTCCGAGAGTGTGGACGAACTGCTCGAGGAAGGGAACGCATTCGAGGCTGAAGTAGTGGAGGGCGTCGAAAACGTTCCCGATGCCGATCGAGGCGGAATCAAGACGCGCGAGGTCCCGGAAGACGACGTCCCGGACGAATACCTCGATAAAGATCAGTAGTGGGAGCGGACTCCACCGATTCGCTGGCTCGCGAAGAGCTCAGGCTTCGGCTTCGAGTACGACGACGGGCTGGTAGGTGCGCGGGACGACGGCCTCGGCAATAGCGATCAGGCGTTCCTGCTGGCTGAAGACGCGGAGGCGGGCGGGTTTCCATTCGCCGGAATTGAGCTCCGTGGTGGCGCCCTGCGCGGCGCTGGCGCGGCCGGGCTGAATCTGCGCGATCTGCACGTTGAATTTCGAGCCGTGGCGCACGCGCTTTTCGAGAAGGGGAAGAATCGTCACGCTGGGCAATTCCGGCAAAAGGCGCTCCAGCGGAATGACGTAACGCGCCAGATTTCCTTCCTTAGAGGCACGCTCGAGGTCTTCGAGCTTTGCCGCCTGATCCAAAGTGAATTCGCCCACCGCGGTGCGCACGATTTCCGAGAGGTGCGCGCCGCAACCGAGCGCCGCGCCCATGTCGTGCGCGAGCGAGCGGACGTAGGTGCCGGCGGCGCACTCGATCGAAACTTTCGCCAGCGAGCCGGTTACTTCGTTGACGTGAAAATCGTACACTTCGATCTCCACAGGCTTCAGCTCGACCGGTTTTTTCTTGCGCGCGAGTTCGTGCGCCGGGCGGCCATGAATTTTTTTCGCGGAATACGGCGGAGGTATTTGCGGAAAGCGGCCGACGCGCGCGGCGGCCAGCCGCTCGATCTCGGCGCGATCGGCCTGCGGCGCCGTGTCCGGGCCGAGCGGCGCGCCATCGGCGTCGTAGGTGTCCGTGGCGAAGCCGAAGCGGAACGTGGAGTCGTAGCGCTTGCGGCGCCCCACGTAAAATTGCGCGAGGCGCGTGGCGCGCCCGAGCAGCAGCACCAGAACGCCCGTCGCCAGCGGGTCGAGCGTGCCGAGATGGCCGATTTGCCGGAAGCCGACAATGCGGCGCACCGCTTCCACGACGTCGTGAGACGTTCTGCCGCGCGGTTTGTCGATGACCAGGGCGCCGTCCAGCGGCGCGGATTGAGGTTTTCGATGCATGGATCGCGTGGGACGGGCTTCAGCCTGTCTGGTTTTGATTCTCGTTAGCGCACAAAAGCAGACAGGCTAAAGCATGTCCTACTCGCGTTGCGGGTTTTTTGCCTGCCGCAAAAGGTATTCGATTCGCTGGCTGTATTCCTCGGAGTGATCGAGGATGAAATGAATTTCAGGGGCGCGGCGCAACTGAATGCGCTCGGTAAGTTCGTGGCGAATGTAGCCGACCGCCGCGGCGAGCCCCCGGATTGTGCTCTTCTGCTCGGCTTCGCTGCCCATCACGCTCACGAATACGCGCGCGTGCTTCAGGTCGGGCGTCACGCGGACCTCGGTGATCGTGACCAGCCCCTCGATCCGCGGGTCTTTTAATTCCCCCACTACCATGATGCCCAGTTCGTGCCGAATTTCCTCGGCAACGCGTTCGTGCCGATGGCCTGCAACCGTCATTGTCGTCTCACCGGAAAATAAAATCTTATATTAACAATGCCTGCCGATCCAAACCCTCGCTACAGAACTTCCAACTCGTGGCCCACCAGATCGCGGCCCAGGTGCCGTTCGGATTCCTCGAGCACCGTGCGCAGGGATTGTTCCAGAAAACCGGCGTTGTTCGCGAGGCTCACGACACCCACCACGGAGCGCTGCCAGGAGTCCTGCCCTTCTAATTCCGCCACGGCCACATTAAATTTTCCCCGCAGCCTGTCCTTCAGGCTGCGGAGCACCTGCCTCTTATCTTTAAGAGAGTGCGCCTCGGGGATATAAATTTCCAGGGTGAGCAGACCGATCGGCATCTTCATCCCTGCGAACACTTGCAAAAAATGCCCCAGAAATAGAGCTGAGCAAAATTCACCGAGGTCAGCCTACAACAGGACAAGCGGCGAAAAAGTGCTCCGCCCTTTTGTCATTCCGAGCGGAGCGAAGAATCTCTCCTCGGTTTACGTGGGAGAAAAGAAGGAGAGATTCCTCGCTCCGCTCGGAATGACAAGAAAAACCACTTTTTCCGCAGACTGCAGAGGGCGGCCGATCAGGCAGTCGCTTCCGCCAGGATGAGCTTCTGCATGTGGAAGCACTCGAGCACATCGCCAACCTTGATGTCATTGAAGTTGGAGACGCTGGCGCCACACTCAAACCCGGAGCGCACTTCGTTCACGTCGTCCTTGAAGCGGCGCAGCGAGCTGATTTTTCCGGTATACACCACCACTCCCTCGCGCAGCACACGGACGTCGGCGTCGCGCTTTAGGATCCCGTCCACCACATAGCAGCCCGCGATCATGCCCACGCCCTTGACGCGGAACGTGTCGCGCACTTCGGCGCGGCCCAGGTGCGTTTCCTTGAAGACGGGCTCGAGCAGCCCCGTCATGGCCTTCTTGATTTCGTCGGACACTTCGTAAATCACCGAGTGCGGCCGGATCTCCACGCCTTCGCGCTGCGCCAGATCGGAAGCCTTGCGGTCCGGGCGAACGTTGAAGGCCACGATAATCGCGCCCGACGCGGACGCCAGCAGAACGTCGTTTTCCGTGACCGCGCCGATGCTGGCGTGAATGATTTTCAGCTTCACGCGGTCGTCGGAAAGTTTCGGCAGCATCTCGCTCAGAACTTCCACCGAGCCCTGCACGTCCGCCTTGATCACCAGCGGAAGTTCCTTGACCTCTCCGGCGCGAAGCTGCTCGTGCAACTGGTCGAGGGTGATGCGCGCTCCCGCCGACTTCGCGAGGTTTGCTTCGCGCAGCTTGCCCTGGCGGAATTCGACGATGTGCCGCGCGCGCGCTTCGTCGGCCACCTGGAACTGGTCTCCCGCTTCGGGCGCGCCTTGCAGGCCGAGAACCTCGACAGGCGTCGAAGGCCCCGCGCTTTTCACCGGGCGGCCGTGATCGTCAAACATCGCGCGAACTTTTCCGTAGACCGCGCCGCAAATGAAAACGTCCCCGGCATTCAGCGTCCCCGTTTGCACCAGGACCGTGGCCACCGGGCCGCGTCCTCTGTCCACACGGGATTCCAGAACGGTGCCCGCGCCGGGAGATTTCGGATTGGCTTTCAATTCGCGCAAATCGGCGACGAGCAATAGCATTTCCAGCAGTTTGCTCAGATTCTTTTTCTGTTTCGCGGAGACTTCCACCATCACGGTGTCTCCGCCCCATTCCTCCGGCATCAGGCCGCGCTCGGAAAGCTGGCGCTTGACGCGCTCGGGCTGCGCTTCCGGTTTGTCGATCTTGTTGATCGCGACGACGATGGGCACGCCCGCGGCTTTGGCGTGGTCGATCGCTTCCTGCGTCTGCGGCATCACGCCGTCATCGGCCGCGACCACCAGCACAACGATATCGGTGACTTTCGCGCCGCGCGCGCGCATGCGCGTGAAGGCTTCGTGGCCAGGCGTGTCGATAAACACGACTTTGCGCCCGTCAATATGAACTTCAGACGCGCCGATATGCTGTGTGATTCCGCCGGCCTCTCCCGCGGCCACTTCCGTTTCGCGGATGGCGTCGAGCAAACTGGTTTTTCCGTGATCGACGTGGCCCATCACGGTCACCACCGGCGGGCGGGGCACCAGGTTTTCCGGCTTCTCTTCCAGCGCGACTTCCCGGACCACGTCTTCCTCAAACGTAATCACGTTGACGATCCCGTTGAACGCCTCCGCGAGGCTCGTGGCCGTCGGCGTGTCCAGCGCCTGGTTGATGCTGGCGAAGATTCCGCGGTCCAGCAAAATTTTCAGGACATCTTTCGCACGCACGTCGAGTTTTTCCGCCAGATCGCGGACCGTGACTCCCTCGGTGATTGTAATTTGCCGCGGCTCGCGTGGCGCTGGCGCCGGGGCCCGCTCAATCTGCGCGGTGCGCCGTTCGCCGACTCCCATGCGGGCGCGGACCGGATGCAGCTTGCGCTCGCCTTCTTCAAAGCGCTTCTCCATCGTGGGGCGCGCGCGGGCGGCGGGTTTGCGTTCGTAAATCGGCTTGCCCGGCTCGGCCTTAGGCGGCGCCTTGTCAGGAGGCAGAAGCGTTCCCGAGCGGCCGCCGGGGCGCGCCGCTCCCGTGCGGTCATGCAATGGCTGGCCGCTGCGTCCGGGCGCAGGCTGTCCTGGGCGCACTTGTCCCGGTCGCGCAGGAAATCTTGACGGCTGGCCAGCGGGCCTTGCGCTGGCCGTAGGCCGGGGGGCTGCAGGGGGATTGACCCGGGCGCCGGGAGGTAACGGATTCCAGTTCGGTTTGGGAGCCGCAGGCGCCGACTTTGCGGCCGCCGGCGGACGCGCCGCAGCAGCGGCAGGTCTTGCCGACGCAGCAGCAGGCGCTGGAGAAGTTGAATGTCGTGCGGCCACGGGCGCGGCAGCAGGCGGCTTCGCGGCAACAGGCGTTTGCGGTGCCACCGCAGGAACGGCAGGTCGCACCGGCGGCTTGGCCGGCTTGGCTACAGCCGGGCTTGGCGCGGGAGAAATTTTGGCTGGCTCCGCGGGGGGAACGGCCACGGGCTTGGGAATCGCAGCAGGCGGAGCTGCCGCCGCTGGCTTTGCTTCAACGGGGCCGGCATGGGGCGCGACCGCGCGGCTTGGTTCGGGAACAACGGGTGCGTGGGGCGGTGGAACCACCGCAGGAGGTGGCGCGGGAGGCGCCGCAGCGGGCTTCATGCGCGCGGCTCTGGCGGCCGCGTCTTTCGCGGCCTTATCCGCTATGGCCTTCTGTTCCGCCTCGGCTTCCGCTTCGGCGAGGGCGCGAAAATGCTCGCGCACTTTTACAGCGGCTTCTACCTCGATCGAACTGGAATGCGTTTTTTTCTCGGTAACGCCGGCCTCGGGCAAATAATCAATGATGGCCTTGGCCTTGACCTCGAGTTCGCGTGCCAGTTCGTTGATTCGGATTTGATTCGAATCGGTCATTGCCCTCCGGGGCGGCTACTTGTTTCCGTGCTTGTCTGAATCTTTGGTTGAGCCGTCCGGCTCCGCGCCGCCGGCCTCACCCTGCGCTGCTGCGGCATCCGCGATTTCTTCCGCTTCCGCGGGACCCTCGATTTCTTCCGCCGCAACATCCGCGGCTTCGGCCGTTTCCTCGGCGGCTTCCGTCTGTTCCGAGGAGTCCTCCGCGGTTTCCTGCTCGGCCAGCGCCTCGAGCGATTCGCCCTCCGGCTGCGGATTTTCCAGCGACTGGAAATAAGCCGAAACAGACAACTGAATTTTTTCCACCATTTTTTCGCCGATGCCCGGAATTTCGGTGAGCTGTTCCGGCGTCATGTCGGCGAGTTTTTCGATGGAGCTGACTCCATGCGATTCGATTCGTTCGATGGTTTTCGGCCCGACGCCCTTCAGTTCGGAGAGCGGCGTTCCCGGAGCCGTCAGCGCGGTCATTTGCGCTTCGATTTCCTGGCGCTTTTCTTCCTCGCTCTTGATGTCCACGTTCCAGCCGATCAGCTTGCTGGCCAGGCGCACGTTCTGGCCCTTCTTCCCGATGGCCAGGGAAAGTTGCGTATCCTCGACAATCACTTCCAGATGGCGCGTTTCGGGATCGATGATCTGAACGCGCGTCACCTTGGCGGGAGAGAGCGCCTTCTGCGCAAACTGCACAGTGTCTTCGGAATAGGGGATGATGTCGATTTTTTCTCCGCGCAATTCGCGGATGATGGATTGCACGCGCATGCCCTTCATGCCCACGCACGCGCCCACCGGATCGACGTCCTTGTCGCGGCTCTGCACCGCGATCTTGGTGCGCTCGCCGGCTTCGCGCGCGGCGGCGCGAATCTGCACGGTGCCATCGTAAATTTCCGGGACTTCCATCTCGAAAAGGCGCTGCACTAAAATGGGATCGGCGCGGGAGACAATCACCTGCGGTCCCTTCGCGGAGCGGTCCACGGCGCGAATCACGACACGCAAGCGGTCGCCGATATTGTAGGTCTCCAGGCGCGACTGCTCGCGCTTGGGCATGCGCGCTTCGGCGCGGCCGAGATCGACGATCACGTCCGGGCCCTCCGTGCGCTTGACGACGCAATTCACGAGCTCGCCCACGCGGCCGTTGTATTCGTTGTAGATGGTGTCGCGCTCGGCTTCGCGCACCTTTTGCATGATGACTTGTTTTGCAGTTTGCGCGGCGATGCGGCCCAACACGTCGGTCGGTTTGGGAATCAGGACCTCGCTGCCCACTTCGG
>DATHPN010000080.1:0-8697 GCA_035483715.1 Candidatus Acidiferrum sp.
CGATGCCGCGACCGAGATATCGCTTGCGGAGGCCCTCCACGTCCACGAGGCGGCCGGCTACTTCCCTGCTCGCGCCGCCGATTATGGCGAAGAAGTGCGCCACCGAATCGAGGCGGGCGCAAAGGTGCCGGCTCATCGTTATCTCGCGGGATTTGACGTGCGAAAGCGTTTGCTCGCCGATTTTGGCGCGGCCTTCCAGGAAGTCGACGCCATCGTTGCGCCCACCGTTCCCATTCCCGCCTCACTCATCGGCGCCGAAACCGTGACGATCGATGGAGAAGAAACCAGCTTGCGCGCCGCGATTGTCGGACATTGCCGGCCGGCCAATTTTACCGGCCTGCCCGCGATTTCCATCCCCTGCGGATTCACGCGCGAGGGCCTGCCCGTCGGCTTGCAATTGATCGGCCGGGCCTTCGATGAAGCGACGCTCTTGCGCATCGCGCTGTCCTACGAGAGCGCCCGTGATTGGCGAGCGCGCCAACCTGGGCTGCTGTAGCGCCCACCTTCAGGTAGGCATTTTGGAATCCCAAAGATGCCCGCCTGAAGGCGGGCGCTACACATTCCAAAAATCCGACCAGACAGAGGTAGAGATGTGTGAAAATAGGCAATGGGTTGAATCGTGGGCAGGCTTGCAGCCGTTTGACCCAACGAAGCATCAAATACTTTGCACCATCCTTTGCCGGAGATAATTTCTTTCGATGCAAGTATCGATTCTTTACGCTTTTATAGCAGGAATTATCTCGTTCTTGTCGCCGTGCGTGCTGCCGCTGGTGCCGGGATACGTCTCGATGCTTTCGGGCATCGGCGTCGAGCAGCTCCGTACGGGCCAGCCGACCCGCAACAGTCTTTTCGCTTCTTCGCTGGCGTTTGTTTCCGGATTCTCCGTCGTCTTCATCAGCTTCGGCGCGTCGGCGAGCGCCGTGGGCCAATTCCTGCTGCAGCATAAGGCGCTGATGGGACCTGTCGCCGGGGCCGTCATCGTCCTGTTCGGCCTGCATCTGGTCGGGTGGCTGATCAAGTTGCCTGTGAATGCGGGCCTCGTGATCGGTGGCGTGCTGGCATTTGGCGCCGCGATTCTTTGGAGGCGGTCTGGAACAGAAGCCATGGGCCCCGGCGGCCTGTTCGGCTCCGTGCAACTGCTTTCCGTCGCGCTGATTTTCCTGGCCGGACCGTCGCTGACGCGCTGGCTCAACCGCGATGTGCGCTTCCACAATCTCGGCGGGCAAGCGGGAGGAGAAACCAAGGCTGGCGGCGCGTTTTCCGGCGTGACCAGCGGCTTCCTGCTCGGCTTCGCATTTGCGTTTGGCTGGACGCCGTGCATCGGCCCGATCCTTGCCGCCGTCCTGGTGCTGGCCGCTAACGAGCAGACGATTTCACGCGGCGTTTTTCTGCTGGCGATTTACTCGGCGGGCCTGGCAGTCCCTTTTCTGCTGACTGCGATCGGAATCAATCAGTTCCTGCGTTTCTACCAGCGTTTCAAGCGGCACCTGCACACGGTGGAGGTGTTGAGCGGCGTGTTGCTGCTGTTCGTTGGCGGCTTGATTTTTTTGAACCGGCTGACATGGCTATCGGGTAAACTAGGTTTTCTGAACAAATTTTCGCTGTAACGGGTGCGGGCTCGACTCCCTTCTCCTGACGCAGGAAGGAGAGCCCGCCAGAAGGAAGTGCTGGACATGAAAAAGGGGATCTTCATCGCCGCGGGCGTGATCGCCTTGCTGGCCGTCATGGTCTGGGCTGACCACAAATTCCCGGCGGCCGGCGTGTCTTCCGAGGGAGCGCCCGCCAAGCCCACCGATGCCCCCACCGTCGTCCTGAAAGATCTCAACGATAAGGATGTAAACCTCCAGCAGTACAAGGGCGAAGTGGTCCTGGTAAATTTCTGGGCTACCTGGTGCGAGCCCTGCAAAGTGGAAATCCCGTGGATGATCGAATTCCAGCAAAAATACAGCCCGCGCGGCTTCACTATCCTGGGAGTCTCCATGGACGAAGACGGCAAGAAAGCCATCGAACCCTTCCTCGAAAAACAGCGTTTTGACGTGAACGGCCAAAAAGAGGCGATGAGCTATCCGATCCTGCTCGGCAACGACACCATCGCGGAGAAATTCGGCGGGATCCTGGGCCTCCCCACCAGCATGCTTTTCACCCGCGACGGAAAAAAGGTCAGGACCATCGTCGGTCTGGTCAATCACGACGAAATTTCCAAGGCTATCGAGGGCCTGCTGTAGCGTACCCCACCTCCGGAAATAAGCTACATGCCCCTCCTCACCGTATTCAGTCCGAAGGCTCTTTTTGTCCAAAATGAGGTAGAATGGTATAATATAAACGGTATAGAGGTACCAAGCCATGGCGATGAACATCAAAAATGACGAGGCACAAAAACTAGCCCGCAAGCTTTCCGAGCTAACTGGCGAGTCCCTCACTGCCGCTGTCACTGAGGCTGTTCGCGAGCGCCTAGAACGGATACAGAGTGCCCAGGGAGCAGGGCTGGCTGATCGCCTGTTACGCATCGGCAAGGACTGTGCGGCGCACCTCAAAGAACCATTCCGGTCGGCTGAACACGGGGACATCCTGTACGACGAACGAGGCTTGCCGCGATGATTGTGGATACGTCGGCAATTGTGGCCATCCTCCGCGATGAACGAGAGGCCAGATCCTTCGCCAACGCCATTGCAGACGCGAGAGTCCGCCGCGTTTCGGCGGTGAATTACGTGGAAGCGGCGGCCGTGATCGAAGTGAGCCGCGATCCAATTGCCAGCCGCCGGTTTGACGATTTCTTCCGCGAAGCTTCTTTCATCGTAGAGACAGTTACCTTCGAGCAGGCACAGTTGGCGCGCGAAGCTTACAAGGATTTTGGCAAAGGCAGCGGACATGCAGCGCAATTGAATTTCGGGGACTGCTTCGCTTACGCTTTGGCCAAAGCAATGAGCGAGCCCCTCCTTTTCAAAGGCCAGGATTTCAAGCACACGGACCTCACGCCGGCGCTGGAATAATCGAATTTTCCGGCGGATGAATCTTTCTTGCGTGTTGCGCGTATGAAAGAATAGAGGCAAGGCGCGAACCGCATGAAACCTCGACTCCATCATTTGCGCGAACCGATCGGCGTGGCACTGGAAACGCTGCGCGCCCACAAGATGCGCTCGTTTCTGATGCTACTGGGGATTGTGCTTTCCGTTTCCACGCTGATCATGGTGGTTGCACTGATCTCCGGTGTGAACCTGTACGTGCAGAATCGTATCGCCAACCTCGGGGCGAATGTATTCCTGGTTCTGCGCTTCCCGATCATTACGGACATGGACGAACTGGTGAAGGCCACCCGGCGGAACAAGACGATCACCTGGGACGAGTACGTTTTCTTGCGCGACAATTCCAAACTCGCCCTGCGCGTCGGCGCCCAGGCCAATCTCCTGGGCCGCGCCAAAGCCAACGGCCAGACCGTCGAAGACACGACCATCTATGGCGTGACCGCGAATATCGGCGACATGAAGACCGAGGGCCCCGCGTCGGGGCGCTACATCACGGATGCCGACAATCAGCACCGCTCGCTTGTCGCCCTGATCGGCACGGACATTGCCGAAAAATTATTTCCCGGCGTCGATCCCATCGGCAAGGAACTCGATGTGGACGGGCGCCCTTACGAAGTGATCGGAGTCGGAAAACCGATCGGCACAGTGCTCGGGCAGACGCAGGACAATTACGTTTACATTCCGATTGAGACGTGGATGAAGTTCTACGCGACGGGCGCGACCAGCCTCTCGATCAACGTGCAAACGCGCGGCGCCGGCTGGATGGCGCGCACGCAGGAGGAATCGCAATCGCTGATGCGCGCGCAGCGCCACCTGAATCCGGGCGAGCTTGACAATTTCGGCGTCCTGGACGGCGGCTCGCTGGTGGATTTGTTCAAGCGAATCACCGGCGCGCTGGCGGCCTCGATGGTGGGAATCGTCGCAGTATTCCTGGTGATTGGCGGAATTGTAATCATGAACGTGATGCTGGCGACGGTGACCGAGCGCACGCACGAGATCGGCCTTCGCAAGTCCCTGGGCGCGCGCCGAGTGGACATTCTCCTGCAGTTCCTCACCGAGACGGCCGTCATGTCCACGATCGGCGGCGCAATCGGAGTGGCCCTGGCTTACGTGTTTGCGCTGGTTATTGCCGCCAATACGCCGGTGCCGATGCATCTGCCGATTTCGGCGGTGGTCATTGCCCTGGCCGTTTCGACCGCCGTGGGCGTGTTCTTTGGGTTGTATCCGGCGAGCAAGGCCGCGAACTTGAATCCGATCGAAGCGCTGCGGCAGGAAATCTGAACTGTGATGAGAAATCCATGCAGATAGCCCTCGGCGAAAACGCGAAAATGGCTCTGGACACTCTCCGGGAGAACAAGTTGCGTTCATTTCTCACTGTGTTGGGAGTGGTTATCGGAATCACCGCGCTCATTACCGTGGCGTCCATCCTGGTGGGTTTCTACGCGGACATCTCCGCCTACCTGAACGACTACGGCGCGAATACCGTCTGGATATTCAAAGTTTCCCCGGGAATCAGCACCGGACGAATGACCGCGGAGGAACGCAACCGCAAGCCATTGACCAATGAGGACGCCCAGGCGATCCGCGAGCAATGCCCCGCGGTGACGGAAGTGTCCGTGTCGATTCTCAAACGCGTTTATGACATGCGTCGCCCGCCGTTGATCACGGCGCGCTACAAGGACAAGGAAGTGAGCGGCCTGAATTATTCGGGATCGGATGTCTACTACCCGGATGTCTACAATGCCAAGACCTACATCGGCCGCTATTTCACGGAGGCCGAAGATTTGCACCGCGCGGACGTTGCCGTCATCGGCTACGATCTCGGCAAAACATTTTTCCCGGACGGAAATGCCCTGGACCAGATTATCTATGTCGAAGGATTTCCCTACCGTGTCATTGGCGTCTTTGAGCACCGCAAGGGCCAGCTCTTCCAGGATCCTCCCGCGGAAAAACAGGTGCTGGTTCCCTATCATACGTACCGCAAGCATCATCCCGCCGACGACGAGCACTTCATCGGCGCCGTGGCGGCCACGGGAAAAATGGCGGAGGCCAAGGACGAAATCAGCGCCGTACTGCGGCGCACGCGCCACGTTCCTTATTCGGCGCCGGAAAATTTCGGCCTGTCCTCCGCTCAGGAAATTGCCAATCAGTTCAAACAGATCACGGGTTCGGTCGCTTTGCTGACTGCTGTGGTCAGTTCGATCGGTTTGCTTGTCGGCGGAGTCGGCGTCATGAACATCATGTTGATGTCGGTCACGCAGCGCACACGGGAAATTGGGGTGCGAAAAGCGATGGGCGCGCGCCGCCGCGACGTCACCTGGCAATTTCTGACGGAAGCGGTTGTGCTCACGGGCGCCGGCGGAGTCATCGGCGTGCTGCTGGGAATCGGCATCAGTGTGCTCATCAATATCTTCTTGCCCAGATTGCCGTCGACTGTTCCGCTGTGGGCCGTGCTTCTAGCCGTTATTGTTTCCATGACCGTCGGGCTCTTCTTCGGCATCTATCCGGCGGTGAAGGCCGCGCGGCTCGACCCCGTCGAGGCTCTCCGATATGAGTAGTGCCCAGGTAACAGTTGGCAGGGAGCAGGCGGCAGGCGGCAAATTTCAGAAATGCTTTTGGCGCAGCTTCTGTGTCAGGCTGGTTAGCATTCGGCCGACTTCCGAACACGCTTCCAACACCAGGATAATCTCATCTTCATTGATGTATTGAAGCCTGCCGGCAATGATCAGGTGAGTTTCCAGCTCGTTGAGGGAACCATTGGCGATTGAAAGGTGCCGGAGGTATTTGCCAAGGTTCATTCTCCCGTGCCCCTCCGCAATGTTTGCCGGAATCGAAACCGCAGCTCTTTGGATTTGGCTGGTTAAACCATAACTTTCCGATTGCGGAATTTGCATCGAGAGTTTGTAGCACACTTCCACAATATCCATTGCCCGGGTCCACACCGCCAGGTTACGGTAATTAGCGGCGTTCGCTCTCTCAAATGGAAGCGCGATGTTGAATTGAGTTGTCATGAAACGTGCCTACTAGTACTCATCTATCATGAAGACGGAAATTCCGCAATTCCCAACTTTGGCAGGGACTCCACGGTTCAAGGGGCCCGCCATCCGCCAACCACCCCATGCTACCTTTCTTGCCCGCTTGGGCGCTTCGCGGTACTCTGTTCTTGCCATGGATGAACAAGTATTTAAGAAACGATGTGATGCGGCCTTTGAATCCCTGCTTCGCCGCCTTCAAGAAGTGGGCGATGAGCGCGGATTCGAGGTCGAGGGCGGGAGCGGAAAACTGGAAGTCCTTTTCGAAGACGCGGACGAAACCAGATTCGTGATCAGCCCGAACACGCCGGTGCGCCAGATTTGGATTTCTGCGCTGACCACCAGCTTTAAGCTTTCCTGGTCGGATGCGGCGGAAACTTTCGTGCTGGACAAGACGGGTGAGACGCTGATGCAGCTCATGGGGCGCATTCTTACCGAGCAGCTTGGAAGCCCTGTGACTGTCTAGAATTATATGATCCCCTCCCTTCGAAGCGTTTTGCGATTTTCAGGGCGGCGGGCGAACTTGCCGCTCAACGCGGCCGGCAAATGTGTGTCATGCCTTCTTTGGCAGATTGCGTTGCTGGCGTTCACAATCCTCACGGTCAAGGCGACCGCGCAGGACAACGCCTTTCCGGCCGCGGCCAGCGTGCTTCAGCCGCAAGCCTACGTATCGCTGCAGCCCGTGCCGCGCGGCCGCTCCTTCCAGATCGCGGTGGTCGCGAAAATTTCTCCGGGCTTCCATATCAATGCGCACCAGCCTTCGGAAGACTACCTGATCCCCACAAAAGTCATGGCGGACCTCTCTCCCGGAGTGTTCCTTGTGGAGACGACGTACCCGCGCGGAGTGATGCGCGCGTTCCGGTTTTCGAAGACGCCGCTGCGCGTTTACGAAGGCTCCTTCACGGTGCTCATGAAACTGCGCGCGAACAGCACTGCTCCTCTAGGCCCCCAAAAAATCGGCCTCACGGTGGCCTACCAGGCCTGCAATCAGGACGCCTGCCTGCCCCCAACAAAAGTTCCAGTGACAGCGGACCTGGAAATCGCCGCTGTGGACTCGACTCCGCATTCCGTCCACGCGGATATTTTCGCTCCTGTGCCCAAGTAGGACGGGTTTCAGCCTGTCGCGCTTTCATTGGCACGCGCACGAAAACCGGACATGCTGAAGCCCGTCCTGCTCAATGCAACGCGCAAGATTTTTCGGGATCGGAATCAGCGTGTTGAAAGGCCTTCGACCGCGCGGCGCAGGCGGCTGACCACCCGCTCCTGCCCAATCACCAGCATGGTTTCAAACAGCGGCGGGGCCACAGCCTGCCCGACAATCGCAACGCGAGTGGCATTGATCAGCAGACCGGCTTTAACGCCTTCGGCGGCAGCCAGTTCGCGCAAGGCATGGTCACACGCGTCATGATTCCAGTCGGCTAGCGCGGCTAGCGCGTCCGCCAGTTTTCCGAGCATTGCGCCCAGGCGGTCGTCCTTCCAGAATTTCTCCCGGGCCTGCGGATCGTACTCGAACGAATCGCTGAAAAATGCCCGCGCCCATGTTGAAAAATCCGGAAGCAAGCGCGTGCGAGGACGGAGCAAGTCCACGGTCTTGGAAAACCACTCGCGCTTTCCGCCCGCCCATTCCGGTTGCCACAGTTTGGAGCGCTCAAGTTCGCCTTGCACGGCGGGGAGCAACTCGTCGATCGGCAGTTTCTGAAGATATTGCGTGTTGAACCATTCGAGCTTGGGGCGGTCAAAAACGGCGTTGGTGCGGCTCACGCCTTCGAGTGAGAACCTCTCAATAATTTCAGTGGTGCGCATGAATTCTTCATTCCCCGCCGACCATCCGAGCAATGCCAGAAAATTCCGGAACGCCTCCGGCAGAAATCCTTCGTCTCGATAAGATCCCACGCTGGTCGCCCCATGCCGTTTGGAAAGCCGCGTGCGGTCCGGCCCTAGAATCAGCGGCACGTGCGCAAAAATGGGCGGCGTGGCGCGCAGGGCGCGATACAGCAGCGCCTGCTTCGGCGTGTTGGAGATGTGATCGGAGCCGCGAATCACGTGCGTGATGCGCATGTCGATATCGTCCACGACCGCGCTCAATTGATAGGTCGGCCCGCCGCGCGCCTGGCCTTCCTTGGGCGAGCGCAGCAAAACGAAATCCTCGATCTCCTCGTTGGACACTTCGCGCGGGCCGAAAACGGCGTCCTCGAATTGAGTGACCGCGCCGAGCGGGACGCGAAAACGAATCGCCGCATTTTCCGCGCCCGCTCCTGCCTTGCCTTCGCGGCAAGCGCAGCGAGTGATGCGGCGCGGGCCCTGCTCTTTTTTCGCGTCCTCCGTTTCCTCGGTTGCGTCGCCGCCGCCATATTTTTCCGGCGGACAATCGCAAAAGTACGCCGCGCCAGAGGCGGCCAGCTTGAGCGCCGCTTCACGGTGCAACTCGAGACGCTGCGACTGAAAGTAGGGCCCCTCGTCCCAATCGACACCCAGCCAGCGCAAGCCGTCCAGAATGCCCTCGACCAGTTCCGGACGATTGCGTTCGACGTCCGTGTCTTCGATGCGCAGCACCATCGTCCCGCCCCGTCCGCGCGCAAACAGCCAGTTAAAAAGCGCGGTGCGCGCTCCTCCCACATGCAAATATCCCGTCGGAGAAGGCG
>DATHPN010000081.1:0-33834 GCA_035483715.1 Candidatus Acidiferrum sp.
GTTAGGCCAGAGTAGCCAGCGGGTTGATAATACCAGGTACTTTTCTCCCGCTTGGATCTTAAATTTGGAAGTAGGCAGTTGGCCATGGTTCCTAAATCGAATCCAGGACCATTTTAAGCTGTTGACTTGGATCAATCACGAGCCGAAGATGGTAACGAATAAATGAATCAAGGATTGCGCTAGATTCATTACAGTTCGCGCAATTCTCGAATTGAGTTTTAGAACAGCGGCCATTTCCCGGCCTAATTGGCTTCCAGCGTCGGTTTTTTCTTGGGAACGCCGTACTCCAATGACCTCCTTCCTCCGCTTAAATCATTAAGTATCGCTGTCTGACGATGCCCGGATCTTGCATCTCGGAAGTTCGCGCTCATTTCTGGAGTTGGGCGTGAAATTTCCACGGCCCTAAACTCAAATTGCGCGAGGACTTCTCCATGAAATCAATCCATACCTTTAACGTCCGGCCTTCACTTCCTGCCGCGCTGCAACCTCTGTTGCGCCTTGCCTACAACTTGCGGTGGAGCTGGGACCACGCCGAAATCGATTTGTTTCGCAGGCTGGACCATGACCTGTGGGAGACCTGCAATCGCAATCCAGTTCTGGTCCTGGGTAGCGTTCAACAATCGGCCCTCGAAGCAGCGGCCAAGGATGATTCCTTCCTGGCGCATATGCAGGGCGTGGTCGAAAAACTGGATTCCTATGTTTCCGGAGAAGGCTCCTGGTACCGGCGAAATCACGGCAAGGAAGACGACCTGGTGGTGGCCTATTTTTCCGCGGAGTTCGGAATCACCGAGTGCCTTTCCATTTTTGCGGGCGGACTGGGCGTCCTGGCCGGGGATCACTTGAAGGCCTCCAGCGATCTGGGCCTTCCACTCGTGGGTGTCGGCCTTCTCTACCAGCAAGGGTATTTCCGGCAATACCTTAATGCCGCCGGCTGGCAACAGGAAGCGCTCGAGGACAACGATTTCCACACCTGGCCGACGAAGCCCATACGAAACGCGATGGTCTCCGTCGATCTGCCGGATGGAAAGGCGGACGCCCAGATCTGGCACGTGAATGTCGGCAGGATCCAGCTGTTTTTGCTGGATACGAATCTGCCGTCCAACCGCCCCGAACACCGCAAGATTACAGCGCAGCTTTACGGCGGAGACTTGGAAATGCGCATGCGCCAGGAGATTCTCCTCGGGATCGGAGGATATCGCGCCCTGGAAGCGCTGGGCATGAAGCCAACTGTGTATCACATGAACGAAGGACATTCCGCGTTTCTGGGCATCGAACGCGTTATCCGCCTCATGGAAACCGAGAAACTATCTTTTTCAGAAGCGCGAGTTCTTGCTTCCGCGAGCCTGGTCTTCACAACCCATACCCCGGTTGCGGCCGGGCATGACTATTATCCAGCGTACTTGATGGACCGCTATTTTTCGGAGTTCATGAAGCGCCTGGGAATCAGCCGCTCCGAGTTCCTGGGCCTGGGGCGCCAGGATCAGGCCAACGAGTCCGAGGATTTTTGTATGACGGTTCTGGCCCTGCGCCTTGCTTCCCATAGCAACGGCGTAAGCAAGCTGCACGGTGCGGTATCGCGGCAGATGTGGAATCGCATTTGGAAGGAGCTCCCGGTGCAGGAGGTTCCTATCGGGCATGTCACCAACGGCGTGCACTTCCGAAGCTGGGTTTCACTGGAAATGAACCAGCTCTATGACCGTTACCTCGGACCCAAATGGCGGGAAGAGCCCGCCGACACAAAACTCTGGCAGCGCACCAAAACTATTCCCGCCGGAGAATTGTGGAGAACACACGAGAGGCGCAGGGAACGGCTGGTGGCCTTTGCGCGGCGCAGGCTGCGCGCGCAATTAATTTCTCGCGGCGCTCCCAAACCGGCAGTCGAATATGCCGACGAAGTTCTGAGCCCTGACGCGCTGACGATTGGTTTTGGCCGCAGATTTGCCTCTTATAAAAGGGCCACGCTGCTGTTGCGCGATCCGGACCGCCTTGCGCGGATCTTGAATCAGCCCGACCGGCCGGTCCAGATTCTCTTTGCGGGTAAGGCACATCCGCAGGACGACGCCGGAAAACAATTGATTCAAACCATCATCAATCTGGCGGAACGTCCACAATTCCGCCAGAAGGTTGTATTTCTAGAAAACTACGATATGGCCGCCGCGCGCTGCATGGTCCAGGGTTGCGATGTCTGGCTCAATACGCCGCTGCGCCCGCTGGAGGCCAGCGGCACCAGCGGAATGAAGGCGCTCGCCAACGGCGTCATCAACGTAAGCACGCTCGACGGTTGGTGGGATGAAGCCTGGCAGTTGGGGAAGGGAAGCGAGGGGGAAGTCGGCTGGGCCATCGGTGGCGGCGAAATTTACGACGATCCCTACCAGCAAGATCAAAGTGAAGCGGAGGCTCTGTATGAGCTCCTTGAGCACGAAATCGTGCCCACATTTTACGACCGGCGCTCGGACGGGCTGCCAGGCAAGTGGATTGAACTCATGAAAACCTCGATTGCAAAACTTTGTCCTGAATTCAATATCCAGAGGATGGCGATGCAGTATGCGGAAGAATCTTATTTGAGCGCCCACCGGCGTTTCCGAAACCTAAGCGCGGAGGCCGCGGCCAGGGCGAAAGAGGTCGCGGCCTGGCTGAGAAAAGTGGAAACTGAATGGCCGCAATTGAGTGTAGAATCGATTGGCGAAGGCGTTTCCGAAATTCGTCTCGGCGAGGAGGTTCTCGTGTCGGCTAAGGTGACGCTGAACTCGCTCTCTCCCGATGATGCCGAGGTCCAGGTTCTCTCGGGCCTCGTCGATGCAGACGGCAATCTCAAAGATCCAATTGTTATCCCCATGCGGCTTTCGGAGCGGGATTCCGCGGGAGCCTATCTATACCAAACCGTGCTTCAACCCACTGCCAGAAGCGGGAGGCACGGATATGCCATCCGCCTGTTGCCAAAACACGCGGATTCCATCAGCGCGTTTCTGCCCGGCCTGATTAAGTGGGCGCAGGCGTCGTCGCCTGTTGCGGAATTGCAAGCCCGCTAGCTTCCAGCGGCCTCTCGGCCAGGCTGGCTTCCATGTCGAAGCATTTAATCACTTTGTAATTTTCGGCGCGTAGCGTCGCATGGAAGCCCGGAAAAGGAGATTCAAATGGCCGTCATGCACACACCCGGTTCCGTCAAAGTCTTCACTTCGGAAAACCCGCTCTCGAACGAGGAGAGCGCCAGAATGGACGCTTACTGGCGCGCTGCAAATTATCTCTCCGTGGGGCAGATCTATCTGCTTGCCAATCCTCTTTTGCGCGAGCCCTTGAAGATCGATCACATCAAACCGCGCTTGCTGGGACACTGGGGCACCACACCTGGCTTGAACTTCATCTATGTGCACATGAACCGGATGATCAAAAAATTTGATTTGAACGCCATCTATATCACCGGGCCAGGCCATGGAGGTCCTGGCCTGGTGGCCAACACCTATCTCGAAGGCAGCTACAGCGAGTTCTATCCCAACATCCAGCAATCCGAAGAGGGCATGCGTCGCCTCTTCAAGCAGTTTTCTTTTCCGGGCGGCATCCCGAGCCATGTGGCTCCGGAAACGCCCGGCTCGATCCATGAAGGCGGGGAGTTGGGATACTCCATCGCTCATGCCAACGGCGCCGCGTTTGATAACCCGGAATTGCTGGTCTGTTGCGTCGTGGGCGATGGGGAAGCGGAGACGGGAGCGCTCGCGGCCAGCTGGCACTCGAACAAATTCCTGAACCCGGCGCGCGACGGCGCCGTTCTGCCCATCCTGCACTTGAACGGCTACAAAATCGCCAACCCCACGGTGCTGGGTCGAATGTCCGATGGCGAACTTGCAGAGCTCTTCGCGGGATATGGTTACGATCCCTATTTCGTAGAAGGGCGCGAGCCGGACGTGATGCACCAGCTCATGGCCGGGACGCTGGACACCGTGATCGCGGAAATACGCTCCATCCAGCACAAGGCCCGGCTGCAGGGAGTCACGGAACGCCCCATTTGGCCCATGATTATTCTTCGCACTCCCAAAGGCTGGACAGGCCCGCGCGTGGTGGACGGAAAGCCTGTTGAGGACACCTGGCGCGCACATCAGGTGCCGCTTGCCGAACTGGCCACCAAGCCCGATCACTTGCGGCTTCTCGAAGAGTGGATGAAGAGCTACCGCGCGGAGGAACTGTTCGATCGCGGCGGAAAGCTGATTCCAGACCTGGCCGAGCTTGCCCCGAAAGGGGAAAGAAGAATGGGCGCAAATCCCCACGCCAACGGCGGTCTGCTGTTGAAAGATCTGGCGATGCCCGATTTCCGCGATTATGCGGTGCAAGTCGTCAAGCCGGGAACCGCGATTGCCGAAGCGACCAGAGAACTCGGAAAATTCCTGCGCGACGTCATGCGATTGAACAAAGAGGCAAAAAACTTTCGCGTGTTCGGCCCGGACGAGACCGCCTCAAACCGGCTGGATGCGATCTACGAAGCGACCGGCAAAGTCTTCATGGAGCCCCTGCTGCCCACGGATGAAAATTTATCCTGCGACGGCCGGGTCATGGAAGTGCTCAGCGAACATATGTGCCAGGGATGGCTCGAAGGATACCTGCTTACCGGACGGCACGGCTTTTTTTCCTGTTACGAAGCGTTCATCCACATTGTGGATTCCATGTTCAACCAGCATGCCAAGTGGCTCAAAGTCACGAACGTGATTCCCTGGCGGCGCCCGATTGCCTCTCTCAACTATCTGCTGACCTCGCACGTGTGGCGGCAGGACCACAACGGCTTCACGCATCAAGACCCGGGATTTATTGACCTTGTGGTAAATAAGAAAGCCGATGTCGTCCGCGTCTATCTGCCGCCCGACACGAACACGCTCCTCTCCGTCGCGGATCATTGCTTGCGCAGCCGTCATTACGTCAACGTGATCGTGGCCGGAAAACAGCCGGCCCTGCAATATCTGAATATGCAGTCCGCCATCCAGCACTGCACGGCGGGAATCGGCATCTGGGACTGGGCCAGCAACGATCAGGGGGCCGAACCCGACGTGGTCATGGCCAGCGCCGGGGACATCCCCACGCTCGAAGCCCTTGCGGGGGTTGATTTGCTGCGCCAGCATTTCCCCGATCTGCGCATTCGCTTTATCAATGTAGTTGACCTGATGACTCTGCAACCCACGAGCGAACATCCGCACGGCCTGCCGGACGCGGAGTTCGATTCGATGTTCACGATCGACAAGCCCATCATTTTTGCCTATCACGGATATCCGATGCTCGTGCACCGCCTGACCTACCGCCGCAAGAACCACGAAAATCTCCACGTGCGCGGCTACAAGGAAGAGGGAACGACGACCACTCCGTTCGACATGACCGTGCTGAACGATTTGGATCGCTTTCATCTCGCTGGCGATGTCGTGGACCGCGTGCCTCGCCTGCAGCGCGTGGGCGCGCACTTCAAGCAATTCCTGCGCGACAAACTGATCGCCCACAAGGAATACATCGTGGAAGTCGGCGATGATATGCCGGAAATTAAAAATTGGAAGTGGCCGTATTAGTTTTGAGTGGCGCAGGCTTCAGCCGGTGGGGGTTAGTCCTAGCAAGGAACAAAACCCACAGGCTGAAGCCTGCGCTACTAAACCTCCGAAAAAAGGTTTTATGAACATTCTCGTTCTCAATGCCGGCAGTTCCAGCCTAAAATTTCAGATCATCGCCACGGACCTTGACCGCATCCGCCAGGATAAAGACGTCCGCCTGCTGCGAGGCGAGGTCGAGCGCATAGGCGCCGAAGCGGTCGTGACCGTGCAGAAGGGCGACGGCGCCAAGCAGACGCTGACCTCATCCTTGAAGGACATTTCCGGAGCCCTCGATTTTATTCTTCGCTGGGCGGCCTCGCCCGATTCCGGCGTTTCGGAAATCCAGAGTATCGGCGACATTCACGCCGTCGGACATCGCGTTGTGCATGGCGGCGAGTCTTTTACGGATTCCGTTCTGATTACCGACAAAGTCCTCAACGGAATCGAGAATTGCATCGATCTCGCTCCCTTGCACAATCCCACGAACCTCCGCGGAATTCGCGCCATGCGCGAATTGCTGGGCCCGCAGATTCCTCAAGTCGCGGTATTCGATACGGCCTTTCACCACTCGCTGGCGGAACACTCGTATTTGTATGCGATTCCTTATCATCTCTACCTGCGCTACCGGATTCGCCGCTATGGCTTTCACGGCATTTCCCACCGCTACATGGCCTATCGTTACCGCACGATTCGCAAGCTGTCGCGCGAGCAAACTCATATCGTCAGTCTGCACCTCGGTAACGGATGTTCCGCGGCGGCCATCCGCGGCGGCCGTTCCGTCGACACCTCCATGGGCATGACACCCCTCGAAGGATTAGTGATGGGAACCCGTTCCGGCGATGTCGATCCGGCCGTTCTGGGCTTCATCGCCGCAAAGGAAGGATTGTCCATCCACGAAGTAGAGACAATGCTGAACAAGCAGTCGGGCCTGCTCGGAATTTCCGGGCTCACGCACGATATGCGGGTCCTGCAGGACGAAGTGCGGGAGCACGACGACCGCCGCGCCAAACTGGCCGTCAATATGTTTTGCTACCGGGCCAGAAAATATATCGGCGCCTTCCTTGCGGCGATGGGGGGCGCGGACGCCATCGTCTTCACGGGCGGGATTGGCGAGAATTCACCCGGGGTCCGGGCCGGAATTTGCGAAGGCCTGGAATGGGCTGGATTGTCGCTGGACGTTGAAAAGAACAAGAAAACGATTGGCGTGGAAGGGATGATCAGCAGCGAGAATTGCCGGTTGGCCGCCTACGTCATTCCCACCGATGAGGAATTGTTGATCGCCCGGGACACCGCGCGCTGCATCCTGGGCGAGGCCAACCCACAATAGGCAGGGCAGGCCTCAGCCTCTCCGGTTTCGGCTAGCAAAGCACACTCACGGGCGAAAGGGTGAGGCTCGTCCTACGCGGAACGGAGGAGGCGCTCCAATTCGAACGGAAACTCATTTCTGCGAAAAGCTGGGGTGCCGTGGCAATCCTTTCCATGATGCAATGCGGGCAGCCACCAGCAGCCGTTCTCCACCGGAAAGGTATAAAAAATGGACGCTTCCGACCCGATGAGCTCGGATGCAAGTTGCCTTCTTTGTTCCGGGGGAACCGTGGAATCGAGAAGAATAAGATTGTATGCGCCCTTCCTTACGTACTCCGACGTGACGGTTTGCGGCGCGACAAAAAGCAATTCAGTCCCAAATTTTTCAAGCGACTTCAGCACCGGAGTCCCCCAAGAGCCATTCCGGCCAACCAGCAAAACGCTCGGACAAGAAATGGCAGTTGCGCCGTGTGAGCGCGGAGTAGGAGAGAAATTCCTTTCGAACATGCTTTGCTCGTAACTAATTGCAAGTGAAATCTGTGGCCTGCATGACATGCAACCCTCCCACGTCGCGCGGGGAGAGGGACCGGTGAGGGAAATTTACAGCGCGGCAATTCGAAGCTACACGCCCGTAAAGTTATAGTCAAGGCGAAGAGACGGAAAATCTATGAATTTCTTTGCTTAACAGATCTGATTAGGCCTTCATGGTTTGGCGGGGAGGGCGGCAGGATGGTTTGGCGTCGCCGGTGCTTCTTGGGGAGGGAGATTGACTTGTTCGCCTTGTTCCAGGGCGTCCGGGGGATTGACGACCACGCGGTCCGTGGGATCGATCCCTTGCAACACTTCCAGGGAATTGCCGAAATCCCGCCCAATCGTGAGTTTTTTCAGATCGATTCTCCCATCAGGCCCGACAACGGCGGCCATGGTCCCATCGGGGCGGAACAAAAGCGCGTTAATCGGCAGGGAAACGCGTTGGCCGGTTAGCTTGACGTCAAAATGCACTTCCGCGTATGCCCCGGGCAAAAGCGTGCCGGAAGGGTTTGGGACATCCACTTCGGTCAGGAGGGTGCGGGTATTGGGATCAATAGAGTTGGCGGTACGCACGACCTGACCGCAGAAATTCCGCTGCGCAAGTTCCGTGAGCGAGAGGCAAGCTTTCAGTCCGAGACGGATGGAAGGAGAGTACGCCTGTGGAACAGCCACGTACACGCGCATCGGATCGATCTGCGCTAAGTTGAACATCTCCTTCGTAGCACTCCCGCCATTACCGGCGTTGATGAGCGTGCCGGGGTCGACATTCCGCTGCGTGATGATTCCCGTAAAGGGGGCATACACGTGCTTGAATGATTCCATTTCTTCCAGGCGCTTGACGTTGGCATCGGACGATTGCGCCATGGCCCGCTTGGCGGCGAGGTCGCCGTTAGCGTTGTCCAAGTCTTGGCGGGACACGGAATCTGACTTGATCAGGTCTTGGTAGCGTGTAGCCGTCAAGGAAGACAGGCTGAGATTCGCCTGGGCCGTGACCAGATCAGCGCGAGCCTGGGCCAGTTGCTGGTCAATCTCCGGCGTATCGATCTCGGCCAGAATTTCGCCCTTCTCGACGTGGCTGCCGATGTCCTTGTACCACTTCTTGAGGTAGCCGTTAGTCCGCGCGTAGATGGGCGACTCGACATACGGCTTGAGAGACCCCGGGAGCACCATTTCTGAATCGGCGTCGATGGGGGTAGCGCGAATCACCGAGACGAACGGAACTGCCATTTGTTCCGTCTGTTGCGCCAGGGCCTTGTGCTCGGACATGCGTTGCGAGACCGCGTAGATTCCCAAGACCAGAAAAATGAAAAATAGAATGAGGAACCAGCGTAGCAGCGCGCCCGGCCCTTTGGCGGGGGCGCCCGGCTCTTCCGCAAATTTTGATTCGTCTTGCAATCCGACTGGGTCTTGAGACATTCCCTGTTTGCTCCCCGAATTTCTGACTTCTCTACGCCACTTCCAGTTCCGAGGCGCCCACGCGCTTGCCCGGACGATGGTGCATGTGAACCAGAGAAAATACACACGGCACGAAATACAAAGTCGCGAACGTGGCGACGACCAGCCCGCCTATCACGGCGCGGCCCAGCGGAGCGTTCTGCTCCCCGCCTTCACCGAGCCCGAGCGACAGTGGCACCATGCCGATGATCATGGCAATTGCGGTCATCAGCACGGGGCGAATGCGCACGTACCCCGCCTGGATCGCCGATTGCGCGGAATTCAGCCCCTCATTCAAGCGTTCGCGCGCGAAGGACACCATCAGGATGCTATTGGCCGTGGCAACGCCCATACACATGATCATGCCAGTCAACGACGGCACATTCAGGGTGGTATGGGTGAGCAGGAGTATCCAGACGATCCCTGTCAGGGCCCCGGGCAGCGCCGTAATGATAATAAACGGATCGATCCAGGATTGAAAGTTCACGACAATCAGCAGGTAAACCAAAACAATGGCCACGGCTACACCGGCGCTTAGACCGGCGAAAGACGACGTCATCGTTTCCACTTGTCCGCGGCGGACGAGTTGCGTGCCGCGAGGGAGCTTACTCTGAAAATCCGCCAGCACTTTCTGGATATCCGCATCCACGCCGCCGAGATCGCGCCCTTCCACGGAAGCGTAAACGTCCAACAAACCCTGGCTGTTGTATTCGCTGAGCAAGGCCGGCTCGGTGTTTACACTCAATCCAGCCATATTGCCGAGTATCTCCGGGGTCTTGGTCTGGGCTGAAGAGATCGGAATGTTTTCCAGCGATTGCATGGAGTCAATCTTGTATTGCGGCGCCTGCACGGCAACGTTGTATTCATAACCGTTGGCCGGGTTGACCCAGAACGATGGACTGACCGTGGAACTTGAGCTCAGCGTGAGTAAGACGCTGTTGGCCACGTCTTGCGGGCCCAGGCCCACGGATTGCGCACGCGTGCGGTCGACGTTCAGGAGAATCGCCGGGAAGGAGCGCAACTGTTGCACGTGCACGTCCACCGCTCCGGGAATGTGCTGGATGCGGTTGGTAATCTGCTGCGCCAACAGGTAGTTGGCTTTCACGTCGGGGCCAATGAGCTGAATGTCGACGGGCGCGGGCACGCCGAAATTCAGGATCTGACTGATCATGTCCGCGGGCTGAAAAAAGAATTCCGTGCCGGGGAACTCTTCGGCCAACCGCTGCCGCAACTCGTCGATGTAATATCTGGTTTGCTGTCTGCGTCCGGGCTTGAGGCCGATCAGAATCTCGGCATCCGACTCCCCAATTACGCCCGAGTTGCTGTAGGCCGTGTTCACCGTGCTGTTGAATAGCCCGATGTTGTCCAGGATGTTCCCGAGGTCCTCCGGGGGAATGATCCGTCGTATCAGATTGTCCACACCGTCGGCCTCGCGGGCGGTTTCCTCGACGCGCTGTCCCGCCCGGGCGCGCATGTGCAAACGAATTAGCCCGGCATCCACAGACGGAAAGAAGTCCCGGCCCAGCACGGGAATCAGGGCCATCGAAGCCACGCAGAAAAAGAGGAATAATCCCACGAAAAGCCAGGCCCGCTGCAAGCAGAAGGACAGCGACGCGCGATAGGCGCCGCGCATGCGGTCAAACCCTTGCGTGAATCCGCGCTGCGCGCGCGAAAAAATATCCTTACCGGTGGCGTATTCCTCGCCATGATGCCCTTTGAGCAAGTACATGGCCATAGTCGGCACCAGCGTGCGGGAAAAAAAGTACGATGCCAGCATGGCGAAAACCACGGCTTCGGCCAGCGGAACGAACAGGAATTTGGCCACGCCCGTGAGGAAAAACATGGGCACGAACACGATGCAGATGCACAGCGTCGAAACCAGCGCCGGGATGGCGATTTCCTGCGAACCGTCCAGAATCGCACGGACCGTGTCTTTCCCTTGCGCCAGGTTTCTTTCGATATTTTCGATGGCCACCGTGGCGTCGTCCACCAGGATGCCGACCGCGAGCGCCAGGCCGCCGAGGGTCATGAGATTGATCGTCTCGTGCAGCGCGCTCAGCATCGTGATGGACACGAGAATCGAAAGCGGGATCGAGATGGCGATAATCACCGTGCTGCGCCAGCTTCCCAGAAACAAAAGAATCATCAACGCCGTCAGGCAGGCGGCAACTACTCCTTCGCGGACCACTCCCTGAATGGCCGCCCGCACGAAAATGGATTGATCGAACAAGGGCGTCAACACCGTTTGCGATGGCAGCAGGGTCTTGATCAGCGGCAGCTTGGAGTAAACCTGCGAGACAACGCTGAGGGTTGAGGTGTCGCCAGTCTTGTAGATCGCGAGGATCACGCCGCGCTGCCCGTCCATGCGGGCGATGTTAACCTGCGGCGAAAAGCCGTCGCTGACGTAGGCGACGTCCTTTACATAGATCGTCGCACCATTGCTGGTTTTGATCGGGATATTGTTCAGCGCGGCGAGGGTGTCCGGCGATCCGTTCATCTCCACGTTGAACTCGGTCGAGCCCATCTTGACCGTGCCGGAAGGCAATACGAGGTTCTGCGCGGTGACGGCTGTGATGACGTCTGTGGGTGACAGGCCTTTGGCTTGCAGCGCCGGGATGTCAATGTTTACGGAAACCTGACGCTGCTTTCCGCCGAAAGGCCAGGGAATAGCCGCTCCCGCTACTGTGGCCAGCTGGTTTCGGACCAGGTTCGCGCCGAAGTCGAACAACTCCTGCTCGGAAAGCCCCTGGCCCCTCATCCCCAATTGCAAAACCGGCACGCTCGATGCCGAATACGTGATAATCAGCGGAGGAGAGATGCCAGGGGGTAACTGCCGGATCATGGTTTGGGAAATGGCAGTGATTTGCGTGACGGCCACATGGACGTCCGCCCCCGGTTGAAAAAATACCTTGATAATCGCGCGTCCCGCTACTGTCTGAGACTCGCTGTGTTCGATGTTGTCCACCACCGTGGTCATGAAGCGCTCGTAAGGGGATACGACGCGGTCTTCCATGAGTTGCGGGGACAAGCCGGCATAGTTCCAGCAAATGCTCACCACCGGGATGTCAATGTTGGGGAAAACGTCGGTGGGGGTGCGTTGCAACACGATCGGCGTCATCAGCACGATAACGAGTGCGGCGACGATGAACGTGTAGGGCCGCGTCAGGGCGATCCGAACAATCCACATGCATCTGGCCTCAATGGCACTGAGAATCTTACCGCAAAAGAATTCGAGAACGGAACTCCAACGTACAACCTTTCATGGAACTATAACTGTTGGATGCCCAATTCTTCCGGTGCGTTACATAAGGGGTACGATCCGTTGTCGTGGGTGCATGAATAAATAGGTCCTCCGCCCGCCACAGCCAGCCGGGGTGTTCCCAGAAAGGCAAAGGCCGGTGCAGTTTGACCGAGCGAGCAAATTGAACGATTGAAATTATTTTTGCATTGCTGGTATAGTGTTGCGCGCGGGCGGCGGGCAGTCGAAATTTTTGATAAAAGGAATTTTAGAAGTAATCGCAAGACAGTCCGGCGGATTGGCAAAATAGTAAATGACGTGCCGCCGGAATTATCCCCCTTCAATGGTCCAGGGCGCTGTTTCCCGCATGAAATTGGGGCCGGAATCGGGCCGGCAGAGAGGCGCTAAGACCGTCCAGACTGTACACCTCGGAGTGTCCCCCCGAGGGCGGCACGTATGGCACAAATTTTTCATCGCAGCACCAACACCATCTCTCGCGTCAGCATATACGGCGCGGTCATCCTGATTGCTGTCCTCGGATACGCCGTGGACGTGGTGAATCAGACGTCCTACGTCACCGAGGTACACAACGCGCGGCCTCAGCCCGTCCTGTTCAGCCATAAGCATCACGTGGGTGAGCTGGGCCTGGATTGCCGCTATTGCCATAGCTCGGTGGAGGACTCCTCCTCGGCCGGGATGCCTCCGACACAAACCTGCATGGCGTGCCATTCGCAAATCTGGACCAGCGCGGCAATCCTTGAACCGGTGCGCGCGAGCTACCGCGATTCCACGCCGATTTCCTGGACGCGCGTCAATGCGGTTCCCGACTTCGTCTATTTCAACCACAGCATTCACGTCGCCAAAGGTGTGGGCTGCACGACGTGCCACGGTCCGATCGCAGAGATGAACATTACCTGGCGCGAAGAGAGTCTCTACATGCGCTGGTGCCTGGAATGCCACAATGCCCCGGAAAAATATCTGCGCCCTCGATCCGAGGTGTTCAACGCGTTTTACAAGCCTCCCTCGGACCAGGAGGCGTTGGGCAAACGGCTGATGGCGGAATACAAAGTGCAGAAACTCACGACCTGCACGACCTGCCACCGCTGAAGAGTGCGGGCGGGCAAGCGCGGCAAGCTGAGTTGCGATTTAGGGGATCATGGAATTCATGGACAGCGATCGGAAAAATACCGGTCAGCCCGATGTGGACAATTCCGCATTGCGTAAGGCCGCCAGCGGCGGCGAGACGCCCCGCTTTTGGCGCGGCTTCGACGAACTTGCCGATACGCCTGAATTCCGCAACCACAAGGAAAATGAGTTCCCGCACGGGGCGAACGATCCCGACGCCAAGCTCGACCGGCGCGACCTGTTGAAAGTGATGGCCGCTTCCGCCGCGTTTGCCGGGCTTAGCGGTTGCACGAAACTCCCCAATCAAAAAATTGTCCCCTACGTTCGTCAGCCGGAGCAAATCATTCCCGGGAAGGCGCTCTTTTATGCCACGGCGGTTACGCTGGGCGGCGTGGCCACCGGCGTACTCGTTGAGAGCCACATGGCGCGGCCCACGAAAATCGAGGGCAACCCGGACCATCCGGGCAGCCTGGGCGCGACCGACGCATTTTCGCAGGCTTCGATCCTGGGGCTTTACGACCCGGATCGCTCGCAAGCGGAAATTCACGATGGGCGCATCGGAAGCTGGGCGGAATTTCAAGAGGAGCTGTCCACCGCGCTCGGGGCAGAGAAGGGAAACAACGGTTCCGGGGTGAGGTTGCTGACGCCTACGGTCACGTCTCCAACGCTCGGAGATCAAATCAACACGTTCCTGAAGGCGTATCCATCCGCGAAGTGGGTGCAGTACGAATCGGCGACGCGCGACAACATCCGCGAAGGTGCCAAACTCGCCTTCGGGGAATACCTGAACACGGTTTACCGCATGGATCAGGCGGATGTAATTCTCACGCTCGATTCCGATTTTCTGACTAGTGGTCCGGGATGCCTGCGCTATGCGCGGGATTTCGCGAGGAAGCGCCGCGTCGAAGGCCCCGAATCGAAAATGAATCGCCTCTATGCCGTCGAATGCACGCCGACGAATACCGGCGCGATGGCCGATCACCGGTTGCGAATGAGGGCGTCCGATATTGAAGGCTTGGCGCGCGCCGTCGCGCGTGAACTCGGTGTGAGCACGGTTGCAGGTCCTGTGGCTCCTCCGAATGTTCCGGCCGGCTGGATCCCGGCGCTGGCCCGCGACTTGAAGCAGCATCCCGGCGCGTCTCTGATCGTCGCCGGAGATCAGCAGCCGCCCATCGTGCACGCGCTCGCGCACGCCATCAATCAAGCCTTGGGCAATACCGACAAGACCGTCTATTTCACGGCGCCACTTGAGGTTTCGCCGGCAAACCAATGGGAGGGCATCAGCCAATTGGCGGCGGACATTCGCGCGAGAAGCGTTACGACATTGCTGATTTTGGGGTGCAATCCCGTTTATGATGCGCCCGTCGATCTGGGCTTCAAGGAAATTTTGCCGAAAGTAGCGTTCAGCGCGCGTCTCGGACTCTCCGAAGATGAAACCTCCGCGCTTTGCCACTGGCACATTCCGCAAGCGCACGAACTCGAATCGTGGGGCGACGCGCGCGGATATGACGGCACCGCTTCCGTGATTCAGCCGCTGATCGCTCCACTTTACGGCGGAAAATCGGAAGTCGATTTTCTGGCCGTGATCAACGGACAATCCGCAAAACCAAGTCACGATTTCGTGCATGACTATTGGCAGGCGCAGCGCGCGGGCGTGGAGCGATTCGATGTGTTTTGGGAGAAGACGCTGCGCGATGGCGTGGTGGACGGCACGGCCCTTCCGCCCAAGCAGGTTTCCCTTAAACCAGGGATTGGCGCGGAACCTCCGGCCACCGAAGCGCAGGGCCTCGAAATTGTTTTCCGCCCGGATCACACCATCTGGGACGGGCGTTTTTCCAACAACGGCTGGTTGCAGGAATTGCCCAAGCCGCTGACCTTGCTTACCTGGGACTCGGTGGCCATGGTAAGCCCGAAGACGGCGCAGCGCCTCGGAGGCAGTTCGCGACCCGCCGATTATCTGAAAAGCGAAGATGCGGTTGAGCTGAAATATAAGGGCCGGACGATCGTCGCGCCGGTTTGGGTGATGCCGGGGCACGCCGATGAAAGCGTTACGGTGTTTCTCGGTTATGGCCGCAGGCGCTCTGGACGCGTTGGAACGGGCGCAGGTTTTGACGCGGGGTGGATTCGTCCTCTCGCCACGCCGTGGATCGGGACGGGGCTCGAGATTCGCAAGACTGGCGATCGATGGGCGCTGGCAACAACACAGACGCAAAGCACCATGGAAGGGCGCGAACCGATCCGCATCGCGACGCTCGACGAATATCTAAAGAATCCGAAGTTTGCGCAGGCCGAAGCGGAAGAGAATCCTCTCTCGCTTTATCCCGAAGTGAAATATGAAGGCAATCAGTGGGGCATGGCCATTGATCTGAATGCCTGCACGGGTTGCGGCGGCTGCGTTGTGGCCTGCCAGGCGGAAAACAACATCGCCGTTGTGGGCAAGAAAGAAGTCATGATCGGACGCCACATGCACTGGATCCGAATCGATCGCTATTATGAAGGCGGCGTGGACGATCCCAGCACCTACCACGAGCCCGTGCTCTGCATGCACTGTGAGAATGCGCCCTGCGAAGTGGTCTGCCCGGTGGCCGCAACGGTGCACAGCCCGGAGGGCCTGAACGAAATGGTGTACAACCGCTGCGTGGGCACGCGCTACTGCTCGAACAATTGCCCGTACAAGGTCCGCCGGTTCAACTTCTACCTCTATTCGGATTGGGATACGCCCAGCCTTTTCGGGATGCGCAATCCCAACGTGAGCGTGCGCAGCCGCGGCGTGATGGAAAAATGCTCCTACTGTGTCCAGCGGATCAACGCGGTGAAAATCGATGCGGAAAGGCAGGACCGCCCCATCCGCGACGGCGAAATCGTCACAGCCTGTCAGCAATCGTGCCCATCGGAAGCCATCGTATTTGGAAACATCAACGATCCCGATAGCCGCGTCTCCAAATTGAAAGCGATGAACCGGAATTACAAACTGCTGGAAGAACTGAATACGCGGCCGAGAACGACATATCTGGCGAAGTTGCGCAACCCGAACCCGGAGATCGAAAAGACGCCGGCAGTCTAGAGCGGATTGACACATGGCAGATAGCCCAAGCGACAAACTGGCGGCGGCAGAATTCGCGAGCGCGCCGATTCTCGGCCCGGGTTACAACTACGCCTCGGTCACCGACAAAATCAGCGCAATTGTGCTGGCACGGCGCACGCCGAAGTGGTGGATTGTTGGATTCCTTGTCTCCTTCGCGCTGGTCATGCTGCTCATGGTGTCGGTCACGTACCTGGTAGTCGCCGGGGTGGGCATCTGGGGCATTCAGATCCCCGTCGGATGGGGCTTTGCGATCATCAACTTTGTCTGGTGGATCGGCATCGGCCACGCTGGCACGCTGATTTCCGCGATCCTTCTTTTGCTGCGGCAGACGTGGCGCACTTCCATCAACCGGTTTGCGGAAGCGATGACGCTGTTTGCCGTTTCCTGCGCGGGAATATTTCCGCTGATTCACATGGGCCGGCCGTGGCTGGCCTACTGGCTTTTTCCGTATCCGGACACGATGAAAATGTGGCCCAATTTCCGCAGCCCGCTGGTGTGGGACGCGTTCGCGGTCTCCACTTATGCGACTGTATCGCTGCTTTTCTGGTTCATCGGTCTGATTCCGGACCTCGCGACGCTGCGCGATCGCGCGAAAAATCGCCCCGCGAAACTGATTTACGGATTGCTCGCCATGGGATGGCGCGGCTCGGCGGTGCATTGGGAGAGGCACGAAACCGCTTCCTTGTTGCTCGCCGGACTGGCAACTCCTCTGGTCCTCTCCGTGCACACGATTGTGAGTTTTGACTTTGCCTTCGCCATCGTTCCCGGATGGCACGCCACGATTTTTCCGCCCTACTTTGTTGCCGGAGCGATTTACGCGGGATTTGCCATGGTGCTCACGCTTTCGATTCCCATTCGGAAGCTCTTTCACCTCGAAGATTTCATCACCATGCGCCACCTCGACAATATGGGCAAAGTGTTGCTCGCCACCGCGTTGATTGTTGGTTACGGCTACATGATGGAAGCCTTCTCCGCATTCTACAGTGGAAATCAGTATGAGCGCTTCATGATCCTGAACCGCATGACTGGTCCCTATGCACCCATGTACTGGCTGTTGATCGCCTGCAACATCGTGACGCCGCAATTTTTGTGGTTCCGAAAAGTCCGCGCCAAAGTGGGCGCGCTATTTGCCATCGCCATGGTCGTGAACCTTGGCATGTGGCTGGAGCGGTTCGTCATCGTGGTGACCAGCCTGCACCGCGATTTCCTGCCGTCGTCCTGGGGCACTTACTACCCGACCCGGTGGGACATTTTTACGTTTGTCGGAACGATCGGCCTCTTCCTGTTCCTGGTGTTCCTTTTTATCCGCTACCTGCCGCTCATCTCGATTTTTGAAATGAGGACCTTGGTGGCGAGCGAGGAAGAGAAGAAGGCGGTCAACTGATGCGTGCTACAGGATTTAATTCTTTGCGTTTGGCAAAGATGCAATGAAGCAACAGGAAACCATCTACGGATTGATGGCTGAGTTTGCCACTCCCGAGCAACTGCTCGAAGCGGCGCGCCACACGCACGAAGCGGGCTACCGCCGCATCGACGCCTTCGCGCCGTTCCCGATTGAAGGGCTCGCGCACGCGGTCGGGTTTCACCGCACGCGGCTGCCCCTCGTCGTCCTCGTTGCCGGGATCATCGGCGGCTGCTCGGGATTTTTTCTGCAGTATTACGCCGCGGCGGTGAGCTATCCCGTCAACGTTGGCGGCAGGCCGTTGAACAGCTGGCCGGCATTTATCCCGGTCACGTTTGAGATAACCATCTTGTTCGCCGCTGCCGCCGCCGTGTTTGGCATGCTGGCGATGAACGGGTTGCCGACGCCCTATCATCCCGTTTTCAATGTGCCGCGATTCGCGCTAGCTTCGCGCGACCGATTTTTTCTTTGCATTAAGGCGCTCGATCCGATGTTTGACGTGGAGCAGACGCGGAAATTTCTGCATACGCTGAGCCCGCGCGAGGTGACCGAAATTGAACCCTAGCGCGAGCTCACGGAATTTTTGCGCAGGCGGATGGATGCTGGCTGCTCTCGGCCTGCTGTTTGTGTGCGCCGGATGCCGCCTCGATATGCACCTGCAGCCGCGCTACAACCCGTACGATCCGACGGACTTTTTTGGCGACGGCCAATCCGCCCGCCTGCCTGTTGCCGGGACGGTTCCGCGCGGAGAACTAACGCTGGGCCCGCAGGAATTGCTGTACACCGGGAAAGTGAATAACCAGCCGGCAGAGGTGTTTCCGTTTCCCGTGACGCAGCAAATCGTGGAACGCGGCCGCGAGCGCTATGACGTCTTCTGCTCCCCGTGCCACGGATTTGCCGGCGATGGTGACGGCATGATCGTACAGCGCGGTTTCCGGCGCCCGCCTTCGTTTCATGAGGACCGCATGCGCACGGCGCCCGTGGGACATTACTTCGACGTGATCACCAATGGGTTCGGTGTGATGTACCCATACGGCTATCGCGTACCTCCTGGCGACCGCTGGGCCATCATCGCCTATATTCGGGCGCTGCAACTCAGCAGGCAAGTGCCGATCGGCGATGTGCCCGAGGCGGAGCGGACAAAACTGACGAGCCAATCGAAATGAGCGAGACCGCGGAAACAATGCTGAAAGTCGAACGGCTGCCGCTGCGGCTGGTGATTGCTGGCGCCATGTTGTTGACCATTTGCCTCGCGGCTGGATTTGCGGACAGATCGGAATTCTTCCGCGCCTACCTGATCGCATTCCTGTTCTGGATCGGCGTCTCGCTGGGCTCCCTGGCGCTCCTGATGGTGCAGCACCTCACGGGAGGAGGGTGGGCTCTGGTCATCCGGCGAATCCTCGAAGCGGGCAGCCGCACGCTCCCGCTCATGGCGGTTGCGGCGCTGCCGATTCTCGCAGGTATGCGGACACTGTACAGTTGGTCCCGCCCCGGCCAGACCGACCCGATCATCCTGGCGAAACAATCCTATCTCAATCCCCAATTTTTTATGGTCCGCATGGTTTTCTACTTTGCAGTGTGGTTCACGCTCGCATATTTTCTAAACAAGTGGTCCCGCCAAGAGGATGAAGGCGGGGCGGGACTGGCATTATGGATGCGCCTTGAAGGATTGAGCGGGATCGGTCTGGTGATCTACGGATTGACAGTAACGTTTGCAAGCATCGACTGGGTGATGTCGCTCGAGCCCCGCTGGTACTCGACAATTTATGGGCTGCTCTTCATGGTTTCGCAGGCGCTTACGGCGATGGCCTTTTCCATCGCCATGCTGGTCTGGCTCTCGGACCGGAAACCGCTCTCGCAGATTGTGAGGCCGGCGCAATTCCAGGATTTGGGCAGCTTTCTGCTGACGTTTGTAATGCTCTGGGCTTATCTCGAATTCTCGCAATTCCTGATCATCTGGGGCGGAAATCTTTCCGAAGAAATTCCCTGGTACATCCGCAGGATGGAAGGGTTATGGGGGAGCGTCGGCGTGACCTTGGTGATCTTGAGTTTTTTCTTTCCGTTCTTTCTGCTGCTGTTCCGGAACGTGAAGAGAAGAACAGGCTCGCTGCTGATGGTGGCCTTGCTTGTTCTAGTCATGCGCCTGCTGGACATGTACTGGATGGTTTTGCCGGCGTTTGGCGGCGGAAATGTGCACCTTTCATGGATGGATGTGGCGCTCCCGCTTGGCATGGGCGGGATCTGGTTCGCGTACTTCCTCTGGCAGTTGCAGCGCATGCCGATTTTGCCCCTCCATGATCCGCGCATGCAAGAAATTGCCGGGGAGGCGGTTGAACATGGATAAACCACACAGCGCTCCAGCAAGCACGCCGGGCTACGAAACGCGCGACGCGAATGCCGGCGGAGTATTTAAATTTCTGATGGCCCTGGGCATCGTGCTGGTCGCTGCGTCCTTGGTTTGCTGGGGACTGTTCCGCTATTTTTCGGCTCACGAAGTGGATCAGGCCGCTTCCGAATCCCCGTTTGCCGACACGCGGCAGTTGCCGCTGGGGCCGCAGTTGCAAGTGAATCCACGCGAGGACTGGCTGAGATTTCGCGAAGAGCAGGAGAAATCTCTCGAAACGTATCAATGGGAGAATCGTACTGCTGAGACGGCGCGCGTGCCGATCGAAGTAGCCATGGACCTGCTGGTGAAAAAAGGGTTGCCGGTGCAAGGAGCTCCACAACCGCAGCCCGCCGATGCAAAGAAGCCCGCGCCGGAAGGGAGCAAGAAGCCATGAGTGCCAGACTCTGCGCCGCGATGCTCTTGGCCCTGACTGGAGTTGTCGCTTTTCCGGCCAACGCACAACAGATAAGCACGCCCGCAATCTTGAGCAAAGTGGGCATTGCGCAAAATCTGAACGCGCAGATTCCACCGGACCTCGTATTTCGAGACGAAACAGGAAAGCCTGTGCGGATCGGCGACTTCTTCGGGAAAAAGCCGATCGTGTTTTCCCTGGTTTACTTCGATTGCCCCGCGCTTTGTACCGAGGTTTTGAACGGGGAACTGCGCACGATGAAAGCAATTTCGCTCGATCTCGGCAAGGATTTCGAGGCGCTAACGGTGAGCTTCGAGCCCAAAGATACTCCCGCGCTGGCCAGGGCCAAGCGTGACGTTTACATCGGCCAATACGGGCGGCCCGAAGCAGCGGAACACTGGCACTTCCTGACGGGCGAGCAGCAATCGATTCACGCTCTCACGAATGCCGCCGGCTTTCAATACGCCTACGATTCTTCGATCCGCCAGTACGCGCATGCCGCCGCGATCCTCGTTCTCACGCCGGGCGGCCGCATCGATCGCTACTTTTACGGCGTGCAATATCCGGCGCGCGACGTTCGCCTCGGACTCGTCGAGGCGTCGCAAGGCAAGATCGGAACTTGGACCGATCACGCTCTCTTGTACTGCTACCAGTACGATCCCATGACCGGCAAATACGGCGTGGTGGTCATGAATGTGCTGCGAGCGGCGGGCGGTTTGACCGTGCTGGTCCTGGGACTTTTCATGGCCATGATGTTTCTTCGTGAGCGGAAGCGCTCGGCGGGGCTGTCGCAAGAAAATTTCAAATCTCAAATTTGAGATTTGAAATGGCCGTGTGGGAGAAGTAGCCCCAGGTAAACGAGCAACACGTTGGGACGAACGGTCGGGAGCGGGCTGAGTGAGACTTTGAGGTTAGTGAAGTGAGGACAGTGAAGTGAGGACAGTGAAGTGAGGATTGTGAAGTGAGGATACGATTTTGATGCAGGGCCTTCCATTTCAGCCGGAACGGGCTTCCTCGATCGCCAGGTCGGTGGACGAGCTGTACTATTTTCTGACGGCGGTCACGCTGTTTTTTACCGCCGTGATTTTCTCGATCATTTTCTACTTCATGATCAAATACCGCAGGCGATCGCCGGACGAGCGCCCCAAAGCGATCGAAGGATCGTTTCCGCTGGAGGTGCTTTGGACGGCCATTCCCACGCTGATTGTGGCGGTCATTTTCGTTTGGAGTTCCGTGTTGTATTTCCGGAATTCGGAGCCGCCCAGAGGCGCCATGGAAATTTTCGTCACGGGCAAGCAGTGGATGTGGAAAGTCGAGCATCCGGAAGGACAGCGCGAGATCAACGAACTACACGTGCCGCTCGGGCGGCCCGTAAAGCTGACCATGACGTCGGAGGATGTGATTCACGATTTTTTTGTCCCCGCGTTCCGCGTCAAGAAGGATGTCTTGCCGGGGCGCTACACGTCTCTCTGGTTTTCCGCCACCAAAGTGGGAACGTTCCACTTGTTTTGCGCGCAGTACTGCGGCGCCTTTCATGCGGGGATGATCGGCTCAATTATCGTCCAGCAGCCCGAGGAATATGAGCGCTGGCTCGCAGGGGGAGCGCCGGGCGAATCCATGGAGCAGGCGGGCGCAAAAGTATTTCAGGCCAGCGGCTGTCCCACGTGCCACCTGGCCGACGGAACCGGCCTGGGCCCATCGCTACTCGGTGTTTACGGCCAGCCGGTCAAGTTAACCACAGGCGAAACCGTCACGGCGGACGACGCATACATGCGCGAGTCCATCCTATTACCAAAAGCAAAAATCGTTACTGGTTACAGTCCCATTATGCCGTCGTTTCAGGGACAGATGACGGAAGAGCAGCTCAATAACGTAGTTGCCTACCTTCGCGCGCTGGGGAAGGCGCAACCGAAGCCAAAGGAAGAGGGGAAGCAATGAGTACGGCCACGTTGGAACCACGCGTGCGCGCTCCGCGAAATTATCTGAACGCGGACTACGGCTGGAAGTCCTGGCTGTTTACGGTGGACCACAAGCGCATCGCGCTGTTGTATCTGGTCTCGATCTCGTTCTTCTTCATCATCGGTGGCTCGTTCGCCGTGCTGATGCGCATTCACCTGGTCGAGCCGGGCGGCGCGCTGGTGCAGCCGGAAACCTACAACAAGTTATTCACCCTGCACGGCATCGTGATGATTTTCTTTTTCCTGATTCCGTCGATTCCCGCGGTCCTGGGGAATTTTCTGGTGCCCTTGATGGTGGGCGCCCGCGACCTCGCCTTTCCGAGGGTGAATCTGTTGAGCTGGTACATCTACATTGTGGGCGGAACGTTCACGCTGTATTCGGCGATCGCCGGCGGCGTGGATACTGGCTGGACGTTTTACACGCCCTACAGTAGTACCTACTCAAATACGCAGGTTACACCCGTGGTCATCGGCGTCTTCATCACCGGGTTTTCTTCGATCCTTACGGGCCTGAACTTTATCGTGACGATTCACAAAATGCGCGCCCCGGGACTGACCTGGTACCGCATGCCCCTCTTCTTGTGGGCCATGTATGCAACGAGCATCATCATGGTCCTCGGCACGCCGGTGCTGGCGATCACCCTGTTTCTCCTCGGCCTCGAGCACCTGTTCCACGTGGGCATTTTCAGCCCGGCGCTCGGCGGCGATCCACTCTTGTTCCAGCATTTGTTCTGGTTTTATTCGCACCCGGCCGTGTACATCATGATTTTGCCGGCGATGGGAGTCGTAAGCGAGATCATCGCCTGCTTTGCAAGGAAGCGCATTTTCGGCTACAAGATCGTTGCATTTTCGAGCGTGGCCATCGCCGTCCTTGGATTCCTGGTCTGGGGACACCACATGTTCGTCACCGGGCAATCGGTTTATGCAGGCCTGATTTTTTCCTTGTTAAGTTTCCTCGTCGCCATCCCGTCAGCCATCAAAGTGTTCAACTGGACTTCCACTCTGTACAAGGGATCGATTTCTTACGAAGCGCCGATGTTGTACGCCATGGGTTTCATTGGCCTGTTTACCATGGGCGGCTTGACGGGGCTGTTCCTGGCTTCGCTCGCGACCGACGTGCACCTCAACGGAACATATTTCATCGTGGCTCACTTCCACTACATCATGGTCGGCGGCGCTGTGATGGGTTATCTCGGCGGCATCCATTTCTGGTGGCCGAAAATTTCCGGCAGAAAATATCCCAATGGCTGGGCGGCGCTGGCCGCGGCGATTATTTTTATCGGTTTCAACCTGACTTTTTTCCCGCAATTCATTCTCGGTTATCTCGGCATGCCGCGCCGCTACGCGTTTTATCCAGCGGAATTCCAAGTATTGAACGTGATGTCTTCGGCGGGCGCCACGGTTTTGGGCGTCGGCTATCTGATCCCACTCGTTTACCTGATCTGGTCCATGCGCTACGGTCCAATCGCGGAGCCCAACCCGTGGGGCGCCACGGGCCTGGAATGGAAGACGCCGTCTCCGCCGCCCACGGAAAACTTCGCGGAAATTCCCGTGGTAACCGAAGAGGCCTACGCCTATGCGCCGCAGGAGGCCGCTGGTGACTAACGCCGAGGTGCAAGCGCCACACGCCGGACTGGCCCACCAGTTTCAGGACCTGGAGCAGCAGCAGGAAGCTGACGCCCTGGGAATCTGGGTTTTCCTGGTGACGGAAATCATGTTCTTCGGGGGCCTTTTCGCCGCCTACGCCATTTATCGCGGGCTCTATTTTGCCGCGTTTCAAGGCGGCAGTCACATTCTGGACATTCGGCTTGGCGCCACGAATACCATCGTCCTGCTCGGCAGTAGTCTCACCATGGCGCTCTCGGTGCGGTCCGCTCAAACCGGGAATCGTCGCGCCCTTGTCCTGTTTTTGATCGCCACGATGATCCTTGGCGGGATTTTCCTGGGCATCAAAGCGGTGGAATACAATCAAAAATTCGTCGAGCACATTGTGCCCGGCCTGGACTGGAACCCCCAAAGCGCGGTCAAGACGGAGCTGTCCCCCGGCGGACTCTTGCACGCCGAACTCTATTTCGTTTTCTATTTCGCGATGACCGGCCTGCACGCCCTGCACATGATCATCGGCATGGGCCTGCTGCTCTGGCTGGTCTTTCGCGCGCGGAAGGACAGTTTCTCGCCTCATTATTTCGCGCCGGTCGAAGTCGTGGGCTTGTACTGGCACTTCGTCGATATCGTATGGATTTTCCTGTTTCCGTTGCTCTACCTGATAGGCGGGCGCTACTAATGTCACAGCCGATCGTGCCTCAAAGAACTTACCTGCTGGTTTTCCTCAGCCTCGCCGGGCTGACGATTCTGACTACGGGAGTCGCCTTCGTCGATCTCGGGCCGTTCAACACGGTGGCGGCCCTGGCCATCGCGTTTTCAAAAATGCTCCTGGTCATTTTGTTCTTCATGGGCGTGCGGCACAGCAGCGGCATGGTGCGAATCATCCTGATCGCGGGCTTTTTCTGGCTCGCTCTTTTGATCGCGTTCACGACGGCTGACTATCGCTCCCGGTCCTGGACCGCCGCCCCCGATTCCTGGTCCACAACTGCCCCCCCAACTCACCCATAGCTCCTGTTCTCTCTGTGCCCTCAGCGTTCTCTGTGTTAATGTTTTTTCCAGCGCGGATCGTAGTTGTGTAAGAATCTTTCACCACACAGCAAACGTAGACCGCCTGAAAACACTCACCATCCGAAAGATTCAATTTGAGTTGGATTTGGTCGAGAAACAGAAAACCCGTCCGTTTTTGCGGACGGGCTTTCCAGAGGGGAGAATAGTTCCATGCCTATGCGCGGAAGGCACCAGAACTCTTTGTCCTCGCGGGAAGTCTAGAGGAGCGGAAACAGGAATGTCAAGCGGAGAAATGGCTGAATCTAAATGATTATAAGTGATGTGAAATCAGCAGGTTGCCGAGAGCACTTCGAGCAAAGCATGAGATATTCCACTGAGTTTTCAACAGGTTCTTCCCATTTCTAGTAGAAGTCCTTTGCCTTGATCGGTTTGCTGGAAATCCCCAACTGCAGTATTTCGATCTGTTTCTCACGATCGAAAACCTTATTGGGCAGGAAGAGTTTTACCAAGATGCGAATTCCCCCGAACCCGATGCCCGCGGCAACGGCAAAAACCATAATCGCCCCGGTCCCCACAAACGCTTCCACGATCATGTTGTTGATACTTGGCTCGGTAAGCGTCTGCTTGGGCTCATCCCAGGTCACATTGCTCTCATATCCAACCTGGTCGAGAATCCTGTTGGCGGCTTGCCGTGAGGGAGCCCCCACTACCACAGCCACGAAGGAACTCACCCGTTTCCCAAAGAGTACGTTCTGGCCTGAAGTCACTCCACCGGGAGGGTCAAAGACGAAGCGACGCAGCATGCCCGCGAATTTGGCCGCGGCGACCTGCTGTGTAGGGTAAGAAGTGATGAGCAGCGTTTCATTCTTTCCGGCTACCTGATATGTGGCCAGGATCGTTTCCGCGCTATGATCGAACCCCATCCAGTCATCCGTTCCAAGCGGAACGAAATGCGCCAGGCTGAGCGGACCAATCACGTAGCGTTCCGAATCACGCACCCGTCCCTTTTCGGGAAGATGTTCGCCGACGAACGGATATGGCGTATGATCCGCCTTTTTATCAAGCACGCCGGCCAGTTGCTTCAAATCGGCATCGGAAGGCCGCGCCGCCTTTGCCGGGGCCGAAACATCAAGCAGCATTTCCCCCACTACGATGAGCGCCCGGTCATGCGAAGCGCTGGCGAACGAGCCTAGATCCGCGTCAGCGAGCGCGTCGTTGCGTAGAAAAGTGTAGCCGCCGTAAGCGGAACTCGGGTCCCGAAAGCGGTAGAGCGTGACCGAGGCGAGCTGTGCTCCTTGCGCATAATTCCTTTGCTCGACGGATTTCACGACGTATTCACGGAAGGCCGGCGCATCCGGTCCGACCAGGGGATCGAGCCCCGTGGGCGGAATCACCGTCGAGGGCGCAGCGGCGGTCCAGCCGGAGAAGCCAGACGGAAGAATGCCCTGCCCGGCGGCTGGAAACGCCGCTACCACAAGGCACAGCAAACCGAGACAAATCCAAAGTAGTCGGCGCATGTCGCTGTTTATTAGACGCTAGAAGTTTACTGCGAGTTCCCGGATCGCGCCACTTTTCCCGTGAGATTTTCCGTGGCGGAGCGAACCTGGTTGGACGCAAGGCTATTCGTGCTCTGCAGATAGCTCTCGATGCCGCGGTAAAGGCCGTCGGCCACCCGCTGGCGGTTTTCCGGATTCTTGAGCCACTTTTCGTCACTGGGGTTGGAAAGGAACGAAATTTCGGCCAGCACGGAGGGCATGTCCGCGCCGATCAATACGACAAAGGGCGCCTTGCGCACGCCGCGGTTCCGGTCGCCCCGGTTGAGGTTCTCCATGCGCTTGGACAGGGAATCCTGAATCATGGTGGCGAGGTCGCGCGATTCCTCGATTTTTTCGTTGCGCGCGATTTTCGCGACGATGTCCTGCAGGTCGTGGACGGCATTTTCAGACAGCGCGTTTTCACGGGAAGCGACTTCCATGGCGTCGCTCGATCCCGTGAAGTTCAGGTAATATGTTTCGATCCCGCGCGCCTGGCGGTCCTGGCTGGAATTGGCGTGCACGGATATAAAGAGGTCGGCCTTGGCCTCGTTGGCGATTTCGGTGCGGCGTTCGAGTGGCACGAAGGTGTCGTCGTCGCGCGTGAACACCACCTCGGCGCTGGGCAAGCGCTGTTGAATGATTTTGCCCAGCCGCAGCGCCACATCGAGGCACAAGTCTTTTTCCATGAGGCCGGTGGGCCCGATGGTTCCGGTGTCGTGCCCGCCATGCCCCGCATCGATCACGATCCGCCCGATTTTGAGACCCAGTGCGCGCGTCAGGGAATGCTGTCCGTCGCGGGTCAATTCCGGAATGGGAGGCGGCCCCATCTCCTCGGCCTGGTCGTGTGCGGATTTCATAGTGCGGCCGGATTTTTTCGGCGATGACGGCCGGCCGGGAGGCGGTGCGATGTCTGCGTCTGCGGGACGCGCTGTTGCCGTCAATGTGGAGCCGTCGGATTCGCTGTCTTGCGCAGTCTTTGACTTCGTGGAAGCGGCGGCGGATTTCTGCGAATTATCGCCCGGAGAACTCGCAGTTTTTCTTGGCGCCGGTTCCGATTCAGCCGCTGGTCCGGCAGAGGGCGCAGATGCCGCAGCGGGCTGCGAATGTGTCTGCGGGGGCGGGTTGTTCGCAGAAGCCGTTGACACGGATTTCGTCGCAGTCTTTTCAGGCGTAATCGGCGAAGCCTGGGCCGCGGTTTCCGTGGCCGGCTTTTCAGATTTCGCCGCTGGCGAATCCGTTGTGGTCGGCCCAGGCGGGGGTGTTGTGTTGCGAGCGGCCGCTTCGGCTGCGGCGGAAGTGCCGTAGACATCCACCACCAGGCGGTACGGATCGGGCAGTAAAAACACGGAGTAGTCCGTGACGCGGTTCACTTCCAGCACCACGCGCACCACCCCCGATTGATTTTGCGCGACGCGCACGGTTTTCAGGAATCCGCCGCTATCCAGATCGATCGGCTTGCGAAGCAGCACGGAACTGAGCTTGGCCCCTTCGATGTCAAAATAAATCCGGTCAGGCCCTGAAATGCGCGCCGCCTGATACTTCACTTTCGATCCCACATCAATCACGATGCGCGTGTAGGTATCGGCGTTCCAAGTGCGAATCCGGGAAACACGCGGGCCGGAGTCATCCGCATCGCCATTATCGTCGGGCGAGCCTTGTCTCGTGTCGGTGGCCGGAGGAGCCTTTTCTGTGGAAATATTTTTTGGCGCCAGGCTGCCCGGGCGATCCTTGGCGGCAGTCGTCAGCGGCGCCGATTTCCCCTGGGCGCTATCCGCCGAAAGCCTGGCCAGAATGGCGCGCACTTCCGCGGCGTGAGGTGAGTGCGGGCGCAGCGCCAGAAATTGTTCGTAGGTCTTCTGCGCGAGAACGGAATCATGCAAGTCGTCCTGCTCGATTTGCGCGATGGCCAACTGCGCGTCCTCGCGATACTTGCTGGCCGGGTATTCGCGGATCAGGAATTGGAACGAATCGATGGAGCGCTGGTAATATTTTGCATCGAACAGATCGCCCATCGTGCGGAACAGTTCGGCAACGTGATTCACCGACGCCGGGACGTCCGATCCGTGCGAACTGGTCAGGTACACGCGCTGGTACTCGATGACCAGGGCGGTGTAATCCTTGAGCGTGCGCGCGCCCTCCGGGCGCGCTTCGAGAGACTCGCGGGATTTTTCCGCGCGTTCAAATTGCGCTCTGGCTGCATCGCGACGGGAGGAATCGCTATCGTTGGCGCGGCCGGCGAGGGGAAAAAGCGACAAAGCCAGCACGGACGCGAAAAAGACGCGCAGGATTGGCCGGATTAGAGCGGCGTCAGGCCGCAACGTCTGCCTCATTCGTTCGTAAAAACGACCCGTCCGTCTGCTTCCACCGTGCGGTAGATGGGACGCTCTTCATCAAACGCACGAGGGATGCGGTCGGATCCGGGACGGAAGTAAGAATCGGTAACTTTATGAACGTATTCACGCGTCTCTCTATACCGCGGTATGCCCCCTGCTCGATCCACGGCGCCCGGGCCTGCGTTATACGCGGCCAGAGTCCTGTCGAGATCGCCATTATACCGCTCCAGGAGGGTATGAAGATAGCGAACTCCGCCGTCGAGATTCTGCTTGGGGTCAAACGCGTTATTTACGCCCAATTGCTGCGCGGTTCCCGGAACTAGCTGCATCAACCCAAGCGCGCCTTTTCGGGAAACGGCGCTGGTGTTCCAGTTCGATTCCGTTTGGATCACGGCCCGGACCAGCGCCGGATCCACTCGATATCGGGCTGAAACTTCGCGAATCATTTCCTCGATTTTCTTCCGATTGGTCTGCTCGGCGGCAGACACTTCGGGGGACACTTCGGAGGAGCCTTGGGTTGTACGCGACACATTCCCCAGGAGGGTGAAACCCTTTGGCACGACGGTTTTTACTGGCCGGGCAACGTAAGCTGCCGGGCTCGAGTTGATGAACACCCGTTTGCCGTCTGAATCCCTGTAAGAAACGATCTGGCCGTGAGCCGGTATAGCCCATAAGACCAGCATTCCCACAAGTGTGGCCACCGAATTGGAGAGGGAGCGCATATTGTTTAGTTCTGAGAAGGCAGTGCGATTCTGCTTCCTGCGAGACAGACCAATCACCGCGACAGGGAGAGGGAAACTCGCCCTGCACGTTTCTGGCACTACGGGCGAATTATAACAATTGGTCGATGAGGGGGTAAACGTGCTGCAAGGCCATTTTTAGGCCAGGTGTGTCTTTTCCGCCAGCCTCGGCTAAATCGGGCCTTCCGCCGCCGGATCCGCCCACTTCCTTGGCAATAGCCTGTATCACCTTGCCAGCGTGTAACTTAGAGGTGAGGTCCTTGGTAACCCCGGCCAAAAGAGCGACTTTGCCGTCCTCGACGGTACCTAAGACGACAATCCCAGAGCCGAGTTTCTGGCGAAGGCTGTCCACGAGCTGGCGCATGGTCTCCCGGTCAGCCCCTTCGAGTTCGGCCGAGATAACCTTGACGCCCTTGATCGTGCGGGCCTGGGAGGCTAGCTCGTCCAGTCTTGAGAGGGCGCTTTTGCGCTTTATGGTTTCCAGCTGCTTTTCCATCTGGCGCTGCGTCTGCTCCGTGCGCTCGATGGCGGCCGCGAGATTTTCTTCGTTCACGCCCAGGCGCGTGGAAATTTCGCGCAGGAGTTGCTGCGCGCGCTGGTAGTCGGCAAGGGCGGCGGCGCCGGTGATGGCTTCGATGCGGCGCACTCCGGCGGCGGCGGATTGCTCGACGACGATTTTGAACACGCCGATGTCTCCGGTGCGGCGCACGTGCGTGCCGCCGCAAAGTTCCTTGCTGTAGAAGCCGCGCGGCGCCGACGGGTCGGGAATGGTGACCACGCGGACATTTTGTTCCGGGTAGCGGTCGCCGAAAAAGGCCAGCGCTCCGGAAGCGAGGGCGTCGTCCAGCGTGGTGATGTTGGTCTGGATTTCGCTGTTGAGCAAAATTTCGTCATTCACCTGCTGCTCGATGTCGCGCAGCTCGGCCGGATCGATCGCTGCGAAATGCGAAAAATCGAAACGCAGGCGCGTGGGTTCGACGAGCGAGCCCGCTTGCTTCACGTGCGCGCCGAGAATGTTGCGAAGCGCGGCGTGCATCAGATGCGTGCCGGTGTGATTGCGCTTGATGTGCTCGCGACGCGCGCCGTCCGCGTCGCCCGCGACGAGATCGCCCATGGCCAGTTTTTCGCGCGCCACAACGCGGTGCGCGATCAGTCCTGAGGCGGGATAATATGCGCCGCGCACTTCGGCAACCTGCATAGTGTGCTCGTTGTTCCAGAGCGTGCCGGTATCGGAAACCTGTCCGCCTGACTCGGCGTAAAACACCGTGCGATCCAGAACAATTTCACCTTCCGCGCCGGCCGGGAGTTCATTTACGGCGCCTTCCTTGGTAATGATGGCTTCGATGCGGCGATTTTTCGCGCTCGTTCCAAAATAAAAATCAGGTTCAGTGCGATACCTTTCCGCGAGCTTCGCATACACCGGATTCGCGACATCCTTGTGTCCGCCCTTCCACGATGCGCGAGCCCGCGTTCGCTGTTCTTCCATGGCATGCTGAAATCCGGTCTCGTCGAACTTGAGCTTCAGATCGCGGACAGCATCGGTGATGAAATCAAGAGGGAGTCCATAGGTGTCATACAGCTTGAAAGCCTTGCTCCCTTCATACGTTGTTACGCTCTTCTCAAGGTCGTCGTCGAGTTTCTTGAGGCCGATCGCAAGCGTATGGGCGAAGCGCGTTTCTTCCGCAAAAATAATCTTCGAGACTCGATGGATAGAGTCGTTGAGTTCAGGGTATGCGTCGCGCATCGCGGCGTGAACCGCCTGCGTCATTTCAGACATGAACGGCTCATTCGCGCCAAGCAGTCGTCCATGACGAATCCCGCGCCGCAAGATTTTTCGCAAAACATACCCGCGGCCTTCGTTGGAAGGAACTACGCCGTCCAAAATCAGAAACGTCGACGCGCGCGCATGGTCGGCGATGATACGAAGGGAAGCGTCGTTTCGTGGTGATGCCCCGGCAAGTGTTCCTGTGAGTTCGCCCGCGCGCTGGATTAGCGGCACAAACAAGTCCGTATCGAAATTGCTGATCTTGCATTGCAAAACTGCGGCGAGCCGTTCAAGGCCTGCGCCCGTGTCTATGGATGGTTTTGGCAGGGGCGAGACTGTGCCAGTGGCGTCGCGGTTAAACTGCATGAAGACGAGGTTCCAGATTTCGACGTAGCGGCCGCAGTCGCAGCCGAATCTACAGTCGGTATGGCCCTGGTCGGATGCGGCGGGGCCCATGTCGTAAAAGATTTCGCTGCAGGGGCCGCAGGGGCCGGTGTCGCCCATGGCCCAGAAATTTTCCTTCAGGCCGGGGACGGCGATCACGCTCTCGCGCGGGGCGCCAACCTTTACCCACAAGTCGAGAGCTTCTTCATCGACGCCGAGCATTTTTCCGGGCGCAATTTCTGCGCCGCCGAATACGGTGAAGGTCAGCTTATCGACTGGAATTCCGAACCAACTGGGAGAAGTGATGAGTTCCCAAGCGTAGGCGATGGCATCCTTTTTGAAATAGTCGCCAAAGGAAAAGTTTCCGAGCATTTCAAAAAACGTGTGATGGCGGTTGGTGAAGCCGACGTTTTCCAGGTCATTGTGCTTGCCGCCGGCGCGCACGCATTTTTGCGACGTCGCGGCGCGCGAGTATTCGCGCTGCTCGAGGCCCAGGAAAACGTCCTTGAACTGGTTCATCCCGGCGTTGGTGAACAGCAGCGTCGGGTCGTTCGTGGGGACGAGCGACGAGCTGCGCACGACGCGGTGGCCTCGGTCGGCGAAAAATTTCAGGAACATGCTGCGGATTTCGTTGCCGCTCAGCAAAATGCCCTCAGTAATTGGGAGGATGAACAAACTCCGGAAAATCATTATGGCAGACGGATTAGAGGCTCGCAACGCGGGGGAAGTCAAAGGCTTTCACCACAGAGGGCACAGAGTTCGGAATGAGGAAAAAACAAGCCGTAACTCTCGAAATGTCAAAACGCAATTTCTTTTCTCAAAGTTTTTCTCTGTGCCCTCTGTGTTGAGCTTTTATCCCGTTCGCGACTTTGAGTTGACTCCCCCCGAAAGGGAGGAGAATCGGTATACCCCTCTGATGTGTTGCGGAATTCAATCCGCGTCACCGAAAAAAGCCGGCCGGATGGAACAGATGCACAGATGTGTTGAATCCATTTATTGAGTTTGCTTTTACTCACTGGAGTTCGTATCTTGCTTTTTCGGCGATTTTGCGCGAGCCTGTAAACAAGGCGGCGGGACAGAACCCCATGTATCTGAAATGCGCCCACCCGGATTGCTCGTCTGATTTTGATTACGGGCAAGGGCGTCTGTACCGCTTTCAACAAACTCCACACCAAGAGAAACAACCCTCCCACTGGCACGCCGTGAAGCACTACTGGCTCTGCGCGCGATGCTGCGAAAACTACACCATCGAATACCAAAAGGGAGTGGGCGTGCTGCTCATGGAACGGCTGGAAAAACTGGCCGCCGCCCAGCCGTGCTACTACGTCCTGCAGGCGGAAGTTGCGCCGAAATCAATCTCGCCGCGGCGTCTCAGCCGGTCAAGAACCCAGCAAAGAAAGCAAAACCGCGAATTGACTTCTGCCGCTGTAAGTGCGATCGAAGTTCTGGAAACCCGGAATTTGGAAAGGAGAGGAACGCCCCAATGAGTGAAGAAATCGGCACGATGGCGGGAGCCATCTGGCGAGCGCTCGAGGCCAACGGACAAATGACGATGACGAAATTGAAAAAAGATCTGAAGGCCACCTCGCCGCTGTTTGACTGGGCCATCGGCTGGCTCGCGCGCGAAGGCAAGATCATTCTGACCACGGAGAAGCGCACCATTCGCGTGTGCCTCCAGGGCTGGCATGGTCAAAGCATCCACGCCGCTTAAATTGAAGATTGAACGATTCCCCGAAGTAGACACTCCATCCGAGCGCGAGGAAATCTTTCACCCCAAAATGGTCCTTCGATATGCCGTCGCTCGCTGAGAGCCGGCGTGAAACCTGCTTGCCTCGCCAGGCATCCTGACAATAGAGTCTCGCATCTGCATGCCATATTTGAAGTCAGGTCCCTCGGAGGATGCCGACATGGATTTCAGGGCGGCGAAAGACCGCTTCGCGCTTCGCATCTTTCTCTTGTTGTTCTTGGTGTCCGCTTCGATTCACGCCCAGACTGCAGCTTCCTCGCTGTCGGGTACGATCGCCAGCGCGACG
>DATHPN010000082.1:0-17903 GCA_035483715.1 Candidatus Acidiferrum sp.
TCGACCGGACGCCCGGTGGGGAACCTGCTGTTCCTGGGGCCGACCGGCTCGGGGAAAACGCGCATCGTGGAAGCGGCGGCGGAGATCTTGTTCGGAGACCCGCGGGCGGTGATCAAGGTGGACTGCGCGGAGTTCCAGCACTCGCACGAAATCGCCAAGCTGATCGGCTCGCCTCCAGGATATTTGGGACACCGGGAGACGCATCCACTGATCACGCAGGAAGCGCTGGCGCAATATCACAAGGAAGATTTGAAGCTGAGTTTTCTGTTGTTCGATGAGATAGAGAAGGCCTCGGACGCGCTGTGGCAGTTGCTGCTGGGCATATTGGATAAAGCGACGCTGACGTTGGGAGACAACCGTCGGGTGGACCTGTCACAGACCATGATTTTCCTGACGTCGAATTTGGGCGGGGGAGAGATCACGGAGTTGATGACGGGCGGCATGGGATTTGTGCAACCGATGGACAAGACCGAGGACAAGCTGGACCACAAGGTGGAGCGGACGGCGCAGGAAGCGGCGAAGAAGAAGTTTTCGCCGGAATTCATGAACCGCCTGGATAAGGTGGTGGTGTTTCATCCGCTGCGGCACGAGCAATTGGAGCAGATACTGGAGATCGAGTTGGGGATGGTGCAGCAGCGGGTGCTGGACACGGGGCGGGGACAGTTTCTGTTCCGGGTGACGCCGGCGGCGAGGAGATTCCTGTTGCAGGAAGGGACGGATATAAAGTACGGGGCGCGGCATTTAAAGAGAGCGATCGAGAAGTTTGTGGTGTATCCGTTAGCGAACTTACTGGCGACCGAGCAGATTCGCTTCGGAGACATGCTCGTCGTCGGTTGGGACGCAGAGGATCAGTGCATAGCATTTCACCGCGAAGGGCAGGGCGCCGTCATACCAGCGCCGCAGCGCCGGCGCGTGCGCGCAGCCGCGTTGCGAACCGTCGCCAGCGCTTCGGCCATAAATAAGACGAAGGAAACGCAACCGGAGTTAGAACCGGTCATGAGCAGATAGTTGAGTAGGATGGGCTTCAGCCTGTCTGGTTTAGATGCGACGTATGCTGGCAGAAAAGCAGACAGGCTGAAGCCCGTCCTACTCATGGCTTCCAGCGAAGGACGGGCTTGCGCGCAGCGCCGACTTCATCGAGGCGGCCGACGCGCGTGGAATGCGGCGCGGTCTTGACGATGTCGGGAGTGGTGGCGGCTTCCTCGGCGATCGCGCGCATGGCGTCCACGAAGTGATCGCACTCCTGCCTGGATTCCGATTCAGTCGGCTCAATCATCATCGCCCCCGGCACGATCAGCGGGAACGCGGTCGTATAGGGATGGAAGCCGTAGTCGATCAGGCGCTTGGCGATGTCCATCGTGTTCACGCCGTTTTTTTTCTGCCGCCCGTCGCTGAAAACCACTTCGTGCATGGAGGGCAAGTTAAAGGGCAGGTCGTACACGTCCTCCAATTTCTTGCGAATGTAATTGGCGTTGAGGACCGCGTCTTCCGTGGCCTGGCGTATACCCGGCCCGTAGGCCAGCGTGTAGGCCAGCGCGCGCACCAGCACGCCAAAATTGCCTCCGAACGCGCGCACCCTGCCGATGGATTTCGGCTTGTGATTTTCCAGCGCCAGATGCCCGCTTTTTTCAGCCAGGACAGGGATCGGCAAATAAGGCTCGAGAATTTTCTTGACCATTACCGGGCCCGCGCCCGGGCCTCCTCCGCCGTGCGGCGTGGAAAACGTTTTGTGCAGATTGAGGTGCATCACGTCCACGCCGAAATCGCCGGGGCGCGCGACGCCGGCCAGCGCGTTCATGTTCGCGCCGTCCATGTACAGGAGCGCGCCGCGTTCGTGCAGGATTGCGGCGGCCTCGGCGATATTTTGCTCAAAAATGCCAAGCGTTGAGGGGTTGGTGACCATCATGGCGGCCACGTCGCCATTCACAATTTCCCTCAGGCAGGCGATGTCAATCTGGCCGCGTTCATCCGAGCACACGTTTTGGACATCGTATCCGGCGATCACCGCGGTGGCGGGATTGGTGCCGTGCGCGGAGTCTGGAATCAGGACTTTTTTCCGCGGGCGTCCCTGGGTGTCCTCGAGATAGGCGCGGATGAGCAGCAGGCCGGTGAGTTCGCCCTGCGCGCCCGCTGCCGGCTCCAGCGTGCCCGTATCCATGCCCGTAATTTCGACCAGGCAGCTCAGGAGGAGTTGCAGAATTTTCAGGCAGCCCTGCGAGAGTTCCTGCGGCTGGTAGGGATGCTCGGTGGCCAGGCCGTCCAGGCGCGCGACGAATTCGTTCACGCGCGGGTTGTATTTCATGGTGCAGGAGCCGAGCGGGTACATGCCGTGATCGATGGCATAGTTCCACGTCGAGAGCCGCGTGAAATGGCGGATCACCTCGATTTCGCTGACTTCCGGAAATCCTTCGACGGCCTGCCGCACGTAGTCCGCGCCCAGCGCGGCACGCGCGTCCACGGCGGGCACGTCCAGCGGAGGCAACTCGAACCCGCGCTTGCCCGGCACGGACTCCTCGAAGATCAGCCCTTCATTCTGGCTGATGTGGCGTCCCGCTTTTTTGATGCGATCGGTCAAGGCCATTTCTTCCTTTTCATTCCGGGACTAAAGAGCCCTGGTTGAATTTCACCCTGTAACAATCCGGGCGATAAGTCTTCTTGCCAATAAACATCTCGCCTTGTCATTCCGAGCGAAGCGAGAAATCTCTCTTTGAACTGAACGCAGGAGCAGAGAGATTCCTCGCTTCGCTCGGAATGACAAGGCTTTGAACTCTCAAAAACTGCAAAATCCAATTCTGTAAAACTTCAAATCGGCTTCGACAGAATGTCCCGGATGGCTTCGGCCGTGCGTTCAATTTCGGCGCGCGAAATTGTCTCGGTGACGCAGAACAAGCCGCGCTTGGTCTGGTCCGCGAAGTAGCTGCCGATCGGCAGCGGTCCGATAATTTTGTGCCGCAACAGTTCCGCGTTCACCATCTTCACCGAGCGGGGAAATTCGACCACGAATTCGTTGAAAAAAGGGCCGGAAAACGACCGGCGCACGCCGCGTATTTTTTCCAGCTCTTCGAGCGCGAATCGCGCCTTGGCCAGGTTCTGGGCGGCGAGTTCCTTTAAGCCCTCTTTGCCGAGCAGGCAAAGGTGAATGTTCACGGCCAGCGCGCACAGCGCCTGATTCGTGCAGATGTTCGAGGTCGCCTTTTCGCGGCGGATGTGCTGTTCGCGCGTGGCCAGCGTGAGCACGTAACCGCGCTTGCCGTGGCTGTCGACTGTTTCGCCCGCGAGGCGCCCGGGCATCTGCCGCACGAATTTCTCGCGCGTGGCGATCACTCCGGCGTAGGGGCCGCCGTAGCTTTGCGGCAGGCCGAAGCTCTGCCCTTCCATGGCCACGATATCGGCCTCCATGGGAGGCCTCACCGCGCCGAGCGACACGCCTTCGGTGATGGCCACTACGAGCAGCGCACCTTTGGAGTGCGCGAGAGACGCCAGGCCCGGCACCTGTTCGAGCACCCCCAAAAAATTAGGCGACTGCACGACCACGGCGGCGGTTTCGGAATTGAGCGCGCCTTCGAGGCGATTCGCATCCACCTGGCCCGCGCTGGTAAATCCGATTTCATCAATGCGCAGGCCGAGATTGCGCGTGTACGTCTCCAGCACCTGGCGATATTCCGGGTGCAGCGAGCGCGCCACAACGACCCGGTGCCGCCCGGTCAGCCGCTCGGCCATGAGCACGGCTTCGGTGGTCGCGGTCGAGCCGTCCCACATCGAGGCATTGGCGACTTCCATGCCGGTGAGCTGGCACATCAGCGTTTGAAATTCGAAGATCGCCTGCAGAGTGCCCTGGCTGATTTCCGCCTGGTACGGCGTGTAGGAAGTGAGGAATTCGCCGCGCTGGATGAGCGAATCCGTGACTACCGACCGCAAATGGTTGTAGACGCCCGCGCCGAGAAAGCTCGTGTAGCCGCAGGAATTTTCCGCGGCGCGCGCACGGAAATATTCGATGATCTCCTGCTCGGACATCGGAGCGGGGAGTTGCAGCGGCTCTTTCAGCCGGAACGGCTCCGGGATGGACTCGAACAATTTTTCAATGGACGGCGCGCCGATGGCATCGAGCATCTCGCGGCGCTCGGCGGGACTCTTGGGGAGATAGCGCATCAGGCCGAGGCTTTCTTTTCGGAGATGAACGCCTGGTAGGCGGCGGCGTCCATCAGGCCGGAAACGTCGGCGGGACTAGCCAGCTTGATTTTGATGAGCCACCCGGCGCCGTGCGGATCCGAATTCAGCGTTTCCGGAGCGCCCGAGAGCGCGGCGTTGGCTTCGGTCACTTCGCCGGACACGGGAGCGTAAATCTCGCTGACGGCCTTGACGGATTCCACGGTGCCGAACACTTGCCCCGCCGTGATCTGCTTGCCGGCCGCGGGCATCTCCACGAAAACGACGTCGCCCAGTTCGTGCTGCGCGTAGTCGGTGATTCCGATCGTGCCTGTGTCGCCGGACACTTTGATCCACTCGTGTTCCTTGGTGTAGCGATAGTCGTTTGGGTACATGATGACTCCTAGGTAGGACGGGCTTCAGCCTGTCTGGTTTTACATTTCTGAAAGAGAAATTTGCCCTGCCACAAGAAAAATGTGCCTTGCCCCCATTTGGAAAGCGACAGGCTGAAGCCCGTCCTACTGAATTCTACCCCGTTTGTAAAACGGCATCGGAACGATTCGCGCGGGCGCCTGGTTCGCTCGGATGCCGATCGTAATTTCCGTTCCCGGGGCCTTGGATTCCGTTGGAACATAGGCCATGCCAATGTTCTTTTTCAGAAAAGGCGCGGGCGATCCGCTGGTTACCCGGCCCGCCTGCCTGCCGCCGATCGACACGACGCAGGCGTCGCGGGCGATGAGGCGATCCTGCATCTCGAATCCCACGAGGGTGCGGTCGACGCCTTTTTCTTTTTGCCGGATCAAGAGATCGCGCCCGAGAAATTCTCCCTTGGCCGGCTTGCAAATCCAGCCCAGGCCCGCCTCCCACGGCGTCGTCGTCTCGTCAATTTCATGGCCGTAGAGGCACATGGAGGCTTCCAGGCGTAGCGTGTTGCGCGCGCCCAGCCCGCACGGCAGCAAGCCTTCACCTGTGCCGGCATCCAGAAGTTTGGCCCACAACTTCTCGGAATGTTCCGGCGCAAAATAAATTTCGAAGCCATCTTCTCCGGTGTAGCCGGTGCGCGCGATCAGGCAATCCACGCCGTCTACTTTTCCAAACGCAAAGTGGTAATAGCGGATCGAATCGAGCGGCGCGTCCGTGAATCGGTGCAAAATGCCCAGTGCTTTCGGCCCCTGGATCGCCAGTTGCGAATAGCGCTCGCCTGCATTTTCGATTTGCGCGCCCGCGCGATTGTGCGCGCGAATGTGCTCGAAGTCCTGATCCTGATTGCTGGCATTGACGCACAAGAAATAGTGCGTGTCGGAAATCTTGTGCACCAGCAGATCGTCCACGAACGTGCCCTGCTCGGTCATCAGCCCGGAGTAATGCGCCTGCCCCACGACCAGTTTGGACGCGTCGTTGCATGTCACGTGCTGGACGAGAGCAAGCGCCTGCGCCCCGCGGACTTCAATCTCGCCCATGTGGCTCACGTCGAACAACCCGGCCGCCGTGCGCGTCGCCAGGTGCTCGGCCACGATGCCCGAGTACTCGACAGGCATGTCCCAACCACCAAAATTGACCATTTTGGCTTTGAGGCGCCGGTGAACGCCGTTCAACGCAGTCTTGCGAAGTTGTGTCGTGGTCGGAGATGTCACTCGAAATTCCAAGCAACCGCAGCGCAAAATCGAAACTAACACGCGGCTTTGAAACGTGTCAAGAAAGGGCCCCCTCCGCCGCAAATGAAGTTTCGAAATGGCAATTGCGATTCAGTGCTGCGGTTGTTGCGAACTCACATGAAACGGACGCACCGGCCCGCCTTTCGAATCGAGCTCAAATGTGCGCCGCACCCCGGCCGGAAAAAATTCCATCCAGTGGCATATTTGAGGCGCGGGAGCCAGTGTGCGCGTGCTCCCACACGGCAGCGCAACTGAGGATTCCTTTTCAGCGCCGCGCGGAAAACGGCCTTCGCCACGGCCTCGGGCCGCTTCCTTTTTCAATCGGTCGCCCACCGCCTATTGCGCCCAACGGCACTTGCGGCTTGTTCTGTCGCGGCGGGCTGTCCTATAGTGGATTGAAGAGGGCTTTGCGGAAGGGCGCTTCTGCCCGTTCAGTGCAAAGACGAAGGAAGGATATGCAAACCACAATTCTGTGCTCACTTTGCGACCAGCCGGAGAGCAAGTGCAAGTGTGACCGCTTTTGCTGCTACTGCCTGGGCCAGCAGAACATCCGCCTGTGCATGGACGGCAAATATTATTGCCCGGATTGCCGGGAAGCGTGCGAAATTAGCGTGGCCGAAACTTATGCCCGATGAGGCCGTGCGCGTCGTGTTTCACCTAGACCAGGATTGGCGCCTGGTGGGGGTATTTTGCTGCGCCGTGGAACATCAGGCTATTCACGCGGGATTTGAAACGGAAGCAGGCGCGCAGCTGGCCAGTGCCGCGGGAGACGTTTGCCGCGAAACCATTTCTAAACTGGGCGGCAACGGCGACGGCGTTGATGTGACTCTCGATACGTTTCCCGACCGTATTGAAATTGCGATTCACTCCCGCAGTCAGGCGATCCCCGCAATTGGCCTGGAGGCTTTTGCGTTTTCCGCCGCAGCATCGGAAGGAGCCGGCGGACTCAACGGCCAGGAATTGCTTTCGCGCGTCGACCGCGTGCTGTACAACGCCGAGGATGGCGTGGCCCGGACCACGCTGGTCAAGTTTCTGCCCACCCATCACTGAAATGCCGCAAAAGTAGGACAGGCTTCAGCCTGTCTGGTTTGCGGTTTGGATTGCTTAGAAAAAAACCGACAGGCTGAAGCCGGTCCTACAAAAACCAATTCAATTCTGATTCAGGAGGACGTCGATGGACTGCTTGATTTCGGGAGACTGCCAATCTTGCGCGCCGACTATCTTCCGCGCGATGCGCCCTTGGCGATCGATCAGGTAGGCCTCCGGGATCATCACCGTTCCATAGCTTGCCTTGATCTTCTTCGTTGGATCGCGGTAGGAGGGGAAATCAACATTGTTGTCATGAAGAAATTTGTTGTACGCCGCTTCATCCTCATCTTCGCTGATGGCGAGCACCACACCGCCCCGCTTTGAAATGTCCTGCTGGAGGCGATTCAGAGAATCGGCTTCTTCAAGGCACGGAGGACACCACGAGGCCCAAAAATCCAAGATAACAACTTTGCCGCGCAGGTCGGACAAATGCGACGCGCCCATAATCTGCAAATCAAAATCCTGGGCCTTGCGTCCCGCCAGGCTCGGTTCGCCTTGGCGATACGACGGCGCTGCAAACACGTACAATACCGCCGCCACAAAAATCAGCGCGATGGGACCCAGTATCTTATGCTTCAATGTTTTTTCTCCCGTCCCTCTATAATACATTCTTAGCCCGGTTTCGCGCGAGCCGATTCCCGGGCGATCTTTCAACCAATGAATCTTCATCCCACTGTTTCCGCGATCGTGCCCGCGCGCAATGAAGAAGAAACGATCGCGGCCGCTGTCGAGTCGCTCGCCGCGCAGCCGGAAATTAAAGAAATCATTGTCATCAACGACCAGTCGGCGGACGGAACTGCCGCGGTGCTGCGACAGCTTTCTTCGCGCTACGCGCAATTGCGCGTTCTGGAAACGAAGGAATTGCCCGGCGGATGGGTAGGGAAGAATTACGCAGCGTCGCTCGGGGCGGCGCAGGCGACGGGCGACTGGCTGCTGTTCACGGACGCGGACGGCGTGCATTTGCCCGGCTCCGCCGCGCATGCTCTAGCCGATGCGGCGGAGGCCGCAGCGGGCCTGCTGTCATACTCCCCCGAGCAGGAAACGCGCACCTTGTGGGAGAAGGCGCTGATTCCCTTCGTGTACACGCGCCTGGGTCATAAATATTCGTATGCTGAAGTCAATCATCCCGATTCGCCCGCCGCCGCGGCCAGCGGGCAATACCTGCTTATCCGTCGCGAAGACTACGCGCGGATCGGAGGGCACGCCGCCGTGGCCGGAGAAGTTCTCGAAGACGTGGCCCTGGCGCGGCTCGCGAAGCAAGCCGGCATACGCCTGCACTTTGCCTCAGGGCATGGAATCATGCGCGTGCGAATGTACCGGACGTTTGACGCCATGTGGCAGGGCTGGACGAAAAATCTGTACCCCCTCATCGGAGGAACGACGGGCGACGCGTCCCGTGCGGTGGGACGTGAGCTTTTCAGGGTGGTGCCGTGGATACCTCTGCTGGTACTTCCACTGGCGCTGCTGCATCTAATCTGGGGAGTTCTGGGAGTCGCCCTGCTGGCGGGCCGGCACGCCGCGTATGCGGCGGACCTGCGGCGAAATCGTTTTCCGGCAGGGTTTGCCATATACTACTTGCCGGGGGTAGCGCTGTACGCGGCGGCCCTGCTGAATTCAGAATGGCGCTATGCGCGGGGCAGCGTGGCGTGGAAGGGCCGGCAATATCCCGTGAGCCGTGATTCGTGAATAGCGCCCGAAACCTGTCGCTCCCCGCATTTAACAAGCAGCCCGCGATTCGCAATTTGAGATGTCAAATTTGAAATTGTAGATTCGCGATTTTTAGTCCGCGATTTTAAATTTGATTTCAAATTCGAAATTTCAAATTTGAGATTCTAAATTCGAGATTTCAGTTTTGAAACATTAGCTTCGAAACCTCAAATGGAACTGGTGGTGGACTGAGGTTTTTATCTGAAATTTCAAATCTGAAATCTCAAATCTGAAAGTTCGGCTTTGAAATTTGCTACCCGCGAGCACAGCTTGCGGCCAGCCACTGCGCATTCCTAAAGCCGATGCTGCTGATCAATATGGTTTATCTCACACGCAAGATCGAGTTTTCGGCGTCGCATCTCTACAACAACCCGGCGTTTTCAGCCGAGGAGAACCGGCGCGTCTTTGGCAAGTGCAACAACCCGCACGGACACGGGCACAATTACGTGCTGGAGGTGACCGTTGCCGGCGAGCCGGATCCGGCCACGGGCATGGTACTCGACCTGAAGGAACTGAAAGAAATTTTGCAGCGCGAAGTTACGGACCGGATGGATCACCGCTTTCTCAATTACGAGGTTCCTGAACTCGCAGGCCAAATTCCGACGTGCGAGAATATCGCCGCCGTCATCTGGCGGCTGCTCGAACCAAAAATCAAGCGCGGGCATTTGCATCGTGTGCGCCTCTACGAGACGCCGGACCTGTTCGTCGATTGTTACGGCGAAGGCAACGGCGCATCGGGACGCGCGGGAGGCGCGCGATGAAGCTGCATCTGTCGCGGCGTTACCGGTTTTCCGCTTCGCACCGCCTGCACAGCACGCAATTCGGTGAGGAAGAGAACCGCCGCCTGTACGGCAAGTGCAACAATCCGTACGGGCACGGGCACAACTACGTCGTGGAAGTGGCCGTCTCGGGCCCGGTGGACGAGGCCACCGGAATGATTGCCAATCTGGCCGACCTGGATGCTTTTGTCGACAGCGAAGTCATTGAACCCTTTGACCACAAGTACTTGAACGAAGAAGTCGCTGAATTTCAGGAAAATGTTCCGACCGCCGAAAATATTTGCATCGAGATTTTCAATCGCCTGCGCCGCTTTCCCCGGGCCAGGCTGGAGCGTGTGCGCGTCGAGGAAACCGGACTGAACAGTTTTGAATACGCAGGAGAGCCTGCAGGAGCGACCCATGAGTGATGACAGAAAACGAGTCGAAGAATTGACGCTGACCGAGCCGGCCGGGCTGGATTCCCACGGATCCATCGCGGATCACATGCGAAAAATTTTGCACTCGATCGGAGAGGATCCCAGCCGCGACGGCCTGCGGCGCACCCCCGAGCGGTTTGAGAAGGCTTTTCGCTTCCTGACCAGCGGCTACCAGCAGGACCCGGAAAAACTTCTGAACGGCGCGATGTTCACTGTGTGTTACGACCAGATGGTGCTGGTGAAGGATATCGAATTTTACAGTCTGTGCGAGCATCACCTGCTACCGTTTTTCGGCAAGTGCCATGTGGCCTACATTCCAGACAAGAGGGTGGTCGGCCTGTCGAAAATTCCGCGGCTGGTGAACATGTTCGCGCGACGCCTGCAGATCCAGGAACGTCTGACCAATCAAATCGCCAACGCCATCCAGGCAAAAATTTCTCCGCTGGGAGTGGGCGTGGTTGTCGAAGGACGCCATCTGTGCATGGTGATGCGCGGGGTGGAAAAAGAAAATTCGCAGACGGTGACCAGCGCGATGCTCGGTTCGTTCAAGGATAATCCCAAGACGCGCGAGGAATTTCTGTCCCTGATCCGCGAAAAGTAGTGCGCCGGTTTTCTCCGTGCCCTTTGTGTTCTCTGTGTTAAAGGTTCTGCGTGCGATGCGAAAGGCAAATCTTTAACACAGAGGACACAGAGGGCACGGAAAAAACGCTCCGGCTTGAGAACTGAAAACTTCGTTTCGAATCGCCTTGCACGGAAGAAAAATTTTGCATGTCGCAGCGAGCCTATGTTAGTCTCCTAGGGTCGAAGAGAAGACGAAACGAGAGAAAAAAGTGGGTTGGGCGGAGAGGACGACTTGAGAGAAGCGAAGTCAATGTTGATCGAGCAGTACCGGGCGCATGTGAAAGATACGGGCTCACCGGAAGTGCAAATTGCTTTATTGAGCGAGCGAATCAACTACCTGACCACGCATCTGAAGGCGCACCTCAAGGACCATGCATCGCGACGCGGGTTGATTATGATGGTCAACAAGCGCCGCCGTCTTTTGGATTATCTCAACCGTCGTGACCCGGATCGGTATCGCGAGATTGTCGAACGCCTTAGTTTGCGCAAGTAAGCGCTCCCCAGCGGGAGCAGAATCGCGCCAACAATATCTCCGGACGTTCGCGGAGTTCTGCAGGATTCTGGCGGCCCGAGGCGAATGCGCCCGGCCGCTTTTTTTGTAGACAGATTCCGGCACGCCACTCGCAGTCGTTCCTCGCTTTCTCTTCCAAACAAAACGGGAAATGTTTCTCCCGCAATCGAGTGGCTTTCCGCGCGCGCAGGACCCGATGGATCGGGACGCGGCGGACAGGCGAAAGGACTTCCGTATATGTCACAAGCAGCGCCCGCTCCCCATCAGGTAACCGTCGAAGTCGGCGGACGTACGCTGACTCTGGAAACCGGAAAAATTGCCAAGCAGGCCAACGGCGCCGTACTGGCGCGGTATGGTGATACCGTCGTGCTGGTCACGGCGTGCATGGATTCCAAAGCCAATGACCGTGATTTTCTTCCCCTCACCGTGGATTATCGCGAATATACGTATTCCGCCGGCAAAATTCCCGGCGGATTTTTCAAGCGCGAAGGGCGCCCTTCGGAGCGCGAAATTCTGACTTCCCGAATGATCGACCGCCCGCTGCGCCCGTTGTTTCCCGAAGCCTGGCGCAACGAGACGCAAATCGTGGCCATGGTGCTTTCCGCGGACAGCGAAAACGACCCGGACATGATCGGCATCACGGCCGCTTCGGCGGCCGCGTTTGTATCCGACTTGCCGTTCACGACGCCCGTGGCGGCGGTGCGCGTCGGACTGGTGGATGGCAAACTGGTCGCCAATCCCACAACGGCCGAACAGAAAACAAGCCTGATGAATATCGTCGTGGTCGCCACCGAGCAGGCCATCGTAATGATCGAAGCGGGCGCGATTGAAGTCAGCGAGGACACCGTCGCCGACGCGCTCGAATTCGGGCACGAACAGATCAAGCACATCATCGCGGCGATCCGCCAGTTGCATGACCAGATCAACCCCAACAAAGTGACCGTTCCACCCTTGCCCTTTGATGAGGCTCTCGCCAAGGAAATCGAGCAGAAATATGGCGCGAAACTGCACGACGCCCTGGACACCAAGAAATATCCGAAGAAGGAAAGCTATCACTTGATTGACGAAGTGAAGAACCAGATTAAAGAATCCATTCCCGAAGAGGACGAAGAGAAACGCACCCTGGCCATGCGCGCGTTTGAACGCTTGCGCGAAAATTATTTCCGCGACGACATCCTGCACCGCAACCGCCGCCCGGATGCCCGCGCGTTCGATGAAATTCGCGACATCACCTGCGAAGTGGGAGTGTTGCCCAGGGCGCACGGCTCGGCTCTTTTCACCCGCGGCGAAACGCAGGCCCTGGCGACCACTACGCTCGGAACAAAAGAAGACAAGCAGCGCCTCGACTTGCTCTTCGAGGAAGAATCGTTCAAGCGCTTCATGCTGCACTACAACTTCCCGCCGTTTTCCGTCGGCGAAGTGAAATTCCTGCGCGGCCCGGGACGCCGCGAAATCGGCCACGGCGCGCTGGCCGAACGCGCGCTGCTGAACCTGCTTCCGCCCGAAACCGATTTCCCGTACGCCATGCGGCTGGTTTCCGACATCATGGAATCAAACGGATCGTCTTCGATGGCCACGGTGTGCGGCGGCTCGCTCTCGCTCATGGATGCCGGCGTGCCCATCACCGCGGCGTGCGCCGGCATCGCCATGGGCCTGGTCGTGGAGGGCGATAAACACGCCATCCTCACCGACATCGCCGGCGCGGAAGACCATTACGGTGACATGGATTTCAAGGTGGCCGGCACGCGCGCCGGAATCACCGCGCTGCAGATGGACATCAAAGTCGGCGGCGTCAGCGTGTCGCTCATGCGCAAGGCGCTCGAGCAGGCCCGGCGCGCGCGCCTGCACATCCTCGACATCATGGACCAGACCATTTCATCCGCGCGCCCCAAGATGTCGGTCTTCGCCCCGCGCCTGCATCAATTGCAAATTCCCACCGACAAAATTCGCGACCTGATCGGCCCAGGCGGAAAGAAAATCCGCTCGATCATCGAGGCCACCGGCGTGAAAATCGACGTCATGGACGACGGCAAGGTACACGTCTTCGCCAACAGCGGCCCGGCCGCCGAAGCCGCGCTGCAAATGATCCGGGACATTACGGCCTCCGCCGAAATCGGGAAGACCTATCTCGGCAAGGTCGTGCGCCTCGCGGACTTCGGCGCCTTCGTTGAAATTTTCCCGGGCACCGACGGCCTGTTGCACATCAGCGAAATCGCCGAGCAGCGCCTGCGCGACGTGCGCGACGCGCTGAAATTGGGCGACCAGGTGCTCGTCAAGGTCCTGGCCATCGAAGGCAACAAGATCCGCCTGTCGCGCAAAGCCGTCCTGCGCGAGCAGCGTGAAAAGCAGCAAAAAGAAGCGGCCGGCGGACAGGGCTGAAACGACCGTGGCCCGTTGTTCGTGACCCGCGACCCGTGATGCGCTGTGTCTGGCTCCCGTTCGGTTGCTGACATATGTGAGGCAAGAAATGAAAACAGGGAGGCGAATCATCGCCTCCCGTTTTTGTTTCAGGTTCTCGTGTCGGATTGCGGCAACACGGAAAAGTCGCTCTCCGATGGGACCGTTTATGACGACATTGCGTTAGTCGGACCTCCCGCAGATTCAGCGAGGCCAAGTCGGAGTGGACGCTATAGCGCGATTCCAGGCGGACCCGTAATTGCTCTCATCTTGCTTTCCGCGCACTTTTGCCCCTCTGCTTGCGGCCTCGTCATCCTCAATTTCAAGCGTGATTTGCGTTTCCACCGACTGTTCAGATTTGAACAGATTTTCAATTGCGGACGCGCTACAAATATGGTTTGTACACTTCGACGAGCAGACTTGCCGCTTATTCGCTCATCCTGGCCAGGGGCAGGCCGCGAACTCCTGAGAAGCCGGCTTCCAGGAATTTAGGATTTTCCTCCGGGGCGGCTCGGGCCGGACTCCGGCAAGTTCATTTGTCGGGACTTAATTCAAGTTGAAGAGGCGAAACGATACTTCTGCGAAATTGGGCGGTCATTTATAATAACGATTGATTACCGGGTATTTCTGGTATGTACAGCGAATCGATCGACGCCTATTCTAATATTTGGAGGAATACGTTGGTCGTTATCCGGAACGCTGTGTTAGGGTTTGTCATTCTTCTTGCACCTGCGATTGTCGCGTCGCAGACGCAACCTGCTGGGAACACCTCCCCCGATGAGTCTGTGCAGCAATCCTCCCCGCTTGCAAGTGATCCAGCCGCTACACCGCTGCCCGACAAGCCCACAGCCGCGAAGCCAGATGAAGCCGCAGGCGCCCAGAACAAAAAGGACGATTCCCCAGCTCAGCAATCCAGTCGTATGTTCTGGGTCGTGCCCAATTTTGGAGCTGTAAACGCCGATACGCAGCTTCCGCCGCTGTCCACCCGCGGGAAATTCGTACTCGCCGCGAAGGATAGCGTCGTGGATTATTCGTCGTACACCTGGGCCGGAATCCTGGCTGGCCAAGCCATGCTTTTAAATTCCGATCCAGAGCTGGGCCGTGGAATCAAGGGTTATGGGCGCTATTATTGGCGCACATTCACGGATGGAGTATCGGGGACTTTTTTCACCGAGGCAATCGTCCCGGCGATTACGCACGAGGACCCACGCTATTACACCATGGGCAAAGGAGGGTTCTTCCGCCGCACGGGCTACGCGATATCTCGCGCCTTCGTCACGAAGACAGATTCCGGTGGTACGTCCTTCAACTGGTCCGAGGTAGCGGGAAATGGACTGGAGGCCGGCTTGTCCAACGCCTATTATCCGCCGCAGGAGCGAGGCCTGGGGCAAACGGCCCTGAACTGGGGAACGCAGATGGAATCCGCTGTCCTGAATCACATCTTCCAGGAATTCTGGCCTGATATCCGAAGGGATTTGTTTCGCCAGAAATAAATCAGATCGTGTCCGGAAAACGTTGGTTCGTACGATCAATTTTTACGGAATGACGCAGCCGGCTGAATGGAGCGCGTTCACAATCTCCCGGAGATTGGCCTGCACTGGCCGCTGGAACGGATGCGAGGATTCAGATTCTGTCACTACTATTATCCCGCGGAATCTTTCTGGCGCGTTACTGTTACAGCTTTTAAAATCCCGACGCCCAAAAGTACAATTGCGCCCACCGCGATCCAGTGCGTAGGCACGTGCAGCAAGTATGCGCCATAAATCAAGCCACCGATCACGATCGCAAAACCCATTGAGTAAATACCGAATGACATTTAATTTCCTTCCCGAATCATCCGTGCGGTTTTCGCAAGGAACTCAACTTGCTCGCGGGAGAGATGCACGGAACACGCCTGGTCTCTCCGGCCTGGCATGACTGAGAGTTTCACTTATAGTCTGAAGCTGGCTCTTACTGCGATGAACTGGCTTTCTGGTCCTTAATCTGCAAATTGTTCACCACTTGCTGAACGTTTGGCACACTTGTCGCCACGGTCTGGGCCCGCGCGCGCTTGTTCTGCGAGTTCACTTCTCCCGTTAACGTAACTACGCCGTTTTTCACGTCGGATTTCACATTCTTTTGCAAGTTGCTCTGAATCAGCGCGGCATCCAAATTCTTTGCAATGCCTTCATCCAGATCCGAATTCACCGCTTTCGCTTCTTTTTCCAGCCCCGGAGGAAGCACGGCAATCTGATCAGCGACGACCTGCGTTCCGGCCACAGACTTCGCGAGTGTCTCAGCATGCATCTTGTCGCCGTCATTTTGCACTTGTCCGCCCAGGGTCACGACGCCCTTGTCTCGATCCTGACTGACGGTGACGTCTTTCAGGCCTGCCTCATCGAGCGACTTGCGAAGGTTGTCGGATACGTCGACTGACTTCACAGGAGATCCGGAACAACTGGCCAGAGTTCCTGCGGCGAGCAGCGTGAGCATTGCCAACGGAAATCTTATCTTTTTCATGTTTCTCCTTTAATGCTTTCTAGACGGAATCTCAACCGATAAAACAGCATCTAGTGCGCGTGGCCTTTACAGACCTTGTGTTCGCACCGGCAATCGATGTCCGGCGTCTTTTCCATGGCTTCGCATTGGGCGCTGCAATACTTGTCTGACGTTGTCAGGCAGGAACAAACCGGGTGTGCGCACTTCAAGGATTTCGTTGGACCCATTTGTTTCCTCCTGGCTTCGGATTGAGAGGGGATGATCCAGGCCTTCATAGTAGTCGTCGAGGGGGAATGCTTCTGTACAGAAAGGCACACATATAGCGATATTTGCCTGCGCTCCTAAACTGTACTCGGATGTGGTTTCCTTACCCGTTATTCCATGTGTTCAGATGTGAACAGACCGACTCACTCTTCCGCGTTATAAAGGAATGTTCTTGCGCTGAAGTCAAAATTCGGCTTGCAGCCCATCTCACAGGAGGCTCTCATGTCTTCCGACGATTCCATCGTGCAGGGCTCTATCGGTCGCTTCCGAACCTTGGGGGGTTTTTGGATCGTTTACGGAGTGATCCGCCTGATTATGGCCCTCTGCCTGCTGTTTTATGGCAGGACAGCTACCTTGATGTTTGGCGCCCTGCTCAACCGAGTGCCTGACCCATTTCCTCTGATGGATATTTTTCATTTCCTGTACACAAGTACGATCGGTTTGGCGGTTATCTGCGGCCTTATCGGGTTCGTCGCAGGACTGGCTCTGCTTGGAGGGCAGCGGGCAGGCCGCCGGCTCGCCCTCATTGCGGCGGTTTTGTCGGTGTCGGATATTCCGCTGGGCATAACTCTGGGAATTTACACGCTCGTGGAGTTGCTTCCCCTTAAGACTGCGCCGCTTTACGCTCGCTCCGGTCATGCGGCCTAGGCCGGCCCTGACAAAGAAAGACGGAAAACGATGTTTCTGACGGCTGTTCTCGCGGTATTCGTTCTTGTGGCGCTGGTGGGCAGTCTTCCGATTTGGCCGCACAGCAAAAAATGGGGCTTCGGTCCCATTAGTGGCGTAAGCCTGATCATCCTGGTTATTTTGTTTCTATTCTGGACTGGCCACTTGTAGAAGAAACAGCCAGAGCACCGCCGGCCCGCTGCGCCCAGATCAACTATAGCGCTCGCGCAGTCCCGAAACTTCACGGGATGAAAGCTGCCGGGAATTTGTCTTCATGCCCAGCCTGAAAAATAATCGTGTCCGCTATGCGCGGGTGAAGCGGTTGCGGCGAATGCGAAAGAAAGTCTAAAGCGTTCAGCGGAACGATTCATCCGTGCAACTACGGCTGGAGCATGAGGGTCAACTCGAAAGACAGCATCATGCGAAAGGTGTGATGAACAATCGGGAATGATGTCGGAATTCACAGGTGAGTTCGGACTTAATACTTTTGACAAGATGGAATGGCCTTCCGGCGGAGGTCAGGCCTTCCAGCGGGGTGAAGACACGAACGTAAATAGCGGGTATACGTCGCGAAACAGTCGGTCTACGTTAGCCACGAATCCGGGGAGCGCGGCCGCGCTCTGCGGAAATTTCCGGCGCACCACCCATCCCTGGAGCTTTTTCCATTCCTCCGGCCCGAGCGGCCAGCCCTCGTGCTTGGTCCATTCGCCCTTTTCGGTTGAATACCAGTAACTCTCGTAGCGGCGCCCCAGACGCTTCTTCTGCCGCGCAGCCCAGTTCGGATTGGCCGCCACGCGCGGAAGGACCATCTGCCGAAAAGGCGAATTCCTTGCCGGCCCCATGGCGTAAGCGCGAAAGCCCGCCGTCACGGCCTTCGCGGAAATACCAATGTAGAGCTGCGTCCTTGCGTTCTCCCCCGCTCCCGGATCAGGAAATGTTAAATACATCTGAGGGCGATACGGAGTTTTGTCCCGCGCGAACCGGATGTCGCGATTGATGCGCGAAAAATTAACGCCTGTCCGCCCTGCCGTATCAATGCCGGGGTTGAGCTTTAGCACACGGGGCGCCAGCGCCGCAAGGAGTTCGCGAAACGGCTCAACCACGTCCGAGCGGTATCGCTCGCGATTCGCGTCCATCCACTCCTTGCGGTTGTTACGGTTCAGGTCACGAACGA
>DATHPN010000083.1:0-81934 GCA_035483715.1 Candidatus Acidiferrum sp.
TCAGCCTGCCGCACTTTTGCTTTGCTCGCAAACCCTAAAGCGACAGGCTGAAGCCTGCCCTACCTGACGCCTAGCGCGGTCATAAAAACATCTCGAAATCTTAACGGATCGGCGTCGATGGCCACCTGGGCATTCGCGCGGCGATTCTTCACTTCCACAGTCCGGCCCAACTCTTCGAGCTTGTCGCTGATTTCGAGCGCGAGAGGGCGGAACGTCACGATCGCAGGATTGGCCAGGGCGGCGGCCGCAAGTGGATCGCGCGCAAAGTAGAATCCCTGGCGAATCTGTTCTTCTTTTGTGGCGAGCACTTGCGCGACGAAGCTCGCCAGCGGCGTGCTGGCGCGCGACTTGAATTGCTCGAACAAAGCCATGTCGATGGGAACGCGCTGCGTGGCGTCGAGGGGCACGAGGCGAATCGGCGCGCCGGAGGTGAATACAATTTTTGCCGCATCCGGATCGACAAACATGTTCCATTCGGCGGTCACATTGTTCGTCTGGAAGAAACCGCCGTCCCCCAAATTTCCGGAAACGCGGACGGCGCCACCCAGGATGACGAGTTGCCGTCCGGTGCGGGCCGACCGCGGCGTGTGAGAGAAAACTTCCGCAAGATTGGTCAGGGGACCGAGGGCCAGCACTTGCACCGGGTGAGCGGCATCCAACAAACGCTTGAGCAGATAGTCCGCCGCGCTGCGCGGCTCGGCCGAATGTGCGGGCTCGGGAAGTGCGATACCAGGAAGCTCATCGGAAGCGAGGCGCCACTCGGCAGGAAATTCCTGATCTCCAGCGAGCGGGTTTTCCCTTCCAAGGAAAACGGGAATGTCGTTCCGGCCCGCGAGCGCAAGCAGGCGCAGGACATTTCTCCCTCCCGCGGGCACATGGGCCATGCCATTTTCTATGGTGATGGCCTCCACATGAATGTCGGGGCGGGACAACAGGAAAGCGATGGCTATCAAATCGTCTGCGCCCGCATCCGTGTCGATAATGACGGCGCGACGGAGCGGGTACGGCCGGGGCGGCGATTGCGCAGCGAGCCGAGCCGGAAGCAAAATGGCAAGAATTCCCGGGAGAAACAGGGAAAGGGCCGTGAACAGCGAGGCGCAGGCTGGGCGGGCGCGCGATGCCATCCGATTGATATAACATAGCGGCGCATGCGACGGCGATTCTTTGTGCAGGCGTTTGAGGGCGGATCCGCATTTCTGCGGGGTGAGACGGCGCAGCACCTGGGGCGGGTGCTTCGCGCGGAGACCGGGCAATATTATGAACTGAGCGACGGGCAACGCGTGTGGCTGGCGCGAACGGAAAGCGTGGGGCGGGATGAAATTCGATTCTCGCTGGTCGAGGCGTTGGCGGCCCCGGTTGCGGCCGTGCGGATTGATCTGTTGCTCGCCATCGTAAAGTTTGACCGGTTCGAGTGGGCGCTGGAAAAGGCGACCGAACTCGGCGCGGAGGAAATCGTACCGCTCGCGGCGGAGCGAAGCGAGAAGGGCCTGATCGCAGCGGCAGGGAAGCGCGCGGAACGGTGGAAGCGGGTCCTCCTTGAATCGGCACAGCAGGCACGGCGTTTGCGCATCCCGGAACTGAAGGGCGCCGCGAAACCGCGCGACGCTTTCCGGGCCTCAGTTGCGCAGGTGAAACTGTTGCTCTCCGAACGGCCAGGCGCGAGGCCGATGCGCGAAGTGCTCGAGCCTGTTGCGGGACTGCGTGGCAACGATGTTGCCGCTCGTGTGGCCGTCGCGATCGGACCCGAGGGCGGATGGACCGACGCGGAATTTGAGCAAGCGGGGGTTTGCGGCTTTGTGGAGACGGCACTGGGGACTAACATTCTTCGCACGGAGACGGCGGTGTGCGCGGCGCTAGCTGCGGTGCAATACGCGTTTGGAGCTTTTCGTCAGCCCTTGAAAGGACTAACCCCCACAGACTGAAGTCTGCGCTACTTGAACCCAGGAGAACTTGTGAACGAAAAGGAGTGGAACGCGAACCTGTATGACGCAAAACACGACTTTGTTTGGAAATATGGGGCCGACGTGGTTTCGTTGCTTGATCCGCGGGCGGGCGAGCGCATCCTGGACCTGGGATGTGGCACGGGCCATTTGACCGCGCAGATTGCGGAGTCCGGTGCGGAAGTTACGGGCGTGGATCGTTCGGCGGAGATGGTGGCTGCGGCGCGACTGGCATATCCAAAATTAAAATTTGAAATTTCAGATGCCACGAATCTTTCGTTTCAAGAGGAATTCGACGCGGTATTCTCGAATGCCACGCTGCACTGGATTCATGAACCTGAACTCGTGCTCCGTGGCGTGTGGAGAGCGCTGCGTCCGGGCGGAAGATTTGTCGCGGAATTTGGCGGCCGGAGGAATATTCGGGCAATGCAGGAGGCGTTCGACCTCGCACTGGCGGAACTTGGCGCCGCAAAGGCCGGGGAAGTGAATCCGTGGTATTACCCGAGCGTGGGCGAATACTCGACGCTTGCGGAAAGGAACGGCTTCGAGGTGCGATTCGCCAGGCTGTTTGACCGGCCGACAGGCCTCGCGGATGGCGCGGCGGGTATGAGGAATTGGATCGCCATGTTTGGCGGAGATTATCTGGCAAAAGCGGGGGAAGCCAGGCGCGAACGATTCCTTGGCCGAGTCGAAGAGATTCTCCGCCCCAAATTATTTCGCGATGGGCAGTGGTGGGCTGATTACCGAAGGCTGCGGCTGGTGGCTTACAAAGAAGTCTGATCACTTTGTATTCAACTGCGGGCTGAGACTTGGTAGCGCGGGCTTCAGCCTGCGGGGGTTAGTCATTGCACTGACCAAAACCCGCAGGCTGAAGCCCGCGCCACGTTTATTTCCAGGCGTCTATCGCTTTTTTCTGCAGTGAGTCGGGAGGATACTCGAGCAACTCCAGGCGCACGCCGTTGGGATCCGTGATATTGGTCAACGGGGCCTTGGTCGCTGCCGCGTGAGGGTCATCCATCTTCAGGCCGCGTTCCCGCAGGAGTGTGACAGTTTTATTCAGATCGTCGGCCCACAGGCCGGCGTGCGAAAATCCGACGGGGCGATCCGCGGTGGCGGGCGCCAGTTCCAGGAACGTGTCGCGATTGATTTGAAGATAAGCGAGAGTGGGCTTGCCGTCTTTGTTTTTGAGGGAGAAGGCTTCGCGAAAGCCCATGGTCTTGGTGTAGAACTCCATGGACGCGTCGAAATCCTTCGCGTAAATTCCGAAGTGATTCAGTCTGAGCCCGGTCGCTTTTTCTTGCGGCGAAGCGCCGGGTTGCGTCGCGAAAATCCCGACAACGGTTCCGGCCGTGAAGAGCATAACTCCGCGCATCCAACGCATGTGAACCTCCCTGACTTGTGGATTTCGTTTCATCGAAATGTTGCGCCCTGCATTGCGCCGCTCTGGAAAGGAGTCCCGCTATTTTCTCGGCAAACGATATGCCGGACTTTCCAGCGGCGTCAACCGGAAACCGGGCCCCTCGAGACAGTGGATACACTTTCAGATCAAGATCGTTTTCGTGGGACTGGCGCGAGATGCAGGAGCGTGGTATAAATTTAGTCGATCTCACGTAAGAACATGGAGCCGAACGCCGAAATCAGCACGACCCTCGCGCCCGGAGCGGCGCAACCCCTGCGGCGCGAGCTTCGAAGTTGGGGGCGCGATCTCGTGATTGCGCTCACTCTCGCCATCGTTATCATTATTTTTTTCTACCAGCCGGTGAAAGTGGAAGGCACCAGCATGACTCCCCTGATCTCCGATCAGGAGAGAATCTTCATCAACAAATTTGTTTACCGGTTCGAGCCCATTGAGCGCGGCGATGTGGTCGTTTTCTGGTATCCTCTGGACCGCTCGAAGTCGTTCATCAAGCGCGTCGTAGGATTGCCGGAAGACACGGTCGAGATTCGCGACGGGCAAGTCTACGTAAACAGCAAACTCCTGACGGAGCCGTATATTCCGCCGGAGTCGGACGATTACGGGACGTACCCGCCCACGCTGATTCCGCAGGGCGAATATTTTGTAATGGGGGATCACCGCACCAGCTCGAACGACTCGCGGATTTTCGGTCCGGTGCCGCGAAGGTTTATTTACGGCAAGGCTGTGTTCGCGTATTGGCCGGTGGATCACTTCGGATCGATCCCAGTGTTTGCCGAATCCGTGAAATAGCGCGCCGCCCCGACTTCGTCGGGACTGAGTCCCTGCCAGAAAGAGGGTACACTGTCGGAAACTGAAGCTCGGAAGGGAATACTTGCGCTCGAAGATGGGCGCATTTTTCATGGGCGCGCCGCGGGAGCGATCACCCGGCGGGGCGGGGAAGTCGTTTTCAACACCAGCCTCACGGGATATCAGGAAGTTTTTACCGATCCAAGTTACGCGGGCCAGATTGTCTGCTTGACTTACCCTCACATAGGAAACGTCGGGACCAACGCCGATGATGAGGAGTCCGCGCGCCCGCACATCGAATCGCTCATTGTGAAGGAATTTTCCGCCATCGCCTCTAACTGGCGTTCGGGCGAATCCGCGCAGAATTATCTGGTGCGGCACAACATTCCGGTTCTGTGGGATGTGGATACGCGCGCGCTGGTGCTGCACATTCGGAAGATGGGCGCGTTGCGCGGGGTGGTGTCGACCGATGGCGCGCCCGCCGAAGTTCTGCTCGCGGAAGCGCGGGCACTGCCTTCGATGGCGGGACTCGAGCTGGCCAGCCGCGTTACCTGCGACAAGCAATACGGCTGGGACGTGGGTTCCATCGAATTGACGGCTTCTCCGTGGCAGGAAGCGATGGGCGAAGCGCAGTCTGCCGTGGAAGCGCGGAAATTTCGGGTGGTGGCCTACGATTACGGCATCAAGCAGAATATTCTCCGCCTGCTCGTCGATCACAATTGCGAAGTGACGGTGGTCCCCGCGAAAACCTCGGCGGAAGATGCACTGGCGCTGAAACCCGAGGGAATTTTCCTGTCGAATGGCCCGGGCGATCCGGAACCCGCCACCTACGCGATCGAAACGATTCGCGATTTGCTCGGGCGTGTGCCGGTGTTCGGAATTTGCCTGGGGCACCAGCTCTGCGGCCTGGCTCTCGGCGGCAAGACGTTCAAGTTGCGCTTCGGGCACCACGGGTCGAATCATCCGGTGAAAAATCTTTTGACCGAGCAGGTCGAGATCACGGCACAGAATCACGGATTTTGCGTGGATCCGGATTCGCTGCCGTCGAGCGAAGTCGAAGCAACTCACGTGAATTTGAATGATCACACGAATGAAGGGTTGCGGCACCGTACCTTGCCGCTGTTTTCCGTGCAATACCATCCCGAGGCGTCGCCCGGGCCCCACGATTCGCACTATCTGTTCCGGCAATTCACGGACATGATGAAGAACTGGAAACTTTCCAGCGCGTTGCGGCGCGGGAGTCCCGGGAGATGAAATTAGTCCCAGTTCTGGTCGTATATACGCTGGCATTGGGTGCTTTCGCACAAGCACCTCGGACTGCTCCGTTGCCACCGATTTTGGATCAATTGTGTGGAAGGCTGCAGCATGCGCCGGACGCCGTCCTTCGTGGCACAGCCTTTGCGTTCGATGTAAAGAGCGTGTGGAACCTCCCGCATGTCGTCGTGAAACTGTATCCGGCGGTGGAAAACGCTCAGTGCTGTAAAGATGCTATGGCGTCTGCCAATGGGATAACTGACCGTTGGGGCTCGTTTAACCTAAAAACGAAAAGATTGCAAGAAGGTCTCTACTGGTTGGAGGTTAGGCCCGACGGGCAAAGCCATGCGCTGCTTGTTCGGTACGTACCGAGCAGGACTTCAGACCAGCGCTGCTACGAAAATGTTTGGAATATCGATGACGGGGGCCAATTTACTCTTTCCGTCAGGAAGTTGATGCCAGAGAACTGACGATGCCCAAACGCACGGACATCAAAAAAATTATGATCATCGGCTCCGGTCCAATTGTGATCGGGCAAGCGTGCGAGTTCGACTATTCGGGCACCCAAGCATGCAAAGCGCTGCGCAGCGAAGGGTATGAGGTCGTCCTGGTGAACTCCAATCCGGCGACGATTATGACCGATCCGGAAATCGCCGACCGCACTTACATCGAGCCGCTCACCAAAGAATATCTCGAAAAGATTATCGCCGTGGAAAGACCGCAAGCGCTGTTGCCGACCGTCGGCGGACAAACTGGCTTGAATCTTGCCGTGGAACTTGCGGAGGGCGGGGTCCTCGAAAAATATAACGTCGAGTTAATTGGCGCGTCGCTGCGCGCGATCAAGGTCGCCGAGGACCGGCTGTGGTTTAAGGACGCGATTCGCAAGGTGGGGCTGGATGTTCCGGCATCGGCCCTCGTGAACAATGTGCAGGACGGGCTGAAGCTCGCCGACCAGCTTGGCTATCCCGTCGTGATCCGGCCTTCGTTCACTCTGGGCGGGACGGGCGGATCGATCGCCTACAACCGCGAGGAATTTTCGGAAGCTATCGCTCACGCGCTGGATTCGAGCCCTGTTCACGAAGCGCTTGTCGAGGAATCGGTTCTTGGATGGAAAGAATACGAACTCGAAGTGATGCGCGACTATCGCGACAACTTCGTGGTCATCTGCTCGATCGAAAACTTTGATCCCATGGGCGTGCACACGGGCGATTCCATCACCGTGGCCCCCGCGCAGACGCTGACCGACAAGGAATACCAGCGCATGAGGGACGCGGCGGCAGCGATCATTCGCGAAGTGGGCGTCGAAACCGGCGGGTCCAACATCCAGTTCGCTGTCGATCCCGCGACGGGGCGCATGATCGTGATCGAGATGAACCCGCGCGTGTCACGCAGTTCGGCGCTGGCTTCCAAGGCCACCGGTTTTCCGATTGCGAAAATCGCCGCCCTGCTCGCGGCGGGAATGTCGCTCGACGAGATTCCCAACGATATTACCAAGAGAACGCCCTCGTGTTTCGAGCCGACCATCGATTACGTGGTCGTAAAAATTCCGAAATGGCAGTTCGAGAAATTTCACGGCGCGGATCCCACGCTGGGCACGCAAATGAAATCCGTCGGCGAAGTCATGGCCATTGGCCGCACGTTCAAGGAAGCGCTGCAAAAGGGCATTCGCTCGCTCGAGCCAAGCTCGCCATGGCGCGCGCCGACGGACACGCCGGTATCGCTGCTGCGCGAAAAAATCGCCACGCCGCGCCCGGACCGCATTCACTGGCTGTTTGTCGCTCTCGAACGGGGAATTTCCGCGAAGGAAGCGATCGAGCTGACCAAAATCGATCCGTGGTTCATCGAGCAGTTGCAGGAAATCATCGCGGTGAACAAGAGGCTCGCTTCGGTGACCGTGGAAACGGTGTCAGAAGATTTGCTGCGCGAGGGCAAACGCATCGGCACGAGCGACGAACAACTCGCGCAAATGTGGAAGACCACTCCCGCGGCCGTGCGCCATCGCCGCGCCAAGGCGCACATTTCCCCCGTATTCAAGCGCGTCGATACCTGCGCGGCGGAATTCGAGTCCTTCACGCCTTACATGTATTCGACCTACGAGGATGAAGATGAATCCGCTCCGACGGATCGTCCCAAGATCGCCATCCTCGGCAGCGGCCCGAACCGTATCGGGCAGGGCATTGAATTCGATTACTGCTGTTGCCACGCTTCCTTCGCGCTGCGCGAGGACGGCTACGAAACCATCATGATCAATTGCAATCCGGAGACGGTCTCTACCGACTACGACACTTCCGACCGCCTCTATTTTGAGCCGCTCACGCTCGAAGACGTCCTTTCCGTTGTCGATCGCGAAAAACCGCAGGGAGTGATCGTGCAGTTCGGCGGGCAGACGCCGCTCAACCTGGCGCTGGAATTAAAGCGCAACGGCGTGCCCATCATCGGCACCGCGCCCGAATCGATTGACCTTGCCGAGGACCGCAGGAGGTTTGGCCGGCTGCTCGATGAGTTGAAAATTCCGCAGCCCAAGAACGGCACGGCGCTAGTGCCCGAAGAAGCGGCGCGCGTCGCCAGCGAGATCGGTTTTCCGGTGCTGGTGCGGCCGAGCTATGTTCTGGGCGGGCGCGCCATGGTGATCGCCTACGATTTGAATACGGTGCAGGAGTACGTAGCCCAGGCCGCGCTGATGGGCCCGGCGCGGCCGGTGCTGATCGACCAATTTCTCGAAGAAGCGACGGAAGTGGATGTAGACGCGCTGGCCGACGGCGACGACCTGATCATCGGCGGCGTGATGGAGCACATTGAAGAGGCGGGCGTGCACTCGGGAGATTCTTCGTGCGTGCTGCCTCCGGTCAGCCTGTCGCCAGCTGTGCTTGCAAAAATTCGCGACTACACGAAACGTCTGGCTAAAGCGTTGCAAGTAGTCGGGCTCATGAACGTGCAGTACGCAATCCAGCGCGAGACGGTTTACGTGCTGGAAGTGAACCCGCGCGCGTCGCGCACGGTTCCATTCGTCAGCAAAGCGACGGGAGTACCCCTCGCGAAAATCGCCGCGAGGCTGATGGCGGGACGCAAACTGCGCGAAATGAATCTTCCCGTGACCGTGACCGACGGCGTGGCGGAGATTGTGGTACGCGATTATTACTCCGTGAAATCCCCCGTTTTCCCGTTCAATAAATTCCGCGGCGTGGATACCATTCTGGGTCCCGAGATGCGCTCGACCGGCGAAGTCATGGGCGTGGCCAAGAGTTATGGCCAGGCGTTTGCCAAGGCGCAACTGGCCGCGGGGCAGCGCCTGCCGCGCAAGGGCTCGATCTTTTTGAGCGTGAGCGACCATGATAAGCGCCACTGCGCGCCTCTCGCCAAGGAATTGCATTCCCTCGGATTCCGGCTGATTGCCACACGCGGCACTGCCGCGGCGCTGGAAGCGGCGGGGGTTCCGGCGGAGCCCGTGTACAAAGTGAATGAAGGCCGGCCGAATATCGTGGACCTGGTGAAGACCGGCAAAGTGGACATGATCATCAACACCCCGCTCGGCCGCGAATCCTTTTACGACGAGAAATCCATCCGACGCGCGGCGATTCGCTACAATATTCCCTGCATAACAACACTGTCAGCCGCGAATGCCGCCGCGCGCGGGATCCGCGCACTTGTCGAGCAATCGCTGGAAGTTTCCCCGCTGCAGTCGCTGCATTCCAAGAAAGCGGCCGCGCCGCAACTGCCTTCCGCGGGGGATTGAGTCTGCCGCGAGGCAATCGTAATAAAGTTCACTGCCGGGCGAGTCGGCATTTAAACTAAGCTTCGGCGGCTAAAGCCTCATCTAAGACGAGTCTTTGCGGCCGGGCTAAAGCCCTGCCCTACAAAGCAATTCTGAATTCGTTGCAGGGCGCAAAGAATCTACGGGATATTTGTGCAGAGAAACGAAAAGGAATTCAATATGGAACTCAAACCATAACTCAAGGGGATCATTCCGGCGCTCATGTCCTCGACCGTTACGGTTTGAATCCGAACGATTTCCGCGTCATCCAATCTATTTTGCGATTCATGATCACGCCAAGTCGGCTGGCTGTGCGACACAAGGATGGAACGCCTGATGCAGTGTAGTTGGATTTCACCGGCCGAGTTGCCAGGAACCACGCGCCTCTATTCCACTTTCCTATCCGATTTTTCAGGTGTTTCTGATTTCTATAGTCACCCTCCCACGACAAAAGGCATCGACGATGCGGCGCGTGAGATGCTCCTCGAGGATTCCGTACGCCGCGCCGTTGTCGAGGTTCTGAGGAACCAGAATCGACTTTTTGGCGGAGACGATGCCACCACGCGAAATCTGGACCGGCTGCGGGACGGCGCATTCGCCGTGGTCACAGGGCAGCAAGTTGGATTGTTTGGCGGCCCCGCCTACAGCATTTACAAAGCGCTGACCGCCATTCACGTGGCGCGCGAATTGTCCGAGCGCGGCGTGAACGCCGTGCCGGTTTTTTGGCTGGCGACTGAGGACCACGATCTCGCGGAAGTGGATCATTGTTTTGTGCCCAAGCGCGGCGGTTTCGAGCGCCTGGATCTTGCGCCCTCCGGGCCCGCCGACCGGCGCGTCGGCGACATTCAACTGGGCGAGGCCAGCCGGGAGCTTTCGGCGCGACTGGCGTCTCTACTTGAGGGATCACGTGCCGAAGAGGTTGGCCGGTGGATCACCGAATGTTATGCGCCGGAAGAATCCTTCGGTTCTTCCTTCGGGAAGCTGATGACCCGCATTTTCGCCGGGCGCGGGCTGATCTTTCTCGATCCCATGTCGCCGGCGCTGCACCGTTTGTCACTGCCGAACATGCTGCGCGCGGTGCAAGAACACAAAGCACTCGGCGCTGAACTGGTCGCGCGCTCCGAAGCGCTGGAAAAAGCCGGCTTCCACGCGCAAGTGAAAGTTACGGAACAAAGCACTCTCGTTTTCCGCATAGTGGAAGGGCAGCGGCTAGCCCTCCGGCCGGCGAATGGCAGCCTGGCGGCAGGGAACAAAACGCAATCTCTCGAAGAAACGGTGCGTGCGCTCGAAGAACGCCCGGAAGATTTCAGCCCCAGCGCGCTGCTTCGACCGGTAATTCAGGACACCTTGCTGCCAACGGTGGCTTTCATTGCAGGCGGGGCGGAAACGGCCTACCAGGCTCAAACTTCGTTGATTTACAAAAAACTTCTCGGCCGGGCGCCCGCTATCTTGCCGCGCGCCGGCTTCACTCTGGTGCCATCGCACGTTTCCAATTTGCTCAAGAAATATAATCTCGATGCGCGGGAAATTCTTCAGGGCCGTCACAAACTTCGCGGCCGTCTGGAGGCCGAGGCGCTGCCGCAAACGCTCACCGCGCGTTTCGATGACGGCCAACAGGCGATCAAGGCCCTGGCCGATGCCCTGCGGGAACCGCTCACCAAACTGGATCAGACGCTGCTGGGCGCGCTCGACACGACAACCGAGAAAATGCTTTTTCAGTGGAATGGACTGCGTGCAAAGGCCGGGCGCGCGGAAGGTTTTCGCACCGGCGTCGTGAATACGCATGAAAACGAGATTGCCGCCTGGCTGTTCCCGAACAACGCGTTGCAGGAGCGGTCATTTGGATTGCTCACTTTTCTCTCTGCGGAAGGACCGGAGCTTCTCGATCACCTCGACCGGCACATCAAAACAGGGACGGGCGAGCACTGTTTTCTTTTCCTGCAGCCAGCGGCGAAGTAAAAGTAGCGCAGGCTTCAGCCTGTGGGGGTTAGTGCTTGCAACGACCAAACCCCACAGGCTGAAGCCTGCGCTACTTACCCCCTATGTATTTTTCGCGGCAACATCACTAGAATGGCGTTCGGACAAAGAGTGTCTGAAGCAGCCGGCGTGGTAAGATTTTGCGTTGGATTGCCGAATGTTGTTTGTGATGAGCGGAGGAATCTCGCATGAAACTCACTCCAGGAAAGCGCAAAGGACTCGAAGCCGTTTCGGATTCGCGCGGCGTGATTGCCGCGGCGGCCATGGACCAGCGCGGCTCGCTGAAGAGCGCCATCGCCAAGGACAAAGGCATCGACAAGAAAGCCGTCACCAACCAGATGATGGCGGAATTCAAGGAAGCGGTTTCCCGCGTTTTGACGCCGCATGCCACGGCCATTTTGCTCGATCCGGAATACGGCCTATCCGCTGCGAAGGAGCGGTCCAAGAATGCCGGCCTGCTGCTGGCCTATGAAAACAGCGGTTACGACAACACGCAACCCGGGCGCCTCCCCGACTTGTTGGATCATTATTCCGTTCGCCGCCTGGTAGCCGACGGCGCCGATTGCATCAAGATTCTTCTCTACTACACCCCCTTTGATCCACCGGAAATCAACGATGTGAAGCACGCCTGGGTCGAGCGCATTGGCGCCGAATGCACGGCTGCCGACGTCCCGTTCTTCCTCGAATTCGTGGGATACGAAGAGGGTGTGGACGAAAAAGGCCTGGAATTCGCGAAAAAGAAACCCGAAGTGGTTACGCGCAGCATGGCCGAATTCAGCAAGCCGCAGTATGCGGTTGACGTATTGAAAGTCGAAGTTCCGGTAACCATGGCTTTTGTCAAAGGGACGCGATCCTGCAAGGGCGAATTCGCGTACACGCGTGACGAAGCGAAGGATCACTTCCGCAAGGCCGCGGCCGTCGCCAAGAAACCGTTCATCTATCTTTCGGCCGGAGTGAGTAACGATACCTTCAGCGAAACGCTGGATTTGGCTTCCGAAACGGGCGTGAATTTCTCCGGCGTCCTCTGTGGGCGCGCCACCTGGAAGGATGCCATTCCCGTCTACGGCAAACAGGGCGTAAAAGCTCTGGAAGACTGGCTGAATGATCAGGGCGTGAAAAACATCAAGAACGTCAATGGCCGCTTGGCGGCCGCAAAGCCGTGGTTTTCGTTCTATGGCGTGACTTCGGTTTCGGCGCTCGTGTAGCGGTCGTCACAGCACAGGCAAGAGTGCCTGTGCTACTCAAATCGCCGTGAACGTAATTTTTCCTTTTATGAACTTCGCCAGCAAACCGTCACAGGGACTGCGCACAGAGACATTGCGCTTAAAAACGTCCCGCCGGACCGAATGGGTAAACATCACCTCAGAAGTAAATCGCTGTGTAGCAGCGTCGGGTGTTTCCGCAGGCGTCTGCCACTTGTACGTCCCCCACACCACCGCGGGAGTCACCATCAACGAGGGAGACGATCCCGATGTTGCGCGCGACATGGAGGCGGCCTTTGACCGCATGGTCCCGCGCGAAGCGGGCTACAAACACTACGAAGGAAATTCGGACTCGCACATCAAGGCGACACTCTTGGGCAGCTCGCAAACCGTCTGGATCGAGAACTGCCGTCTGCGCCTCGGACGCTGGCAGTCGATTTTCTTTTGTGAATTCGACGGCCCGCGAAATCGCGAAGTTCTGGTGAAAATCGTACCTGATCCTGCCTCGTAACGATTCGCACTATCGATCCGCTCCGGCAAGCGCCGCCAGTTCCTTCTATGCTAAATTCTACGGCTGATGACGCGGCTCGGCATTTACGTGCAGGTTCCGTTCTGCCAGACGAAGTGCACATACTGCAACTTCCACACGGGCGTATTTTCAAAGGAATTGTATGCGCCATATGTCCGCGCGGTTTGCCGCGAGATCGCCGAATTCCCGCGCCTGCTGCGTGAAAATAGAATCGCGGACGTTGCGGACGCCATGGTTGACACCGTCTATTTCGGCGGCGGAACGCCCAGCCTTCTCGAACCGGCAAACCTCGCGGAAATTATCGAGGCGATTCGTGTTTCGTTCCCGTCACACTTCGAGGAAGTAACGCTCGAAGCAGATCCCGAAACCATCACCCCCGAAAAAGCGGCTGCGTGGCGGGAGGCGGGATTCGACCGCATCAGCATGGGCGTCCAATCCTTCGACGACGCCGAGTTGCGTGCCGCGGGCCGGATGCACCGCCGCGCCGATGTATTTCAGGCCTCCAACATTTTACGCGCCGCGGGATTTTCGAATCTCAGCTTCGATTTGATTGCCGGACTCCCACACCAGACCGATCGCAGCTGGGAGGCGTCGGTCGAGCAGTTGGTGCAACTGCGGCCCGAACACGTTTCGATCTACATGATGGAAATTGACGAAGCCAGCCGCCTGGGACTGGAAGTTCTGCAAGGCGGCGAGCGCTATTCCGCGAAGGCGTTGCCATCCGACGATTCGATGGCGGATTACTACGAGCACGGCTGCCGGCAGCTCGCCGCCGCGGGATATTTGCACTATGAGATTTCGAATTGGGGACGGCCCGGCTTCGAATCGCGCCACAACCTCAAATATTGGCGGCGCGAACCTTATTTTGGATTTGGCGCGGGCGCGCACTCCTTCAATGGCTCGCAGCGCTGGGCCAACGCCCACGACCCCGCCTCGTACGCGGATTCTGTGCTGCAGGGACGTTTTCCGGTTGAACAACTGGAAAGCGTGACGCGCGGGCAAGCCCTCGAAGAAGAGCTCTTCCTGGGGCTGCGCCAGCTTGCCGGGATCGATTTGGGCGGCATCGAGACGAAATATGGAGCGAGCCTGCGGCCGCGCGTGCAGGAACTGGTGGCGCAAGGCCTGGTCGAATGGGATGGCCCGCGCTTGCGTCTTGCGCCGGAGCGCCTGGCCGTTTCGAACGAAGTGTTCGTGCATCTCCTGGACTAGGAAAAAAAGGTGACCCGCATGAATTTAACTCCTGTCATTCCGATCGCATCGCGCGCACGGATGTTTGGTTTGCTTTTGTCGGCGATTGCCGCGATCGCTCCTTACGCGAATGGACAGACGCCGGCATCGAAGGAGACAACATCTCCCAGGTCAAAAGCTGCCGGCGCGGCCCCCACTGTGGCCGAAGCGGAGCGCTTCATTTCGCAAGCGGAGACTCGCTTGCTGGACCTGTGGATCAAGAGCGGCCGCGCTTCCTGGGTCTCCGAAAATTTCATCACGGACGATACCGAATCCATCGCCGCCGATGCCGAACAGGCGGTCAAGGCGGCTACTTCACAGCTGGCAACGGAAGCCAAGCGTTATGAAAAACTCCAGCTCCCGCCGGACGTGGCCCGCAAGTTCAAGCTTCTGAAATTATCGGTGGATATTCCCGCGCCACGCGATCCGGCCGCGCAAGCCGAGCTTTCCAAGATTGATGTCTCTCTGGACGCCGATTACGGGAAGGGAACGTGGTGCCCTGACGACAAGAAAGAGAACTGCAAGCAGTTGCCGGACATTGAGAAAATCCTGGCGGACAGCCGCGATCCGAAGGAACTCCTGGCCGCGTGGGAAGGCTGGCATGCAATCTCTCCGCCGATGCGAAAGCGCTATGCGCGCATGGTGGAATTGTCCAATCAGGGCGCGCGCGAAATGGGTTTTGCGGATGTGGGGGCGATGTGGCGCTCGGGCTACGACATGCCGCCCGCGGATTTCGCCAAAGAGTTGGACCGCCTGTGGGAACAAGTCCGCCCACTTTATGTGTCCCTGCACGCCTACACTCGCTGGAAGCTGGCGGAGAAATACGGCAAGGACGCGGTGCGGGAGGACGAACCGATTCCCGCGCATTTGTTGGGGAACATGTGGTCGCAGGAATGGAACAACATTTATCCGCTGCTGGCTCCGCAAAAAACCGAATCCGGCCCGGACGTTTCCGCCGCATTACGCGCGAAGAACGTGGATGCCAGGGGCATGGTCCGCTATGCCGAAGGGTTTTTCAAGTCGCTGGGCTTCGAGCCACTGCCGTCAACCTTCTGGGACCGTTCGCTCTTCACCAAGCCGCGCGACCGAGACGTCGTTTGCCACGCCAGCGCCTGGAGCATCGACTTCAAGGACGATTTGAGGATCAAGGTCTGCATCGAGCCGACGGCGGACGATTTCACCACGGTTCATCATGAGCTGGGCCACAACTTTTACCAACGCGCGTACAACACCCTGCCGCCGCTATTTCAGAGCGGCGCGAACGATGGTTTCCACGAAGCGATTGGCGACACCATCGCTCTGTCCGTTACTCCGGAATATTTGAAACAGATTGGCCTGATCGAGACGGTATCGCCGCCGTCGGCGGACATCGGCCTGCTGCTGGAGCGCTCCCTGGACAAAGTGGCATTTCTGCCGTTCGGCCTGCTTGTGGACCAGTGGCGCTGGAAAGTGTTCTCCGGCGAAATCAAGCCCGCCGATTACAACAAAACGTGGTGGGAACTGCGGCGGAAATATCAGGGCATCGCGCCGCCCGTCGCTCGCAGCGAGGCTGATTTCGATCCTGGCGCAAAATATCATGTGGCTGACAATGTTCCATACTCGCGTTATTTTCTGGCTACGATATTGCAATTTCAATTTCATCGCGCGTTGTGCAAGGAAGCGGGGTACACGGGCCCGCTGCACCGCTGCTCGATTTACGGTAATAAAGCCGCGGGAGCGAAGCTGGCGAAGATGCTGGCCATGGGCCAGAGCCGTCCGTGGCCGGACGCGCTCGAAGCCCTGACGGGGCAGCGGCAAATGGACGCGACCGCCATGCTCGATTATTTCGCCCCGCTGAAGAAGTGGCTCGATGAGCAAAATGCGGGTCATCATGTGGGGTGGAATTGAGTGGCGCATGCTTTAGCTTGCGGGTTTTAGTTGCAAGCATGAGCAACGTTGCCAGAGCCAACCCCCGCAAGCTAAAGCATGCGCCACTGTCTCTTCGAAAATTCTCGCGCGTTGGCTGAAAATCCATCCTCATGCATGTGGTATAAATGAAATGAGCGCTGATATATGCGCTATTCCATAGAGGCCCTGTGGACTTTTCCTTCACCGACGAACAGCAGCAACTCCGGCGCAGCGTGCGGGAATTCGCCGCCTCGGAAATCGCCCCGCACGTCATGGAGTGGGATGAAGCGTCCCAGTTTCCGTGCGAGCTGATACCGAAACTCGCGGAGATGGGCCTGATGGGCGTGATTTTTCCGGAGGAGTACGGCGGCGCGGGCCTTGGCTACATCGAGTACGTGACGGTCATCGAGGAGCTGGCGCGAGTCGACGGCTCGATCGGACTGATCGTTGCGGCGCACAATTCGCTGTGCACCAATCACATCTATAAATTCGGCACGCCCGAGCAGCGCAAAAATTATGTCACGCCGCTGGCGCAGGGGAAAAAACTCGGCTGCTGGTCGCTGACCGAGCCACAGGCGGGCTCCGACGCCGGGGGCGCGCGGACCGCCGCGGTGCGCAAGGACGGCGGCTGGATTCTCAACGGCTCAAAAACATTCATCACCAACGGCCACTATGCGGACATTTGCGTGGCCATGGCCGTGACCGACAAACCCAAGGGGACAAAAGGAATTTCCGCGTTTATCGTGGAGAAGGGCAACCCCGGTTTTCGCGCCGGCAAAAAAGAAAATAAGCTGGGCATGCGCGCGAGCGACACTTCCGAAGTGATTTTCAGCGATTGCTTCGTTTCGGGATCGAATCTGCTCGGCAAGGAAGGGCTCGGATTCGTGAATACTTTGCAGGTGCTGGATGGGGGACGAATTTCCATCGCCGCGCTGGCGCTCGGAATGGCGCAAGGCGCTTACGAAGCAGCGGCCGCGTACGCCAAGCAAAGAAAACAGTTTGGAAAAACCATCAGCGAATTCCAAGCCATTCAGTTCAAGCTCGCCGACATGGCCACCGAGATTGACGCCGCGCGCTGGCTGGTTTACCGCGCGGCGTGGCTCGCGGACCAGAAAGGACCGCGCTTCACGAAAGAATCCAGCATGGCCAAATTGTACGCCAGCGAAGTGGGCGTGCGCGTGGCCAATGAAGCCGTGCAAATTTTCGGCGGCTACGGATTTGTGAAGGACTATCCCGTGGAAAAATTCTACCGGGACTCCAAGCTCTGCACCATCGGAGAAGGCACCAGCGAAATTCAGCGCATGGTGATCGCGCGCCAGATTCTGGACGCGCGCTGATTCGGTTTTCGTGTGCGGGCAATCCCTCGATTGTGATAACTTCTTTGCTTCGCTGCAGTCCGGATTTTTCACCAGGGGTTCTGAATTACGCAGCCATGCCTTGCAGGAAATAGGGAGCGCGGGGTGTTGTGGCACCGGCGTCTCGCCGGCGTTTTTTGCGTGGAGTGGTGACCGGGAAAATCGCCGGCGGGACGCCGGCGCCACGAAAATCTATGTCCGCATCTATCGACTCTTGGGCCGGGCAAATTCGCGCCGGAGACGTCCGCGCCGTTTCCCGGGCGATCACAGCGATTGAGGACCACGACCCTCAGGCGGAAGAACTTTTGCAAACGATTTTCCCCAATACCGGGCGGTCGTTTCTGATTGGAGTGACGGGCGCGCCGGGTACCGGGAAGAGCACGCTGGTCGACCGTCTGGCTGCACATTACCGAGCTGAGGGCCATCGCGTCGGAATCATCGCCGTCGATCCGACAAGCCCCTACACGGGCGGCGCAATTCTCGGCGATCGCATTCGGATGCAAGGCCACGCGAGCGACCCAGGCATTTTCATCCGTTCGATGGCCACACGCGGTTTTCTCGGCGGCCTGGCGCGCACTACGGGCGATGTTGCGCTGGTTCTCGACGCCGCGGGAAAAGAATATGTGCTGGTCGAAACGGTCGGAGTGGGCCAGGACGAAGTGGACATCGTGCGGCTCGCGGACTGCACCCTTGTGCTGCTCGTTCCCGGCATGGGCGACGATGTGCAAAATATGAAGGCCGGCCTGATGGAGATTGCAGACATTTTTGTGCTGAATAAATCGGACCGCGACGGCGTGGAACGCCTCGAGGCGGAGCTGGAAGCGATGCTGCATCTGGCTCCCGAACGCGAGGGCTGGAAGCCAACCATCATTCGCACCGTGGCCACGGAAAATAAGGGCGTGGGCGAACTGGCCTCCGCGATTGCCCGGTACCGCGAGCGCTTCAGCGACAGTCCGGAGCGCCACCAACGTAAAATCGAACACTGGAAATGGCGTCTGCTGGCCCTGGCCGGAGAAGCTGTTTTGAAACGCGCGGTTTCCGGCGCGGACGGGGAAGCCGCGCTTGACCGGCTGGCGCGTGAAGTCGCCGGCCGCGGAAAGGATCCTTTCGCGGCCGTTCGCGAATTGCTTGCGCGCGCGGACGCCGCACGGAAAAGCGCATGAAACTTGGGGACCTGGAGTTCTGGCTGCTCACGGACGGCACCTTCCGGCTGGACGGCGGTGCGATGTTCGGCGTCATCCCCAAGCCCATGTGGGAGAAAGTTGCGCCGCCCGACGCGCGCAACCGGATCCTGATGGCCATGAATTCGTTGCTGATCTACGCGGCTGGGAAGTGGATTCTGGTGGAGACTGGCGCGGGGGACAAGTGGGACGCCAAGCGCACCGAAATTTATTCTTTCGATGGCCCGCCCCGCCTTCCAGAAAAACTAATGACCCACGGCGTACCGCCCGAAAAAATCGACATCGTCATCAACACGCATCTGCATTTCGATCATTGCGGCTGGAACACTCGCCTCGTGAACGGGGAAGCGGTTCCAGTATTCCCGAACGCCCGATACATTGTGCAGCGCGGCGAATTCGAGCACGCCAAATCGCCCACGGATCGCGACCGCGCCAGCTATTTTCCTGAAAACTTCATGCCAATCGAAAAATCGAGCCAATGGCTATTGCTGGACCGGGACGGGGAAATTGTTCCGGGCGTCGGAGTGATTCGTGTGCCAGGCCACAACGCCGACATGATGTGCCTCCGCTTGACCGGCGGCGGGAAAACAGTATTCTTCGCCGCGGACTTGATTCCCACGGCGGCTCATGTCCCATTTCCCTGGATCATGGGGTACGATTTGTACCCGCTGACGACGCTGGAGAACAAAAAGAAATGGATTTCCCTGGCGGCACGCGGCGAGTGGCTCGTCATATTCGGGCACGAGGCGAAAACTCCGGCAGGTTATTTGCGCGAACGCCAAGGCAAATACGATCTTGAACCGGTGATGATCGACGTCTAAATTCGGATCGGCGCGAGGACAGGGAATGGCAAAGAAGACGCAAGTGGCAAAGCGGCGCGGCGCGAGCACGGAGGCGGTTCGAATCGGCATTATCGGCGGCAGCGGCCTCTACAACATGCCGGGACTGGAGAAGCCGCGCGAGCTGCGCGTCAAAACGCCTTTTGGCGATCCATCCGACGCCCTCGTCGTGGGAACGCTGGAAGGAAAGCGCGTCGCCTTCCTCGCCCGGCACGCGCGCGGGCATCGCTTTCTGCCGACCGAAATAAACTATCGCGCCAACGTTCATGCGATGAAGCAACTGGGCGTCGAGAGAATTATTTCCGTGAGCGCCGTCGGCTCGCTGCAGGAGGAATTGAAGCCGCTCGATTTTCTGATCCCCGAACAGTTTTACGATCGCACGCGCCACAGGATTTCCACGTTTTTTGGCGATGGCGTGGTCGCGCACGTGGGGTTTGGCAACCCGGTCTGCGCACAGTTGGCCGCGGTGCTCGGCGCGGCGTGTGAATCCGCGAAAGTGCGCGTTCACAGGAGAGGGACGTACGTTTGCATGGAGGGGCCGCAATTTTCCACATTGGCCGAATCGCATGTGTACCGCCAGCTGCGCTTTGACGTGATCGGAATGACCAATCTGACCGAAGCCAAGCTGGCCCGGGAAGCGGAAATTTGCTATTCCACCGTGGCCATGATCACCGATTATGATTGCTGGCATCCCGATCATGCCTCGGTCACACTCGAGGAAATTATTTCCAATTTGAACAAGAATGCCGAAAACGCGCAAAACGTGATCCGCGAAGCGGTGCGCTCCATGCCCGCCGAACGCTCCTGCAAGTGCGGGCGGGCCCTCGCACACGCCATCATTACGGACCCCGCCGTGATTCCGGCCGCGGCGCGCAATCGCCTGAGCGTAATCGCCGGAAAATACCTGACGCCCGGAGCCCGCTGAAAATGTCCTTACTCGTCGTTGGATCGGTGGCGTTCGATGCCGTGGAAACGCCTCACGGGAAAGTGGATCGCATGCTGGGCGGCGCCGCGACGTATTTTTCAGTGGCCGCGAGTTACTTCACTCACGTCAATCTGGTCGGAATTGTGGGCACGGATTTCACCGAGAAAGATGAGTCCATTTTCAAAGGCCGCCGCGTCGATACCCAGGGCCTCGAACGCGCGGACGGCAAAACCTTTTTCTGGGCCGGGAAATACAGCGAAAACATGAACGAGCGCACGACCCTGGCAACGGAATTAAACGTGTTCGCGGAATTCAAGCCGAAGTTGCCAGAGGCGTACCTGTCCTCGACGCATATTTTCCTTGCGAATATTGATCCGACGCTGCAGGCCTCGGTGTTGCATCAGGTGAGCCGCCGTCCGCGTGTGGTTGCGCTCGACACCATGAATTACTGGATCGAGCGTACGCCAAAGGAACTGCGCGAGACGCTCAAGCATACCGACATCCTGGTGATTAACGACTCGGAAACCCGCCAGCTCTCAAATGAGCACAATTTAATGCGCGCCGCGCGCCACATTTTCAGCCTGGGCCCCAAAGCGCTGGTCATCAAGCGCGGAGAATACGGCGCCATGCTGGTGCATCAGAATCGAACCTTCAATGTGCCCGCCTTCCCCCTGGAAGTAGTGCATGACCCGACCGGCGCCGGAGATTCCTTCGCCGGCGGCTTCATGGGCTATCTGGCCACGGCCCGCAAAGTGGACGACGCGGCGTTGCGGCGCGCCATGGTCTACGGTTCCGTGATGGGCAGTTTTGCCGTCGAAAAATTCGGCCTCGACCGCCTGCGTGCATTGAAAAAGCCGGAAATTACCGCCCGGGCCCGCCATTTTCACAAAATGACGCAGTTCACGCTGTAATGGCATCCGGGTGGGCTCAGGCCACATTGCAGGCAGAGCAACAATGGTTGTTGTGAATGGGCTTACCCTTGGCCGGTGCGTTGTATACTTCTTTTTGCCGCCCCCTCCCATGCCGAAACTTCGCAAGCCGCTGGCGCTGGTCCCCGGAAGCACGATTGCCGTGGTTGCGCCGGCGAGTTCCGCGAAGGAAGAACGCATCCAGCGCGGCTGTGAAACCCTGGAGCGGCTTGATTACCGGGTGAGGCGAGCAACTTCCAAAGGCGAAACGGACGGTTATTTTTCGGCCCCGCTGGCGGAGCGCCGCAAATACTTGCAAGAAGCTCTTACGCGCCCTAATATTCGCGCGGTCTTGTGCTCCAGAGGCGGATATGGCAGCGCGGAGATACTCGACGGGCTGGTAACCGCGCGGCTGAAACAGCCCAGGATTTTTTGCGCGTTCAGCGATTTAACTTCGGTGCAGATTTTTTTGTGGCAAAAGCTGCGCTGGGTCACATTTTACGGGCCGCTGGTGGCCGGCGGGTTCGACGCGGGCCCCAACGCCACGGGCGGTTTCGATCCGGACACGTTCATGTGGGCCATGACGGCGACAAACAGCGGCTGGACCGCGCCGCTCGAAGGCGAAACGTTCACGCGCGGAAACGCCGAGGGCACGCTGCTCGGCGGCTGCATCACGCTGATCGAAACTTCGATCGGCACGCCGTGGGAACTCGACACCCGCGGCTCAATTTTATTGCTAGAGGACCGGGGAGTGAAACCATACCAGCTCGATCGCATGCTGTTGCACTTGAAGCAGGCGGGAAAATTTGAGGGTGTGCGCGGCATCGTCCTCGGTGAATTTCCCGAGTCCGAGCCTCCCGAAGGCAGCGCCTCGACGGTCGCCGATGTTTGCCGGCGCGTGCTCGGCCCGTTGCGCATCCCCATCGTGTACGGCGCGCCTGTGGGCCATACGCCGCGGCCTATGCTGACCTTGCCGCTGGGCGTGCGCGCCGAACTTCACGCCTCGGGCGAAGGGCGTCTCGAAATTCTCGAACCGGCGGTGCGCGCATGAGCAGGCCACTTCATATTCATCTCTCGGGAATCGGCGGCGCGGCCATGGCGCCGCTCGCCGGAATGCTGGCCGAAAGCGGACACTGTGTGACCGGGTCGGACGCGGGTGTCTATCCGCCGGCATCGACGCTGCTCGACAGTCTGGGGATCCGCTGGACCAACGGGTTCGACGCCGCCAATCTCGATCCCGCTCCGGATATCGTGGTCCTCGGCAACGCGCTGTCGCGCGGCAATCCGGAAGTCGAAGCGGTGCTGGACCATAAAATTCCGTACCGGTCGCTCCCGCAAACTCTCGAGGAATTTTTTCTGCCGGGCCATGATTCGCTCGTGGTCACCGGCACGCACGGAAAAACCACCACGACTTCCATGCTTTCCTGGATTCTGCATCACGCCGGGCGGGGCCCGAATTTCCTGATCGGCGGCGTGGCCGAAAACTTCGGACGCAGCTTCGGCCTGGGCGGCGGGAAAGAATTTGTGCTTGAGGGCGATGAGTACGATTCCTCATTTTTCGACAAGGCGCCAAAATTTCTGCACTACCATCCGCAAGAGGTCATTATCACGTCGCTGGAATTCGATCACGCCGACATCTACGATAATCTCGCCGCAATCGAGCTGCAATTCCGCCGCCTGGTGAATCTGGTGCCCCGGAGCGGGCGCATCGTGGCCTGGGGCGAGAGCGAAACCGTTCGCGGCGCCGTGCAGAAAGCGTTCTGTCCCGTCGAAACTTACGGATTCACGCCCGGTGTGGATTGGGTTGCCGGCGATTTGGAAATCACCGATGGCCAGACGCGGTTCCGCGTTTCACGCCAGGGAAGCGAAGTGGCGCGCGTAAGCATGGCCTTGTCCGGCCGACATAATGTTCTGAACGCGGTTGCGGCCATTGCCATCGCGCACGGCCGCGGCGTCAGCGGCGAGGCGATTGCCGCTGCCATGGCCGCATTTCGCGGCGTCTTGCGGCGGCTGGAAGTGAAAGGGGAATCGTCTGGCGTCCTGGTGGTAGACGATTTCGCTCACCACCCAACAGCGATTCGCGCGACCCTCGACGCGGCTCGCCACCGCTGGCCCGGCCGCAAATTGTGGGCCGTGTTTGAGCCGCGTTCGAACACCATGCGGCGTAGGGTATTCGAAAACGATCTGGCAGCCTCTCTCGCCACCGCGGATGCCGCCGTTCTGGGCGCGGTGAACCGGGCGAACCTGCTCAGCGACGAAGAGCGAATGTCGCCGTCCCGGGTTCTGGAGGCGATCCGCAGCGCGGGACGAAATGCGGAGGGCTTTGACTCCGCCGAAGAGATTGCGGAATATCTTGCGGCGGAAACTCGGCCGGGCGATCTGGTCCTGGTGATGTCCAACGGCAGCTTTGACGGGCTCTGCGGCAGGCTGCTCGGCAAGTTGCAGGAACGCAACGTCCCGGCGGGGAAATTCAAAGCATGATTTCCGGTCCTCGCTTCTGGTTGCGCGCCATTCTCCTGGCATCGATTTTTTATTTTGCAGCACCCGCGCGCGCCACCATTGATTACACGGTTTCCATCGTTCATCCCGAGAGGCACATCTTTGGCGTGACCATGCACATCCCCAACGTGCGCGATCAAGTGACGCTGCAAATGCCGGCGTGGAACGCGCTCTATCAGATTCGCGATTTTTCCGCGCACCTATTGCAGGTCACCGCCAAGGACGACGAGGGGCATTTGCTCCCTCTGCGGAAGATCGATAAGCAAACCTGGAATGTCTCGGGAAACGGCGCGGTAACTGTGACCTACCCCATTTACTGGGATGAGCCGGGGCCTTTCGCTTCCCAATTGAACCAGGACCATGCGTTTCTCAATTTTGCCATGCTTCTGATGTACGTTCCTGACCGCCGGGCCGAAGACACCAGCGTGGAATTCGATGGCCTGCCAGAGGGCTGGCGAGTAGCGGTGGAGCTGGATTCCGCCGGCGCCTCCGCGGGACATCACTCCGGCGGCTATGCCGCCCCGAGCTATGACGCCCTCGTTGACGCGCCAGTGGAAATCGGCCATTTCGACGAATACCGCATGGAGGCCGGCGGAAGACCCATTCGCATTGTCATTCATGGCGATCCGGGCGACCGCTCGCGGCTCGTGGAATCCATCAAGCGCATTGTCGATTACGAAGTTTCGCTGATGGGCGGCGCGCCGTTTCGAGAGTATCTTTTTCTTTTTCACGTGGGGAACAATTTCGGCGGCGGCGGGATGGAGCACATGAATTGCACGGCCATTTCCGCGGACGTGCCGGCGCAATTGCCCAGCTATTCAGCGCATGAATTTTTTCATGCTTGGAATGTGAAGCGCATCCGGCCGCAGTCCCTTGAGCCAGTGGATTACACGCGGGAAATGTGGACGCGCTCGCTGTGGTTCGCGGAAGGCGTGACCAATACTTATGGCGCGTATGCGCTGGAACGCGCGGGGCTGTGGTCCACAGCGCAGTTTTACGCCAACCTGGCGGAACAAATCGCGGAGCTGCAAGCGCGCCCGGCGCACCGCTGGCAAAGCGTCGAGCAATCCAGCCTCGATGCCTGGTACGAAAAATATCCGCTGTACACACGCCCCGAGGAGAGTATTTCGTATTACAACAAGGGTCAGATCGTGGGCCTGCTTCTCGATATTCTGATCCGCGACCGGACGGAAAACAGGGCCAGCCTCGACGACGTTCTGCGCGCGCTCAATGAGGAATATGCCAGGGCGGGCCGCTTCTACAATGATAGTGAGGGATTGCGCGCGGCGATGGAAGACGTGATTCGCAAGAAAGCCCCCGCCGCGGACGCGGACATGACAGATTTTTTCCGGCGCTATGTGTCGGGATCCGACGAGATTCCTTATGCGGATTTTCTGGGCCGCGCCGGCTGGGCCCTTCGCGACATCAGCCAGCATCGCGCGACGCTGGGCTTCTCCGTCAATCGAGATAGCGCTAACTCTTCGACCATTGCCTATGTGGACCGGGAAGGCGGCGCGAGCGAAGCGGGCCTCAAAGAGGGAGACGTTTTGATTGCTTTGAATGGCGAGCCCTTCCCGCGCGCGCCCGAGCGCTGGCTTCGCGACCACCAGCCCGACGAACGCGTTACCGTGAAGGTTCAAAGGGGGAGGGAAGAAAGAGAATTTTCCTTTCCACTCGGGCGACAGACGGATGCGTCTTACCAGATCACGGAAATAGCGACCCCCACGGAGAAGCAGCGGCGCCTGCGAGAGGGTATCCTACACGGCGTCACCACCCCTTGAGATGATACGCACAGCCTTTGTCGCGCTTTCGATGGCTCTCTGCACGCTGGTGCTTGGGCCTCCGCTCATTTTGTTGACGCTGGTGACCAAGTCGGCGACCCTGATGTACTGGACCGGCGTGAAAATGGTCGTGATTGTCACGCGCATTGCGGGAGAGAAAGTGACCGTGGAAGGCCGGGAAAATATTCCTCCGGGCGTATGCCTGTTTGCCGCCAATCACACCAGCAACGCGGATGCTCCGGCCATTGTGGGAGCCATTCCGAGGCGCATCGCCATACTGGGAAGGAAATCGCTGTTTGACATTCCCATCGTCGGCGCGGCATTTCGCCTGGCGAAATTTGTTCCCGTGGATCGCGAGAATCGCGACGCCGCTCTCGCCAGCGTCAAGCAAGCCGTGGAATACATTCGCCAGGGATTCTCATTCCTGGTTTATCCCGAGGGAACGCGCAGCCTGGACGGGCGCCTGGGCCGGTTCAAGAAGGGTTCCTTCGTCATCGCCATCGAGGCGGGCATTCCGATTGTGCCGGTGGCCTGTTCCGGAGCGCATCGCATCATGAAGAAAAACTCGCTCATCATCCGGCCCGGAAAGGTAACGGTGCGATTTGGAAAGCCGATCGATGCGTCGGCCTATACGGTCGAGCAGCGCGATGAGCTGGCGCAACGGGTTCACGAGGCGGTTGCGGCCCAACTTCCTGCCGATCAACGGCCCGCAACGTAGGACACAATTCCGGTGCGCCTGACTGGATGGCCGTTTACTTGCGTTTCGATTTCTTGGCCAGCCGGCGCACCGTTTTCTGCATCTCCGGCAAGTTCTTCAGCGCCGCCATCGCCTTCAGCCACAGCTTATTTTCCATGGCGGGGTAGCCCGAATACAACGCGCCGGGTGGAATGTCCGACGGAACCCCGCTTTGCGATGTAATCGTAGCGCCGTCGCCGATGTCGAGGTGTCCCGCCGAACCCACTTGTCCTGCAAGGATGCAGCGGTTTCCGACGCGCGTCGATCCCGCGAGGCCAACCTGCCCGCACAGAATCGCATCCTCGCCCACTTCGCAGGCGTGGCCGACCAGCACGAGATCGTCGATCTTGGCGCCGCGGCGAATGCGCGTTTCTCCTACGGTCGCGCGGTCGATGCAAGAGTTGGCCTGAATTTCGACGTCATCCTCGATGTTCACCGGCGCATTCTGCATGATCTTGTGCCATCTTCCATCCGCGCGTTTTGCGAACCCGAAGCCGTCCGCGCCCACGACCACGCCATTTTGCAGGATGACGCGGTTGCCGATGGTGCATCCTTCCCTCACCACCGTTTGCGAATGCGCCAGGAAATCTTCGCCGATGCGCGTGTTGCGGTAGACTGTCACCAGGCTGTGCAACACCGCGCGGCGCCCGATTTCCACGCCTTCATCCACAAAACAGTGCGGGCCAATGTGCGCCCCCTCGCCGATCCTTGCCGATTTCGCCACTACGGCGGTCGGGTGAACGCCCGGGGGATACGCTGCAGGGGAAGAAAACAATTCGATGGCCCGGGCGAAATCGAAATACGGGTTTTGCGAGCGCAGGGCAGCGAGAGGAGGCAGGCCGGGGCCGCGTTTGAGCGCCGCTTTTTCGCTCAAAAATACGGCCGAAGCGAGCGTCCTGGTTAGCTCTCGGGAGTATTTCGGGTTTGAGAGAAACGTAACTTCGCCGGCCCGCGCGCTTTCGATTCCCGCTACGCCGCGAACTTCAACGTTTTCGTCGCCTTCCAGCTTGCAGCCCAAACGCGCGGCCAGTTCGCCGAGTTTCATGTCTCGCTCTCCTCAAAAATCCGGTTCGGTAGACTTCGGAATGTATGCAATCCCGTCGCTCACTGTATATCATTTCAAAGGGATGCCGATATTCATCTACGTTGAATGCTGCGTCACTGGAGCCTGAATCGGCGATGCAGCTGTGAAGAAGTTCGCAGAGTACGAGCATCAATCATTCATTAAAGAGTCCAGGCTGAGCCGGCGCAGCGGGCTTGCGCCGCGCAATTCCCACAACTCCGAGGACCGTCATTTCCGTCAGCGCGGTGCGCGGAATGAAAATTCGTAGTGTGGTGCCGTGCAAATCCGGCGGCGTGATCTGCACGCCGCGATCCAGCAGGGAGAGAAGATCATTGGGGACCACACCCTCAATCGTGTCTTCGTCGCGGAACTTCAGGCGGACCCACAATCCATCCAGCTTCGGTCTGGAGAGAAACGCTTTGCGCTCGGGCTCGAAATCGTCGGCAAATTCGCGCACAAAATAAATGCTGCGAACCTCTTTCACGGCAAAACTTCGCTGCTCGCCTTCGGGCGTGAGCAACTCAAGTGTTTCCGCTTCGCCGAGTTTGCTGGGGTTCAAGTAGCCGCGCAAGACTTTGCGATCGAGGAATCGCACGACGACTTTCTTGTGCGTTGAGGCTGGAGTTCGTACTTTCACGGAAGCGGGCCCGAAGCGCGGCCCTTGCGAGTCGGGCCCAACTATGTTATGTTAAGCGATCTTTTGCTGTCAAGTGTATACTTTTCAAAGGTTTAGACAGAGGCTAGACTGGGGGCCTCGCTCTTTTGACCGAAACCGTCACCCATAAACGGCAGATCCTCAAATCTGCTTCCATCATCAGCATCATCACGGTTGTCAGTCGGATTCTCGGATATGTCCGTGATCAACGGTTAACCCTTCTCTTGGGTACCACAGGACTTGCCGATTCATTCGTGCTGGCCTACCGGATTCCAAATGTCCTCCGGAGGATGGTAGGGGAAGGCTCCATGACGGCTTCATTCATCCCGGTTTTCACCGATTACATGAGGAATCGCACCCGGGAGGAGACCTGGGCGTTCGCAAACCGTTTGTTTTGGACGTTTTGCGTGATTTTGTCGGCACTGACAGTCCTAGGGGTTATTTTTTCTCCGCTCTTTGTCCGGTTCTTCTCCATGTTCGGGACCAATCAAAATGAAATGGAAGCTATCTATCTGAATCGCTTGATCTTCCCTTACATATTGTTCATTGGGATGGCGGCGCTGGGGATGGCTATTCTAAACTGTTTTCATATCTTCGGGCTGCCTGCCGCGACGCCTATTCTGCTGAATATCTCCTTTATTGTGTTTTCAGTAGCGGTTGTTTGGAAATATTTTTCAAGCCCGGCGGCAGCGCTGGCCGTGGGCGTGCTGGTCGGGGGAATCTTCCAGTTCTTTTTGCAGGTACCTCCGCTCGTCAAACGAGGCATGAACTTCAAGTTCGCAGTATCGTTCACGGATCCCGGCGTCCGGCGCGTGGCACGGCTCATGGTTCCTGGGTTTATAGGGATCGGGATCGCGCAAATCAACCTGCTGGTGGACACGATTTTTGCGAATGCCAAGATAATGCCGCAAGGGAGTCTGGTATCACTCTACGTCGCGGACCGCGTGACCGAACTTGTTCTGGGGGGCTACGCCATTGCCGTGGCGACGGCGATTCTGCCGATGATGGCGCATCAAGCCTCGGCCGGAGATTACGAGGGAATGAAGAAGACATTCCTTTTTTCCCTGCGCATCGTCTCATTTATCACCATCCCGGCGGCGGTCGGCCTGGTGATCCTGCGCGAGCCCATCGTTCAGGTGCTATTCCAACATGGCCTGTTCGTGGCGGAGTCCACGCGGCTGACGGCGCGCGCGCTGCTGTATTATTCGATGGGGTTGCCGGCCTTCGCGGCGGTCAAATTGATCGTTCCGGCGTTTTATTCTACGCAGGACACGCGGACTCCGGTGCGCGTGGCGGTCCTGGCGATGCTCGCAAATATCCTGCTTAATGTGGTTTTTCTTTTTTATTTTTTCCCGAAACTGAAAAACGGCGGTCCCGCACTGGCCAGCGCCCTGGCGGCTTATTTCAATGTTTTTGCTCTGTTTGTTATTTTCCGATTGCGGTTTGGCCGGTTGGGAACCCGGGAGATTGCGGGGGCCCTGGCAAAAATTGCGGTTTGCGCCAGCGCGATGGGAGTAGTCTGCTGGGGCACGCTGCGTTATTCGCAATTTGACAGCATCGAACACTTTGTGCCGCGACTGTTCGTTTTTGTGGCCCTGATCGGCTCGGCGACGCTGACGTATTTGGGACTCGCCTGGGCATTGCGCTGCGGAGAAATCAGCGAAGTGTACGGCATCGCCTTTCATTCGGGCGGAACCAAGGCAGAGAAGCAGGGAATCGCAGGATAGACACCTATGGAATCGACCATCCATGTTTTTCTGAGCTATTTGCGCGTGGAAAGAGGCCTCGCGCAGAACACGATCCTGGCCTACGGCCGGGACCTCAAAAGGTTCGCGGAATTTCTACGGAAGCGGCACAAAGAACGGCTGGAAGACGTCACCCGGGAAGATGTGGTCGATTTTCTCTCCAGCCTGTATAAAGAAAAACTGGACAGCCGTTCCGTGGCGAGGTATCTGGTGACGCTCCGGGGAATCTATAAATTCGCCATGATGGAAGAAATGGTTAACACGGACCCGACGGAAAACCTGGAGTCGCCGAAAATCCGAAACAGCCTGCCAACATACTTGCGGGTGGAAGAAATTAACAAGCTGCTGGAGGCCCCGGATCTGGCTACGCCGATCGGATTGCGAGACCGGGCCATGCTGGAGGTCTTGTATTCCACGGGACTGCGCGTCTCCGAATTGTTGAATCTGCGCATTTCCGATATTGATATGCGCATGGGCTGCGTTCGCTGCATCGGAAAGGGAGACAAGGAGCGCCTGGTGCCCATCGGGCGCAAGGCCATCGAGGCCGTCGAACAATATCTGGCGCAAGGGCGCCCGAAATTTGCCAGGCCGTCGAGTCCTCCGCCGCATAACCAGGTCCTCCTGCTGACGAGGATCGGCCGCAGACTCAGCCGCGTGGCGATTTGGAAAATCCTGCACGATTATGGAGTGCGCCTGGGCCTGCGCGGACGTCTCACGCCGCACAAGCTGCGCCATAGTTTTGCCACGCACCTTCTGGAACGGGGTGCGGACCTCCGCTCAGTCCAGCTTATGCTTGGCCACGCGGATATTTCCACGACTCAGATTTACACGCACGTGGTCGAGGAGCGCTTGAAGCAAATTTATAAAGCGCATCACCCGCGTGCGTGATGGTGAAGCGCCAGTCCGCGGGATCGTTTCCGTGGAGCAATAAATTCGATCGGGTGCGGGGACGCGGAGAAATAAGCGGCGTCTCCGGCCGAGGACGGTATACGCATGCCTGATTACATGTTCCAGCTCGAAAGCCGACTCTCCCCGGAGCAGCGCGCCGCGATGGTGCGCATCCAGGAACTCGCGACCGAGTCCGAGGCCAATCTATATCTCGTCGGCGGCGCCGTGCGCGACGTGGTCTCTGGAATGTCCATCCGCGATTTGGATTTCACGATCGAGGGGAACCCCTCGCGGATCGTGCGCGAGCTGGAAAAGGGCGGCGCGAAAGTGACGCGGGAAGACGAATCGCTGCGGGCCACGGAATTGGTTCTCTCCGGGGAAGTGGATGCCAGCATTTCGGCCGCGCGCGAGGATATTTACGCGCGCCCGGGAGCCAAACCGGATACTCGATTCTCCACGATTATGGAAGACCTGAGGCGCCGCGATTTCTCCGTTAATGCCATCGCCATTTCCTTGAATGCGAATTCGCGCGGCTTGCTGCTCGATCCCACCAATGGCCTGGCCGATCTTGAACGGCACGAGATTCGCGCGCTATCGATTCACAGCTTCACAAACCAGCCGGTGCGTCTGCTGCGCGCCCTGCGCTATGAGGCCCGCATGGGCTTCAAGATGGAGTCCCGCACCAGGGAGTGGTTCAATCTGGCGCTGGAACGCGAATTGCAGGACACCATCTCAGAGGAGGATGCGGGCAACGAGTTCCGCCAAGTGGCCCGCGAAGAGAAGCCGGCCGCCGTGCTCAAGTCCTGGGACACTCACGGGCTGCTGGGCATCGTGCACCCAACCCTCGAGAGGCGGCACCCCGATTATGATGCGATCAACCGCATCTTTCGGGTCCGCGAAGATCTGGTTTCGGCGGGCCTGCGCCCGCGACTGTTCGCTCCTGTCACCGTGGCCATTCTCGGCCGGCTGAAAGACAGCGAGCGAAAATCTGTGCTTGGCCGCATGTCGCTGCCCGCGTCGGAAATGCGCGCGGTGCAGGAGGTGGAGCCGGAAGCGTTGAAAATTGTGAAGCAGCTCAGCGGCCCCAAGACGGCCGCCGCGCGCGACGCCTATGCGTTCCTGGAAAAGGCGCCGCTGGAGTTGCTGGCTTACATTCTGGCCGAGTCGAACAACGGGAAAGCGGTCGGAAAAATTCGCACGTATTTCAGCAAGTGGAAGCCGCTTCGCCAGGCGCTGCCGGGTGTCGCCGCGGAACTTGAAGCTCTGGGAGTGGAACGCGGCCCGAAGTTCGATAAAGTCGTGGAAGATTTCTTCCAGTTGCAGCTCTTGGGCCGCGCGCGCAAGCCGGAGGAACACGCCAAGATTTTGCGCAAGCTTGCCGGCATCAAAGAGCTGCCCAAAAAAGTGGAGGAAAAGAAAAAACCGGAAAAGCCGAAGAAGAAAGGCGAGCCGGCTCCCAAGCCGGAAGCAGCCGCTGCGCCCGCGCCAGCAACCCCCGGGAAAATCCAGCCGCAGCGCATGGCGCCAGGGAAAGCCTCTCCAGCGCCTACGCCGAAACCGAAACCCAAAGCGAAACCGAAAAAAAAGTAAGCAGAACAGGATTCCGTCTCTTGCCCTTGTTCTCGGAGCGCCACGAAATGGACGGGTAGCCCGGCCTTTGATTTGGAAATTGGGGCGCCCCGTCCTCCTTTGTTTGAAGGGCGGGGCTTTTGACTTGATTGCCGCGCGCTGGAGCAACGCATGGGATTGATGCGGATCGATCGACTGTCCTTCCTCGCGTAGAATGAAAAGTTGCTCCTGGGCCAATCCCAACACAACGGAAAACGCATTGCTCCATTGGGTGACTTGGAAAAAAAATCGAGCGGAATGGTTCGCATCGCATCGCCTTTCCTTGACATCATCCCCCCTCAGATATGCTTAAAAGCGAGCCCGATCCTCTTCTGGAGGGTTAATTCGTGAACTTCGAAATCCAAGATGCGGCCGTTGAGGCCAGAATCCAAAAACAGCTTCAGGCGACCGGCTCCCGCAGCATCGAGGAAGTATTGCTCCGTTTGCTGGAGACTCAGGAAGAACAGGACCGTTGGCTTTTGGAGAACCGGGAAGCAATCGACGCAAAGATCAGGCGCGGGATCGAGCAGCTCGATCGTGGCGAAGGAATCTCGGAAGATCAATTGGATGCACACTTGGCGAAACTGAAAAGCCAAATCTAAATGAGCGTGCGCTACGTTCTTGCGCCCCAAGCCGCACTCGACCTCGTCGAAATCTAGCGTTACATTAAAGAGCAGGCAAGCGTCACGGGTGCAAACCGCGTTGAATCGGCCATCTGAGAACGAATTGCTTTTCTCGCAGGAACTCCCGGCGCAGGGCACCTCCGCAAGGATTTGACGGACGAGGACGTGAAGTTTTTCCCCGTCTACTCTTATTTGATCGTATATCGCCCCGAGACGAAACCGCTCCAAATCGTCTCCATCCTTCACGGCCGCAGGGACGTGGAGCAAGTCCTCAAAGGCCGCTAACGAGCGACGCCGCTCCGCGACCCCCTAACTGCTGACTCGGCAAATACCGATAAAGATTGCGGAATTTTCTTACCGTGGGCCGGGACGACAACATGGCGGGCTGGACGGACCGCACACCTTGGAGGTCGATTAACGAAATCTCCCACTTGGCCGATAACTTCAAAGACACGCCACTCCGAATGGTAAATCGCGCTTAGTCCAATCTGTTGGACAATTACTGATGCCGAGATTCAACATTCCAGACTCATGCCCCGGGAATCCACGTTAATGTCCTTCCTCACAAGACGGAAGCGCTCTGCGGAGCCCGGCTCTGAAAACTGGCGCATCATTGAGAAGCGCCAGTGGTGGCTGTCTTCCACGGGCATCCTAGTTTCCCTGCTCTTGACGATAGGGATTGTATCCGTGGTCTTGCCGGAAATTATTCCGGGGCTGGAACCTTACTCGCTCGATACCAGCCTGGCGGTGCGCGCGCTGGTGTCTCTGATCGTGCTTTTCGATCTCTACGTCATATTTCAGCAAATACAGCTCTCCCGGGTTCGCAAGCAGATTGCGGAGCGCGAGGAACTCTTCAGGCTCATCACTGAAAACGCGGCGGACATGATCGCAGTCGTCGATAGCGGCGGCAACCGCCTCTATAACAGCCCCTCCTATCAAAAATTGCTTGGATACTCGCCGGAGGAATTGCGGCAGACCAAAGGCCTGGACCAGATTCATCCTGACGACCGGCAAAAAGTATTGGAGGCGGCTGATGAAGCCAAGCGCTCAGGAACGGGCCGCAGCATCGAATATCGCATTCGCCACAAAGACGGACGTTGGGTGCAACTGGAATCGACGGCCAGCGGGGTCAGAAACAGCACCGGGGAAGTGGAGAAGCTGGTCATTGTGAATCGGGACGTGACGGAACGCAAAGATCTGGAAAAGCAGCTTGTGCTTTCTCAAAAACTCGAAGCCATCGGAAAGCTTTCGGGCGGCATCGCCCATGACTTCAATAATCTCTTGAACGTGATCCTGGGCTATTCCGGAGAACTGCAGAAGCATATTCCACCGGACGACCCCTACCGCGAGGCAGTTGACGAAATTCAGAATGCGGGGAAACGAGCGGCCACGCTCACGCAGCAGCTCCTGGCCTTCAGCCGGAAACAAGTATTTGAATCGCAGATCCTCAACCTGACGCAAATTGTGTGCGAAGCCGCCAAAATGCTGGACCGATTGATTGGCGAGGACATTAAACTGGAAATTCTCCCGTCCCGGCAGATCGGACAGATAAAAGCGGACCGCTGCCAGATCGAACGGGTGATCCTGAACCTGGCCGTCAACGCCCGGGAAGCCATGCCCCAAGGTGGTAAAGTTACCTTTGAATTGGCGGAAGTGGAACTGGACGAAACCAGTCCGACGATTCATCCCTGCACCGCGCCGGGCCCTTACATCATGATGAGCGTGACCGATACGGGCTGCGGGATGGACGCCGAGTTGCAATCCCACATCTTTGAGCCGTTTTTCACCACCAAGGGACAGGGCACGGGCCTGGGGCTGGCAACCGTTTATGGAGTGGTCAAGCAGAGCGGCGGGTACATCGCGGTGGACAGCGCCCCCGGGAAAGGCGCGACCTTCAAGATTTATCTTCCCCAGGTCTTGGAATCCGTTGAAAAGGTCCAGGCTATGGACCCGTCAGCGAAGATTCTCCCCGCGCATTGGACCGTCCTGCTGGTCGAAGATGAACGAGCCTTGCGCAATTTGACTCGCAAGATGCTTCTGGAAATGGGTTTCACGGTTCTGGAAGCGGAAGATGCTTCCCATGCGATCGAAATCGCAAAGCGAGCGGAAACGCATATCGATTTGCTTTTAACGGATGTGATCATGCCGGGAATGAGCGGATGGGCGTTGGCGGATACGTTGTCTCCCCAGCACCCGGGAATGAGAATCCTCTATATGTCCGGGTATCCCGATGGTGTAATTGAGAAGAACGGAATCACGAGAACCGGAATATCGATCCTTCGCAAGCCCTTTACACAAGAAGAACTCATGCAGCGCATCGAGGATGCGGCCATCGGCGTTGCAGGAAAATCGGCGATTCATGGCGGCATTACCGAAACAAGCAACAGGTGAAGGTGTTTCTTAGACATGATACTCGTAGTCATTGACGACGATCCCGCGAACATTAAGTTTGCGCGCTTCGTTTTGGCGAATGAGGATCTGGAAATCCATTCCGCGACGGACGCGCAAAGCGGCCTGGAGCTGATCCGGCGCGTTCGCCCGCAAATCGTTCTTCTCGACCTGGTCTTGCCGGGCGTGCATGGAATGGAGGTCCTGCAAAAAATTCTGGAATTCGATCCCGGCATTGACGTTATCTTGATGACGGGATTCTACTCAACAGAATCGGCTGTCGAAGCGATTCAAAAGGGCGCCGCAGACTATTTTCCCAAGCCCTGTTCTCCGGACAAGCTTCGGGAGAAAATCAGCCAGATCAAGGAAGTATCGAAACACCGGCAGCGCAGTTTGAAGCTGGAGAATGACCTTCTCGAGAATTTTGAGTTCGATGGGATGATTGGCCGCAGCCCTCTCATGCTGGAGCTCTTTTCGCAGATTCACCGCATCGCCCCGCATTTCCGCAGCGTCCTCGTCACCGGGCCGACTGGGGTTGGCAAGGAACTGGTTGCCCGAGCCTTGCACCGCTTGAGTCCTGGACATAAGGGGAATTTTGTGGCCTTGAACTGCTCTTCGATTTCAGAGTCCCTGGCCGAGAGCGAATTGTTCGGCCACGTGAAGGGCGCGTTTACCGGCGCACTTCAGGACAAGGTGGGAATTTTTGAGTATGCCGACGGGGGAACCGCCATGCTCGACGAAATCGGCGAAATGCCCTTGCCGCTGCAGGCCAAACTGCTGCGCGTCCTGCAGAACCAGGAGTTGCAGCGAGTGGGTTCCCCGGTCGTTCGCAAAGTAAATGTCCGAGTGGTGGCCGCCACCAACCGGGACCTTCCCGAAATGGTGAGCCAGGGCAAGTTTCGGGAGGATCTGTACTTCCGGCTCTGTATGGTCGAATTGAAAGTGCCGTCGCTGGCGGAACGGCGCGAGGACCTTCCGCTGCTGCAGAGGCATTTCCTGAAGAGTTTCGCCGCGCAATACAAGAAGCCTTTGGCAGGCCTGACAAGGCGTGCGCAGACATTGATGGGCCGGTATACCTGGCCTGGGAATGTTCGCGAACTCGAAAACGTCATCGGCCACGCCTGCATGATGGCTGAATCAGAAGTGATTGACGTGCGCGACCTGCCGGAGCGAATTCAGAATCTGCCGTCAACCGCGAAGGCGGAAAGTGAAGAGCAATTATCTATGGAACAGGTCGCCCAGATGCACGCTCAGCGCGTTCTGGCTGGCGTCGGCGGAAACAAGGCTCGCGCGGCGGAAATCCTGGGGATCAGCCGCACCTACCTGTATGAACTGCTCAAGAGAAACACGATGGATCAAGGTGTCCAGGACGAAGATGCAGAAAATGAAGAATCCAAGCTCGTCACGCCAAAGAACCTGAAGAATGCCTGATCCGCGCAACGCCAGTTGACCACCACCCAGATACTCCCATACTGAATTTGCACGCGATGTTGAATTTCCTTGTAGTGTTCCCCCTTTGAGATTGTGACCTGCATCACAGGCCTCGCGGCGTTGTCCGTTTCCCGTATCGCCTGTACGCCACGACTACACATGAGGGCATTTCCAGAGGCTAATTGCCAGAGTCATTCGTCTTTTTGCGCCCGTGCCAGTTTCGCTAACCTCTTATGTGTATATGAGATAGGGACTTTCTGTGCAGGGGGCAGTCTCGCCTGGGCGGATTGGCACGGGGCTTGCTTTTATGTGAGCGCGGCTGGAAAGAGATTCTAGATTCTAAAAAACTTGTCGGAGGAGAATTTATGAAGAATAAACAGAAGGGTTTCTCATTGATTGAGTTGTTGATCGTCGTCGCGATTATCTTGATCATCGCGGCCATTGCAATCCCGAATTTACTTCGCGCCAAGATGGCGGCCAATGAAGCGTCGGCTGTTGCTTCGCTGCGCACTTACAACACCTCCATCGTGGCTTACCAGACCACGTACGGAAGCGACCCCGCCACGGACTTGTCTCAACTCGGACCGCTGTCGGGTGGCAGTACGACCCCCAGTTCCGCATCGGCGGACCTGGTTGACAGCTTGCTCGGCACCAAGACCCCGAAGAAAAGCGGATACAATTTCAGCTACGCGCCGGTAGCGGCTACGTCCGTCACACAGTACACAATTCTGGCCTCTCCGCAGTCCAGCTCCACCGGTCAGAGGTACTTCATGACCGACCAGAGTGGCGTGATTTACCAGACCTCGGACGGCAAAGTTCCATCGATCGGCGCCGCCGACACCACACCAATCGGATAATTTCCCTGCGACGGTGCTCACTTGGGGGAGAAGGGCTGACGCCCTTCTCCCCCATCCTCTTTTTTAGTCCAAGAGTTTCGCTTCCATCAAGGTTGAGTCCAGATCTCAAATTACGAGCCTTCATCGTGTGCACAGCCGCGTCAGATTGTTTGCAAAGCAACCCAGTATTTCCATACCGGGCAGGGCACAACGTTGCGCTTATTTTCCCGCGACCAGCTCAAAATCAATGGACTCGCCGCGTTGGGCGTGTTCTGCCAAATCGCGGCGTAGCCAAAACTCTCGCGCGAGATTAGAATAGCGTTCGGCATGGAAACCCCCAGATTCGTTCATCTGCATCTGCACACGGATTACAGCTTGCTGGATGGCGCGTGCGATCTCGAGGAAGTGGTCGATGAAGCCGCGCGCCGGAAAATGCCGGCCGTGGCGGTCACCGATCACGGAAACCTTTTTGCGGCGGAATCGTTCTACCACGCGGCCAAGACGCGCGGCGTGAAGCCGATCATCGGCTGCGAAGTGTATGTGGCCAAGGGCAGCCGCCACGATCGCGGAGAAACTCCGCAGCGCGACGCCGCCAACGGCCATGCCAATCCGGCGGCCTCGGAACCGGGCCAGCGCGGCACCAACCACCTCGTTCTGCTTTGCGAAAATGCGGAAGGGTACCGCAATCTGATCCAGCTCGTTTCCGCGGGATACCTGGAAGGCTTTTATTACAAACCTAGAATCGATTACGACCTGTTGGCGAAACACAGCAGGGGCTTGATCGCTTTGTCGGCCTGCCTGCGCGGAGTGGTCACCGAACATTTGGTGGAAGAACGGCCGGACGACGCGCGCGATGCCGCCTACCGCCTGCGCGACATTTTCGGGAAGGGGAACTTCTTCCTCGAAATTCAGGATCAGGGCCTGGATATCGAAAAGCGCGTCAATCCGAAAATTGCCGCCCTCTCGCGCGAGACCGGGATTCCGCTGGTGGCCACAAACGACTGCCACTACCTGAAGCATACCGACGCGCACGCCCAGGAAGTTTTGCTCTGCATCCAGACCGGCAAGACCATGAGCGACACGCATCGCATGAAGTTTGCCACCGACCAGTTTTTCTTCAAGACCGCCGAAGAGATGGCCCAATTGTTTGGCGAAATTCCCGAAGCGCTGGAGCGCACCGTGGCGATCGCGGAGCGCTGCAACGTAAAAATCGACGCCGTGCAGAATTCCTTTCCGGATTTCCAGGTTCCCGAGGGACACAGCGTCGACACTTATTTCGAGGCCGTTTCCCGCGAAGGGTTTTCTTCACGCGTGCCGGTCTTGGAGGCGCGCGCCAAGGCCGGCATGCTGCGCAAGACGCTGGCCGAATACGAATCGCGCCTGACCAATGAAATCCGCATGATCCAGCAGATGCGCTATGCCGGATATTTCCTGATCGTGTGGGATTTTATTCGTCATGCCCGCGCGCAGGGAATTCCGGTGGGGCCTGGGCGCGGGTCCGCGGCGGGCAGCCTGGTGAGTTACGCGCTGCAGATCACGGACGTCGATCCGCTGCAGTATGATTTGCTGTTCGAGCGCTTCCTCAATCCGGAGCGCGTGTCCATGCCTGACATTGATATCGACTTTTGCATGCGGCGGCGCGGCGAAGTAATCGAGTACGTCACCGGAAAGTATGGCCGGTCCAACGTGGCGCAGATCATCACCTTCGGAACCATGGCGGCCAAGGCAGCGATCAAAGATGTCGGCCGCGCCATGGACCTGCCCTACGGCGAAGTGGATCGCATCGCAAAATTAGTTCCCGCCCAGCTCAACATTACGCTGGACGAAGCCTTGAAGCAGGCGCCGCAACTCAAGAGCCTGATCGATGGCGACGCTCGCTATACGGACTTGATGCAAGTGGCCAGACGCCTGGAGGGACTCGCGCGGCACGCTTCGACGCACGCCGCGGGAGTGGTGATCTCGCCCGAGCCGCTCACCAACATCGTTCCCCTGTACAAATCCAACCGCGATGAAATCACCACGCAGTACGACATGAAAGGCCTCGAGCACATCGGCCTGCTCAAGATGGATTTCCTGGGCCTGACCACGCTCACCGTGCTCGATGACACGGTGCGCATGATCGAGCAGAATCGCAGCGCTAAAATCGATCTGAGCGCGCTGCCCCTCGATGACGCCGCCACGTACAAACTTTTCGCCAGCGGAGAAACAACGGCGATTTTTCAATTTGAGTCGCACGGCATGCGGGACATTTTACGGCGCTACCAGCCCACGCGCCTCGAAGATCTCACCGCTCTGAACGCGCTCTACCGCCCCGGCCCGATCCAGGGCGGCATGATCGACGACTTCATCAACCGCAAGCACGGAAAAAAGAAAGTCACCTACGACCTGCCGGAGCTGAAGGAAATTCTCGAAGAGACCTACGGCGTGATTCTGTACCAGGAACAGGTGATGCAGATCGCCAATCGCCTGGCCGGCTTTTCGCTCGGTGAAGCGGACATCCTGCGCCGCGCCATGGGCAAAAAGAACCATGCTGAAATGGCGGCGCAGCGCGAAAAATTCCTGGCCGGATGCGCCACGCGGAAAGTTCCCGGGAAAAAGGCCGAGAAAATTTTCGACCTGATGGCGGAATTCGCGGGTTACGGATTCAATAAATCGCACTCCTGCGCCTACGCTTTGCTGGCCTACCAGACGGCGTATCTGAAAACGCATTATCCCGTCGAGTTCATGGCCGCGCTGCTGACCTCGGAAACCGGCAACACCGAAAAGGTGGTGAAGTACATCAACGAGGCGCGCGGCATGGGCATCACGGTCCTTCCGCCCGATGTCAATTCCAGCGATCTCGATTTCACTCCGGTCGGCGAAGCGATCCGCTTCGGGCTGCGGGCCATCAAGAACGTGGGAGAAAACACGGTCAAGGGAATTCTCGATGCGCGCGCGGAACTTGGCCGCTTCTCTTCCATTTACCAGTTCTGCGATCACATTGACACGCGGCTCTTGAACAAGCGCGTCCTGGAAAGCCTGATCAAATCGGGCGCCATGGATTCGCTCGGATCGCGCCGTTCGCAAATGTTCGCGGTTATTGACCGGGCCATGGAAAAAGCGCAGCGCCGCCAGCGCGAAAAAACCAGCGGACAGCACGGCCTTTTCGGCGGCGCTTCGGCAGCCGCGGAACCTCCCGAAGAGCCTTTGCCCGACCTCGAAGAATGGCCCGAGCACGAAACGCTGTCCGCGGAATTCGCCACGGTGGGCTTTTATATTTCCGGACATCCGCTGTCAAAATACGCATCCAAGCTGGCGGATCTCGGCGCCATCGACCTGGCCGGAGTGGAAGGCCGGCGAAGCGGCGAAGAGATCACCGTCGCGGGCATCGTCGTCGCCATGCGCAGCATGCGTTCGCGCAAAGGGGAACGCTGGGGAATCCTCACGCTGCAGGACATGACCGGAGTGCTGGAAGTTCTGGCCTTTCCGGAATCCTTCGCGCGACTCGAACCGGTGTTCAAGAGCAATGCGCCTTTGCTGCTGAAGGGCCGCGTCAACGTGGAAGAAGCCGGAACGCGCCTCGCGGTGATGGCCGCGCGCAAACTCGAAGACATGGGGCAGCGCCCTCCCAGCGTAATGCGTGTGCGCGTAAACCTGGAATCGGTGGATGCCGGAGTGCTCGATGAACTGAAAGAGCTGTTCGCTAACAAGCCCGGCTCGTGTTCGGTCGCGTTCGATCTGGTTTCAGCGGAAGGAGCGGTCGCCACGCTGCGCGCCGATCAGCGCGTGCGCGCGGATCAGGAACTGGTTCGCGAAGTCTGCCGTCTGTGCGGCGACAATGCCGTGCAACTCGAAGCGCGCGCGTAGCAAAAGTAGGACGGGCTTCAGCCTGTCTGGTTTTGATCTCGCATAGCGCAAAACAAAGCAGACAGGATGAAGCCCGTCCCACTAAAATTTATGGCCCGAGACTCTCGAAAAGAAGAAATCGCCAAGTTGGAGCGGGAACTGGCCGACCTGCAACGCATGACCAGGCCGGAAATCCCTTCCGTCGACCTGGACCGCCTGCGCAGCGAAGTCGCTCAATTGCGCCACGATTTTTACGAGAACATGGGCGCGTGGCAGCGCACGCTGCTGGCGCGCCATCCGCAGCGCCCTTACATGATGGACTACGTGCGCCTGCTGTTCGAGGATTTCCACGAACTGCACGGCGACCGCGCCTACGGCGATGACCCCGCCATGGTGACGGGTTTTGCGCGCTACCACGGGCGCCCGGTCGTGCTCGTCGGCCAGCAAAAGGGCCGGGACACCAAGCAGCGCGTCGCGCAAAATTTTGGCCAGGCCAAGCCTGAGGGATACCGCAAGGCGCTGCGCGTCATGCTGCTGGCCGCCAAGTTTGGCCGCCCGATCTTCACCTTCATTGACACCCCGGGCGCCTATCCCGGGATCGACGCGGAAGAGCGCGGCCAGGCCGAAGCCATTGCGCGCAATCTGCGCGAAATGGCGCGCCTTCCCGTTCCGATTATTGTGACGATCACCGGGGAGGGCGGTTCGGGCGGTGCTCTGGCCATCGCCGTCGGCGATCAGGTGAACATGCTCGAGAATTCCGTCTACTCGGTCATTTCTCCCGAGGGTTGCGCTTCGATTCTCTGGCGCGACGCAGCCAAAGCGGAAACTGCCGCCGAGGCCCTGAAAATTACCCCAACAGACCTGAAGGAATTCGGAATCATCGACGAAATCGTTTCCGAGCCGGAAGGCGGCGCGCACCTGGATCATGAAGCTTCCGCCGCGCTGCTGGACAAAGTTCTCTTCCACGCGCTTCGCGATCTCACACGTTACCCGATCGCCGAACTGCTCGACCGCCGCTACGAAAAATTTCGCCGCATGGGGCAGTTTTTCGAAGCCGCTCGAATTTAATTCAAGGAGATGTGGCGCCGGCGTCCCGCCGGCGATTTTTCCGAGCATTACGCGGCGCAAAAACGCTGGCGGGACGCCGGCGCCACTTAACATCGCCGCTCCAGGCCAGCAGTTCTGAGCCTCCCGGGGAGCATTGATGGATTCGCACCACGTTCCAGCATCTTCGTTGTTGCGCGCGGCCTACTCGTCATAGTCTTGATGAACGGAGACAGGCCTCTCATGTCAAAGCAAACGGGACCCCAAGTATCGGAAACAAACGCGCCGGACGGGACCACACAGGTTTTTCGCCCCTACGAACGGTTGGTCGAAATAAAAGTTATGGGGAAAGCGTTCCAGGTCCCCGAAAAGAACACCATTCTTCGCTGCTTCCAGTACATCAGCCCGGAAACGATTCCGTACGGGCGTTTCTGCTGGAATCAGGACTGCCAATATTGCCGCGTGGTCGGTAAACTCACCGACGAAGACCACCCGCATGACCTCCTGAGCTGCAAGTTCCTGGTGAGTGCAGGAATGGAAATTACCGAGATCAGCCCCGAATTGAAGTATTGCCTCAAAAACAAGCTGGGGAAGTAAGCTTGCACGAAAACTCCCGGCGGCTTCTCTGAATTTTGCCGGCGGGTTCTTCGCCCGACTTCAAAAGTCACCCGCAACTTTTCCTTTGCGCCCGTGTTTGTCAAAGCGGCCTGGTTTTTCGAGCTTGCTCGATGCCGCACCTGACTCCACCCCTGGACCCCCAGGCCGTGGCGTTGAGCATCGAAGGGCGCGCCGTCCCCGATTACGGCGCGCCCCTCTACTTTTCCTGAAGTGGGCGTACGCCCGGCTCGCCATAGCTCCTTCGCATTGTCCGCCTTGTGTTTCTCATAACTGTCCGCCAGCAATTTGCTGTAGGATGATTAACGAGTATGAAGACGTCGCCACATTCTCTTCCTTGCGATGGATGCGGCCTTCCGGCGTCGCCGGAACATATTGCTGAGCGGCTCCGGCGCCTGGAACTCTCCACGCGGTTGCGGCCCGTGCACATGGGGATTCTGTTCGTTGCTTTGGCGCCCACAATTCGGCTGGAAGACGATTTCTACGGCCCTGCGGAATCGCAGGAATTTTCCGATCCATTTCTGGACGCCCTGGAAATTCCCGCGCACGCGGAAAAGACAGCGCCGGACTTGGACGCCCATGCAAGAAAATCCGCCAGACTCGCGGAATTTCAGCGAAGAGGCTACTACCTGGCGTATCTTTCGGAATGCCCGATTCCGCAAAGTGTAGAGCCTGCGGCGTCGACGATTGCCCGCCTCGCTCCAACCTTGATCCGGCGAATCCGCTTCAATTACAAGCCAAAGTACATCGCGCCGCTGGGTCAAGAACTTCTTCCTTTCGCCGAAATGTTAAAAGTCGCGGGAATTGGCCCGATCCTGACGTTGGACCAGGGGCTGCCTTTGCCGGTCCCACAGGCAGGATGGCGGGAATCCATGGAACTGTTCCGGAAGTCGGTGGCAGATGTATCGCCCCGCGAAAATCTTTCTTCGGGGTATGGTAGAATCGAAGTTCGATGGACGGATCGTGATGTAAGTGCAGGAGGTAAATCGTGAAAGCAAAAGCGAAGTTTGGCGTCGGAGTCGCGATCATTCTTGTCACTCTTTCCTGCCTGGCCTATGTCGGCGCGCAGCAGAGCAAGACCTACTACCACACCATCTCGGAAATTCCCACGTTGAATGGACCGGCGCTGCACCAGCGCCTGCGCGTGGGCGGCGATGTGCAGAACGGTTCGATCCAGCACTATTCCGGCCGCGTGGATTTCGTGCTGGTCGAGCAGGGCAAAACACTCCCAGTCAGCTACGTGGGCACCGATCCGCTGCCCGATACGTTCAAGGATGGCGCGCAATGCCTGGTCGAGGGCAAAGTGCAGCCCGACGGGCGCTTTGTGGCCGAGACGCTGCAAGCCAAATGCGCGTCTAAGTATGAAGCGGCCCCGAATGGCCAGTCGCAGCCAGGCAACGCGACGGGAGATTCGTACCAGAACGGCAAGAGCTAGTCGGCCCGCTCGACCCGTTGGGAACCAAGGGGGCTGTCCGAATCGTTGCGGATGGCAGGTACGCCGGAGATTACTTCGTGGGATGCCGTTGAACAGCACAGAATCGAGGACTTGATTTGGATCTGTTCGGTTCCTATGCGCTGCTGTTGGCCTTTGCCTTCGCGCTCTATGCGATTTTCGGAGGCATTGCCGCGATCATCACCCGGCGCCCCCTGCTGATTAAATCCGCGCGCAATGCCGGCTTCGCGGTTTGCGTCCTCATCTGGATCGGAACCCTCAGCCTGTGGTACCTGTTCTACACCGACAATTATTCGATGGCCTACGTTGCGGCGCACAGCAACCGCGCCCTCTCTCCGTATTACAAATTCTCCGCGCTGTGGTCCGGCCAGGAAGGCTCGCTGCTGTTCTGGAGTTTCCTGCTTTCGATTTATGTGTTCTCAGTTCTCTTTACGTATCGAGGGAAACATCCGGAACTGATGCCGTACGTGGGAGTGGTTCTGGCGGGCGTGCAGATTTTCTTTCTGACCATGAATAATTTTGTCGCCAGCCCCTATCAGGTGTTTGCGGGCACAGGCGCCGGAGGGATTCTGCACCTAGCCACGCGAGCGGACGGGAGCGGCCTCAACCCGCTCCTGCAGTATCCGGAGATGGCGATTCATCCGCCGACGCTGTATTCGGGTTACACCGGTTTCACGATTCCTTTCGCGTTTGCTTTGGCTGCGCTTCTCGGACGTTATCCGGGAGAGAAGTGGATTCACCTGACGCGCCGCTGGACCATGATCGCCTGGGCGTTTCAGTCCGCCGGAATCCTGCTGGGGGCGCACTGGGCCTACGCCGTGCTCGGGTGGGGCGGTTACTGGGGCTGGGATCCGGTGGAAAACGCCTCGCTGATGCCGTGGCTGACCGGAACGGCGTTTCTGCATTCCGTAATCATGCAGGAAAAGCGCGGGATGATGCGGGTGTGGAACGTCTGGCTGGTTTTTCTCACGTTCATGCTGTGCATCCTGGGCACATCGCTGACGCGCAGCGGGGCGGTCAATTCGGTCCACGCCTTCGCGGAATCGAATATCGGGCACTGGTTCTGGGGCTTCCTGCTGTTGATCATCCTGGTGTGCATCGCGGCCTATTTTAAAAATCGCGATTACTTGCGCAGCGACAATCAACTGGACTCCATGCTTTCGCGTGAGTCCAGCTTCCTGTTTAACAATCTGATTCTCCTCGTCGCCTGCGTCGCGGTATTGGCCGGAACGCTCTTCCCGGTGCTTTCGGAAGCGGTGCGTGGGTCGAAGATCAGCGTCGGGCCTCCCTTTTTCAACCGCGTGAATATTCCCATTGCCATGTTCCTTTTGTTTTTGACGGGCGTCGGCCCGCTGCTGGCCTGGCGAAAAACATCGGTGGAAAGCCTGAAAAAGAATTTCGGGTTGCCGCTGCTCGGCGGCATGGTAGCGGCGGTCATCGCGGTCGCGCTCGGGCTGCGCGAATTTTATGTGACGTTGTGCCTGCTGCTCTCCGTGTTCGTGACGCTGACGATTCTCTCCGAGTTTTATCGCGGCGCGCGCGTGATCTCCGCGCGCACGGGTTCCAATCTGTTTTCCGCCGCCTTGCAGCTCACCATGCGCAACACGCGCCGCTACGGCGGCTACGTTGTGCACTTCGGAATGGTTCTGGTGTTTATCGGTATTTGCGGCCAGGCGTTCAACCAGGACAAGCAGATGGACATGTCCGCCGGCTCGGTGATGAGTATCGGGCCGTATAACCTGAACCTGCAGAATTACGACAACACTTCGGAGCCGAACTATAGCGCCGAGCGCGCCACGATTGACGTTTCCAAGAACGGCCGCTCCGTGATGATGCTTTATCCCACGCGGCGCTTTTATCCCTCTAACCAGGAATCCGGCACCATGGTGGCCATCGCCTCGACGCTCCGCGAAGACCTCTACGTCGTCTACGCCGGAACCAATCCGGACACCAATCTCCCTGTGATTCACGCCTACCTGAATCCTCTCGTCAAGTGGATTTGGCTGGGCGGCGCGGTGGTGGTCCTGGGAACAATTCTGGCTCTTCTGCCGAACCGCCAGGCGGTCATGGTGCTTTCTTCCGCAACCGCTGGAGCCTCCTCGCCGGTGCCCGGAGGAACGCAGGCTGCGCAGGTGCCATACTCCGCGCGATCGCAATTGCCGGACAGTCATGACTAACCGTACGCGACTTGCGCTCATCTGCGCCACGTGTGTGGCGATCGCCTCGGTTCTCGTTCCCCTTCACGTGGACGCGCAGAAAACTGACCGCGCCAAATCCCTGGGCACGAAGCTGATGTGCATGTGCGGCTGCGGCCAGATCCTCACGCAGTGCAATCACATCAACTGCCCGTCTTCGGGGCCCATGCTCAAGGAACTGGACGCGCATGTCGCCAAGGGCGAGGCCGACGATTTGATCGTTCAGGATTTTGTGCAGGAGTACGGCGAAAAAGTATTGAGCGCGCCGCCCACCAAGGGATTCAACAGCATCGCCTGGTACATTCCGGGCGTGGCGTTTGCGATTGGACTGGGTATCGTGATCACGCTGATTCGGTTGTGGCGGCAGCGCGATGTGGCGCGTCTCGCTACCGCGTCCAGCGCGCCGCCGGTTTCGCACACCGCGGCTTCCGAACTTCGCGACGTTCAACTGGAACGCGCCAGGAAACAAGCCGACCGCGAGACCGAGGACTGAACAATCGTGGCGCTTATTCTCATCGCGGCAATGTTCCCGGACACGGTGATGCTCTCGGCCTGCGTTGCTCTCACGCTGGCGGTGGTCATTTTTGTTTTTTGGATCGAGCCCGATCCGGGAGACTCCGCGCCGCACCGCTCGCAGCTCGATCAGCTTCTCGAGCGTCGGGACTCGATTTACGATAATTTGCGCGATCTGAAATTTGAAAACCGCTCAGGGAAGTACGCCGAGCAGGATTACGAACAGATGAGGGATGCGCTGGAAAACGAAGCGGCGCAAGTGCTCCTGGAAATTGAACGCGTGACCGGGAATCAGGCGCCGATCCCGCGCCGGGACCCGTCCACCGCCGCGAACCCACGGCAATAAAGAATCCGTTTTCAGTGGCGCATGCTTCAGCTTGCGGGGTTTGGGCCTTGCAAGCATTAAACCCTGCAAGCTGAAGCATGCGCCACGAAAACCGACCGCGAGAATAATATTGTTTTCTACTGACGAGGTTTTATTTTGCTGATGAAATTGCGGAACAACCCGCTTGGCCCGCGGCATTTGAGCATCGCCGTTCTATTGTTGCTTGTTTGCGCGGCCGCTGCTCAAGCCGGAACGGTTACCGGCGTCGTCCACAACGGCACCAACAGCAATAAGATCGCTCCCGGAGTGGATGTTCTGCTCATCCAGTTGCAGGGCGGCATGTCGGTTGTCGCCAGCACCAAAACCGACGCGGACGGGCGCTATCATTTTGACAACCCGGGCATCGGCCAGGGCCCCATGCTGATCCGCGCCGTGTATCACGGCGTTTTCTTTCACCAGCCGCTTACGCCGGGCACCTCAAACGTCGACGTCACCGTTTACGAGCCGACCACCAATCCCGCGGCCATCCAGGTCCCGTTGCGCCTGCTCGTCTTCCAGCCCAACGGGGACAAGCTGATGGTCGGCGAGGAATTTTCCGTTCAGAATAATTCGAGCCCCCCCGCTGCTTACTTCAAGCAGGACGGAAATTTTGAGTTCACAATTCCGCAAGGCGCCGAGCTCGACCAGGTCTCCACGTTTGGCCCTTCGGGCATGCCTGTGCGCCAGGGCACGATCGATAAAGGCAAGGGCCGCTACTCCATCTCTTACGCTTTTCAGCCCGGACAAAACGGCGTGCGCATCTCCTACATTGTTCCATACAGCGGCAATCAAGCCCAGTTCCGGGAATCGACCACCTACGATGCGCAACGCGTGCTGCTCGTGGTTCCCCCAACGATGCAGGTGGCCAGCGCGGGATTCAACGCCGCGGGCACGGAGCAGGGCTACAACGTATTTTCCAAAGAGTCCATGAAGGCGGGGAATGGTTTCGATGTGACAGTTTCGGGGACCGCGCCTCCCCCGGCGGAAAATTCGGCGTCCTCTTCGGATCAAGTGAACGGCCGGGACACCGCCCCGGAGACGACACTGGAAACCGCTCCGGCGCGCCTCGGTGACGAAAAATGGATTTTGCTCGGTGGACTTGCGGCCATCTTTGCAGTAGGTGTAGGCCTGTTGCTCCGGAAACCTGTTCCCGAAGTCGTAACCGCGGCCACGCCCGCGCCCCCAGTAGTTCCGAAAGGCCGCAAAGCGCAGCGTGCCGCGCAAGCAATGGCGGCGCAAGCCGTGCCTGCGCCTCCGCCGGTGGAAAAGGTCAAGCAGGAAGTAAACTCGAATCTGGACTCCCTGAAAGACACCTTGCTGCGTCTCGAATTGCGGCGCCAGGCCGGAACAATTACGGACGCGGAGTATGCGCTGGAGCGTGGTCGCGCGGAACAATTGCTGCGCGATCTGGTCCAGGGCTGAGCCGTCGCGCGTGTCCACACCGCCTGCATCTTCCCCGAATGGCAGCCCCGGCGGTGGCCCTTCTCTCGGATTGAGTATCCAAATCAACGAAGTCGAAAAACGGTACGGGATGCGCCTGGCGCTGCGCGGCGTCACCCTCTCGATTGCCGCCGGCGAATGCGTCGCCCTGGTGGGACACAACGGATCCGGCAAAACCACGCTGCTCAAGATTGCCGCGCAATTGACGCGGCCCTCGCGCGGGAAAATCGCATTCCACGCCGGAGAGAATCCAATTTCTCTCGAGGAAGTGAAGAACAGAGTCGGATTGGTCGGCCATCACACGCTGCTCTACGAAGAGCTGACCGCCGAAGAAAATCTGATCTTCTTCGCGAAATTGTTCGGCCTGGAAAATCCCCCCGGCAAAGCCCGGGAGGCGCTTCAGCCGGTCGGCCTTTCCGGACGCGCCACGGACCTCGTGCGCACTTTTTCGCGCGGCATGCGCCAGCGCCTTTCGATTGCGCGCGCGTTGCTTGCCTCGCCCGGATTGCTTCTTCTCGATGAAGCGGGCACCGGCCTCGACCCGGAAGGCCAGCAGTGGCTGGGAGCGGCCATCAAACGGCTGCGCGATTCGGGCTGCACGATTCTGATGAGCACGCACGGGCGGAATGAAACGCAGGGCGCGGTCACGCGCGCCATTCGCCTGGACGGCGGAAAAATCACGCACGATTCGGGCCCCGGCGGCGATCCCCACAAAATCCTGGTCATGGCGGCTGTTCGCGACAGCGGGGAAGAGAGCGCATCATGACCCTCGCTCGCGCCGCCGGCGTGATTCTTTCCAAGGAACTCAGGACCGAATTCCGCTCGCGTGAATTGCTGGGCACCACGGTCGTCTTCGTTCTGATCGTGATCGTGCTGTTCAGCTTTACATTCAATCCGACTTCCTCCGAATCGCGCCGCTTCGGCCCCGGCCTTTTGTGGCTGGCGTTTTTATTTGCAGGCTCGCTGATGCTGCAATCCTCTTTTGTCCGCGAGCAGACCAATGACACGCTGGCCGCACTGCGCCTCGCGCCCATCGATCCCTTCAGCATCCTCGCGGGAAAAATGGCCGCCAATTTTCTGTTCCTGCTGCTCGTCGAGGTGATCCTGCTGCCGGTGTTCGCGGTGCTCTACAACGTCGCCATTCTGCCCGTTCTCGGTCCGCTCCTCGTGGTCCTGGCACTCGGCACGATTGGCCTGGCCGCTACGGGCACGGTATTTTCCGCGGTCGCCGCGCAGGCGCGCCTGCGCGAGTTGCTTCTTCCGCTCCTGCTCCTCCCGGTCCTGGCCCCCGTCCTCATCGCCAGCACCGAAGCGACCGTCGGAATCCTGCGCGACCCTTCCGAATTGTCCCTGGTATGGTTGACGTTTCTTTTCTGCTTTGACGTGGTATTTTTAACCGCAGCCTGGATGGTCGGCGAATATTTATTGGAGGAGTGAAATGGCAACCGAAGCCCAAGCCCAGCAGACCGGCCGCGCGGTAATTTCCGTGCCGTCCATTGCGCTCGTTTTTCTCTTGCTCGCCGCGGCAAGCTACGGCGCGCTGATCTGGTCCCCCACGGAAAACACCATGGGCCTTGTGCAACGTATATTTTATTTTCATGTCTCGAGCGCCTGGTCCGGATTCGTTTCTTTTGTTCTGGTCTTCATCGGCAGCATCGCCTACCTGCGCACGCGCGCGCTGAAGTGGGATTGGCTGAGCGTGGCCTCCGCCGAAGTGGGCGTGGCATTTTTTACCATCGTGCTGGTGACCGGCCCGATCTGGGCCAAGCCCGTCTGGGGGATCTGGTGGACCTGGGACGCGCGCCTGACGTCTTCCTTTTTATTATGGGTCTTGTTCGTAAGCTATCTCGTGCTGCGCACGCTGGTGGACGAACCCGAGCGCCGCGCCCTGGTTTCCGCCGTGTTCGGAATTTTCGCCGCGCTGGACATTCCCCTGGTGTATTTCTCGATCTGGTGGTTTCGCACGCAGCACCCGCAGCCCGTAATCGGCGACGGCGGGAAGCTGGACTCCCGCATGGGCTGGGTGCTGCTGTTGACCTGGGCGGCGATGCTCGGCGTAATGACTGTGCTGATCCGCTTGCGGTATCGTCTGGAAGCGCTGCGCGCCGAAGTGGATGCCTATCGCATGGAGGCATCGCGAAACGCGTAACGACAAGTGGCGCATGCTTTAGCTTGCGGGTGTTGGTCGCGAGTGGCTCGGGCACAGGCACAACCAACCCCCGCAAGCTAAAGCATGCGCCTCATGGGGCCTGAAGAGCCGTGCTGAGGGAGAGACGCGATGAAGAATCTGAATTTTCTGGCCGCTGCTTACATCGCCATCTGGCTGGTGTTTTGCGGATACGTCTTGTCCGTGGCGAGCCGCATGGCCAATCTGAAAGACGATATCCGCCGCCTGAAACAGGACAAGAAATAACGCATCCCACTGCAAAGGGCGCAGCTCAAAAGTGACCGAAAAGAAAAAAATCAGCGTTGTCCTTTTCCAGCTGGGCGGGCCGGATTCCCCCTCCGCCGTGGAGCCGTTTCTCTACAACCTGTTTTGCGACCCCGACATTATCGATTTTTTTGGCGCGTGGTTCGCGCGCCGTCCTCTCGCGCGCTACATCGCGCGCAACCGGGCGGGCGTGGTGCGTGAACATTATGAGGCGATCGGAGGGCATTCGCCGATCCGCCTGCTCACCGAGCGCCAGGCGCGCGCCCTCGAAGCCGCCCTGGCCCCGCATTGTGACGCCAAATGCTTCATCGCCATGCGTTACTGGCATCCGCTCTCGGCGGAGGCAGCCGCGCAGGTGAACGCCTGGGGCGCGCCCGACATCGTGTTGCTTCCGATGTACCCGCAATATTCGTTTGCCACCACCTCCAGCAGCGTCAAGGAATGGAAGCGGGTGTTTCACCCCAACGGCAACGCGCCGCGCATTCGCACCGTGGAAACGTTTTTCGATCACCCTCTGTATGTGCAGTCGGTCGCGGAAAAAATCTCGCTCACGCTCACGCACTTTGACGAGCCCGGCCGCGCGCACATCGTCTTCAGCGCGCACGGATTGCCGCTCAGCCTGATCGAGCGCGGCGACCCCTACGCCCGCCAGGTGGCCGACACCGTCGAGCTGGTCATGCAGCGCGGCGCCTGGAAAAACGGGCACACGCTGTGCTTTCAGAGCAAGGTGGGCCGCCGCAAATGGCTTACTCCTTCGCTCGTTGATACGATTGACCAACTCGCCCGCGCCGGAGAAAAAAATCTCCTCATCGTGCCCATCGCGTTTGTCACCGAGCACATCGAGACCCTGCACGAAATCAATATCGAAGCCCGCGAGCAGGCCCACAAGCTGGGCGTCGAGCAGTTTGAAATGATGCCCGCCGTAGGGGATTCGCCCACCTTCGTTTCCGCGCTGGCCGATGTCGTTCTCCGCTCCTTGAGCGACACCGTCGGTTAGCGCTCGCACACACCTAAACCAAATTCCAAAGCATTCACCACAGAGCACACAGAGGGCCACAGAGAAAAGCAGGAGGGCCGGAGTTTTGTAGCTGGCCTTTCTCTTCCTTATCTCTGTGTCCTCTGTGTTAAAGCCTTTTGGCCTGGATCGCTCGGGCGCCCACATTGGTGGAGCATCCCGCTTCACCGCGCGGTCCAAAAAAAGAACCAGCGCGACAAAAAACACCGGAAACCGGATTTCGCCTTGACAGGAAGGGTGTTGCGGAAATATAAGAAGTTGTATCTAAAAACAGTCGCTGAGAACTTGGTTCATCCATAGTCTCGATTTATAATTATTATCGAGAGGTCTGATAGCGGAAATATGGCCGACCCTGTAGAAGGAAGTACCGCGGCTCCCCCAGCAGCCAAGACCGCAGCCGTAACAGCACCAAAACCGCCAGCCGCACCCAAGCCGGCGGCCAAACCAAAAGAGAGCGCGGACCCGCCGGATCCCATGCGGAGGCGCGTCATTTGGGGGATGATTTACGGCTACCTGGGTATTAACCTGCTGATGTTTCTGCGGTTTTTCTTCCCGCGCGCGTTATACGAACCCAATACAATTTTCAATATTGGCTACCCCGCCGATTTTTCCATCGGCATCGACCAGCGCTTCCTGATGACCAATCGCGCCTGGGTGGTGCGCGAACCGGACCGCATCTTCGTGATCTTCGCGCGCTGCACGCACCTCGGCTGCACTCCGGAATGGAAGCCCGCGGAAAACAAATTCAAATGCCCTTGCCACGGAAGCGGTTATGACAGCGAGGGCGTCAACTTTGAAGGGCCCGCGCCGCGGCCCATGGACCGGGCCAAGATCGCTCTGGACCCAACTGGGAAAATTGTTGTGGATACCAGCAAGCTGTTCATGGATGATCCGCGCGCCGGCGTCAATCAATTCAACGATCCAGGCGCGTATTTGCCGGTGTAGTAGGACAGGCTTCAGCCTGTCGCTTTTGTTTGATGGAATGACTTCCGAAGAACCAGACAGGCTGAAGCCTGTCCTACCTGGGGGGAGTAGGAATGGCCGAAGAAAACGGCGCAAAGAACGGCAAGGGCTTGCTCGACCGTGTCCGCCAGGACATCACCGATCTCAGGGAAACGATCAAGGAAAAGGGCAAGGATGAACTCGAAGGGCTGAAAGAGCCCGAAAAGACCCAGGTTTTTCGCTCCATATTCCGCGTCAAACACGACGAGACCCCGCGCAATCGCGCGCTCTCGGTCTTGTCCAACGTTTTCTTTCACCTGCATCCCGCCAAGGTCAATCGCGACGCCGTAAAGTACAAATTCACGTGGGGCATGGGCGGCATTACATTTTATTTGTTCATCGTACTCACTTTTACAGGCGTCCTGCTGATGTTTTATTACCATCCGAGCAAGGTGCAAGCCTTCCGCGATATTTTGTATCTGGAGAACGACGTGCCGTTCGGCAAGCTCTTGCGCAACATGCACCGCTGGGCCGCGCACTTGATGATTATCGCCGTGTGGCTGCACATGTTCCGGGTTTTCCTCACGGGTTCCTACAAGCGCCCGCGCGAATTTAACTGGTGCATCGGAGTTCTCCTGATGGTGCTCACGCTGCTGCTTTCCTTTACCGGTTACCTGTTGCCCGACGATCAACTGGGCTTCTGGGCCGTGACCGTGGGTACGAACATGGCCAGGGCCACGCCCTTGTTAGGTACGGAAGGCCCGTTCGGCGCGATCCTGGGCATGACGCCCTACAACGATGTGCGCTTCGCCTTGCTCGGTGGATCGATCGTCGATGCCAATGCGCTCTTGCGCGCCTACATCTGGCATTGCATCGCGATCCCGCTGATCGCCAGCATTTTCATGGCATTACATTTCTGGCGTGTCCGCAAAGACGGCGGAATCTCCGGGCCCGCGCCGATCATGCTGGAATCGGAAATCAAGGAAGAGAAGGGCCACAGGCCGGTCATCCTGCGGCCGAGCGGAATGGCGTAACAGGGAAGTGGTTCGTGTTTTAGTAGGACAGCCACTCTTGGCTGTCCTCCGGGGGGCGCGGCAATTTTGCGGGGACAGCCAGGAGTGGCTGTCCTACTGGATTTGACAAACTAACAGGCGGGGTTTGAGGCCGATATGAACTGGCACCAGATATGGGAGGTTGCATCCGCTCCAGATAACGTGCCGATTGTGGCGCTGCTATTCCTGGTCCCATTTTACGTTTGGTACGCCTTTCGCCAGGCGCTGGCGAACGATCGCCTGATTGACAAGCTTTCTGCCGACCCGGCCCTTGCGAAAACCGAGCACCGCAAGACCGAGCCGTGGAATCCCAAGTGGGAGCGCGAAGTTCACACTTGGCCGTACCTGATGCGAGTGGAACTGGTCGCGGCCGTCCTGGTCACGGCGCTGCTGATGGTCTGGTCCATCACGCTGAGCGCGCCGCTCGAAGAGCCGTCCAATCCAAACGTGACCATGAATCCTGCGAAAGCCCCGTGGTATTTCCTGGGCCTGCAGGAGATGCTCGTCTATTTTGATCCGTGGATTGCCGGGGTAATCATGCCGACGCTGATCATCGTCGGCCTGATGGTGGTGCCGTACATTGACGCTAATCCTCTTGGCAACGGCTACTACACCTACAAGCAGCGGAAATTCGCCATCTGGACGTTCCTGTTCGGATTTATTGGCTTATGGGTCTTAATGATTGTAATCGGGACCTTCATACGAGGCCCTGGCTGGATGTGGTTCTGGCCAGGGCAAACATGGGACGCGCAGCGGGTAGAGTTCGCAGTGAATCGGAACGTCGATCAGATTTTCGGGATCAACGGGTCGTGGATCGTGCACTTCATGCCGGCCGCGAATGCCAGCTACGCGCCGATCCTGGCGCGCATCATCTTCGGGATTTTCCCGCTGGCGCTCTACTTCATCGTCGCGGGATACCTGGTGCACCGCATGTTGCTGCTGACGGATTTCAGCAAAAAGATTTTCAAGCGCATGACGCTTTTGCAAATGATGACCATGGAACTGTTTTTGATCCTGATGCTGAGCCTGCCGGTGAAAATCCTGCTTCGCTTATTGCTGCGCATCAAGTACGTGTGGGTGACGCCGTGGTTCAGTATCTGATGATCGTGAATAAAATTAAGGAGGCACGGGGTGCCTGAGCAGCTTCCTCCTGATGATCCGGTTACAAGCCGGCCGATGGCCGGGCTGGTCCTGATTTCCGTATTCGTCCTGATGCTGACCGTTTCCTGGTCGCTCTACGATGAATTCTACGGCTTGCGCCCGTGGCGCAAGTATCAGGCCGAATTTTCCAGCGCGTATTCCAATTACCTGGACAAGGAGTACAAGCAGCGCCGGGCCGACGAACAGAAATTCTATGCCACCCCGCAATACTTGAAACTTCTGGCCGATGTGAAAGCCGCCACGGACGCCGCTCGCGCCAAGGACCAGGAAATCGGCCAGCAAATCGATTTGCTGGACCGCCAGCGCGCGGCCATGACGGACTCTTTCACCACTTCGCGCGGCCTGGTCGGCTCCCTTACTTATCAACTCGAGCAAATCAGCGAGAAAGACAAGAGCGGCAAGGAATCCAAGCTCAAGGAACTGAACGACGCCAAGGCGCAAACTTTTGACGTGGCGTGGCCGGTCGAGGGCGGCAAGATCGAACAGGATAAATTTAATTACGACAAGCTCAACGGCCTGTTCGTTTCGATCATGCAAGCCAAGGCCAAACTCGTCGCCCAGCGCGGCGATGTCGATCAGCCCGCCAAGAACGCGCAAGACAAGCTGAACGAATATGTGAAGGAGCAACTCCCCGGCCTGGCCTCCAAGGATTTGTTTTCGCTCAGCCAGAGCATGAAGAGTCTGGACATTCACATTCGCCAGATCAACGTGAATCCAACGGGGACGTCCCTCAACAATCTTGGCGGCGCGGGCCTTGTCGATCGATGCCAATCCTGCCACCTGGGGACCGATCCGCTGGTCGTTCCGGTCACCATGACGCTCACCAAAGCGGACCTGGGCTTGGCCAAGAACAACGACGCGCCGTTTACCAGCCATCCCGATCCGGACATGATGAAATATCACCCGCTCGAAAAATTCGGCTGCTCGCCCTGCCACGGCGGAAATGGCCGCGCTCTGGACACCGTCGAGAAGGGCCACGGCCGCTACGAACACTGGCTCTGGCCGCTTTATTACAAAGAGAATTTTAATGCCGGATGCCAGCAGTGCCACGCTTCCGACATGGTCACTGAGCACGCTCCCGTCCTGAACCGCGCCAAAACGCTGTACCGCGAAAAGGGCTGCATCGGCTGCCACCGCTTCCAGGGCTTCGATAATCAGGACGAGGAACTCGTCAGCGCCCGGCAAGCCATCACGCAGCTTGACAATCAGAAGCAGGACGACCGCTTGCAGATCGCCCAGTTGAACAAGAAAGGCGACACCGCTCCCGACAACGAGGCCGCCAACCGCTATTACACGGAAGCCACCAACCTGACCGTCACCATGTCGGGCATGGACGCCAAGATCGAACAGCTCGATCGGCGTTCCGCCAACCTGCTGCGCGAAATCAAGAAGGTTGGACCAGACCTCAAAGAAGTCCGGATGAAGATTCACAAGGAATGGATTCCCAACTGGCTGAAGCACACGCACGAATGGCGGCCCACCACCAAGATGCCCCAGTTCCGCCTGCAGGATGACGAAATTCAAGCTATCTCCGCCTACATCTGGAACTCAGCCATCGCCGGCCCGGAGCTTCCCAAGCAAATGCCGGGAAATGCCGCGAACGGAAAAGTGCTTTTTGAAGAGCGCGGCTGCGAAGCCTGCCACTCAATCGGCGAAGGCCCGAACATGGTCGGCGGCGATTTCGCCGCGAACCTGTCGCGCGTCGGGGAAAAAGACAACTACGATTATCTGGTGCGCTGGATCTTGAATCCGCGCACGCGCACGCGTCCTTACAGCCCGTTCGAGCACAAGGACCTCGGCCCCGAGGATTACGCCAAGCACAACTTGCCGTTTGTGTTTGATCTCGATCACTCGCGCAGCCCGAACGACGGGCACGAGATGATCGTGCAGCAAATGACAGTCATGCCCAGCCTGCGTCTCACTGTCGAAGACGCGCGCGACATCGCCAGTTATCTGGAGACCCAAAAGCACGCCGACGCGTCCTTTCCCGCAGCGGATTTTATGGACAACCCCAGCCCGGAAACGATGCAGCACGGCAAGGAGTTGATCCAGCACTACGGCTGCGCCGGCTGCCACGAAATTTCCGGCCTCGAGGACGAAGGCCGCATCGGCACGGAATTGACCAACGAAGGCAGCAAGCCCATTGAGCGCCTGGATTTCGCGCTGCTCACTGAAGACGCCAAGCTCGGCGTCCAGCCCGACGGCAAGAAGTCCCCCCGAGGCGAGTGGTATGACCTGAAGGGCTTCTTCGATACCAAGCTGTCGGATCCGGCCATCTTCGATCGCGGCAAATACAAACCCGATCCGATGGACCGGTTGCGCATGCCCAAGCCCAATGTTACTAAGGATGACATTGACGCTCTGACCACTTTTCTCCTTGGCTCGACCGATCCGACCCTGCCGCAGGAATACATGTACAAGCCCGCCGACCAGCGCGCCGCCATCCAAAAAGGCTGGTGGCTGGTCACCAAGTACAATTGCATCGGCTGCCACCAGATCGGAATCGGCCAGCGCTCGGTGCTGATGGGCCTGCCTCAGTTCCAGGCTGAAAATAAGCAAAACCTGCCGCCCGTGCTGACGAGCGAAGGTGCGCGCGTCAGTCCCGACTGGCTCAAGGCGTTCCTCGCCAACCCGGCGCTGAGCACCACGGACGTGAACCGCAACGGCGTGCGTTCCTATCTGCAAGTCCGCATGCCCACATTTTTCCTGTCCGACGACGAGATCCGCACGCTGGTGTCGTTCTTCCAGGCCATGTCCAGCCAGCCGCAGCCCTACATTCCGCAGAAGATCGAGCCGATTACCACGGCGGAAAAAGAAATGGCTCGCGACCTGTTCACCAGCACGGCCGCTCCTTGCCTCAAGTGCCACGCGACGGGCGATCCCGGACACGACAAGAGCGCCATCGCTCCGAATTTCCTCTTCGCCAAAGAAAGATTGCAGCCTGGCTGGACCGAACGCTGGATCACCAATCCGGCGTTAATCGCCCCGGGGACAGCTATGCCTTCCGGCCTTTTCAAACGCGACGGCGATCGCTGGGTATTCTCAGGCCCCGTGCCGTCAAGTTTTAAGGGATATGCGGGAGATCATGCGAACCTGCTGGTGCGCTATATGTTTGAATTGACCCCCGAGGAACAACGCGCGCTCATGGGCAGAACGCCTTCCGGCGGCGGCTCGGGCGGTGCAGGGAAGTAGAGCTTAGGAAACTTGCTATCATGGTTGAGAGATTTCGCATTCGAATAGGAGGAAATGCTTCGTGAGTAAAACAAGATTTGCGCTATACCCGCTGGCACTCGGGGCGTTCGCTTTGGCGATCACCGGTTGCGGCGGAAATAAACAAGAGTCAACGGACAATACGGCCGCGCCGGCGGCGGGTGCACCGGCCGGAAAATCGGTCGATCCTGCCACGGCCGGAGAGGTCACAGGATCGGTGAAACTCGATGGCGCCGGGCCAAAAGCGAAAACCATCAACATGGCTGCTGAGCCCGCCTGCGCCAAGGGCCGCACCAGCCCGGCGATGACCGAGGAAGTCGTTACCGGAGACGGCGGCGCGCTGGCCAACGTTGTCGTATACGTGAAGGCCGGCCTCGAGGGATATTCCTTCCCGGCCCCGTCCGGCGCAGTGACCATCACGCAAGAGGGCTGCCAGTATCACCCCCATGTGGTGGCCATGCAGGTGGGACAGAACATCGACGTCGTAAACAAAGACCAGACCACGCATAACATCCACCCAATTCCGAAGGACAATCGCGAGTGGAATGAGTCTCAGCCGCCCGGAGCCGCGCCCATTGAGAAATCGTTCACGCGCGAAGAGATCGCCATCCCGGTAAAGTGCAACGTGCATCCGTGGATGAAGGCGTACATGGCCGTCATGCCGAACCCGGATTTCCAGGTCACCGATAAAGACGGCAAGTTCGATCTGAAGAATCTTCCTCCGGGCACCTACACGGTGGTCGCCTGGCATGAACTCTATGGTTCGAGCGATCCGCAAACCGTCACGATTGGGCCCAAAGAAACCAAGAACGTGACGTTCACATTCAAAGCCGCGGCCGCAGCGGGAGACTAAAACACAATACGTCTCCGCGTCCTCCTTAGTTCTCGGTGTTCTCTGTGTTAAAGCCTTAAAGGCTTAACACAGAGAACACCGAGGAAGGCACAGAGGGGCAAGGAGAATAACGGTCGAGACCCCGAGGTGGCAGGGCGCTTCCAAGGTTCGCCCCGCCGTTCGAACGCAGATGAACACCGTTTATAACAAAGCCCTCCACCAATACGCTGTTTTCACAGCGTCGTGCACGTTTGTCCTGCTGATCGCCGGCGCTCTGGTTACTTCGAACGACGCCGGGCTATCCATTCCAGACTGGCCTCTCGCCTACGGTTCACTGACCCCACCCATGGTGGGCGGCATTCGCTACGAATTCACGCATCGCCTGATCGCGACGTCTGTGGGCCTTCTGACGATCGGACTCGCGGCCTGGCTGTGGCGGGATGAAAAACGCTCTTGGATGCGCTGGCTGGGCTGGGCGGCCCTTGGCGGGGTCATTGCGCAGGGGATTCTCGGCGGCATGACCGTTCGGATGTTCCAGCCGCCTCCGGTGTCCGCCGCGCATGCGACTTTGGCGCAGCTCTTCTTTTCCACACTGGTAGCCATCGCCGTTTTTACGAGTTCCTGGTGGAACGGCACGGTCGCGGAAATGGATGATCCCGGATCGCCCCGCGTTCGAACGCTGTTGGTGTGGACGCTCGCTGCCGTCTTCCTGCAATTGATTCTCGGCGCGGCGTTTCGGCACAAGGGTTTTGGAATTATTCCCCACCTCATTGGCGCGGTCATTGTTACAATCCTGATCTTTATGACTGCGGGAGCGCTCAAGAGGCGATTTGCGGACGTTCCTGCGCTTCGCAGCTGCGCCCGTTATCTGCACATTTTGATCGGCGTGCAACTTTTGCTGGGGGCGGGCGCCTATTGGTCGCGGCTCTACAGTGCGCGCTTTCCGCAGCCGATTGGGGTAATGGTGGCCCTGACGGTGGTGCACACGGTTACAGGCGCGCTGGTGCTGGCCGTGACGCTGGTGACCTCCTTGATCAGCTATCGCATGCTGAGGGCGGGCAGTGTCGTGGCAGAATCCGTAGCGGACTCCGCATCGGCCTCCCAGCAGGTTGCCCATTGAGCGTCTACGGATCAACGAATGAGACACCGATGAGAGAATCTGTACAATCCACCAGATCGGCTGCGGCAGAGGCGAATCGCCCCGCGCTGTATCTGGCGCTGACCAAGCCCGACGTTTCTTTCCTCGTGGTGATGACCACGGTGGCAGGCTACGCTCTGGGAACTCGCGGCCCGCTGGACTGGCTGCGCATGGCGCACACCGTATTTGGGACTACCCTGATTGCCGCGGGGACCTCGGCCCTGAACCATTATTTCGAGCGCGATACCGACGCATTGATGCGCCGCACCGCGTCACGCCCGCTGCCTTCCGGGCAACTGAGTCCGCGCGAGGCATTCTGGTTTGCGCTCTCCCTGCTCGGATTCGGCGCGCTGTATCTCGCTCTGGCCACCAACGCGCTCGCCACCCTGCTGGGCATTGCCACATCGGTTGCATACCTCTGTGCGTACACGCCGCTGAAGCGCCGCACCACGCTGGCCACATTTGTGGGGGCCTTTCCGGGCGCGGTCCCGCCGCTGATCGGCTGGGCCGCTGCCAGAGGGACGCTCAACCTCGAGGCCTGGTTCCTGTTCGCCATGCTGTTCCTGTGGCAATTTCCGCATTTTGACGCCATCGCCTGGGTGTATCGCGAGGATTACAAGCGCGCGGGAATCAAGATGCTTCCGGTGGTGGACCCTGAGGGAACCCGGACATTTCGTGAGATTCTGATGACCGCCGCGCTGCTCGTGCCCGTCAGCCTGCTGCCGGCGGTGACGGGACTTGCCGGGGCGCGTTACTTTTTCGGAGCGGTAGTTCTTGGGCTCATGCTGGTGGAAGTGTGTTTGTGGGCCGCGGCGTCGAAGACCAATATTCGCGCCAAGTGGCTCATGCACGCGACCGTGCTTCACCTGCCGGTGCTGTTGGGATTGCTGATCTACGACAAATTCACCCGTTAAGTTTCGGCGCGCGCGGGGCGCACGTGAGAGGCCATGAGCGGACAGGAAAATGAGGCCGAGTTGACCATTATGTCTGTGGTGATGATCGTTCTTTCAATTTTGGGGATCATCGCCGGTTTTTCCAGGGATCTTTTTGGTGGCATTGACGGCCTGCTCATGCTCGGCATCGCCCTGATGATCCTTTTGATTTTCAGCCTGCTTCTCCTGGTGCAGGCAAAGCAGCAGGGCTGGATCGGAAAACACCACAAGGATGAAAGTCCCGCGGGCCCGCCGGCGCCGGCGAAGTAGTAAGTAGCGCAGGCTTCAGCCTGTGGGGTTGCTTTTTATTAGCGTGGTCAAAACCCACAGGCTGAAGCCTGCGCTACTCGGAGAGGACCCATTGATTTCCCCGCCTGCTTTAAACGCCGTCCTCAATGGCACAAGCGCCATTCTGGTCACAGTGGGTTACGTCATGATCCGCACCAAGCGCGTCCTGGCGCACAAAACCTGCATGCTGGCGGCGACGGCCACTTCGGCGGCCTTTTTGATCTCCTACCTCACTTATCACTACCACTTGTACGCCTCGGGCCAAGGCCCGGTGCATTTTCCGGGGACGGGCGCGCCGCGTTACGCCTACTTGACCATGCTCACGACGCACACCATCCTGGCGATTGTCATCGTCCCGCTGGTGATTCTCTCGCTTGTGCGCGCGTTGCGTTCCAATTTCCCGGCGCACAAACGCATCGCGCGCTGGACGCTCCCGCTGTGGGCCTACGTTTCCGTGACCGGCGTGCTGATCTATGTGGTGCTCTACCAGATTTACTCGCCGCCTCTTCCATAGCCCGCAGCTATTGGGATCCTTCTCCTTGATTTCCGGTCGAAGACTCTGAACTTGCCAGTCATTTCATTTCGTGAGAATCGCACGCACAACCCTGTGGCACCGGCGTCCCGCCGGCGGTTTTACTTCTCGCATCGAGGAAAACAAAAATCGCCGGCGGGACGCCGGCGCCACCAAAACCTGCGTTATTTGAGTTACGATGGAACGGCAACTTGGCCGAATGTGCGATGAACAGCATTCCTCATGCCGCGGAATCTCCGACCGCCCCGCCCAAACCTGGGATGGCCAAGAAGTGGCTTGTCGCCATTCTCGTTCTTACTTTCGCGTTTGTGCTGATGCCGTTCCTGCTGTGGTATATGACCACGTTCACGCGTCCGCTCAACGACGCGGACCTTGCCTCCTACTTCGCGGACACGTTGCATCCGCGCCGGGCGCAGCATGCGCTCTCTCAAATCGCCGACCGGATCATGAGCCCGAATCCCGGAATCCGTCAGTCGGCGAAACTCTGGTATCCCGAAGTGATTCGATTTTCGGAGCAGGGAAGCGATGAATTACGCGTGACCGCCGCATGGGTCATGGGGCAGGATAACCAGTCGCCGGAATTCCACGCGGCGCTTTTGAAGCAGCTGGCCGACGCGAATCCCATGGTGCGGCGCAATGCCGCTCTTTCGCTCGTGCGCTTTGCCGATCCTTCCGGGCACGCTCTCATCGCTGGGATGCTCGCGCCTTACACCTTGGCCGCGCAGCGCACCGGCGTTCTCTCGATCCGCCTCAAGCCGGGTGACGTCATCAACCCCGGCACCCTGCTCGCGCACATCACCGTTGGCAGCGACGACACCGAAGTCCGCTCCGATGTCCCCGGCACCATTCGCCAGTGGATTCCTTCCGACCACGCGCCAGTCAAGACCGGCGAGCCCCTGTTGCTCGTCGATCCCAGCCCGGAAATGGTCTGGGAATCCCTGCGCGCGCTCTATTTAATTGGCCAGAAAGATGATTTGCCCGCCGTGAATCTCTACGTCCGCGCCGCCGAAGGAATGCCGCTGCAGATTCAGCAGCAGGCCGCACTGACGGCGCGCGAAATTTCCGCGCGGGGGGAGAAGCAGTGATTGGTGACTGGTGGCTGGTGACTGTTGGAAAACCTTCTGAGATTTGCGCAATTGCTTATTAAAGGGGTGCCTGAAATCTCTAGTAGGAGTCGAAAAACATGGAAGCCAGGCCTGCAGAACGCCACTTCTTGCTCATCAGGGATTACGAATCATAATTCACGAGTCATGTTACCGTCTTTGCGGCTACGTCGTGGCCGACGAATCACCAGTCACTCATCACCCGCCACGCCTTCCTAAAACGGCAACGCACCGTTGTCAGCTTCAAACTCCGCGAGCGGAACCATATCGATCGCGTCCCACGGGCAGCCTTCCAGGAAAGCGCCGTCGGGGCCTTTGCTGGTGCACAGTTTGCAGCCGATGCACAGCAGGGGATCGACGATGATGCGGCCAAACGGGGCGTGGTCCTCGTCCGGAGCCCAGTACATGCACTCCGCCACGGGGCAGTACTCGACGCAGGCTGGCGAGCCGGCGCATCCCGTACAGCATTCGTTAATAACCGCAAGGATATGGGGCTTGCGCTTCCTCTGGGTGGTCGTGCCCGTCGAAATGGGCGAGTGCTTGACGACTTTTCCCGCCTGAAATTCCTCGATGCTGGGAGCCGAATACGACACGTCGAGCCTCCAAAATTTAAGGGTTCCTGAAACATATTCTTGCCGACGCACCGGGACTTGTCAATGCTCGTTCCGCGCAACCATCGCTGAATCGTGACGCCTTCCGCCGCAGGGCTGGAGTGATTTAGATTACAGAATTTACAATGGCATAACAAAATCGTCACGCTCCATTAACAATCTGGATTTCAAATGTCGCTATGGAATTGAGTGCATTTCAACGATGACGCGCCCCGCAGCCCGCGTCACGGTTTTCAGGTGTGCCGTCGGAGTCTTGAAATTACCGGACAGGGGAGAAAAAATGAGTTATCGATCGTCCGATTTATTGAAGTGGATAAGTATATTCATTTTGATTCTGTTGACGTTGGGGCATGCGCAGTCGGCCCCGGCGCAGGGGCAAAAGGGGGCGATTTCCGGAATCGTCACGGATGAAAGTGGCGCCGTGCTCAAGGGAGCGCAGGTCACAATCGCAATGCCCGTTTTCAATGCGGTTTCCGACGAGCAGGGACGGTTCTACATCAACGATCTCGCTCCGGGAATTTATAATTTTACGATTTCGTACGTGGGATTCGCGAAGCTGGAACAATCTGTGAGCGTGGAGGCCGGCCAGACCGCGAACATTGACGCGAAGCTCAAGCTATCATCGCAAAATGAATCGATTTTGGTGACCGCGGAGCGAGTCACTGGCGAAGCCGAGGCGGTCAACATTGAGCGAAACTCTGACAATCTTGTACAAGTGATGCCTGCGGAAGTAATTCGTAGCTTGCCGAACGCCAACCTGGCGGACGCGCTGGGGCGCCTGCCCAGCGTGACTCTGGAGCGCGACGAAGGCGAGGGCAAATACGTTCAGGTCCGGGGACTTGAGCCGCGCCTGACCAACGCCACGATTGACGGTGTAAACGTTCCCTCTCCTGAGCCGGGAGTTCGACAGGTCAAGTTCGACGCGATTCCGGCGGATATGGTGGAATCCGTCCAGGTCAGCAAAACGCTGCAGCCGAATATGGAAGGCGACGGGATCGGCGGCTCGGTAAACCTCATCACCAAGGTAGCTACGGAGCAACCCACAATTTCGCTCGGTGGGATAGGCGGCTATACACCGATCATTCACGGGCGTGGACTCACGGAAGATACCGGCACGATCGGGTATCGGTTTGGCCCGGACAAGAAGTTCGGCGCCCTGATCGGCGGCTCCTATGACTGGAACGGGCGCGGAATCGACGACATCGAACCGGTTCCCGATGTCGCCACCCTAGCCAGCGGACAACAGGTGAACTGGAAAGACGGCATGGACATTCGTCAATATCAGTATTTTCGGACGCGCTGGGGACTCGGCGGCAGCACGGACTACAAAATTTCGGAAGCATCAAATATCTATCTTCGGGCGTTCTATTCCGACTTTCACAATTACGGCGACCGCTTTAAATATTCGTTGACGGACAATACTCCCGGGATTCAATTGCTGGCCCCGGGCAACGTCGGTTGCGGGACGGATAGCTCAGGCGTAACCATAGCGCCATGCACGGGCACGCCGACAGCCAACGGGGAGCTAAGAAATCCGGACATCGGAGTCTCCAACATTGTTCTTGGGGGCGTTCACAATTTGACGTCGACGTGGTTTGCCTGGGATGTCGCCGTGTCTCGTGGTTGGTACGGCAACTCTTCCTCTGAGGATGCGGACTTTAAGGCAAACCCGAACACGTTTACTACCAGCTCGTGCCAGTACGATCCGGCGAATACCTCCAACGAATTCCTGCCACGATGGAACGGGGAGTGTTTCAACGAAATCAACAACCCTTCGAATTATGTGCTCAAAGATATCCGGAAGAATTTGGGACTCTCGGCGCAGCTGAATATTGAAGCCTCCGGGTCCGGCGCCAAGCGCTATCACCTCGGCTCGAAACTGGCGACCCTGGAAATCGGCGGAAGATTCCGGAACGCGCACAAGTTTAACGACGGGTATGTGCTTACGCTGAATCCGGATACGACCGCACTTCAAAACTCTTCACAATTCTCAACGGGCTTTATCCCTATGTCCACCTTCCCAAACGCCATTGTCAATCACAGTTACTACAACGGCGGGAACTACAATTTGGGCTACCAGCCGAGCTTTGAGAACACTTTCGCTTTTTCCCAGGCGAATCCGACCTTGTTTGATTCCAGCAGCACGCAGGGGACTGATGGTCAGGAATATGATTTGATCGAGAAAGTCGCGGCCGGCTATGTCATGAACTCGATCGACCTTTCCAGCCGCTGGCGACTGATCGCCGGACTGCGTGTGGAATCCACCACCGAAAACGGAACGAATTTTTTGTTCAACGAAGTCAGTAATACCGTGGGGCCAGACAGATTTACGGGCTCATATATAACTCTTTTGCCGAGCGCCGCGCTGAAGTACGCCATCACTCCGAATGACAACCTTCGTTTCTTTTATGCTCGGGGTCTTTCCCGACCCGATCCGACGGAGATCGCCGAGGCAATTGACATCACCACGAGCGGAAACGGCACTTTCCCCTTCGCCATCCAACTCGACAACCCGAGCCTAAAAGCGGAAACCGGAGACGATATTGATGTCCTTTACGACCACTACTTCAGCACCTTCGGGGTCTTTTCCGCCGGATACTTCTATAAATTTCTCCATAACCCCATCGTGAATACGCAGACTGACCTTTTCAACTACACTCCGCCCGGAGGGACAACGGGCAATTATCAGGTTTCTCAGCCGGTCAATGCCGGCTCGGGATGGGTTACGGGGATTGAAGTGGCTTACCTGCAACACTTTTCATCGCTGCCCGGAGCCTGGGCAGGCCTGGGGCTGTCCGCCAACTACGGCTACACCGCATCAAGGGCGAACGGCATCCCCAATCGCTCGGACCACCCCATGCTGCCGCGAACCTCTCCCAACGCGTTTAACTTCAGCCCGACTTACGACCGGGGCCGTGTCTCCTTCCGCTTAGGGGTCTCCTATAACCAAGCAAGCATATACGCCTATCAATTTACGGACGGATTGCCCGGCGGGGTGAACGGACCTCTAAGCGACATCTGGTTTTATACGCATGTCCAGGTCGACGCTCAGGGCAGCATTCGAATGAATCACGGCCTGACTCTTGTAGCTTACGGATTGAATCTCAACAACGAAGTCTTTGGCTTCTATCAGGGCAGCTCGCAGTACATGATTCAGCGCGAGTACTATCAGCCGACAATTTCCCTCGGCCTTCGGTGGGAGCCGCGACGGGAGAAATAGGGGGCGCTATCTGTAGCCCCCAAAGATAGATCGGGCGAAGTTATTTCGAGCGGGCTGCCGCGGCGGCCGAGTTCTCGCTGCGAGGCTGCCAGGCAGGCCCGCCGTCTTCCCACTGGTTGTCGGTGAGTTGCTCGAGTTGGGTGCCGTCATAGCGCATGACGAAGATCTCGCCGTAGGGCTGCGGCGCGCCTGAGTAGAGTGCTTCGTCTTTAAATCCCATCCGCGTGCTGGCAAAGGCAAGCCGTTGCCCGTCTGGCGACCAGGCCAGATGCGCTTCGTTGCCGGGACTATTGGTCAGCTGGCGCAGATCTTTTCCATCCGGGCGAATCGTAAACACTTCAAAATTTCCTTCAATCTTGCGGATGAAAGCGATCAAATCGCCTCGCGGAGACCAGGCAGGGAAGTTGTCGTACTTGCTGGTCAGCACGGCAATGGAGCGATCCTCGAGATTCATGATGCGCAAACCTTCGCTGTCAGGGCCCGCGGTTCGGAAAACGATGTGCTTGCCGTCGGGCGCAAAAGAAGCAAATGCGTTGTTATTGGGACCCGAAGTGATCAGGTGAAATTCCGATCCGTCGGCGTTGATCATGCCGACCTGCGCTCCGCCATTCACTCGATCGATCGGCTTTTTCCCCCCGGCAGCAAAATCGAGAAACGAAGTGAACGCGCCAATGCCAAAAACGATTTCCCGGCCATCGGGAGACCATTGCGGGCTCAGCATCAACTCCTTGCGCTCCAGGATCGACTGCGCCGACTTTCCTTCTTCCATGATCAACAAGCTGGCCGTTTGGTCCGGGTTTATCTTCGTCACCGCGAGACGCTGCCCGGACGGATCATACGCGGGCAAAAATTCTGTGTTGAACAGTTCATACTTCGGATTTCGGCTCCAGAGCTTCGCGGGTTCGGCGTTGCGTTTCGTTGTGTAGCGGCTGTAAACGACTTGAGTGCTGTCCGGCGACCACGAGGGAGAGCGCACATCCGAGCCCGCAGGACCGGCCTTGCCGCTTGCGTAGAAGACTCCCTGCACCTGACTCTGGCGGCGGACGTAAGCGACTTCACCTGACGTCAGCACCGATGGATATTCTTTAACGCCCGGACCGGCAATCACCGGGGTCGTTTTGCCGTTGGCGATATTGATTTGCACAAGATTGGTCTCGCCGTCCTCCGGCCCAACACGGTACGTCCAGGTTTCTTCGGCCGACATGCAGTAGGCGACGACGCTTTGGCTGTCGCGCGTCCACTTGGGACTGCCGCAAAAATTTCCGTGCTCGGAAATCCGCTTCAGGCCCGACCCGTCAGGCCGGACGACGTAAATGTCGACAACGTGCAGGCGCTCCCATCGCCCTTTCGCTGGTGGAAGAGTGCTGTCGCGATCCGAAGAGAAGGCGATCCATTGGCCGTCGGGAGACCAAGCGGGCCGGAAATCCCCTCCATGGCCCGATGTCAGAGGCTTTGCTTGGTGAGAGGCCGCGTCGAGGATCCAAAGATTAGCGGTTCCCGAGGCGCGCGTGCTGACGAACACAATTTGTTTACTGTCGGGCGAAAAGGTGGCTTGGTCGTCATACGCGGGATCGTCCGTCAAGCGATCGAGACCCGATCCGTCGGGGTGAATGCGATACAGATCGGCCGAGCCGGCGCGTTCCGATGTGAACACGATCCAATCACCTTTTGGAGACCATGCGGGATTGTAATCCAGCGCGCCCGATTGCATGAGGGGCCGCTCTCCGGAGCCGTCCGCGTTGGAGATAAATAGCGATGCTTGCGACGGAGCGAGATGCAAAAAGAGAATGCGATCTGTCGCCGAACAAAGCGCCGCAGCGGAAGCGAACGCCAGCACGCACAGGAAAAGACGAAGACGGGACATGGGCCCTCCGAAAAGTGACGTGAGTTGCTGAGTCGATTGGTGGTCTCGGAGATTACCATTTATGGATGCGGCTTTGCACTTGGAATTGCGAAGATTTCCAGTGGAACAGGCTTCAGGCCTGTTTGGTTTGCGGGGAGCTTGCAAAAATCAAAAGCAAACAGGCTGAAGCGTGTCTCACTTGAGCGCTTCCGCGAGGCTCATTTTCTGGAGCGGGGCATGGTTGCGCGGGTCGGGGCGGTCGCGGCCGAAGTACATCAGGTTTCGAAAGAGAGAGTACGGCTATCCGGAAGTTGATTCGAGGCGCACATGAGGTAAGCTGGACGGCGTTGCCTGAGACTCCCAACATCGGCGTTGCGATTGGCCATGACTCTCCCGCCGCGGGCGTGGCTGTCAACACGCCTGCCCAGGTGCTTTTTGCCAGCCTGATCGGAACGACCATCGAGTTTTTCGACTTTTACATCTTCGCGACCGCGGCGGTCCTTGTTTTCCCTAAATTGTTTTTCCCGTCGACGGACCCAGCTTCCGCGAGGCTCGCCTCGCTGGCTACATTTGCGATTGCGTTTTTTGCGCGTCCCGTTGGCTCGGCGCTATTCGGTCATTTCGGAGATCGTGTCGGACGCAAGGCCACGCTGGTCGCGGCTCTGCTCACTATGGGGCTCTCCACCGTTGCGATCGGCGCGCTGCCCACCTACGCCACCATCGGCGTGGCCGCGCCGGCGATGCTTGCGTTTTTTCGCTTCGGGCAGGGACTGGGTCTCGGCGGAGAGTGGGGAGGCGCCGTTCTGCTGGCGATCGAGAATGCGCCCCCGGGCAAACGCGCGTGGTACGGCATGTTTCCGCAACTCGGCGCGCCCATCGGCTTCCTTTTTTCCGGGGGTATTTTTCTGGCGCTGTCGAGGTGGCTCAGCGACGATCAATTTTTTGCGTACGGCTGGCGCATTCCGTTTCTGGCCAGCGCCGCGCTGGTGCTCGTCGGCCTCTACGTGCGGCTCACAATTTCGGAGACGCCCGTGTTCCGCGATGCGCTCAGCCGCAGGGAACGAGTGAGGGTCCCGATGCTGACGGTGTTTCGTGAACACCCCGGAACGGTACTGATAGGCACACTCGTAGCGCTCGCAACGTTCGTGATCTTCTATTTGATGACAGTTTTTGCGTTGTCCTGGGGCACCACCGCGCTCGGTTACAGCCGCCAGAAATTCCTGGTGATGCAGCTTTTCGCCATCCTGTTTTTTGCGATTTTTATTCCTGCAGGGGCGATCCTGGCCGAACGGGGACGCCGCAACACGCTTCTCTGGGTGACTGCGGCCATTGGCGCGTTCGGACTGGTGATGGCCCCGATGTTTCTCGCCGGGACCGCCGGAGCCGTTCTGATGATGACTGTCGGGCTATCCCTGATGGGCCTGACCTACGGACCTCTCGGCACGGTGCTGTCCGAACTCTTTCCGACCTCGGTGCGTTACACGGGCAGCTCGCTGACGTTCACCTTCGCCGGAATTTTTGGGGCTTCGCTCGCGCCGTACATCGCCACGTGGCTCGCCAAGAATTACGGCCTGCAGTATGTGGGCTATTACCTCACCGGGGCGGCGGCCCTGACGTTCGCCGGACTGCTTGCCGCGCGCGAGACGAAGGACGATGAATTGTGAGTGGTGAAGGGTGACTGGTGACTAGTCACCAATCACCAATCACCAGCTCCACGCCGCATTGCATATCTAGATGACTCGGAGTAAGCTGGCCATCAGTAAGGCAAAAGGGAAGTCCGGCGTGTGAAACTCCCCCGCATCCACGCGCGAACTCATTTATGATTTCTCGATTCAGTATCGTCCTGCCGGCTGCCATACTTGCGGCGTGGCTGCTTGCGCCGTCCGCGCGCGCGCAAGGTCGCGGCATGCGCGCAGCGACCGCGGCTCCTCGAGCGCGGTCTTCTTCCAGGTTGAATGGAAGAGAAGGGTTCGCCCGCCAGTCCCATCGGCGCTTCTCGAATGATTCTGGATTTCTGGTCTATCCATACATTTATTCAGATGACGAAATCGACTCCGATTCGATAACGTCAGAGCCGCCTCAAGTCCAGCAGTTCGTCGCGCAGCCCGCTCAACCAACTGCGCCCGCAGCGCATGCCGCCGAGCCGCTCCTTATGGAAAACCATGGAGGCCAATGGGTGCGGGTGCTTACCGGGAATCAAATGGCGATCCAGCAGTCGGAGAGGCCTGAATCCCCGCAAGCCACCAATCCGCAATCAGGAATCGCCGAACCTGCCGCAGCAGCCCCGCAGCTGCCGGAACTGCCGCGCGCTGTCATCGTATTTCGGGATGGACACGTGGAAGAACTGGGAAAATATGTGATCCAGGGCGCAGTCCTCTCGACGACAGCGGATTACTGGAGCGCCGGTTCGTGGACCAGAAAAATTCCCCTGTCTGAATTGGACATCCCCGCAAGCCTGAAACTCAACAAAGAGCGCGGCGCGAAATTTAGTTTGCCTTCGGGACCGAATGAAGTTGTCATCCGCTTTTGATTCCTCAGAGCACACGCACGCGGGAACCATTGAATCACCAACGAAGCAGAAAAATGCAGGACCTCGCCAGGAGCGAAGAAAGTTCAGCGCGCCATGCTCCGTTCCCGAATGATTTGGACGAGAAGGCACAGCGTCTCTCCGTTCCCATCACACCTTGAAATGCGGTACGCTACGCTTTCGCGGGACATCCTGGCCGGCCAGAATCGTTCGGATTCGGAGGGCGATCCATGAAACAAAACAAGCCACCTCAAGAAAATCTCTCCCGAAGAAATTTCGTCAAAACGACGGCCGCAGGTCTGGGAGCTACGGCCCTGGCCGGAATTGCGGCAGTCCCAAAAGAAGCCGCGCGAAGCGGCGCTTTGGTTCCCGCGCACTGGGACCACGAAGCCGATGTCGTCATTATCGGCGCGGGCGCCACCGGACTGCCGGCGGCGATCGAAGCGATTGAAAATGGAGCGTCCGTTATCGTCGTGGACGTGAATACCGACGTCGGTGGACACGCCATCGTCAGCGGCGGCAACATCGCTCTCGGCGGAGGAACCACGAGACAGGAAAAGTATGGAGTGAAGGATTCGCCGGACCTGCTGTTCGCGGATTTGACCGACTGGTCCATCGTGGAACCCAACGGCTTTCCCGATTACCGTTACAACGACAAGGAAATCATCCGCGCCTTCGCCAACATGAGCGCTCCCACCTGTGAATGGCTGATGAAGCACGGCGTTGTTTTCGTGGAGAAAACGCCCGACAACGCCGGCGCCCACGCCACGGGAAATTCCGCCCCCCGGGAAAACCATGCCGCTCCGATGCAGTGGCCTCAGATGCAGACCGGCGTGCCGATCGCCCCTGAAAAACAAACTACCACTTCGGCTGGAATTGGGTTCGTCAGACCGATGGAAGCCGCGGCCAGAAAGCTGGGCGCGCAAATTCTTTTGCAGCACAGGATGACCAGCATCGTGCGTGAAAGCCAATCTTCAGGGCGCGTCGTCGGAATCACTGCTACGAATAACGGCAAGACCCTGAACATACGCGTGAAAAAAGGCGTCATCATCGGCACGGGCGGCCACAGCAGCAATGTGAACTTCCGGCGGATTTTCGACCCCAGGCTCACGGAAGAATATCAGGTGATGGGCGAGGCTTACTCAACCCGGGACGCCAGCGGTGAACTCGCGGCCATGGCCCTCGGAGCATCGCTCTGGGGCGCCTACAATCAAACCGGAGAATTCGGCGAAGCTCTTTCCAAAGCGGGCAGAATTGGCAGCCGCGAGGGATATTCCAATCTCGCGTGGATGCCGGCCAGTCCCGTCTTCTCGCGCGCCGGTTCCACGGGCCTGCTGGTGCGCGACTGGAACGACGTGATCCTTGTGAATCAGGCGGGGCTCAGGTTTTACGACGAGACCAAGGGGCAATATCCCACCGCGAACAATTACGGCGCCATAAAGCCCTACACCCCGGGAAGCTATCTCAACGCGGCCAATATCAAATGGGATCCCGCAAATTTCCTGAACGCCGCGATGGCAGGAACCGGGGAGGCTACGAACGGAGGCGGACCGATCTGGGCGATCTTCGACGCCGACGCCGTGAAGCGCGAAGGCTGGAACACGGCTCCTCCCGATGTGGACATCGCCGCGGGATTTTTCTTTTCCGCAAACACGCTCGAGGATTTGGCGCGCAATATTGTAAACAAGTATCAGCGCAAGTCCATGCCGCCTGAAGCGCTGCAGGACACGGTCGCGAAGTACAACTCATACGTCGACGCAGGAAAGGATCCGGACTTCGGCAAGGCCGCGCCCAAGTACAAGATTCAGATAGCGCCGTTTTATGCGGCTTGGTCCACTCCGGTCGTGCACGACTCGCGCGCGGGCCTGCGTATCACAGCGAAGTGCGAAGTCGTGGACCTCAACGGCAATGTCATACCGGGTTTGTATTGCGGGGGCGAATCCGCGGGGGGATTCAGCTTGCACGGCATCGCGCGCTGCGCGGTTCAGGGACGGATAGCGGGCCGCGAAGCCGCCAAATTGCCGACGAATTCGTCGATGAAGAGTTGAGTGGTTCACCCGAGTCCGCTGATCTGCGCAATCATCGTGCGTTAAAAAACTTTTGTGTTTTAGCCGCTCATTGGAATCAAAGCGATTTGGAGAAAAAATGTCAAAATCGCGCCGGGAATTCTTAACTTATTCCACGCTGGCCTTGCTGGGCGCGGCTTCGGGATGCCGCAACAAATCACCAAAGTCGGCTGAAACTCCTCCCGGCGCGCCGCCCGCGTTCGGCACTTCTCCGCCTGCGGGACCGGAAGTGTCGCCTGCAACATTTGCCGAAGCAGAGAAGCTCGTGCAAATAAATCTGACGGCCGCGGAACGTGCCCAGGCTGCCGGTACCTGGCGGATGAATCTTGCGGCTGTTTACGAGCGGCGTACTGGTCCGCGCAAGGTCGCGCTGGATCCAGCGCTGGCTCCCTGGTCCCGCTGGGATCCGGTCCTGCCCGGAGAAAAGAGAGGCCCTGAGCGCGACCGCTTCCTTTTCAATGCCTCCGACCCAGGACCATTGCCAGGCAAAGACGACGATATTGCGTTCGCTCCTGTGACACAGCTTTCGCAGTGGATCAAACAACGAAAACTTACTTCCCAGCGCCTCACCCAAATCTATCTTGACCGCCTGGAAAAATTCGATCCCAAGCTGCGCTGCGTCATTACCCTCACACGAGAACTCGCGCTCTCGCAAGCAAAGACCGCCGACAGTGAAATCGCGGCAGGGAAGTACCGTAGCCCGCTGCACGGCATCCCCTGGGGCGTCAAAGACCTCCTGGACACCGCAGGAATTCCGACCACGTACGGAGCCGAGCCGTTTCGCAATCGCATCCCTGCGGCCGATGGCGCAGTGGTCAAGCGCCTTCACGACGCAGGCGCAATTCTGGTGGCCAAACTGAGCATGGGGGCCCTCGCTCTCAACGACATCTGGTTCGGCGGGCAAACTATGAATCCGTGGCTGCTGGAGGAAGGATCGTCGGGCTCCAGCGCGGGCCCTGGTGCTGCCACTGCGGCGGGCCTTGTGGGATTTGCGATCGGGAGTGAAACGGAGGGCAGCATTGTGAGCCCCTCCACGCGTTGCGGAATTACCGGCTTGCGGCCCACGTATGGCCGTGTCCCGCGCACCGGCGCCATGACGCTGTGTTGGTCGCTGGACAAGCTTGGCCCGATGACCCGCAGCGTTGCGGACGCCCTGCTGGTGTTGCGCGCCATCTCCGGACCGGACGCGGGCGATTTATCGAGCGTGCCCAGCAAGCTGGATTTTGACTCCAGCGCCAGCGTGCAGGGCCTGCGCGTAGGCTATTTTCCCGGCTGGATGAAGGAGAATCCTGCAACCGACGTGGACCGTAACGCCTTGGACGCGGTTCGGAAAGCAGGCATGGTCCCCGTTGAGGTGTCGATTCCGGATTGGCCCTACGACTCGATGAACACGATCCTCTTTGCCGAGTCGGCCGCTGCCTTCGAGGAGCTCACGCTAAGTCACGGCGTGGACCAGCTAAAAGCTCAGGTACCCGACGCCTGGCCCAACTTTTTCCGCCAGTCGCGTTTTCTTTCGGCTGTGGATTTTGTGCAGACCGACCGCTTCCGCCGCATGGTCGCGATGGAAATGGCGCGCGTCTTCTCCGGCGTGGACTTGCTTCTGGTGCCTTCGCTGCGCGACGAAATGCTCACCATCACCAATTTCACGGGACATCCCTCGCTGACATTGCGCGCGGGCTTCGTTGAAGTCTCCACGGCGCGAAGCGACTGGGCGCCAGATCCAAACAAGCCGTTCCCAACTTTCTCGCCTCCGCGTCGCGTTCCTCACAGTGTCACCTTGATTGGCCGTCTTTTCGACGAGGGAACTATGGGCCGCGCCGGCCTGGCGCTGGAGAAAATCTTCGCTGTGTCAGGGGAACGGCCCGCTGGGTTTTGAGTGGCACATGCTTCACAGGCTGCGGAAAAAACTTCTCCAGAATATTGTCATTCCGAGCGAAGCGAGGAATCTCACTTTCTTTTCATGGGGCTAAATCGAAGAGAGATTCCTCGCTTCACTCGGAATGACAAAATAAACTGCGTATTCCGCAGCCTGTTCAGCCTGCGTGGTAACCCGGTTTTGTTTTGTGTAGCGCCCGCCTTCAGGCGGGCATGTGCTTGAATCTACGATGCCCGCCTGATGGCGGGCGCTACAAATCCGTTGGAAATTTGTGTTGCCCCACAGGCTCTGAAGCGTGCGCTACGTGAGCCCACCCATACTCGCAATCACCGCCTGCGTAAACTCCTGCGTCGTTCCCGATCCGCCAACGTCGCGCGTGGTGTGTTTTCCTTCACGATACACTTTGTCGAGAGCGCCGAGGATCCGCTGCGAGGCCTCGCTTTCGTTCAAATAATTGAGCATCATAGCCGCCGACATCACGATCGCCGTCGGATTGGCAATCCCTTTGCCCACAATATCGGGCGCTGTCCCGTGAACCGCTTCAAACAGGGCGGCCACATCTCCAATATTCCCGCTCGGCACGACGCCAAGTCCTCCGACCAATCCAGCCGCGAGGTCGCTGACCACGTCCCCATAAAGATTTGGCAGCAGCAAAACATCGAACTGCGCCGGATTCATCACCAGTTGCATGCACGCATTGTCCACAATCAGCTCGCGATACTCGATCTCCGGAAATTTCCCGGCTACCGCGCGAATCGAACTCAGAAAAAGTCCGTCGGAAAGCTTCATGATGTTGGCTTTGTGGATGGCGTGAATTTTCTTGCGTCCATTCTTGCGCGCATATTCAAAGGCGAATCGCGCAATGCGCGTCGAAGCGTGATCGGTGATAATTTTCAAGCTCTCCACGACGCCGGGAACCACCGTATGCTCCAGCCCCGCGTACAAATCCTCCGTATTTTCCCGCACGATCACCAGGTCCACTCCCGACCAGCGGGAAGAGACGCCGGCAACATTCCGCACCGGACGCAAGTTGGCATACAGGTCGAGTTCCTTGCGAAGCGCCACGTTGATGCTCGGAGGCCCCTCCGCGACCGCCGTAGCCATTGGCCCCTTCAGCGCGACGTGCGTGCGCCGCACCGATTCGACAGCTCGCTCGCGAGGAAACTCCCCCACGCGTTTGCCACCTTCCAGCGGCGCCGCAATCACTTCCCATTCCACCGAAACGCCCGATGCTTCCACGATCTGCGTGGCTGCATTGGCGACTTCAGGACCAATCCCGTCTCCGGGAAGAAGAGTAATTTTATGAGTCATAGTTTCAATCATCTTAGCTGAGAAAATTACTTGTTACTTCTTAAAGATGCAAAATTGAGCGAGCCTGCGGAACACACGTTGTGGGGGAAATCTGCTTATCGAAGGGGAATAGTTTGCCGCGCCAAAGATTCGAAGCTCAGGCGCGACGAAGCCAGAGAGGTCCTGCCGCAAGCCTTCGCTCGTGACGCCTCAAACCGAAACGGCTCTCACAGGCTTGGTTCTCTTCGCCAGCAGAGCCAGCCTCTGATCGCGATTCATGGGCTCCCACGGGACAAGCTTTTCGGCAAGCACGTCCATTCTACGAAGGACACTCAACTCGAAAAAAAGCTCCATAAAATCCAGGTCCCGAAAGACCAGGGAGCCGGATTCTTTCATCTTGTCGCGAATCCGCTCCAGATGGGCCGGCATCTCGGTCCAGTGCAGGCCGGATCGGTGGTGATGACAGAGGTGGTATCCCTCGTTCATGAAGTTCACGTCATCAAAGATGGTCACCGTATTTGCAAAATAGTCCTCGGGACGTTGCGGGTCGCAGAAGGCGTGCTGAACCCATGCGGCAATTGCCATGATGAAGTTCATGCAGAGAAGGGGAACCAGCACGAACAGGATCCCGATTTTCCAATTGTAAATAAAGACCGCTGCGAAATAAACGTAGTATCGAATCATTCCCCATAGCATTCGTCTTCCGTTTTTTACGTCGCCTCGAGACTTAAAGTAGGCGTACGGAGCCAGCCCCAAAGCCGTCCAAATGTTGTCCGATAGAAACCAAAGAAAATCCAGAGGACTCGTTCGATCGTAGCGACTCGTGTAGACGGTATCGTCGGGTCCGCCGTTCTCTTTATGATGGAGACGCACATGAACCGTCCGGCCCAGTTCTGGGAGGTCCCCATACAAATATCCGAGAAAGAATTCCACGTAACGGCCGAAGACCTTATCGTATTTCTCCGAAAAGTATCCTTGGGGCCGGTGCCCCTCCAGGTGTTTGGCGCTGAACATCCTCACAACCTGCCGAAACTTGAGACCGTAAAGGGATAGATAGAACGCGATGGCCAGCAAAAGCCGAGGCTTCCCTAGTATCAGTTGGATTGCGAAAATTGGCACGGCGGTAAGGGTAAGGGAGACCATAAGTCGCAAAGCTGGGGTGTCGCGGGAGTCCCGCAGGACTTCATTCCCGAGCCGCTCGAGGAGCCGCTCGTAAGCCCGGGAGACATATTGACACGCGTCGCGTAGGGGGCCAATCTTGCCGAGAATCTTGGCCGCGCCGTAGAATCCGAAAGAAAACACGCCCACGAATAATGTGGCAGCAACGCTTGCCAAAGCCAGGAGGACGGCCAACCACCGAACCACGAGTTTGGCCAGGGCTCCAAGCCTCGTCATACGCCAATACGCATTTGAACGCGTGTCATTTCGCACGTCGTTCAAATCCGCTTCCATTACCCTACGCACGGATTGCGTGTTCATCGCTATGGCATTTCTGCGGTAATCTCGACGGCCGAGCCTCAGCCATCGCACGCCAATTGCACACTGTAGCCTTATTCCAGCGCGCTGATCGCGGATGAGCCCTTTGACCTCGACCCATGAACCGATATTCCAATTTCGACTTCCTTGCCGAGCGACAATTTACTCCTGGGCGCATCTGTTTGCAACACTGCAGCAACTCCGTGCGACGAAGTGAATTGTTCTTTGTCGTACTATCCTCTAGTTTGGGACCCCGACCCTCGCCCCCGCGAACCTTCGACGCGTTCGCCGCATCAAATAGGTGTGGTGAGAAACAGCATTTAGCGCACAACGCGAAACACTTGCATCCTGTGTTATAATGTTCTCGGAAGAAATCTCGCCGGAACCGGCAGGGAGTGAAAACACTGAAATGATTACAGTTACTCCAGTGGCGACAACGAAGGTAAAAGAAATTATGGGCCAGCAGAACCCCGCTCCCGTGGCGCTCCGCGTGGCCGTCGTAGGTGGAGGCTGCTCGGGCTTCAGCTATCACATGGCCTTTGAGAACTCCGAGAACCCAACGGACAACGTCTATGAATTCGACGGGCTCAAGGTCCTGGTCGATCAGATGAGCGAAATGTATCTGGAGGGCGTCTCCATCGACTACATCGAGACGCTGGAAGGCGCCGGCTTTAAGTTCAACAACCCGAACGTCAAAAGTACCTGCGGCTGTGGCAGTTCGTTCAGCGTTTAAGAGCGCCGCGATTCTTTCTCGATTTGGACGCGTACGCCGATGGGCCTTTGCGAGTCTTCGCAAGGCCCATTTTGTTTTGCGTCCCACTTTTTGAGGATCGCAGTGAACTCGTTGCAATGCGCTACAGTGGCCCGTATCCTATAGGCCTCTCATGAAAATAGCTCTAGCTCAATTGAATCCAACGGTCGGTGATTTCGCCGGAAATTCCGCCAGGATTTTGAATTTTGCTCAGCGCGCCGCCAAGCAGGGCGCAGACCTGGCCGTATTCTCCGAACTCTGCCTCTGCGGCTACCTGCCCATGGATTTGATCGAACGCCCTCAATTTATTGAACGAAACGAAAGGGAACTGGCTTGCCTGGCGAAACAGCTGCCGATTCCCTCCATCGTCGGCTATGCGGCCCGCGCAACAGGATCGACGGGAAAATCCGCCGCGAATGCCGCCGCCCTCCTGGCCCACGGAAAGATCGCTTTCGTCCAACACAAAATGTTGCTCCCCACGTACGATGTATTCGATGAATACCGATATTTTCAGCCCGCCATAGCACAAAACGTTTTCTCTTTCGGCGGCCAAAATCTGGGCATCACCATATGCGAAGACATCTGGAACGATAAGACGTTCTGGAAGAAACTCCTCTATGAGCGCGACCCCGTCGCAGAACTGGTAGCCAAGAGCGCCAGTCTGATCATCAATATCTCCGGGTCTCCCTACACGATCGACAAACGAACCCTGCGCATGGACATGTTGCGCGCGCTTGCTAAGTCCCACGGCCGGCCGGTCATCTACGTCAATCAGGTCGGTGGTAATGACAGTCTGGTCTTCGACGGAGGCAGCGTCGTTGTCCTACCCGACGGCCGTGTCCCCGCTCAAGCGAGTTCCTTCGTGGAAGACCTCGTCCTGTTCGACACCGAAACAAACTCGGGCGAGCTTCACCCCCAGCACGCCACGGAACTCGAACTCGTCCTCCAAGCCCTCATTTGCGGAACGCGCGACTACGTTTGCAAATCCGGTTTCCACGCAGTCGTAGTGGGACTGAGCGGCGGCATCGATTCCTCCGTTGTGGCCGCCATTGCTGTCGCCGCCCTGGGCCGCGAAAATGTCCTCGGCGTTTCCATGCCTGGACCATATTCCTCCGAGGGAAGCCGCGCCGATGCCCGTCAGCTGGCAGAGAATCTGGGAATTGAGTTCCTGACTATTCCGATCACGGATGTCTTCCAATCGTATCGAGCCGCGCTCGCAGGCGCCTTCCGCGGCCGGCCGGAAGACGTTACCGAAGAAAATCTGCAGGCCAGGGTGCGTGGAAATTATTTAATGGCCCTGTCGAACAAATTCGGTTCCATGGTTCTGAGCACCGGGAACAAATCGGAAATGGCGGTAGGGTATTGCACTCTCTACGGAGATATGGCGGGCGGCCTGGCGATGCTCTCGGATGTCCCCAAAACAATGGTCTATGCCCTCGCGGAACTGATCAATATCGAGAGGGAACTCATCCCCCGCGCCTCACTCGAAAAGCCGCCTTCTGCCGAGCTTCGCCCCAACCAGAAGGATCAGGATTCCCTTCCTCTGTACGATGTTCTGGACCGGATCCTGAAGGCCTACATCGAGGACGTAAAGAGTCCCGAGGAAATCGCCTCCGAGTGTGGTTTCGATATCGATCTAGTCCGTTCCATAGCAGGCAAAGTCGATCGCAACGAATATAAAAGGCGGCAAGCCCCACCCGGCCTGAAAATTACTTCCCGGGCCTTTGGACTTGGCCGCCCTTTCCCAATCGTTCAAAAATTCAAACCCTGAGAGGAGCCCCACCGTGTTCCGAAAATTGTTTTTTTGCATTCTCCTGCTGTTTACGGGAATGAGGCCACTTTCAGCGGCTCAATCCACTTCGGGAAAAGAAAAATCCCCCGCACCGAAATCAGCCGATTCGTCAGCGGCTAAGCCAGGAACCATCGAAACCCGTGTGGAACAATATTTGAGAAATTTGTACGCATGGGGCCCGGACTTTGATGTCAAGGTGGGCTCGCCCACGCCCTCGCCCATCACCGATCTGCTAAAGGTTTCTGTAACCGTATCAATGGGAGGTCAGTCCGACACCGCCGTGGTTTACGTTTCAAAAACCGGAATTTTTCTGCTTAGAGGAGAGCTCACCGACATGTCGGTGGACCCTTTCGCGGAAGTCCGTTCAAAACTCCACGTTGGCGATTCGCCGTCCATGGGCCCCAATGACGCCAAGGTCACCCTAATCGAGTTCGCCGACTTCGAGTGCCCTTCATGCCGCCAGCTTGACGTAGTCCTTAGAGAGCTCCTGCAGCGCCACCCGGAAGTCCGCCTGGTATTCAAGCACTACCCCCTAACGGACATCCACCCGTGGGCGATGACCGCCGCTATAGCCAGCCAGTGCGCCTACCAACAAAGCCCCGCCGCCTTCTGGAAAATCCATGACGCCATCTTCGACGCCCAAGACGCAATCAGCCCATCAAACGCCCCCGATAAGTTACAAGACTTAGCCGTCCAGGTAGGATTGAATCCTGACGCCTATAAAGCCTGCATGATCAACCCAGAAACCGCAAATCAAGTGAAGAAAACCATCGAGGAAGGCCATGCCCTGACCATCACCGCCACGCCCACCACATTCGTAAACAACCGCCGAGTCGTCGGCCCCGACAATTCCATCTTAGAACAATACATCAGATTCAATTCATTCCCCGCACACTAACATAATATAGCTTATAAGCCATTTTCTGTCAAGGAAATGTTGTGGCGGGGGCGGTTTTTTGAAGTTGG